>JBASPX010000047.1:0-24970 GCA_049659625.1 Candidatus Saccharicenans sp. | reverse complement strand
CTTCTTCCCCAATTCCGTCCAGTAGCACTTAATTTCTTCCGAGTCCAGTTCGAAAGATATCCAGCGGCCAAGCTGGCTGTAAACCAGATAGGCACGGTCATAAACTTCCTTTTCCGGAAAAGAGCGATAGGTAGGCATCTTGGGATTCTTTTTTACTTCCTGAAGATAAGCTCTGGTTAATTCATCAGCGCTCTTCTCAATAATCTCCACCAGCTTTCTGGATACTGGAGAGAGAAAATATTTGGCTGTTCCTGTTTTTTCCATTTCCCCTCTTTGAATATAAATCCCGCCAGTTAATATGTCAAATTTTGTTACCGGAAATATCCAACAGAATAAGAGGCGTATATTGTTATTTAACCAGAGGGCCTTCTCAAAAAAGAAACGCGCCCGGGGAGATTCGAACTCCCGACCTCAGGATTCGAAGTCCTTCGCTCTATCCAGCTGAGCTACGGGCGCACCTGTTTATATTAACCCAGCGTGACAGCAACCGCAAGGAATAAGTCGGAAGCAAACCTTATAAGAAAATCTTAAGGAATGGAAATGGCCAGATCTGGAAAACAAGCAAAGCACTGTAAATGATTTCAGGGCAATGCAGGAACAGACCTCCTGGAACTTTAAGAAATTTATCCCTTATTCTTAAAACACCTTAGAATAGATTCAAAATTTTGGATTAAAATTCATCATTCTGAATCATTTTTAAGCCTGAAACCTCCTGAATTTCCTATAACTTATTTATTTTTAGGCATTTAAATAACTGATTTTTCTGGCACAAAAATTGCTCAATATCAAGAGGGAAATTAATAAATTTCAAGGAAGGAGGTGATAAGCAAAAGGAAAAAACTAATTGTTAAGGTCTTTGTCAGGCAAATTAAGTTAATAAGGAAGGAGGAAAAAGGATGAAAAAAGGACGTTTAATCTTAGCGGCTATATTAATCTTAGCATTTCCTTTAGCCGCCCAGATAACCCAGACCGGCACCCTGAATGGTACGGTTTATGATCAGGACAGAAATCCTCTGCCTGGAGTTACGGTATCTATCAAATCGCCTGCGCTCATTCTTCCGACCATGGAAACCGTCAGCAATGAAAGGGGGCACTGGCGTTTTCCGGCACTGCCTCCCGGCGATTACACTGTAACCTTCAAACTTGAGGGTTTCAAGACGCTCATTCGTGAAGGTATCAAGGTGAACGTCGGTATAACCACCACCTTAGACGTAACCCTTGAGCAATCAGCTCTGGAAGAGAGCATTGTGGTCACCGGTCAGGCTCCCACGGTAGACATTCAGAGAACCAGCATGACGGCCAGCCTCACGAGAGAAATTCTTCAGAACCTGCCGGCTGCCAGAAACCTGGGCGCCTTTTTCAATATGGCTCCTGGTGTCACCTCATCCACCGTCCATGGAAGCTCTGAAAGAGACAATACTTATAATATTGATGGTGTTAATATTACCGACCCGGTGACCGGAACCCAGGCTGGTACTTTCGGGATGGATGTTATGGAAGAGCTCTCAATCCAGACAGGAGGTCTTCCGGCTGAGTATGGCAGCGTCCGGGGAGGTGTAGTCAATGTGGTAACCCGCTCAGGTGGTAATAAATTCAGCGGAATGGTCAGCTTCTTCTACCGTAATAAAGACATGCAGAGCACTAACACCAAGGGCACGATATTCGAGGGCCAGACCGGCGGTTTTGACTATGACTATGAACCTGCTTTCAACCTGGGCGGCCCGATAATTAAAGACAGGATCTGGTTTTTCGTCAACGCCTCGCTGCAGAAAACTCAGGAATTCTCACTAGGATATCCTTATGATCAGCCCGCGCAGGTGCCCCTTGATTATAAACGGCCGATGCCCTTTGCCAAGCTGACCATTCAAGCCACCAAGAAGGACAGGATCGTTCTTTCTTTCAATTTCTCCGACTATATCCGCAACCACCGAGGTGCCAGTGCCTATCAATCCGTCGATACCACCTGGAAGCAGACCACTCCAATTTACGTTTACAATTTCCAGTTAACCCATTTCTTCAACTCCAACGTTTATTCAAACCTGAAAGCCGCCTATATGAACTATCACCTGAACCTTATGGCGAAGAATGAAATGGTCAGGATATATGACACCAGAACCCGGTACTACTATGGAAGCTATGGATATGATGATATTTATTCAAGAGACAGATTCCAGGCGCTCACTGACACCACCTATTTTGTAGACGATTTCTTCGGCCGTCACGAATTCAAGGGCGGTCTTGAATTTGAATATTCCTGGGACAGCCGTTACAGAAGACACAATCGGGATGAATTCGGTTACGGTCCGTTCTTCTATGTCCAGATGCCGACCACTCCTCCGCAGGGAACATCGGTTCCTTACACCCTGGAACAGATTCTACAGTACAATGTGGTGGGCACCACCTATCCTTATATGACCAACTACCAGGACTTCACCAGAAAAGACCGAAAAATAGTTTACGGTGCTTTCATTCAGGATACCTGGTCTCCCTCTTCAAGAATAACATTTAATATCGGCTTCCGCTTTGATCGTCAGGAAGGTATCATCCCGAAACAGGGGCAGGAAAGAACTCCAGTTGAATATCCCGCTGGAAGCGGCATTATTTATGATCCCCGCATGACCACAGCTTTCAAGCCTTTAATCTGGAACACTCTTGCTCCCAGACTGGGAGCGGCCATTGATCTTACGGGCGACGGCAAAACTGCTTTGAAAACCAGCTTCTGCCGCTACTACATTGCCAACATCATGCAGTGGTTCGTGACGGTTAACCCCAACAGCTTCATTTCCTGGAGAGTAAAGTACATGCGTGATCCAGAAACCGGAAAACTTGTTCCGGATCCCAGCCGGCTCATGTACAACTTCAGTGCTACAGCGAGTGCCCAGATGGATCCCGACCTTAAATCACCTTACCTTGACGAATTTATAATTGGACTTGAAAGAGAAATTCTGACCGATACCAGACTATCTGTTCGCTATATCCACAAGTGGGACCGAAATCTGATTGAAGATGTAGACCTGAACGCCATGAACTACAATTTCTATAAAGCTCTGTATCAAGTTAAAGGTCACGATGCTATTTTTGACCCGATGGTCTGGACAATTTATGCTCCTGTGACCACCACCGATCCATACAATAATCAGACCGTTACCTTCTGGGACAGGACTGATAATGGTGCCACCCCGGCTAGCACCTTTGTGACCAACCCTCCCGGTGCCAAAAGAGATTATGATGGTGTTGAGGTAACCCTGAATAAAAGGTTCTCTCACCGCTGGTCAGCCATAGTCTCTTATGTCTGGCAGAAATCCCGCGGACTCATCGGCACCGACTTTGACGACAGCTGGTCAGGCGAGGGCTATTTCAACAATCCGAATGCTCATATTTTTGCCATGGGCAATTTCGGATATGAACGCAGAAATCAGTTCAAAGTCCAGTTCATGTGGCAGGGTCCCTGGGGAATTATGATAAGCGGATATTACCGGGCACTCGATGGTCAGCGTTACGCCAGAACCATCCGGAGCCAGGATCTGGGGCTTTCACTCTGGCAGGGTAACGTCACCATTTACGCTGAACCGCGCGGAAAACGCAGCCTGCCCTGGCTGACTTTACTCGACCTCAGAGTTGAAAAAACCTTCAGATTGCCCTTCCGCTTCGGTCAGATTGGCGTCTTTTGCGACGTATTTAACGTAACCAACGTGGCTATTCCTACCGGTGTCTATACCACATCAAGCTCTTACACCACCATCAACAACCAGAGAGTGCAGTTTGGAGAAATGACCTCGCTCACAGATCCGAGAGTCTTCCGGGTTGGAGCCAGATACTCTTTCTAAAGAGGAAAAAGGGAAAAAGGGGAGGTCTGCGGACCTCCCCTTTTTTTTATCAAGACTCCTGACAGACAATTTAATTCAAAAAATACATTCAGTCATTACTCTTTATTTTCCCGGCTTTTAATTATAAAATTTTCTGAGAAATGTCAGAGAGAAAAGCTCCCCCACCTTCCTTCTGGGAAATCCAGAGAAAACAGAAAATCCTTTCTGCCATAATTTTCACGGCGCTTCTTGTTTTTTACTTTTTATCCACAGGGCTTATTTCCGCGGCCATTCTTTTCTCAGCCGGATTATTATTCCCGGGATTCAATTTTCTCGCGGCCAGTTTTTTTAAAACATATATCATCATCCTTACTTTTGTTTCTTTTGCTCTGACCCTGGCTAATTTTATAAGTGCCAGACAGAACGGCTCGCAATACATACTTAAAAGCCTGAGAGCCTGCACTCCCGACCCTGAAGACCGCTATCATCTGACTTTTCTGAACATTCTGGAAGAAATGAAAATTTCTTCGGGATTGTCGGAACTCCGCGGTTATATTATTCCTACGGTCAATATCAATTCCCTGTCACTTATCGATCGTGACGGGAAACCAGCAATTGTCATAACTGAAGGTCTTCTGGGGGAAGCCAGCCGGGATGAGCTCCAGGCGGTAGTGGCCCATGAAACCGCTCATATCCTCAGCAATGACACTTTCCTGCTGACGCTGGTCTGCTCGATAGCCAGTTTCTACGAAAAATTGATAGATTCCCTGGAAAAAGAACGAGACCTGAGCGAGGACAGCCTGAAAAGACCTGATAGAGGAACTTCTCCGGTTCAGCCTCTGGTTTACCTGGCTGGTATTTTTTCCTACGCTATCCTGAAACTATTCATCACTTTTTTGAGCCAGAAACGGGAGATGCTGGCCGATGCCACGGCAGTGGAACTCGGTCGGGATCCGATGGCTTTAGCCAGGATTATCTACAAAGCACATCTGACAAATTCTTTTCTCGGAGAGAGCAGCCTTTTCACCCCTCTTTTCCTCGTACCTCCTGATTCCCGGGAGATAAAGGAAACCGTATGGGATAAATTGTTCAACACCCACCCCCCACTAACCATCAGACTGAAAAACCTGGCCGCCATGGCTCATCGGGAACTGAAAGATGTAATCGATGATGTAAGAAAGCAGGAAGCAAACAGGGAAAAATTGCGCCTTAAATATACTTCCGCTGACGACCTGCCGACTGAGTATGGCGAGAAACTCAAAAAACTCCAGCTTCAGGCCAGAGAAGCTCTGGAAAAAGACCGGGTCTGGCTCGTCCGCGAGTCCGGCGGAACCTGGAATGGCCCCTATCTTCTGGGAGAGCTTATAACACTTCCCTTCTTCACTCCGGCTCTAAGGGTAAAAAACCTGAAAGAAAACCTCGAGGGTCCGGCCAGAAGCTTTCCTCAGGTCAGGTTTGCTCTCTACCGCCAGATGAAGAAACAGCCGATCGACCCGAATCTGAAAAACAGATGTCCTTTTTGCCTTACAGAGCTGGAAGAATCCTTCTATGAAGGAGTGAAAATTAAAAAATGCCCCGGCTGCCGGGGAAAACTGGTGAGCTTTAATCATCTGGAGAAGATTTTTGCCAGGAAGGAGCTCTCTTTTCCGGAGAGGTTGAAACAAAAAGCTCTGGATTATCAAGAAGCCCTGTTAAAAGCGGACCTGAAAATACCTTTGGTTAAAGAAAAGCCACCGGCCCTCTGTCCCGGGTGCGGCCTGCAGTTTATCCTGCGGCCTTTCAATTATTTTTACCTGATGCCCGTTTACAAGTGTTACAACTGTCAGCTGATCTGGTTCGAGGATGAAGAGCTTGAGATTCTCCAGATACTGGTGGAAGAAAAGATCAGGAGCTGGAATGGTCAGAACCCTCGGGAATAAAATACTGTGTGGCTGCAAAGCTGATTTTCAGGATATAACAGCTCAAGTACACAACCCCTCCCGAGTCTGAAATTACCATATATTTTTCTTTTCCTCACACCTGAAGATATCAAATTGGAAAAAATCAGCGGCCTCAGGCGAACGTCAGGTATACGGGATAACCGTATTTCTGGAGCTATAAACAGGGTAAAAATTTACAATTTAACGGTTGAACTGGAGTCATCCCTGTGATAAAAAAATATAACTATGGGCAGAGGGGAAATTTCATCCAGATTTTCACCCCTAAGGGTGATTGAAGATGATTTCCCTTCATGAGATAGATAGGATGCGCTGGCGATAACCCTGTTGCGGGTTAAATTTAATGAGAGGTTGAGAACATGGCTAAAAAGAAAATTTTGCTGATCGATTATGACCAGGAATTCCTTAAATTTCTATCCGGTACGCTGGCTGGGGAAGGCTACGAGATCCACACCGCCAACGACGGCCTTTCCGGTTTTGAGAAGTTCTCTGAAGTCCATCCGGACCTGGTCATCATGGAAGCCATGCTGCCTAAATTTCATGGCTTTGAGCTGTGTTCCCGGATAACTTCCCATCCAACGAAAAAAGCACCGGTTATCATTGTCACCGGTATCTACAAAGATTCTGTCTACAAGACCGAAGCTCTCAGAAACCTCGGAGCTTCCGGCTATTTCGAGAAACCGCTCAACCTGGAAGCTTTGCTGAATAAAATTTACGAACTCATAGGGAAACCGGAGGTAAGAAAGGTAACAGCGACCGCAGCGGCAGAAGAAGACCTTGACCAGCTTCTGAAAAAAGCGCTTTCTATAGATGAAGAGAAAAAAACAACCGCGAAAGCCAGGACTGCACCGGCTGCCAAGACGAATATCCCGCCCAGGCCAGCTGCTTCACCGGCTGATAAGAAAGAAGACGAAGTGGACCTGATTCTCAAATCCAAGCTTAAAGACCTCATTGTCGACACTCAAGCTGCGGAGAAAAAGGACCAGGTCGTTTCCAGAGCAGCCAGAACAGAAAAAGAAAAGCCTGTTTCCAGACCGGTGGAACCCCCGAGGCCAAAAGCCCAGGTTGATGATGTGATTCTGGAAAGCCTTGCCGGTAAGAAAGAGACTTTAAGCGCAACCGGCCCAGTCCATAAAATCGAACCAGGGAAACCGGAAGTCTCCAGAGAGCCGGCAACTCCCCCTCTGACGAAAAAGGAGACCGAAACAAAGAAAACTTCAAATGTGGAAGAGACCAGTCCGTCAGAGATACTTACAAGACCGACAGCTCCTGCCATAAATCCCTTCAAAGGGATCGTAGAAACCCAAGAAGAGGAAGAAAAGAAAGAGAAGAAAAGCAGCGCCGGAAAGTATATCGGACTGGCAGCCGCTCTTCTGGCCGTAGCCGCGGTGGTAGCTTCCCTCAGCCTTAAGAAAAAAGAAGCCCCGAGCTTCAGCCCGCAGGCCAGCCAGCAGGTGGCTGCCATGCAGACAGGCAATCCGGAACCTGTCAGAAGCCAGAAATCCGAAGAAGAGATTCAAAAAGAAATCGAACAGCAGATGGCAGCTTTTAAGGCTCAGAAGGGAACATCAGAAGTAAGAACCCAGAATGTCAGAAGTGCCTCAACTGCTCAGTCTGGAAGAACCGGCGAATCAGTGGCCGCACCGCTGATTCCCGAACGAAAAACCTCGCTGGCCGCCATCAACGTTCCGCAGTCAAGCCGGACAGAGCCTACCGATTCACCTGTACAGACTGAACCGCCCGTGCGTGACGAAGGAAACACGACCGTCACTGAAGAAGCCGAAGCTTCTGGCCAGAAGAATGAAGCTGAACCTAAAGTGACCATTCCGGTGCAGGATATTAAACCTGGAGACCTTGTCCCGCTGAACATGGTTGATGTGGAGCCCAGGGTGTTGAAATCAGTCGAACCGGTCTATCCGGAAGCAGACCGCCGGCTCGGAATTAAAGGTCAGGTGCTGCTGAACGTGCTCATTTCGGAAAATGGCGATGTTCTGGAAGCCAGAGTGATCAGAGGCATTAAAGGCTCCGTAGCTCTTGAAAAAGAAGCCATAAACGCCGTAAAAAAATGGAAGTTCTTGCCAGCGGAGAAAAATGGTGTTAAAGTAAGAGTCTGGAAGCCAATAGCTATCGGCTTCGGCCTGAGTTAATAAAAGAGGGTCAAAAAGGAGACGAGAAGATGAGCCTCTCAAAAGAACAAGAAGAACTTTACAAAAAAACTCTGGAAGATGTGAGAGCTCAACTGGCAGCCATCGACAGCGAAGTGGAAAAGGAACTGCAGAGGGTGAGGCAGACGCTGGCTCAACTTCAGGAACAGAAAAAATCTCTGAAAATGGTTTACGAAGGAATCGCTAAACTGCTAGGGATTGAAAGCGACCTGGAAGAGGATTCCACTGAAACCACCATACCAAAGATGTGATCATATTTCCGGGCAACCTGGCCAGAGCCTCAGCCGCCTGTATCGGAACGGGGACCGTCAGAAAAAATTCAGAATAAATCTCACTGCTTAATTTCCTTTCTTGAACAGACCAGCTTTTTAAGGTATTTTATATGCTAATTCTTTGCCGACTCTGGTGTTCTGATGTTTATCGTCATTGGCTTTTTAATCGGGTTCCTGGCAGCTGTGCCTGTGGGTCCGGTCAATATTTACATAATTTCCCAAACCCTAAAAAGGGACTTCTTCCACGGGATGATGGCCGGGTTGACCACAGCCTTTCTGGACTTTACTTACTGTCTGATAGCTCTTTTCGGGTTTTTCCATATATCAGTAAACATAAACGATTACAGTTTTTATCTGAAAATTCTGGCCGGACTGGTCCTCCTCTTGCTAGGTCTCAAGCTTTTTTATGACGCCAAGATATTTAAGTTTCAGGTCCGGGAGAAAGAGGCGGAAATCATCAGAAGTCCAAGGCCTCTCCTGGGAGTGCTTCTCCTTTACGTGGCAAATCCCTCGCTTTATGCTTTCTGGTTTGGAGTGGCCGGTTTTGTCACCGCCCACGGGTTGCTCAAAGAAGGTTTCTGGCCGGGTGCTTTTTTTGCCGCTTCCTGTGGACTGGGAGCTCTTGTCTGGTACTTTTTCCTGGTGAGAATTGTTTCGCACTACCAGGCAAAAATTCAGGAAAGCACATTCAAAAAACTACTCCGTGTTCTGGGAGCCGTGCTCCTGGCTTTTTCCCTGTTTGCTTTTTTCAACGTGCTCAGAGGCAAATAAGTTTTTTTTCAGCCGACAGAAAATACTTTCTGGCAGTGCGTTTTCAATTAAAATATAAATAATGGCAGAAAATAATATATTACCATCAGACCGGGAGCTGATTTTTCCCGAGTTTGTAATTCTTAAGGCCTCGGCCGGAACAGGCAAGACCCGGGCTCTTACCCTGCGTTTTACCCAGTTTCTGCTCTCCGAAAGGGTCAAACACAACGAACCGAATCAAATTCTGGCCATTACCTTCACCCGAAATGCCACCCGGGAAATGAAGGAAAGGATTATCAGCTGGCTTAAGAAATGTTATTTTCTGGCCAGCACAGAGACAGAAGACCGGGACCTGCAGGCCATTCTGAAACTGGTCTCTGTGGAAAAAGAAAGGCTCAAAAGCCGCGCGGAAGAAATCCTGAACAAAATCCTGAAGAACTACAGCGATTTTCAGGTAACTACCATCGACAGCTTTATGACCAGCATTTTCAAAGCTTCGGCCGTTGAGCTCGGCATCAACCCCGCGGTTGAGATTACTCTGGAAACCAGACCGGTGATAGCCTACGCCTTTTCCCGACTCATGAAAAAGGTTCGCCCCGGCCAGCCGGAGAGTCAGCTTTTCCTGGAAATCTGCCGTCATCTGAAAGAGATGCGAGTTTCGGATGAAGCTTACATCTGGGACCCGGCCGGGGAGCTGGAGAGTTTTTTTCTGGACCTGAACAAGAAGCTGGCCGGAGCTAACCGGCGGGCAGTGCATCATGACCTGAAAGCCCTTAACCAGCAGCTGAAAAAACTGGAGAAAGAATTCACGAAAAGCCTGGAAAATTTGAACCTTAAACTGAAAACCGCTTCTTCCATCCCAAAAAACTCCAGGCTGTGGAACTATGTCAACAAAAACCGTCCGGGCGACTGGCTGGATTACGATTTTAAGATCATAAACCGCCATAACCTTGATCCAGAAATACACGGCGAGCTGAAAGAAATAAAAGACATAATAGATAAATACCGGGAGGTTCAGGCGCGAACCTTCTTCCAGCCTCATCTTAAAATATATGATCAGTTTCTGGAAATTTTGAACCAGACGAAGAGAGAGCGGGGCCTGGTATTCCTGGAGGACATCCACTGTCACCTGGCAAACTATCTGGATGAAGGAGTCGTTCCTGACGTTTATTTCAGCCTTGGCTCTGAAATCTACCATTACCTGATCGACGAGTTTCAGGACACTTCCCCTCTCCAGTGGCAGAATCTCTATCCTCTGGTGGAAAACGCGCTCTCCCAGGGAGGCAGCCTTTTCCTGGTGGGCGATACCAAACAGGCGATCTATGGATTCCGTGACGCCGATTACCGCATCATGGTCAACCTGATTCTGAAAACCGACGGCTTCGCCTCAGTCGAACCACGTATCTCGGAACTCCAGGAAAACTGGCGGAGCCGGAAAGAAGTTCTCGAATGGGTCAGCAAAATATTCCCGGAAGGAATCAGAAATCTGAGGCCAGAGGGTAAAAAATGGCCCGAAGCTGAACTGTGGAAGCAGGCTGGCAGCCAGAGCTTTCTGGACGATTTTCAATGTCTGCCTTCTCCGGCCCTGGCCGGTTCTCAGGGATATGTCGAAATCAACCTGCTGGATCTGAAAAAAATGCAGGAAGAAACCACAGAAACCGAAAATGATGACAGCGACCGGAATCAGGAGGACTCGGAATCGCCAGAAAAAAGGGAAGTTCAGGAATTAATCCTGGACCTTCACCGGCGAGGCTACAACTATTCGGACATTGCCGTTCTGGCTTACGAAAATGACAACATCAAGCAGGCTGCGGTCTGGCTCAATGAACTGGGGATACCCTTCGTCCCCTACTCTGCCCTGGATATCAGAAGCCGGCCGGTGATAAGAGAAATCCTGGCTTTCCTGCAATTCCTCGATTATCCTCTGGATGAACTTAACCTGGCAGTTTTCCTCTGCGGTCAGCTTTTTCAGGAAAGACTCCGTCGCGACGGTTTTCAGGTCAGAACCGAAGAATTTCATGAATTTATAATTGACCACCGGCTTTCCGCTGATTCCGCTCTTTACATTTCCTTCCGCCAGAAATTCCCTCTGATCTGGGAATCCTACTTCGAAAACTTTTTCAAGACAGTGGGCTATCTACCGCTTTACGACCTGGTAACTCGGTTTTACAGCGTCTTCAGGCCGCTTGAACTTTTCCCTCAGGAAGAAGGCTCCCTCATCAAATTGCTCGAGGTCATCAAGAATTTTGAAGGTCAGGGGAAAAGCAACCTGCGCGATTTTATCAAATTTTCAGCAGATGATACCGACGAGCAGAATGTCTGGACCATAGATATTCCGGAAAGCATCGATGCAGTCAGGTTGATGACCATCCATAAAGCCAAAGGACTGGGCTTTCCGGTGGTCATACTCCTGCTTTACCGCGATCGCATCAGACCGGAAACCTTTTACCTGAGAGAAACTCATCCGGAAAGAGAAGGAAAACTCAAAGGCCCGAAAGAAGTGGAAATACTGAAATTGAACGCCAGCACGGCCGCCGCCCATCCTGACCTGAAGGAAGCTTACGAAAGCTACCGGCAGAGGGAGAGAGTAAACAAATTGAACATACTTTATGTAGCTCTCACCAGAGCGCGGGAAGAACTTTATGTCATCGGTGTCAAAAAAACGAATGAATACCCCTTCAACTTTCTGGAATCGGTTCTTAACTGCCGGGCTCCGGTCAGGTTAGCTTCGGCCACAACCAGGCCCCGAAGGGTGATGAAAACGCCTCATCTTCAAAATCTGACCGACCTCCGCTTCCTGCCGGTGCCTGAGTTTTCGCCCGCCTCTCCACGGAGGCCATTCAATTACTACGAAAAAAAGCGGGGCCAGCTGATTCACCGCCTGCTGGCTTCGATAGAATATCTCGAGGAAGAGGTAAAAACTCTTATTACTGACATAATCTCAGGAAGCTGGGCAGCAGAGTTCTCTCCGGAAGAACTTCAGGAAGCGGCCAGAACCGTGGAAGAATTTTTATCCCGGCCGGAAGTGGCCTGTTATTTTCTTCCCCGACCGGGAAGAACCATAAGGCGGGAAACAGAGCTGGTGGATGCCAGCGGCCGGCTTTTCCGCGCCGACCGCCTGGTCATCGACCCGGAACGGGTGACCGTCATCGATTTCAAGGCTGGCCGTAAGGACTCCGAAAATAAAGAATCCCATGTGCAGCAGCTCCGGCGTTATGTAGAAATCATCTCGCAGATCTATCCTGCCCGGACGGTGGAAGGACTTCTGATGTACTATGACCTTAAAGAGGTGGAAAGAATCTCATGAAGCTCTACATCCTTTCTCCCGGTACCGACCTGCCGCAAATTCTGGCCGATAAACTGCTTTCTTCAACCGCTGATTTTTCCAGCACCAGGATTGTTTTCCCGGAAAAAAGGCCCGGTTATTACCTGAGGAAAATCATAGCCGGAAGGCTGGGAAAGGGATATTCTCCTCCGACCATCCAGTCGATAGAAGAATTCATTGATAATCTTTATCTCGAAATCGGTCTCCGGGATGATCGACCGGCTGCCCCCATCGACGCTGTTTCCATTCTTTATCAGCTTCACTGCTCACACCCTGAACCACTCGGAGGCCAGGCCTTCCTCTCGCTGGATGAATTTTTCCCGCTCGGACTTAAACTCTATCAGGATCTGGAAGAGCTCAAGAGCGGACTGGCGAAAAAAGAAAGTTTCCTGATGATCGACTCTCTCGCCGGCCATAACCTGCCCGAGCAGACGAAGCATCGTCTGCAGAAAGTTTCTTTTTTCTACGAAAACTTTTACCGGCAGCTGGAAGCGGAAAAGCTCTCGACTCCGGCCAGCCGTCTGGTCAGGGTTCTTGAGGTCCTGAAACCAGAATTTCTGGAAAATCATGACCGGGTGATACTGGCGGGGTTTTTCCTTCTGAGTGCCGGAGAGGCCTTGCTTGTTAAAAAAATTCTGGAAGCTCAAAACTCATCCCTGTACCTGCTGGAAGGTCCGGGACTGGAGGAGCTGGCCAGAAAGCTCGACCTGGACCTGAGAGAAGCGGAAAGAATCATTCCGGAAACCGGCGACACCTGTATCGAACCTGAACTTCATTTTTACCTGAGCCCTGACTCTCACGGGCAGCTTTTCGCTCTCAACCATCTTCTGGCTGAAAAACTCGATAAACCCGGGCAGTTGACGGAAAAACAGGTAATCGTCCTGCCGGCGCTGGAAACTCTCATCCCGCTTCACCAGCAAACGCTGAGCTCTCTGCCGGAGGAAGCTTACAATATTTCTCTGGGTTACCCTCTTACCCGCACTCCTCTTTACAACTTCTTTGATTGCCTTTTTAACCTTATCCAGTCGGCCGACGAGCAGAATCGCCTTTACGCCCCCCATTATCTGGACTTCGTGCTGCACCCTTACACCAAAAACATATATTTCCCGGAGCCGTACGGAAGCGCTGAACTCACCCGCATACTGTTTCATTCGATCCAGGAAGTGCTCAACAACAAAAGAGGAACCCTTTTCTGGTCGCTGGAAGAAATCGCCTCCGACCCGGACCTCCGGATAAAACTGGAAGAATACGCCCGGACCACAGCGGCGCCTGAACCTCCCGAATTCATTCTGCATCTGCAGACAGTTCACCGTCAGACGATCGAACCTTTCTTCCACATCGAGAGTATCGGCGATTTTGCCACCAAGCTGATAGCTCTGCTGAATTTCCTGGTTGAGCGCAGCACAGCCCGGCTTCATCTTTTCTTTGAACCTTATGCCGGGGCTTTTTTCGAGCAGTTTGAAAACCTGAAAAACTGCCTGCTCTCCTCCAGCCGTTTTGAAAACCGCAATAGCTATTTCAACCTTTTCCGGCAGATCATGGCTTCCGCCCGGGTAAGTTTTCCCGGCACCCCTCTGCACGGGTTGCAGGTGCTGGGGTTCTGGGAAACCCGCGGACTGAAGTTTGATGAGGTTTATATTCTGGACCTGAACGAGGATGTCATCCCGGGAACAGGCAAGGTTGACTCTCTCCTGCCCCACCTGGTGAGACAGGTACTGAAACTTCCCACCTACCAGGACCGGGAAAAAAGCTACAGGTATTACCTGAAACAGCTTCTGGGCGGGGCCAGGGTGGCTCATCTTTTCTTCGTAGAAAACAGCGAAAAAGAGAAGAGCCGGTTTGTGGAAGAATTGCTCTGGGAAAAACAGAAAAAAGAAAACCGTCCGGAGATTTCAGATTACATAAAATCAGTAAGCTACCGTCTGGCTCTCCAGCTCCCTGAAATCAAGCCGGTGAAGAAAACAGCGAAAATCATGGAATTTCTCTCCGGACTGGAAATAACCGCCACCGCTCTCGACACCTACCTTCACTGCCCGCTGGAATTCTTTTATGCCCGGGTGCTGAAGCTGTCGGAAAAAGAAGAGCTGAGCGAGACACTGGAAAGGGCAGATATCGGCACCCTCGTCCACCACATTCTGAACCGTTACTTCCAGGCTTATCTCCATCGTCCTCTTCCGGAAGAACTCGACCATGATCGGCTCGTTCAGATCACCGATGAAGTTTTCCGGCAAAAGTTTGCTGACCCCGACTCTGGAGCCTTTTTTCTGATGAAGCAGCAGATAACAGAGCACCTGCTGGAATTTCTGAGGAATTATCAGGAGCCGGCCGTCAGAAACCTGAAAAGAGCCGGACTGGACCTGAAGATCATAAGGCTGGAAAGCAGCTTCAGTTTTACCTATCCGGTCAACGACAAAACTTTCAGACTAAAAGGTAAAATTGACCGAATCGAAAAACGAGGCGAGAGGTGGTGCGTTCTCGATTACAAGACTTCATCCAGTTCAAAATACCAGGCGATAAACTTCAAAAAACTCGACCCTGAAAGCAGAGAAAGCTGGTCTGAAGCGATCGGCAGCCTGCAGCTTCCCTTCTATCAGCTTCTGGCCGCGGCTGAATTCTCGCTCGAGCCATGGGAAATTTACCCCGCGCTCCTGGTTCTCGGCAAAAATACTCTGGGCCCGGAAATCGAATACTCTCCTTTTGCCGAAAAGAGAAAAACCAGAGATGAATCAGCCGGCGGACACTACCCTGTCTTCCCTCTGAGTGAGAAACCTGAAGACCGTGAACTTTTAAGGGAAAAATTTATTCTGGTAAAGGGAATAATCGAACGGCTGCTTCTGGAAATAGCCGATCCCGACCGTCCGTTC
Organism: Candidatus Saccharicenans sp.; assembly: GCA_049659625.1. Taxonomy (GTDB): domain Bacteria; phylum Acidobacteriota; class Aminicenantia; order Aminicenantales; family Saccharicenantaceae; genus Saccharicenans. Next base: position 9,851 of record JBASPX010000047.1, on the reverse strand, counting down.
ACTCCTGAAGGCCGGGAATCCGGTCGCTGTGAAAAATGCGCCTTCCGTCATTTCTGTGGCCAGTAAAATAATAACCTGCAAACGGTAAACTGTGCCGGGTGATTTTTCGTAGATATAAATAAATGGCTAATATGAAGGGAAGACCATGATCAAGTTTTTACTCTGGCTGATTCTTTTTGTTATGTGCTGGCCGCTGGCCCTGCTGGCTCTTATTCTCTACCCGCTTGTCTGGTTGCTGGCCATCCCCTTCAGACTGCTGGGCATCACGGTTTCAGCTGTCTTTGAGCTGCTCAAAGCCATCCTGACCCTTCCAGCCAGGATGCTTAACAGTCTGGCCAGATAACTTCAATTTATTGACTTTTTCTTCTTGACAAACAGAACTCCGGCATCTATTTAGAATGCATGCAGCTCAGAATTGAAAAAATCGTCTATCCCGGACGTTCCCTCGGTCGGGCTGAGGGCAAAATCGTTTTTACCGATGAAGGACTTCCGGGCGAACTGGTGGAAGTTGAAGTGCTGAAAAACAAAAAAAGCTACGCCGAAGCCCGAACGGTGGGGGTCATAGAAAACTCGCCCGAAAGACGTCCCCCGTACTGCAGCCACTATCGCGCCTGCTCTCCCTATCAGATTATGGATTATGATTTTGAGCTGAAAATCAAAAAAGATCAGCTCGGAGAAATTTTTTATAACACACCCGGCCTCGACTCCCGTGGTCTGGAGCTTATCCCTTCGCCCTCAGTGCTGCACTACCGCAACAAAATCCGCCTGAGCTTTAACTGGAACAGGCAGCCTCCCTTCCTCGCCTACCATGAGCCGGGGTCCCTGTCGAATTTTTTGCCGGTGGAAAAATGTCATCTGGTGAGCGAAAAGGCTAACCGGGTGGTAGAAATGATGGCCGTGCTGCTCCGGGAACAGCCGCTCCCGGCCATCAAACATCTGGAAATAAGGGAGAGTTTTTTCACAGGTGAACTTCTTATCATATTTGAATCACGGGACGAAGAAAGTCTGGAAAGGGCGGCTGAACTCTGGGTTCCGGCGCTTACGCTGGAAAACCCAATCGCCGGTGCAGTTGGCATCCTTCAGGAAGGCAGGCGAAAAAAATTTCTGAGGCTTTACGGACGGGACTTTCTCGAAGAAAAAATTCGTCAGACAATTTTCCGCTACGGAGCCGGAAGCTTCTTTCAGGTGAATCCTCCGGCGGTGGAGAAGGTAGTCGAGAGGATGGAAAAATATCTTCAACCGCTGGCTCCGGTGAAACTGGCTGACCTCTACTCCGGGCTGGGAACTCTCGGGCTTCTCCTTTCCGCTCTGGCCTCGGAAATTCTGGCGGTCGAGTCCGACCCGGGAAACGTCTTCTATCTTAAGAAAAATATGCGTCTGAACCGCATCCAGCACCTGATCATAGCTGAAGGTCGAAGCGAAGAGCTACTGGAGGAGGTTCTGGACTTCAACCCGCAGGTGCTGGTGGTTGACCCTCCCCGCCGGGGAATCGCGCCCGAACTGGCTGAAGCGCTCAGTCGTTACCCTGTTAGACTGCTTTTCTACCTTTCCTGTAACCCCGCGACCCTGGCCAGAGATCTGAAAATTTTGCTATCAGGGTATGAACTGCAGGAGATCACCGCCTTTGACTTCTTCCCCCGGACTCCGCATATGGAAGTCCTGGCTGTGCTCCGGGGTCGTCAGTGAACTCATTGAAATTTGCCGGCCAGCTGGCCGCAGGCGGCTGCGATATCCACACCTTTAGATTGTCTGACGGTCACTCTGGTTTTTCTTTCTTCCAGCCAGTGTCTGAACCTGCTGACCTCAGCCGGCTCCGGCCTTTCGAACGGAAGCTGCGGAATCGGGCTGTAGGCGATCAGGTTGACCTTGGCTCTCAGTCGCCGGGCGATCGCAGCCAGACCTTCAGCTTCAGCCAGACTGTCGTTAACCCCCCTGATCAGAATGTATTCCAGAGTTAACTGCCGGCCGCCCGAGAGAACGTAGTCCTCAGCCGCTTCCACCAGGTCTGCCAGCGGATATTTTTTGTTTATCGGCATCAACCTGTTTCTAACCCGATCGATAGAGCTGTGGATGGAAATGGAAAGGTTAATCTGCAATTCAAAATTCTTAAGTTTCTTAATTCCCGGTATAACCCCGGCAGTGGAAACGGTCATCCTCCTGGCGCCAAAATTCAGGCCGTTCTCATCATTCAGAATTTTTATCGCTTTAAGCACATTTTCCAGGTTGTCGAGAGGCTCGCCCATGCCCATGAACACCAGGTTGGTCAGGTTATGCCCGAAGGTGAATTTCAGCCTGAGCACCTGACTGACAATCTCTCCGGCGCTGAGATGGCGTTTGAAACCGTTCATCCCGCTGGCGCAGAAGGCGCAGTGAAACCTGCACCCGACCTGTGTGGAAAGGCAGGCCGTCAGCCGTCTGCCCGAAGGGATCAGCACGGTTTCGACATAATAGTAATCGAGCAGCCGGAAGAGGAATTTTGTCGTCCCGTCAGAGGACCTGAGGCTCTGCTCGAGTTGAAGCGGATTGATAACAGAAGAAGCGGCCAGCTTTTCCCTCAAAGCCACCGGGAGAACAGTAAACCTGGAAAAATCTTCCAGACCTTCCTTATAGATACCGTGAAAAATCTGTCTTGCCCTGTACTTTTTTTCTCCGATTTTCTCCATAAATTCTTCGAGTTCAGCCAGGCTTAAAGAGGTAAGAACCATCGGCTTATTCATCTCTGAAAATTCAACTCTGATGTTATTAGCTTCCCTTTCTCTTTACTTATCTTTATTTTTCTACCGGAACTAATTTTTTTCAATTTTTGCCCGTCTTTATTTTCCTTTCTGCTCGAATTTAGCCAGCAGTTCGGGCACTGCCTCTTTATGCACGGTGAACACCAGCATTTTCAGCTTAACATAATCATCACGATAGAAAAGATAACCCTTGTAAGGACCACGGTGAGCCCCGGCGCCAGAATCCTTGATCAGGAACCAGGTATGGTCACCTCTTTCCGCCAGGCCAACACAGTGGATGGCATGGTCGTCAAATGAGGTGTGATTGTAAAACCTGAATTCCCGGCTGTCCTGGTCGATGAGAGACGGCAGAATGTCAAAAGAAGGAATTATGGCCAGTCCCTCATCCCCGCTTATTCCCGGTTCCGAGACATCGCCTCCGAGAGCCACGCTGTAACCTCTTTTAAGGGCATTAACGATTCCCTGATAGAACTCTTCCAGCGGCACGTTGTAATAGTCCTGCGAGTGCCACCAGTTGTCAGGAGCCCGGTACTCGCCCTTGGTGTAAAAAGGAACATATTTGAAGGACATAAAGCTCACATAATCGTCAAGCGGCAGCCGCAGAACATTATCAAGAAATTCCCTCGGTGTCATCTTCTGTCCGTTGTATTCAATCACCGATGGCGGTTCTCCCAGATGTTTATTCAGAATCAGCTTCACATAAGAAACCGCTTTCTCTTCATCCCAGTACGTGTTCTTTTTGCAAAAATCAAGGTAATCACTTATTTCCCTGAACAGAGCCGAATGGTCATGCTCGGTCTTCCCGGGCAGCAGACCGGTGTAGGCGCTGGCCGGCACCGCTCCGTATTCTTTCATCCGCAGGAAAACCGCATTGTGTTCTGACCCCTCGCCCAGAAAGGAATCTCCTTTTTCCCTGATAAACCTTCTGGCTTTCTCCACATATTCCCAGTAAACGGTATACATCTCGGACAGTTTGAATTCCCCCCGCCCGAGACGTTTCAGCTCAGATTCAAGAAAGGAAGTGGTGGCAAATGACCAGCAGGTTCCCGTGCGGTACTGCCTGACCGGAGGCTGGTGGAAAAGCTTCTGAAATTCATCCAGCGAAGCCGGCCGATCAATTCTGCTGAAATCCAGAGAAAGATATTCGTGTTTGCCACCCTCTATCTCCCTGGTCTTATAGATGGCTTCATCCTTTGCCTGAATTTCTCTCTCGCCAACCTGAATAACCGCAGGTTTTGCCTGTTCTACCGGCTTTTCAGGCTTCTGGCAGGCTATCGGCCAGAAAAACAGAAGGGAAAAGGCGGCAGCGGTGATGATTCTTAAAAATTTTTTATCCATGATTACCTCCCGTAAACTTCCGCTGAATAGCATACCGCATTCCGAGCCGATTCTTCAACCGCCACCTGACGGAAAACAACCGGAAAATTGACGGTGAGCGCAAATTCTGGTATAAACCTTTTTACCTTTTGCCCCTGATGTTCTGGCTTTTCAGGTAAAAGAAAAAAAATGGAAAATTTTATTCACTCCGGAGAATGGCTGGCTTTAGCCTCAGCTGTGGTCTGGGCGGTGGCAGTTATTCTCTTTCGCATCAGCGGTTTCAGACTGCATCCGTTGAGCCTGAACCTGGGAAAAAATCTCTTCGCTCTGATTTTGATTGTCTTAACCGCAATTCTTACCGGAACGAGCTTCTGCCCGACGGCCGGTTCGGGCCCAACCCTTCTCCTGCTGCTGAGCGGATTCCTCGGAATTGCCGTCTCCGATACGCTTTTCCTCTGGACCCTGAAGCTTCTCGGTGCCAGCCTGACTGCTATAGTCGATTGCGTGTACGCGCCGTTTGTCATCGGACTGTCCTATCTTTTTCTCGGAGAAAGGCTCACCGCCGTTCAGCTCCTGGGAGTGATGATGATCGTCTCGGCCGTCGTGACCATTTCCGCCAGCGATGCTGATAACGGAGGCCCGTCAAGCAGAAAGCATTTGATCCTGGGCATTTTTATGGGAATTTCGGCCATGGCTTTTGTGGCCGTCGGGATTGTCATCATCAAACCGGTTCTTAAAGACCTTCCTGTCCTCTGGGCCACCGGTGTCAGGCTTGTCGGCGGAACGCTGCCGCTGCTTTTACTGCCGTTTTTCAAAAAGACCAGGGAGAATCTGCGCCCGCTCCTCAAATTGTCCACCTGGAAGGTTCTGGGTCCGGCTTCTTTTCTGGGAACATTTCTTTCGCTGCTATTCTGGATCGGCGGGATGAAATATACCTTTGCCTCAGTGGCTTCCGCGCTTAACCAGCTGAGCACGATTTTTATTTTCATCCTGGCCGCGGTTTTCCTCAAAGAAAAAGTCACTACTTCCCGCCTCATAGCCGTGGCTCTGGCCTTCTTCGGAGCCTTTCTGACCACTTATTGATTAAATTGATCAAGCTGAATTAAACCGTTTTCACCGGAGAAGAAAATGGTCCTGATGACTGTAACGAACAGAGATTTACTTAAAAAATCTTTCTGATGACAGAAAATGTATCTGGATGGCTCAGGCGTTAACAGTTAATCTTCTTTTGGGCTCCGAAGCCACGGTATTTATTTTATAAACTCCGACAAATAACTATTGCTATCTGCTTCAGACCATGGAAAGCGAGTCTCTTGGTTATGAGTATTCTAACAGACCGATAATGCATGAGGCGGTAGTTTTTACCGTCGGCGATTCCTCCTCAATCTTCTTCAGTCAGCAGCAGGTCGAACCAGAAGCTGAATTTCTTCGGCACCTGACGAAAACTCAGTTCTCCAGCTCCCCGGTCAAAACCGCCAGCCTCCGGATCCTCGCCGGAAACGACCATTCTGGTGTCCTGAGCGGTGGCCCGGCTGGCCTCGGCCGCTCTCCTGGCCATCAAATCCTGTTTCATCTTTTCAGTCATTCCGCCCCATTCCAGACCGAGGCTGATCGCTTTTCCCGGCTCGATTAGCGGAGGAAGAGCCGGAGAGGGTCTGAGAGGAATTCTGAATTCAAAAACAGCTTTCTGAAAAGCTCCTCCTCTGGCCTCCGGACCGACAGCTCTCTGCTGTAAAACCCGGCTGCGGAAAATCGCCGGTTCAAACTTCTGCCCCTCTATCTTCTTGAGTTCTGCCTGAAACTTCTTGCCGACAGGCTCGCCCTCGTAAAAGGCAAATACCTTCTTCGCTCTGATCTGAGCCTTCGCTTCTTCTGTCAGCGTCTGCCCGTAGGCTTCCATTCTGGCGATGGCTTCCTCGGCCGAAACCACCTTCCTGACAAAATGATATCCGTAATCTTTATTCTTTTTGCCCGGCTGGCTGATATAAACAGTAACGCCCGTCTGCTCTCCTGTGCTTAAACCCTCCCTGTTGCGGAAAATAAGGATCAGGTATAAATAATCGCTGTCGTGAGCCACAGCATAATCGACACCCGCTTTGGAAAAACTAAAAAACGGTGTTCCATCCCAGTCGCCTTCATCGCCGTCGATCTGTCGGGGCTCAGCCACCGGCTGGCTTCTGACGGCTTTTTGCTGGGCAGCCAGAATCGAGTAAAGGCCGGCCGCCAGGGTCAGGATGATTAAAAGACTCATTATCTTCCGCATCGCCGCTTTTCCTCCATAAATAAATCTGACGACAAAATTATACTTTAGGGAATAAGAAAAACAAACCAGGGATTTCTGTAGCCTCCCGTCGAAGCATGACCATCTTTGGCCGAAAAGAAGTGTTAATTTCAGGGGTAATTTGGGGCGTTAGGTCAATGGCTGCCAGCCGGCGGTGGTCAAAGATAAAGAAACACCCCCGAAATCCCCTGGCGAAGATGGCTGCAGGCGGATTCTCCTGAATTTTTTTTTCATTTCCGGGAAAACATCTCCTCCGGGTGATAGGTCTATTCCTAACTGCTATCGCCCGGACAAAACTTACGGCCGTCCTCCAGGCCGCTCCAGCCCACTCTTCCCGGAAAATTATGCCGCCTGACACTTTGACGATAAGACTGAAAATTTTTACCCGGCCGGCATCTTGACCTTCAGCCAATCTGCATTATTATATCTGGTTGAAAACAAATTATCTTTAAGGGAGTACGGACATGGCCAGAGAGACAGGTCGACCGGTCAAAGGCGTGATCGGTATCCTTACCGGAGGCGGTGATGTTCCCGGACTCAACCCGGCCATCAGGGCGATTACCCTGAGAGCACTCAAGGAAGGCTACCGGGTGATCGGCATCCGGCGCGGCTGGGCCGGTCTGGTGGAAATGATCCGGGATAAAGAAGCTCCGAATCACGAATTCTATACCGAGCTGACAGAAGAGGTGGTGAACAAAGTCGGAAGGACGGGTGGCACCTTTCTCCACACTTCCCGCACTCGTCCCAGCAGCGTTCCCGATGTTAACGTTCCCCCGCATCTTCGCGAAAAATACAACCAGAAGATAAACGACCTGACCGAAGAAGTACTGAAGAACCTGGAATTTCTGGGGATTAATTACCTGATTCCGATCGGCGGCGACGACACGCTGAGTTACGCTGTCGAGCTGCATCAGCGCGGGGTTAACATCATCGCCGTTCCCAAAACCATGGACAACGACGTTCCCGGAACCGACTACTGTATCGGCTTTTCTACCTGTGTGACCAGGACGATCAGTCTGACTCATTCGCTGCGGACAACAGCCGGCTCGCACGAACGTTTTCTTGTAATTGAAGTCTTCGGGCGCTATGCAGGTTATACCGCTCTTATTCCAACCATGGCCGGAGCCGCCGACCGCTGCGTGATTCCCGAGCATAAATTTAACATCGAGCGACTCTGTGAGCTTCTGAGCGAGGACCGGATGAGCAACCCCAGCCGCTATTCGGTTGTTCTGGTGTCGGAAGGCGCAGCTTTTGAGGGCGAAGAGATGATATTTGAAAGCGAGGAAACCGACATGTTCGGCCACAAGAAGCTCGGCGGTATTGGCGATCGCGTGGCCCGGATGCTGAAAGAGCTTTCTCCGAAATACAACAGAGGACGCCGGGTAAACGTTATCTATCAAAAACTCGGCTATCTCGTGCGTTGCGGCGACCCCGACGCCATGGATTCTCTGGTCCCCATGGCCTACGGCAACCTGGCGCTCGACCTGGTGCTGGAGAAAAAGAGCGGCCGGATGGTCTGCCTGAGAAACGGCGAATACGACCATGTACCCCTGGAGATTGTTACCAGCTACAAAAAGAGAATTGACGTCGACAAATACTACGACCGGGAAAGGCTGCGGCCTCTTTACAAGAATTTCTATAAAAAACCATTTATGATTCTGACTGCCGACTGAAAATGCCGGGCGAATTCCCCCGGACCATGGGTGAATAAAGACTCGCCCGCGGAAAAAATCGCTGGCAACGGGTCCTGTTTTTGTGTTATAAAAAATAAGCGCAAAGACAGACGGAAGATGAGTCCAAAAAGAGATGAAGGACGGATATATTTCGGGCTGTTTTTAATCGTGATCGGAACCCTTTTCCTGCTCGAAAAGCTCGGCTACCTGAACTTCAGGCAGATTGTCGCCACTTACTGGCCAGCGATTCTGATTCTTCTGGGTGTTTCCATTTACATCGGTCGCGGCTTCAAGTCTTCGAGCGAAGCCGCCTTTCTCATTCTGACCGGAGCCTTTTTTCTTCTCCTGAAGCTGCACATTTTCCAGAAACACTTCTGGCAGTATCTCTGGCCGGCGCTGCTCATAGTCATCGGAATATGGATTATTCTGAGAAGATAGAAGCTGGACCAGATTCTTCAGACAGGAGGTACTCATAAAATGAGGAAAACGCTGCTCTGGATACTGGCCATAATCATCACCCTCGGTTCGGCTGTTTACCAGAGGATGACCGGGCCGACCTACCCTCTGCGCGGCCGGGTGGTTTTTCTGGATCAGGAAATCAAATACAGGCTGCCCCGGAGCGCTGAATCGAATGAAAACCGCCAGGTGGTGGTGAGATTGCCGGAAAACATAGCCGATCAGGTTGAAGGCTACCTTCAGTTCAGAAGATTCCGCAGCGACCGTCCCTGGAACATCCTGGCCATGAAAAAAGAAGGAAATGTTCTTACCGGTTATCTCCCGAAACAGCCGCCGGCCGGAAAGCTTGAATACCTCATACATCTGGTAAGCAATTCCCGGGAGATCTCCCTTACAGGGGAAAGTCCGGTAGTTATAAGATTTAAAGGACACGTCCCGGCAGGACTGCTCCTGGCTCATGTGATCGTTATGTTTACCGCTATGCTGCTGGCGGTGCGTGCCGGGCTGGCCGCTCTCAACCGGCAGGAGGATCCCTCAAGGCTCACCAAATGGACGGCCATTCTGTTTTTCATCGGCGGTTTCATTCTTGGCGCCATCGTCCAGAAAATGGCCTTCGGGGTTCTCTGGAGCGGCTTCCCTCTCGGTACCGACCTGACCGACACCAAGACGCTGGTGGCCATGCTCGCTTGGATCGCAGCTCTGAGGTCCGGTCGGCGCGGTGCGGTTAAAAGGGGCTGGGTGCTGGCGGCTTCCATCATAACTCTTCTGACCTACCTGATTCCGCACTCGCTTTTCGGCTCCGAGTTGAAAAATCTTTAAAAAGCGGCCTTTTCTCCAGCGGTCGGTAAGAAGATAACAGGAAAGAAGAGAGCTGTTTACCTTCATCCGGATCAGCCGGGAAAAAACGGCTAAAATTTTTTACAGAATTTTACGTATTTTTTACCGTCTGGAGGAGACTTAATCCTGGGTTGAGCTAAGGGCGATGACCCGTGCTATTGGACGCTATCATTTCAGACTGTTGCTGAATGAACAATCCTCAAGCTGAAAAGGGAACTCTAGAAAAATTACTCAAATCAGCGCAAAGCCAAAAAAACTAAAAATATTTTTCCCTCAAGTTAATTTATGAAGATAAAAGCTTTTAATCTTACTGGCTGGCTGGTGAGGAGCCAAGGTTTTTAAGGAAAAGGAAGCGGGGCTAAGGAGGATCCCTCTCCAGCCAGCGATTTGATTATAATTTACAGAATCCAGCAATGTCAAATAAATTTTTCTTTCGGGCACAGACATAGTATCCAGGGTAAGGGTGGTATATGGAGGCGGCGTGGTGGTAGGCCAGCTATTGGGATAGGGGTTGAAGAGGCAAAGGGATTTATCAGGCTGGCACTTGAAAAA
>JBASPX010000046.1:0-6818 GCA_049659625.1 Candidatus Saccharicenans sp. | reverse complement strand
AAAACCAGGTTGTCCTTTCTGTTAATCATATGCTGTCCAATTAAACAAATCTCAATGCTAATTGATCAGCTTCTTGAACCAGAGGTGGCGGTTCAGTCGGCCGGTCAATCCATTCCCATAAATCTCTGTAAGTGAAAAGATTCAGCCTCAAAAGCGCCACCAGATTGCTCAAAGACCATTTGTACCGCGATCGGACCTTAAGATACTTTAAAAGCAGGATAGCAATCAATGCTGTCCAAATCTGTATCTTCAGAGCATTGGCCGATGTCCCCACAAATGTCTTGATCCGCAGGTTTTGTTTCAGGACCTTAAAAAAGATTTCAATCTGCCATCTGTCCTTGTAAATGGAAGAGATCGTAGTCGCTCCAAAAGTAAGATGATTCGTCAAAACAACGATGACCTCCTCATTCTCTTTATCGAAGACCTCTATCCTCCTCAGCCAATGAGGACAGTCCCGGCGAGCATAAAAACCTGTGAATTCGATAATCTCGTCCTTGAGAATATTGCGATTGGCCGGCACTGGCAGCCTTTTGACGACTCTGAAATCAGCATTGTCTTTCAAGCGGGTTACAAAATAAACGCCTTCGCTCGTCAAGTCGCCAAAAAGCTTATAATCCACCAACCCCCGGTCGAAAACCACGATCGCTCCAGGAGAAAAACGGAGTTTTTTGAGAATATTCACCTCGTGAGCCTTCCCCTCCGTGATATACGCATACTGGGGAAGATAGCCCTCATGATCCAAAAGCAAATGGAGTTTCACCGCCCCTTTGGTCCGACGAAACTTTGCCCAGTCAAAAAGCCCTGCACAAAGCTCAATCACCGTCGCATCAAAACTCATCAGCTTATTCTTGAACCGAAACTTGGTCTTCCCTGCAAATTCTCCCTGGTATCGACTCAATAACCCATAAAAAACCTTCTGGAAAAGCTCCCAGGACCGGTGCTCATTGGCATAGGCCAAGGTGGACCGCTTCGGACCTCGGCTGATCCCTAAATGCCGCAGCTTGCCGAAACAACTGGCCAGACCGTTACAGATCTCTCGCAAAGAATGGGCTTGCCCCAGTTGACAGAAGAGCATCGCCACATAATGCCCCCAACTGGAGAACCCTTTGGCGGCGTATTCAGTGCCGGTCTGCTTAACCAGCCGCTCAAACTCAAGACGCGGAAAAAGGGATAGCAATTGGCTGAAAAGGCTGCTATACTTATTCATGTCAGTGCTCCGACCTCCTTGGGTAAATTTGAAATACATCATTATTTTACCCGGGTCGGAGTTTTTCTAAAACTTATTTTGGACAAGTGTGAAGATATATAAAATTGGAAAAGCCCACTCAGAACTTAATAAAATACGGCGATAGGTTCTATATGGTTTCCAGAAAAGGTGGCGGGCCCTTTTATGAAATTGGGATTTATGACAGTAACGGAAATCCTCTAAAATATTTCTTCGATCATCGCCCCGGTTATCTGGATAAAGTCGAATCATCAAAAATTAGCTTTGCTGTATCTATTATTTATTCCACAATAGCACTGGCGGTTGACAGAGAAACTGGAGAAATTGCGGCTACTTTTCAATGGCCGGATGAAAGCATTGAAATATTCTTCTATTCAAAAGAAGGCCAGTTCATCAAGAAAATATCAGTCGATCACCCCATTAAATATACTTTTCCTGAATTCAGATTAAAAGGTTTGCTGTCGATGCTCAAATTTCCAGATCGCAGTAATTTAGTAATGTCAAGAACTATACATTATCTATCCCGATCGAGGCTTCTTCTTGAATACTGGGTAAGTAAATTTGAATTGGAAAAAGCAGTGGAAGAAAAAGAATACATCTTGATTATTGATAAAGATACCGGCAAGATTGTCCATAAAGAAGAATTAACTGATAAAATCGGGATAATGGATGTGAGAGGGAATCTTATTTGTGGTGCTTTAGCTGAAGCTGAAGTTCCCCAGGTTGTTGTTTATAAACTCAGTTACTAAAAATGATATTTCGGACGAAAAGCTAAAGGAAAAAGGCATCTTAATTCTATTAAAGTTAATTAGGAAATTCAAAATGAAAAAGGCTTTGTTAAATTGGACGTTAACTATATCAATGACCTTTATTTTCCTAACTTGGAGTTGCAATCAAGAGATTTTTTCCTTTGTCTGTTCAACAAATAAAAATATCAGGATTTCACTGATGATCGGGAAAAGCTCTCTGAGCAAGAGCGGTTGTGCTTCATGCTTTCTTAAAAATAAAGACCAATGGAATTTCCTGTACAGGATCTTAAAGGAAAATTACGACATTGAATTTGTTGTTTATTGTCCAGATAAGATCAAAAATGATATTGAGCGAAATTTATTATACAATACTGCTTTTATAACAAAGAAAATTCCTCAAGATGATGTTCTTACAGTTTGTGCGCATAGCAAAGTGGTATACCAGAAAATTGGGATTCTGGATATGAGTTCGATAAGAAGAATTACCGATATGGTGGTCGATCTTGGTTTTTGATTAGGATAGGTGGAAAGTATTTGGAAAAATTGTTTCTCAAGGTTGATTTTTTTTCTGTAAGTTATTAATCTTAAATATGGGGAAAAGATAGAACGATGGGGGGCAGGCTAATTGCTCTTTTCCCGGCGGAAGACTCGGGAGCGAAACCTTCAAGAAAATTACCCGGCTACCTTAAGAAAATCCTGAATCTCCGGATGACTCCTTTCACCTCTGCCTTCTTTCTTTCGCTTCTGCTTCATATTTTATTGATCGGACTTTCTGTTCTGACGAGTTTTTCCTTCTTTAGCTCTTCCGCCTTTAATTTTCCAGCCGAACCTCCGGCTTCCTCGCTGTCGGCAGAAAACTTTCGAGCTTTTGAGAGTGCCTTGTACGAACTCCTTCGGGATGAAAAGAATCGGGAAAAGGCGGCCGGTCTTCTTGGAAATCTTAGAGGAGCAGGAATTCCGGAGTTGCCGGACAATTTTATTTTCCTGGATCAGAACCTTAGCAGAAAAGAAACAATAGAGCTCTTCAAACGGCTCATCGAAGAAACGATTTTCCAGCCGGGAAAAATTGAAAAAGTATCTGAGGACATAACTTTTTATGAGATGTCCGATGATTCCCCGGCCATCCTGAAGTTGAACTCTGGTAAAAAAATATTTCTGGAAAAGTCTGCCACCGGAGATCAAAAGGTTGAGGTTTATAGCCTGAATAGTCAGGTTGGAGAACTTCTGGAAGAGATGAGGAAAAACGGTGTGTTAAAAGAGAAACCGGCCGGGATGAGCAAAAAAACTTTAACGTTGCGTATAGGTCAGGAGACGGTGGAAATTCCAGCCGAGTATTTTTATCGTGCTTCTCCTTATGAAATAATTATAGCTAAGGGGGTAAAACTATTTTCGATTGTTAAGGGCTTTCCAGATGTCAAAGCTCTGGAGGAAAAAGGTGGTGATTTTTCTGGGGAGGCTTCTGAAGAAGGGAAAAAAGAGATAACTGAGCCATCGGAAGGCAGAAATTTTAAGGTAATTTTTTATGGAGAGCTTGACCTGAAAGGTAAAACATCGGAAGAAAAGCTGATATCAGCGGATAAAAAATTTCTTCTACCCAGGAGAAATTGGCCAGAACTACTGGACGCACTTATGGCTTATCCTGAAGAAGAGCAGTTCAGGCGATTTGAGACTGAATATCTTCAGCAATATGACCCGAACGATCCGGCTCTGGCCGAGTTTGTTCGCGAATTCATCAATTCAAACATAAACGGAGTGATCTTCATCGATGATCCTTTTGTGGCGGCTTTTGATTCGATTGAAGAGCTCTTTTACAAAAAGCCTATTTTTGAGCGTTTGCTTTTTTATATCAAAAAGGCGCCTGATTCCCTTCTGGCCTCCGAGTTTTTGTTCTGTCTGGCTTCGGCTCTTGATTTTGAAAGGAGGGTTATAGAATATCTGAATGATGCTTATCCTCTGGCGAAAACATATCTGCTCCAGAACTACGGCCCCGATTATGCTTTTAATTCGCTGGCCAAAGCTCTGACCGTAAAGACAGTTTATGAAGAACTGAAAAAGTATGTGGCCGCGGCCGGGTTCCGTTCAATTGATGAGGTCCTGGCTAAATACCGGCAGGAAGAGCTTAAAATTTACCGATATCTGGCCCAAAAAGGAGGGGAGGTCAGCGACCGAGCTCTCTTTGCTATGGGCAGGTTTTTCTGGAAGCAGGGTGATAAGAGCGAAGCGGTAAAGACCTGGAAAAAGGTAAGCCCGGCTTACAAAACACAACCTTTCCCGGTAATAAGGGGTAAACTTTATGACCCGCGATTTTCGAATGTAGAATGGGGAGTGAACGAATGTCTTGAACGTGAAGCCAGGCTCTATGCTTCTTACCTCAACCAGCGGGCTGTTAAATTTCATAAATGGTCCCGGCGGAGAACCGACTGACCGGTTTTGACTGACGATGATTCAGGCCCGTATCTTTGGCTTCTCCCGTTTCGCAATTTGTAAACTGACGCGGTGGAGAAAAACCTGACTTGACAGCCCTCGCCAGCCCGGGATAAGTATGTGGAGAGGCATGACTTTCTGAAGGAGGTTCCGATGAAGATAGCTCGGCTGTCAGCCATAATTATTTTGGTCTTTGCCGCTGGGGTGATTTTCGGCAGGATTTCGGGAGCAGGGTCAACCGCTGCTCTGGGCGCGGATAAAATTGTTCAGGTGGGGATAGTGGTAAAAGACATAGAGAAAGCCTCCCGGGCTTACGCAGAGGTTCTCGGCACCGAGGTTCCGGCCTGGTTTCTGACGGATAAGATAGATAAAGCTCACACCGAGTTCCGGGGCAAGCCCACAGAAGCCAGGGCCAAGCTGGCTTTCATTGAGCTCAGGAACATCACGATCGAGCTTATAGAGCCGGTCGGTGGACCGAGCACCTGGCGCGAGTTTCTGGAAGAGCGCGGGGAGGGCGTTCATCATCTCGCTTTTGAAGTCAAGGGGATGGATGAAAAAATCAAGCTTCTGGCCGAACGGGGCCTGCCGCTTCTCCAGAAAGGTGATTATGAAGGCGGTCGCTATGCCTATGTTGACGGCACCGGACGCCTGGCGGTCATCCTGGAACTCCTGGAAAATTTCTGAACGGACCATATCTTGCTATTAGATCAGAATAATCGGGTAAAAACTCGTTGCTTTTCCCTGTAAGTCCGGAGCTATCAAAATTTACCTTTTATAAAAGATTTGATCTGGAGAGCGGGCGGGTGAGGCAGGTGGGGCCGCCGCAGCCCTTGAAGGCGATTTCACTGCCGGGAAGTTCATAGACGAAGCATCCGGCGCGGCGCAGTCGCTCGGCGGTTCGGGGATTCCCCTCAAGAATTACCACCCGCCGCGGGGCAACGGCCAGCACATTGCAGCCCTGGGTCGGGAATTCCTCCTCGGGGATCTCCACAAGCTCAATTCCCCTTTCCATAAGCAACTCATAAAATGCCACCGGAAGAAGCCTCTTATACACCACCGCCAGGTCCGTATCCAGCAGGCTGATGATTCATATAAATAAAAAAAGCTTGCAATTTATAAAAAAAAGCTTATTTTTATATTGTGATGAAAGATAATTACCTCCCAGGGAATAATAATGTCACGCGATATAGAAAAATATAAAAATATAAATAAAAGTCTCGGCCCTCTCAGCACTTTATTAATACAACAATTGAGCAAGAGAGGGATGACTGTTTTCACCACCAGGGATGCGATTAGCCTGGTGGAGATCAATCCGAGGAATTTAAATAAAATTATTCATGATTTAGTAATTAAAGGCTGGTTAAGAAGAATAGAAAAAGGCAAATATATGCTCGTTCCTCTGGGTGTTGATTCAAAAGAGCCATATTCAGAGAATCATTACCTTATAGCTTCGAAGCTAATAAATCCTTATTATATCGGCTTCTGGAGTGCTCTTCATTTTTACGGATACACTGAGCAGTTATTGAATACAATATTTATTGTCTCGACAAAGAGAAAAAAAGAAATTACCTTATCTGGAGTAAATTATAAATTTATAAGATTAAAACCCACGAAGTTTTTCGGCATATCCGAAGTTAAAATTGAGGGCATTACTGTTAACTTTTCTGATAGAGAAAAAACAATTGTAGATTGCTTAGCCTATCCTGAATATTGCGGGGGAATTCAAGAAATAATAAAGGGCATATGGAAAGCAAAAGAAGAGCTTGATTTTATGAAATTGATAGATTATGCAAGCAGGATGCGAAATTCTACGATTATTAAACGATTAGGCTATCTTTTTGAATGCCTTGATTTAAGGAAGGGGGTTGATCTTAATTATCTAATGGGCCAGGTGAAAAGCGGTTATTCTATACTTGACCCATTGTTGCCAGAAAAAGGGACGTACGATTCTCGATGGAATCTACTTATAAATGTGTCTAAGGAAGATTTGTTATCATTTAAGAGAACCTAAATATTTTGTGGGATCGAATGGAGAAACAACCAGGTCGCGGGAAATTTTTAGAAAGTGGTAAATTTAGTTGCTAAAAAAATAATCGGATTGAAAACTATATGAAATTATTATTATGATAATTTTTGAGGGGAGGATAAATGGCAGGCAATAATAAGAAATACGTAGAGCTTATCTGGGCAGATAAATATGATCGCTTTGAGAAAGGAGAGCGAACACCTATAGAAAGGCCAAACCTTCCTTTTCAGCTGGTTGAAACTATAAACAAGCCGAGGTTAAAGGACCTGGAATCAGGTCTTTTTGATCCTGATAAAGTCTACCCCGAAAGCGATTATCCTGAAAATTATCCAAGGGACTGGAAAAATATTTTAATCTGGGGTGATAACAAGCTCGTTATGAGTTCTCTCCTGAA
>JBASPX010000045.1:0-166545 GCA_049659625.1 Candidatus Saccharicenans sp. | reverse complement strand
TTTCAAGCGCCAGTCTGATAAACCCCTTCGCTTCTTCAACTCCTATCCCAATAGCTGGCCGACCACCACGCCGCCTCCATATACTACCCTTACCCTGGATACTATGTCTGTGCCTGAAAGAAAAATTCGTTTGCCAAAATTCAATTTTTCTGTTATTTTTAAGACAAATTTATAAGGAGGGTAAAAAATGGAGGAGGTGGAAGTAGGCCGGATTACCCATTATTTTCCCCGGATTCAGGTGGGGGTGGCCAGAATCACCGGGCGGGGACTGAAGATCGGCGATGTTGTTCATATCAAGGGACACAGCACGGACTTTTTTCAGAAGGTCGAGTCAATGCAGATAGAGCATAAGCCGGTGGAAGAGGCCAGGGCGGGTGAGGAGGTGGCTTTTAAGGTGGACATGCCTGTTCGTGAAAAAGATGTGGTTTTCAAGGTGGTGGAAGGATAATCGGTTGAAAAATTCTGGCCGGGGTTGACAGAAAAGTAAACAATATGTTAAAAAAGTGAAAAAAATGGCTAGAAAGTTTATTTCGATCATCATAGTTCCGAACTGGAAGACGAGTTTTCGTACCATCAACATTCCTCAGAAGGCGGTGCGGGTCTTCCTGGCTTCAGGTGTGACCTTTCTGGTTCTGTTTGTCTTTTTCCTCCTGGACTATTTTTCGATGACCGAGACAAAAGCCCGCTATCGGGAACTGTTAAAAGAAAACGCGGCCCAGAAAGAGAACATTGCCACCTATGAGACCACCATTGCCCAGATGAAGAAAACCATCAGCAATTTTGAAGAATACGCTCGCAAAATAAACATCCTGGCCGGAGTGCAATCTCCTGAAAATTTAAGAGGGGAACCGGGGTTGGGCGGCGGCGAAAAGGTTGACCTCAATTTTCAAATCCAGAAAAAAGGCATAGAGCCTGAAGCCCTCCAGGCCATCAAGCAGAGAGCTGACGCGGTTGAGAAAAACCTGAATTATATGCTCCATTTTTTTGAGAATCAGGCCACCGTGCTGGCCACAACTCCGACCATCTGGCCAACGGTCGGCTGGGTTTCATCCACCTTTGGCCCGAGGATTGATCCGTTTACCGGAAGAAATGCTTTCCACAACGGGCTGGACATAGCCACCAACATCGATAATCCCGTGGTGGCCACCGCTGATGGGGTGGTGGTTCAGACCGGTTATGACAAATACAAAGGATATTTTGTCGTGATCAGCCACGGAAATGGTTTTTCCACCGAATACTGGCATCTCAATAAATACACGGTTAAGCCCGGGCAGAAGGTTACACGGGGCCAGAAAATTGGCCATGTCGGAAAAACAGGAAAAGCTCTCGGACCCCATCTCCATTATGAAGTTCATCTGAACGGAAAGCCGATAAATCCGATTAATTACATTATCGAAGAATAACGTTATTTTTCTCTTTTGAACGCCAGATTAAGATTAAGAGGCTCTTATCCGAGAAGCATCCCGACCTTAATTTTCCCGCCGAGAGAAAAAGAGAAAGCCGACATCTCCTTTTTGCCTTCGGGTTTTACCCGCTCGATAAGGTAGAAAGTTTTCTGACCGCAGCAAACGTAGATGCCGGATTTGTCTATCTGGACAACCTCGCCAGGCCGGGCCGAAGGCATCACTCCCTGAGTGGTCTGGCCGCTGATGATTTCCAGACGTCGCCCGTCGACATAGGTAAAAGCGCCCGGCCAGTCATAGAAGGCTCTGACTTTCCGGTCTATAATTTCTGCTGGCTCCTGCCAGTCTAACAGTCCCTGTTCTTTGGCTAAACGCGGGGCATAGGTGGCCAGTTCGTGATTCTGTTCTTTGAGTTCCAGGCGGTCGATATTTTCCAGGGTTCTGACCAGAAGAGCTGCTCCTATGTGAGAAAGTCTTGTTTCCAGTTCGTGAGCATTTTCCCGGGGAAGTATTTCCACCATCTCCTGGGCTAAAATCGGGCCTTCGTCCATTTTTTCGTTAAGCTGAAAAATGGTCACACCGGTAAATTTTTCTCCGTTCAGAATGGCCCACTGGACCGGGGCAGCGCCACGGTATTTCGGCAGAAGGGAAAAATGGATGTTCAGCGATTTATAACGCGGCAGATATATTATCGAAGCAGGGAGAATCTGACCGTAGGCCACCACAATGTTTACGTCGGGGTCGGCTTCCCTGATCATTTCCAGCGCTTTTTCATCCCTGCGAATTTTCTCAGGCTGTATCACAGGCAGGCCATGATTCTGAGCAAATACTTTAACGGGCGGAGGGGTCAGTTGACGCCCGCGACCAGCCGGCCGGTCCGGCTGTGTCACCACCAGCCGGACCTCATGTCCCGCTGTCAGAAGGCTGTTTAGGGCGGGCAGAGCGGTAGTCGGACTGCCGAAGAACACTACTTTCATCAATCTTTTTCCAGCTGTTTTTTCAGCCGGCTTCTCAGCAGCCGCCTCTTAAGAGGAGAAAGCCGGTCTATGAAAAGCTTTCCTTCGAGGTGATCTATTTCGTGGCAGAATACTCTGGCCAGAAGATCCTCGGCTTCCAGCCTTATTTCCCTTCCGTCAAGGTCGTACCCCTGAACCAGAATCTTCCGGGGGCGGACCACCTTTTCGTATATACCGGGGACTGAAAGGCAACCTTCTTCAGAAACCTGCTCGCCTTCAAACTCGAGGATTTCAGGATTGATCATGATAAACAGGTCTTCCCTTTTTTTGCCGACCGATAGGTCGACCGTTATCAGCCTGAGGCTTTCATTTACCTGCGGCGCAGCCAGGCCGATGCCGGGTGCCTGATGCATGGTTTCAACCATGTCTCTGGCGAGTTCGATGATGTGGCCGTCGATATTTTCGACAGGGCTGGCCTTTCTGGCCAGAGTCGGATGGCCGATTGTTATGATTTCTCTGATTGCCATATGAATATTTTAGACCAGCCTGTCCGCCCGGGCAATAGCTCCTTGAGCGAATCTCAGATTACCGCCGATGGCGGTGGTGGTTCGTCGGCCGCTCCGGCGTTTTTCAACGGCACGGCTATCAGATAGAACCCGATCAGAACGAGCACTGCCAGTCCACCCAGATAGGAGGGATTCCTGAAGATAATCGGAATATCTGTGTTGATCATGTTCTGGAGGAAGAAAAACTTCCAGGCGGCTCTGATCAATCCGGTCAGGGCTTCACCGGCAATCAGTCCGGCGGCCAGCAGGATTCCAACATTCTCCACCCTGGCTTTTTGCGCCGCGTTGAGCTGTCTTTTCATTATCATTCTCTCTAGAATGCCTTTTATCATCCCGCCAACAAAGATGGCGAAGGTGGTTTCGAGAGGCAGGTACATGCCGACAGCCACCAGCATCGGAGAACGGACCTGAACCAGAATGAGAGCAAATCCCATGAGCATGCCGACGATTACCAGCGGCCAGGCCATCTCCCCGCCGACAATACCCTGAGAAATGGCTGCCATCAATCCCGCCTGTGGGGCCGGCAGGTCCTTGCTGCCGAAGGTGAAAGCGCCGTGGAGAATCATCAGAGGAAAGTAAAGGAGCAGAGAGGCCAGAAGCACTCCGAGTATGTCACCAACCTGCATTTTCCAGGGGGTACCACCGAGGATGTGTCCAACCTTGAGGTCCTGCAGCATTTCGCCGGCGACGGCTGAGCTCACGCAGACAACCGAAGCCACACCCAGAACCGCGGCCACACCGCCGGTTCCACGAGTGCCGATCAGAACCATCAACAGTCCGGCGATGATCAACGTGGAAAGGGTTAGGCCGGAGATCGGATTGTTTGAAGAACCTATGGTTCCAACCAGATTCCCGGATACGGCGGCAAAGAAGAACCCGGTGATAGCCATAACCACCGCGGCCAGAATAGCCGGAGGATAGCTGCCGGCGAAAATTCTGTAAACAAAAATCATCATTATTACAGTTATGGTCATCAGCAGAAGAACCAGTCTGGTGTTGAGGTCTTTTTCAATCCTGGAAGTTATTTCAGTTTTTTCCGCAGCTTTTCTGACATCGCCGACGGATCTTTTGATACCAGCCGCCAGGTTTTTTCTCATACGGAAAAGCGTATAGCCGGCACCAACCAGCATGCCTCCGACAGCGATCGGCCTGATGATGAACTTCCAGACGTTGACCACCAGATCAGGCCAGGGAACTTCGGACATGTTGACCTCCGGACCATAGAACTGGGTAACCAGGTGCGGTCCAAGGAAATACATCAACAGCGGTGCGAAGAGACCCCAGGCCAGCACCCCGCCGGCGAAGTTAAGAGAAGCCAGACGCGGGCCGATTATGTATCCAACTCCGATGTAGGCCGGAAAGATTCCAGGACCGGAGACGGTAACGAGGCCACCGGTGCCGATAGTCCCCGCCTCTTTAGATGCTCCGAGACGCACAAAGCTTGAACCTATTCTGCCGAGCTTGATGATGAATTCTTTAGAAGCAGCGTACAGCTGGACAACTCCCAGGGCATATAAAAGTGCCCCGATCCCCATCGCCTGAAACAGGAATTTCGCTCCGGCGCTTCCTTTCTGTCCGGCTTTGTGAATTTCGGCCGCAGCCACGGATTCTGGAAAGGGAAGTTCCGGATCGGTTACCATAATGCGGCGAAGGAAAGTGACGAATAGAATTCCCAGTAGGCCTCCGACGAACATCAGAGCCGTCGATTTCAGATAGGCATCCAGGGTGTCAAACCTGAGCCAGGCACCGGTTATCAGAAAGGCGGGAATGGTAAAAATAGCACCGGCCGCCACCGATTCGCCGATCGAACCTATGGTCCTGGCCATGTTTTCTTCAAGAATCGAGCCCTTCATTATTTTTAGAATGGCCATTCCGATAACAGCGGCCGGGTAGGTGGCAGCAATGGTCATTCCGGCTCTTAACCCGAGGTAAGCGTTGGCCGCTCCGAGTATTACGGTCATTATCAACCCGAGTATGATCGCCCTGAGTGTAAATTCCTTCATGTCTGTTTTTTCCGGCACATACGGCTTATAATCCATCTGGCTCTCCTTTCCTTTTCGTTTTTTCTTAATGTATATTAAAAAAGGAAGGATTAAGTCAAGATAATTTTCTCCGTAAAAACTTTATGTTTATATTGCCAGAGTCGGGGTTTTGTGTTAAATAATCTCTCTTAAAGCAATTAGGAAAGAAAGGACATAGCATGAGCCTCTGGACCTGGATAAAAGACCGGTTGTTCTGCGACCTGGCGATAGATCTGGGTACAGCCAACACACTTATATATCTCAAAGGCAAAGGCATGGTTGTCCAGGAACCCTCAATAGTGGTGGTTAATAAACAGACCGGTAAGATTGAGGCCGTTGGCAACCGGGCGAAAGAGATGCTGGGAAAGACCCCGAATAACGTGGTGGCTATCAGACCGATGAAAGACGGGGTGATCGCTGATTTTGAGATAGCCGAACGGATGCTGGATTACTTTATCAAACAGGCAATGAACAACCGGGGCACCCTTCTGCGTCCGAGAATCGTTATCGGCATTCCCACCGGTATCACCCAGGTGGAAAGAAGGGCTGTGAGGGACGTCGCTCTGAGAGCCAGAGCTTCGGAAGTCTATATCGTAGAACAACCGATGGCTGCGGCCGTTGGTGCCGACCTGCCAATTTCTGAACCGACCGGGAACATGATTGTTGACATCGGCGGAGGTACAACTGATATAGCAGTTATTTCGCTGAACGGCGTGGTCTTCAATCATTCCATAAGAATAGCCAGCAACGAAATGGATGAGGCTATAATTCAATATCTGAAGAAAAAATACAATCTGCTGATTGGAGAAAGAACGGCGGAGCAGGTGAAAATTCAGCTCGGTTCAGCCTACCCTCTGGAACAATCGCTGACGATGGAAATCAAGGGGAGGGACCTGCGCGAGGGCATTCCCCGGACGATTGTGGTGGATGATCAGGAAATAAGAGAGGCCATAGAGGAAGTGGTTACGGCTATCATCAATGCCATCAGAATAGCCCTCGAAAGGACTCCGCCGGAACTTTCGGCCGACATCATCGACCGGGGGATCGTTCTCACGGGCGGCGGCGCTCTCCTGAAGAATCTTGACAAGAGAATCAGAGAAGAAACTCAGCTGCCGGTTTTTATCACTGAGGATCCGCTGACTTCGGTGGTCATGGGAGCCGGCCGCCTGCTGGATGACCTGGATCTGTTGAAAAAAATATCACTGGAGTAACGGGTAAACCCGAATTTGATGGCCCGGACCCGCCTTTTCCAGAAGAAATTTTTAATAGCTGGGTTTCTGATTCTGTTCAATCTGTTTTTAATCTCATTTCAGGTGCCGCTAGGAAGCAAAACGACTTTTCTGGAGAAGATTTTTTTCCAGGTGACGACACCGATAATAAGGGGAGTCAACAGTCTGATCAACCTGGTCTCTTCCAGCTGGAATAATCTTAAGTATCTCCGGCAGGCGGCGAGAAAGAACATTGAGCTTGAAAAGCAGGTTTTTTTTCTCACTCAGGAGAACCGGCTTCTCCAGGAAAAATTGAGGCTCTATATAAGCCAGTCCGAGCTCGAGAATAATCTGAGGATGCTTGGCCTGGATATTATCCCGGCAAGGGTAATCTCCTTTGACACGGCAAATTATTACCGGTCGGTAATTATAAATAAGGGAAGCGCTGACGGCATAGTCAAAAATCTTCCGGTCTGCGATCGATTCGGGAATCTCGTCGGCCGGACGGCTGAACCGGTGGCTCTGCACGAAGCCCGGGTTCTGCTGGTGACCTCAGAGGAAAGTGGAGTTGGCGTGGTGTTTTCTGAAGAACGCTGGCCGGGCGTTCTCTCGGGGGATGGACAGGGAAATTGCCTGATAAAATATATAATGTTGAGTTCGCCGGGAGGAAAGGAAGGGGATGAAGTTCAGACCTCCGGGTTTGATAAAGTTTTTCCTCCAGGGCTCAGGGTCGGAAGAATAATCAGAGTGGCCTCCGGAGAAGGGGTTTTTAAGAAAATAACTGTTAAACCATACTTCAGCCTGAAGGATCTGGAACTGGTGGCGGTGATTAAAGAGGCGCCTTCAATCTTGAGGTAGCCAATGGTTCGCAAGGGCTTTGTGATATTTCTGGCACTGACAGCAGCTGCCGGACTCCATGCGCTTCTGAGTTCCCTGCATCCTTCACTCGTGCTCATGGTCAACGCTTTTGCTGTCGCCGTTGTGTTTATCGCCATCATCTATGGAGAGGTGGAGGGGGCAGTTGTCGGTACAGCAGCCGGATTGATCCAGGATGCTCTATCCCACAGCGTTTTCGGCATTGGAGGACTCAGCCTGACCATCTCCGGGTTTCTGGCCGGCTGGATCAGCCGCCGGATTGATGTCGGAACTTTTTACCGGTGTTTTGTTATGACCCTTGCTGTAAGCCTCATACAGCTTATAATCTGGGCTTTTTTTTACGCTCTTATTTTCGGAAAAGCACTTCTGTATACAGGGCCGGCTGTTTATTTGCAGGCCGGATTTACTGCTCTTCTATCTTCAATTTTTATAAAACTTTTCAAAAAGTTGAACCTGGGCGTCTGAGATAGTCGATGGCCAGAATTTACGAAGATCTTTCTACAGTAATAAAAAGAGCCAGGGTCACCGTTTATTTTCTGGCCGCACTCCTTTTGCTGGTAACAGTAGCTTACTGGAAAATTCAGGTCCTGGACCATCAAAAATACTGGAAGATGGCGGAAGCCAATCGCCTGAGAGAAATACCAATAACCGCTCCCAGGGGCCTTATCCTGGACAGGCAGAAAGTTATTCTCGCTGACAACATTCCGAGTTTTAAGGTCTTCCTGTTGAGGGAAGCGGTTAAAGATTATGAAAAAACGATTGACAGACTTGAGCCTTTGCTGAATCTGAAGAAAGAAGAACTGAAAAAACGCATCGAGCGATACAGAGTCTTTCCCGCTTATGAGCCGGTGGTCATCATGGACAATCTCCGGCTGGAAGAGGTGTCGATAATCGAAGCCAGAAAAGATGAATTTCCGGAGATAAAACTGGAAGTTGAACCCAGAAGATATTATTCGTTTGGGTCGACGGCTGCGCATGTTCTCGGCTATCTTCAGGAAGTTTCGGTCGATGACCTCAAAACCCAGCCGGAAAAAAGGTGGCGAGCAGGTGAAATGGTGGGAAAGGCTGGAGTGGAAAAGCAGTACAACGATTACCTTTCTGGAATTGACGGGAAAATCCAGGAAATAGTGGACAGCCTGGGTCGTCCCAGGCAGGAAGTCAGCCGTATCGACCCCAGGCCCGGCAAAAACCTGGAATTGACGATTGACTTTGACCTTCAGAAAAAGGCGGAGCAACTTCTTGAAGGCAGGGAAGGAGCGATAGTTGCTCTTGATCCTCGCAACGGCGAGTGCCTGGTCTGGGCCAGTTCTCCTTCCTACGACCCGAATCGTTTTATTTCGCGTTTTTCTGCGGATGAATGGCTCAACCTGATCAACGATCCGGGGAAGCCGCTGGAAAATAGAGTTCTCCGTGGGCTTTATTCACCGGGTTCCACTTTCAAGCCTGTTATGGCCATAGCTGCGCTGTCAGAAGAAATAGTCACCGAAAATACCACCTTTTTCTGCAGCGGTTCAATCGAACTTTTCAACAAGGAATTCAGCTGCTGGTTCAAACCGGGGCATGGAAGCCAGAATCTGCCTGAAGCCATCAAGAATTCCTGCAATGTATATTTTTATCAGCTGGGACGCAGACTGTCGATCGATACCATCGCCGCCTATGCCAGGAAAATGGGACTGGGTCAGAAGACCGATGTCGACCTTCCGGGGGAAAAAGAGGGTCTGGTGCCGAGTTCTGACTGGAAAAGAAGGATTCTCGGCCAGCCCTGGTTTCCAGGCGAGACTATATCGGTGGCCATCGGACAGGGCCCGATGCTGGTCACCCCTCTGCAGATGGCCTGCCTGGCGGCGGTTATTGCCAGGAAGGGAGTCAGGATAAGGCCTCATCTGGTAAAAGGCGAAATGGAGGTGTGGTTCGAGGAGAAGGTGGACATTCCTGAAAGCGTTTTTGAAAAAGTGATCGAGGGTATGTGGCGGTCGGTGAATGATGGGGGGACGGGAAAAGGGGCCTATCAGCCCGGCTTTGAAGTCTGCGGCAAAACTGGGTCCACACAGATCATCAGTCGGGAGACAGCCGAAAGGCTGGCCAGAAAAGGAATGGAGCCGGGCAAAACTCATTCCTGGTTTATCGGTTTTGCTCCCAGGCATAACCCGGAGATTGTGGTGGCCGTCCTGGTTGAATTCGGCGGTATGGGCGGCCAGACAGCAGCGCCGATAGCCGGGGAATTGTTCAGGGCTTACAGGGAAAAGTATGTTAGACAGGCGAATATTCAGGGAAATTGACTCACTGACCATCCTGCTGGCAGTGATTATCTCGGTTATCGGCATAGTTTTTCTATACAGCGCGATATATTTTCAGGCTTCCCATTATATCTGGCGACAGATCATCTGGTTGATAATAAGCCTTATTATCACCATGGTGGCCATACTCATCGATTATAAATTCCTGCTGACGATTTCCTTTCCCCTTTACGTGTTTCTTAACATCATACTGCTGGGCTTGCTTTTGTTCGGAAAGAAAGTGGCCAACACCAGAAGCTGGATCGTCATCGGTCCTTTTCAGGGGCAGCCCTCTGAACTGATGAAAGTGGTGGTCATTCTGGTCCTGGCCAGGATTTTTTCCGGCTATCGTGAGGATAAAATGAGTTTCAAAACTTTTGCTCTGAGTTCACTGGTGGTCGGTGTGCCGGCTATCCTCACCGCTTTGCAACCGGACCTGGGAACTGCTCTGACTTTTATGCCAGTATTACTTGGAGTTTATATTCTGGCCGGAATAAGAAAGAAATATGTGGCCATTCTGCTGATCGGCCTGCTCCTTTCTGGTTTTGCTGGCTGGAATTTTGCCCTTAAAGAGTATCAGAAAAAAAGAATAGAAACCCTGATGACACCCGACCAGGACCCGCGGGGAGCCGGGTATCAGCTGCGACAGTCAAAGATTGCCATCGGTTCAGGCGGACTTACCGGTAAGGGATATCACAAAGGTACCCAGAGCCAGTTGCGTTTTCTTCCTGCCCGGCATACGGATTTTATTATGGCAGTTATAGCTGAGGAAATCGGATTTCTGGGAGTGGTGGCCGTTTTCATCCTTTACGCCTTGCTGATGTACCGGATATTCTCAACTGCCTGGATTTCCCCCGACCGGGCCGGAGTTTATCTGGCCTTTCTTGTCGGGATGATGATTGGCTGTCAGTTCTTGATAAATGTGATGATGTTAGTGGGACTTTTCCCGATAACCGGAATTCCCGTGCCGTTTTTGAGTTACGGCGGCTCGAGCCTGCTGGCGAACTTTCTGGCTCTGAGTCTGGTTCTGAACGTCAGGATGCGGCGTTTTGCCTTTATCTGAATGGCGGAGATTTCCATGAGACCGTTGAGAAAAATACAACCGGTGGATGAAAAGACTCTGGAAATTTTACTGAGGCGGGTGCAGAAGCCCGGTCGCTACATCGGGGGTGAATGGAACCAGATCAAAAAAAACCCGAATGAGGCAAAGGTCAGGATAGCCCTGGCTTTTCCTGAAGTTTATGAAATAGGACTTTCCTATCTCGGCCAGAGGATTCTTTACAGTATTCTCAACCGCAGACCTGACGTTCTGGCAGAAAGGGTCTACGCGCCCTGGCCTGACCTTGAAGCTGAGTTACGCCGCTCAAAAATTCTGCTGTTTACTCTGGAAAATAAAATTCCGCTCGATCAATTTGACCTGGTCGGTTTTTCGCTTCTATACGAGCTGAATCACACCAATTTGCTTAACATCTTAGAGCTGGGAGGGATTCCGCTGCTCAGCCGTGAAAGGCAACGGCACGACCCGCTGATAATTGCCGGCGGTCCGGCCGCGCTGAATCCAGAACCTCTGGCTGATTTCATCGATATCTTTGCCTTTGGCGATGGCGAAGAATTGATTCTGGAGATTGTAGATAGATACCTGGAAGCCAGAGACAGCGCTGGCAGCCGCGAAGAATTGATCAGAAGTTTTTCTGACATTAAAGGGATTTACCTCCCGGCTTTTTACCGGCCGGCTGCTGTTCCGGGAAGCTATCTTCTTGTTCCAAAACCACAGCCCGGTTTTCCGGAAAGGATTGAAAAAAGAGTGGTCTTTCCGCTGGAAAAAGCTCAGGTGCCGGATAAGTTCGTCGTGCCGAACATCCAGAGCGTCTTTGACCGCCTCCAGGTGGAAGTGGCCAGGGGTTGCCCGCAGAACTGTCGTTTCTGTCAGGCAACCGTTCTGTATTTCCCGTACCGTCTCCGTCCTGCGGCTCAGGCAGTAGATGTTATCTGGCAGGGATTGAAGGATACAGGCTACGACGATGTTTCGCTGAATGCCCTTTCAGTCGGCGATTACCCGTTTCTTGAGCAGACGATAGAAACTCTGATGCCGGTGCTGGAAGAAGAAAAAATATCTATTTCTCTGCCCTCGCTGCGTCCTGGCGGACTTTCGAGAAAGGTGGTGGAGGAAATAGTCAGGGTGAGGAAAACGGGATTCACCCTGGTACCCGAAGCGGGAACCGAAAGGCTCAGAAGAGTCATTAACAAAAAAATAACTGACGAAGAACTTTTAAGGGCAGCGCGGTATGCCTTTGAGAATGGCTGGAGGCTTTTAAAATTATATTTCATGATCGGCCTGCCAACCGAGACGGCCGAAGACCTTAAAGCCATAATTAATTTAATCCAGCAGCTTATCGAACTTGGAAGAAAAATAATTAAAGCCACCCCGGGGATAAACCTCAGCGTATCTCCTTTCATTCCGAAACCCCATACTCCCTTCCAGTGGTTGCCGATGGAAGATGAAGACAGGCTTCAGAAAAAACAGGAATACATCAAGAGCAACATCGACCGCTGGAAGAAGGTGGAGCTCAAAGAACACCGGATCAAAGCTTCGATCCTGGAAGCGGTTTTTTCCCGCGGCGATCGGAGGCTGGGAGCAGCGCTTCTCGAAGCTTACCGTCTGGGAGCGCGTTTTGACGGCTGGCTCGATCAGTTTGATTTTAACCTGTGGCTTAAAGCCTTTGAGCTTTCCGGGATAGATTATAAAATTTATCTCCGCTCGATCAGCCCCGAAGCCGAACTCCCGTGGGATGTGGTCAACGTCGGTCTTAAAAAAAATTACTTGAAGGAAGAGCTCAGAGCTGCTCTGGAGGCAAGGTATACCGAAGGATGTCCGGAGCGGGATTGCGCTCGCTGTCTTGCCTGCGACAGGCCTGAAGTCAAGGCTGCACTGTCAGACATCAAAAATATTTCCGCTATTTTTCTTAATTCCGGCCACAAAGCCCGGGAAGTTGATGTTCCGGTCCGATACCGGGCGATATACGAAAAGACAGGTCCGGCCAGATTTATCTCTCACAATGACCTTCTGAATCAGCTTGAGAGGGGCCTGCGCCGGGCCGGGGTGAAAATGGCTTTTTCCCGGGGGTTTCACCCTAAAATGCTGATCACTCATGGACCCGCGCTACCTCTCGGGATGCAGGCGAAAGCCGAGGCTATGGAGTTCCGGGCTCTGGAAATTATCGAACCGGATGATTTTCTGAGGGAAATTAATACCTGCCTTCCGGAAGGGCTCAGATTCCGTGGGCTGATGAGTTGTTCCAGCAGTTGCCGGCCTTTAATTCAGGACATAATTGAAATGGTTTATTCACTCGACCTGAGCGACCCTGAGGCTCCTTCTCCGGAAGAGCTGCAAAAAAGACTGGCACCTGAATCGCTGGAACGGCTGAGCCATCTGTACCAGGAAAAGGTCAGGGCGGAAATCAACCATGACGGGAATAAACTGTGGCTGTTCATAGATTTTCATCCTGAAAAACCGGTCAGGGTGCAGGAAGTGGTGGACAATCTCCTGGGCTGGCAGAATGCGGTTTACGCTCTCACCAGAGAATATCTGGTGTTTTCTGACGGACGGAAGTCTTCTGAACTTATCCCTCAATGACCGGAACTCAGGAATCGATCAGCCGGGAACTCTTAGCGATTTTCCTCGAGCCCTGCGGTCCGCAGCAAAGCCAGAGGTCCAGGGCCGAAAGGTTCCCGATGAAATTTCCCCAGAATTGAGGGTAGGGTTCCTGAAGGTATTTCAGAAAAATCACTTTTATACCAGCTTCGTGGAAAAGGTTCATCTGAAGATGGCGGTCGGCCAGGTACGGCAGTATTACCTCACTGGCGCCGGTCTTTACGGCCAGAGAGACCAGAAGTGAGCTTCCTTTCCCTTCAACCTGCGTTTCAGATTGGAGTATGAATTCACGATTTATGCTGAAAGCCTGAGCCATGAATTTCAGGCTGGAAACTGCCAGCCGGCAAAAATCGTCTCCGGCGCGGCAGATAATTTCTCTTAAAGCTTCTTCGGTGAGGTGAAAAAAGAGAGAATGCCGGTAGTAATGTTTGAGCAGACCCAGAAATTTTTCGCTCCAGCGATCCGGCTGATGTATTTTCAGCTGACTTATTTTCTGAAGACCCAGCCCTTTTTTCTTTACAGGCACGGTTACCCAGATTTCTCCCTGCGGTCCCTTCAGTCGATTGCGGTTGACAAAGGTGAAGCCGCGGGCAAATTGAGTTCCGTCAAGCAATATCATCAGGTCCGAATGCAACAAACGTCCAAAAAATCCTCCCCAGGGAAGGAAAACTGGCTGGCTGAAACTGATTCTCATGGCCTCGGCTTTCAACCATAATTTTATCCTGAATCATTTTAATAATAAACTCAATGGAGACTATAAGTTTGACTTGCTCCGTGGCAAAAAAGATAATAGAGCCGGAATTTTTATTTTAAGGAGTGTTTGTGATGTCCGGATCATCCAGACGAAGGTATTTTCTCCTGAGCATTCTTTTTACTGCCCTTGTCCTGCTGGGTTTGACTCTGCCGGGAGTTCAGACCTCTTCTTATGAAGAGCAGTTTACGGACGAAGGCTGGGGGTGTACCAGCATCATGGTCGGGCGCCTGGCCACGGTTGATGGCTCGGTCATCACCTGCCATACCTGCGACGGCAATTACCGGCAGTGGGTTAATATTGTGCCGCGCCGTCAGCACAAGCAGGGAGAAACCAATAAACTGTACGAAGGCAGAATGCACACAGAAAACCCCAGGGATATCAGGGGTATGATTCTCAAAGGAGAAATACCTGAGGTTCCAGAGACTTATGCTTTTCTGAACACCGCCTATCCTGCGATGAATGAATTCGGTCTGGCTATAGGTGAGACCACCATAGGCGGAAGGGAAGAGCTCTACAACCCCGAGGGCATGTTTATGATAGAGGAGCTCGAGCGGGTGATGCTGGAAAGATGCCGCACCGCGAGGGAAGCCATCAAGCTGGCCGGAGAGCTGGTGAAGGAATACGGTTATGGAGATTACGGCGAATGTCTGACCATTGCTGACAGTCGCGAGGTCTGGCACTTTGAAATTTTCGGAGCCGGCCCGCTCGAAAAGGGCGCGGTCTGGGCTGCCGTGCGCATTCCTGACGACCATGTTGGTATTTCCGCCAACAATCCGCGCATCGGAGAGTTGAATTTGAAGGATCCCGACCATTACCTGGCTTCAGACAACGTATTCCGGGTGGCCGAGGAAATGGGCTGGTGGGATCCGAAGAAAGGAGAACCCTTTAAGTTCTGGAAAGCCTACAGCGGACGGAAACCTTTTAGCATCAGGGAATATTATGTTTTCAGCCAGCTGGCTCCCTCCCTCAAGCTTGATATGAACGCCGAGGAGCTTCCCTTTTCCGTCAAGCCTGAGAAGAAGCTTTCTGTGAGGGATGTGCTTCGCCTGTACCGTGAGACATACGAGGGCACCCCGTACGACATGACCGGGAACCTGCTGGTCAAGAAGAGAAATTCCGAGGAGATGGAAAAAAGCCCGGTGGTCAGCAACTGGATGTCCAGGGACTGGATTACCCTGATCAACACGCTGAAACCTGGGACGATCACCCCGCAGCGAACGATCGCCATCAACGCCTGCGCTTACGCCACAGTCATTCAACTCAGAAGCTGGCTGCCGCCGGCTGTTGGCGCTGTTTGCTGGTTTGCTTTTGACAATCCCGCCCTCAGCCCGAGAATTCCGATCTTTGCCGGCGTGACCGGGCTGCCGCCGGAGTTTGAAGTCTGCGGTCAGCATGGTTACCGGGAGGATTCAGCAGCCTGGATGTTCCGGCGGACTAACCGGCTGGCCATTCTGCGCTGGGGCGAAAACCGGAAGATCATCGAAGATACGGTAAAATATTTTGAAGAGAAAGCTTTCGCCGAGCTGCCCATGGTCGAGAAGAAAGTTCTGGAAATAGCCGCCAGCAAAAAACCCGAGGCCGAGCCTTTGACCATAAACCAGTATCTCACTCTGTACACAGGAGATTTTGCCAGGGCGGCCATGCAGAAATACCGTGAGCTCTATGCGCTTTTCTGGGCAAAATACTCACGCGGTTTTTGATTCTTTTATGTTGACAGCTAAGATCCTGCAGAGAGTTTTTTTAACCGGTTAAACTAAAAGAACAGGAACAAATTATCAGGTCTTAAAGATAGAAAATCAGTGTAATTTTTCGTTGCGGGTGAAAATCTCCAGGCATAATGAGAGAGAATTTTGTTGACGCCAGCTCGATTTTGAGTTATCAAAACTAAAATTGGTTTAATGGAGATGAATCATGGCCGGAAGAAGAGATTTTATAAAAGCCGGGAGCCTGATACTCCTGTCAGCCGGAAAACTGGCTTCAGCTCTGGCCGGCACCCGGTCTGTTAAACCCGGAATAGAGGACTCTAAGTTAACAAAACTGCTGGCCGTGATTATGCGCGCGTTAAAAGAATAGCTCTGGAGCCGTCGACCAGAAGTTTCATTTTCTACGGGCTTAGAAAAGACGCGGGCGATTTTGAGCTGGTTGACGGAAGTGCTGTTACCGATGGCTGCCGCGGGCTGAAAACGGAAAAAGAGATAACCTGCCTGGAGGCGGCTAACAGAATAACCAAGCTGGCCTACAGAGAAGCTTTCAGAAGAATCAAAGAAGGAATGACTCAGGAAGAACTTGCCGGTTACATCAGAGAAGCTCATGCCCGTCTGGGAGTCGCAGGCTCAGGCAGTCCCTCCTTCGGTCCGGCTTCCTCTTATCCCCATGGATCGAGGAAGAGAAAAAATCTTGAAAGCGGAGACATAATTCTGGTCGATGGCGGATGCCGGGTTGAAGGCTATAATTCCGACGTCACCAGAACTCTGGTTTTCGGCCGGGCCACTGACCTTCAGAAAAAAATATGGGAAACGGTCAAACGGGCGCAGCTGGCTGCACTCAGAGCCTGCCGGCCGGGTGTGGCCTGTGAGGAAGTGGACCGGGCAGCCAGAAAAGTGATCGAGGAGGCAGGTTTTGGTCCCGGCTATAAATACTTCAGCCACCGGCTGGGACACGGGATCGGTCTGGAGGGACACGAATATCCCTATCTGGTTGCTGGAAACAAGTTAAAAATCCAGCCAGGGATGACCTTTTCCAACGAGCCGGGAATATACCTGCCGGGCGAATTTGGTATCAGAATTGAGGACTGCATGGTGGTCACCGAGAACGGAGCGAGAATACTCGGCGGGATGGAAGCTCTTTCCCTGGAAGAACCATTCGGGGAAGATTGAGGCCGTCGAAATTTATGGCTGATTTCTGCGAGGAATTTAAGTTACTCCAGAATCAGGTTAAAACTTAGGAAGCTGGAATTCCTTTTTTCTGTCTGCAGGAGCTGATCTGAATTCAAAAGGCGGGAAGCATTTCCTTCAGGATTATTTTTGAGACCGGTAAATAAGAGCCATGTCTTAACCGATCAGAATCAGCTCGGTCTGGGGGTGGCTCAAAAATTCAGCTCCTTTTTCTGTAACCAGAACCATCTCTTCGATGGTCACCACGCCGCGTCCGGGCACGGTTAGCCTGGGTTCCAGCGTAAACACCATCCCGGGTTCGAGCGGACGAAACGGTTTGTCGGCATATTTCTCCCAGGCCGGGCCAAGAAGAGCTGTTCCGTCGTGGGCGAATCTTCCAACCTGATGGCCGAGAGCGTGCGGGAACTCGTCATAGCCGGAAGAGGTAACGATTTCACGGGCCACTCTGTCAATTTCCAGACCGATCACCCCGGGCTTCATGGCTTTTCTGGCTTCTTCGATTGCCCGCACTATCGTCTCGAAGCCTTTCCGCACCTCCGATGGAGCTGAGGTTTCGTTTTCCTCCAGCAGGTAAAAAGTCCTCTGCATATCTGAACAATAATTTTCCACTTTGACTCCAAAATCCATGTTCAGGATGTGCCCCCGGCTGGCAACCCTGTCGGTCGGGGCATAATGGGCCTGAGCGGTGTCCGGACCGGTAAAAACCGCAGGACAGGTAGCCTGACTCCAGGCGGTTTTTAGACCGCGTTTTTTCACTTCTTCCAACATAAAAGCAGCTATCTCTTTTTCGGTTCTGCCAGGAGCTATATAGTTCTGCACCAGGTGAAAAATTTCTTCGGTGACTTCTATCGCTTTTCTGATGGCCTGGATTTCATACGGAGTTTTTCTTTCTCTCAGGGCGGAGATTAACCTCTCGGCTGAAACCAGTCTGTTTTCCAGGCCGATTTCTTTAAGATAGTCATAAAGCGTCAGGTACATTCCATGGGTCAGCCCGTCGCAGATTTCGCTGGTCCGTGAAAAATTTATGGCGATCTGGCGGGGATTCAACGAACTTAAAAATTTCTGCAGAGGTTCTTTTATCCCGGTTACGTATCCTTCCACAGAATCATAGGCACCTGTGTCTTCTATGGATCTTTTATCGTAAAGCCCGACGATGGCTTTTTTCTGCCCGTCTGCTGTAATGATGAAGGCTGAATGCCAGGTGACGGGCGAGGGAGCCAGGAACACCAGCACCGGGTCGCCGCAGATTTCACTTTCCCGGGTGAAGGTGATCCAGCAGTCGAGGTCGAGTTCCTGCAGAATTTTTATCGCCTGAGAAGTTTTTTCTTTAATCAGAACGTGTTCTTCAAACATAGCCTTTCTCCTGATTTAATGCTCAGCGAGAATATTTTTCCAGCTTTTTCATCGAAAGCTGCACCAGGATGGCAGCCAGAGACAGCAACCCGGCCAGAATCAGGAAAAATTGATGGTGGGGAAAACGGCTGTAGAGTTTACCGAGCAATCCGCTTCCGTAGCTGCCGAGGGAAATTGCCAGGTACCAGCCGCCCATCATCAAACCTCTGATTCTGGCCGGCGCCACTTTGGAGACAAAGGAAAGACCCATCGGAGAGATCAGAATTTCGGCGATGGTTACCACGAAATAAGTGGAAATCAGCCACAGCGGCGACATGATGTTAACGTCCTGATTGCCTCCACGAAGGCAGGCCACGACCATGATCAGCATGGCTCCAGTCATGAAAATCATGCCGAAAAAGATTTTGCGCGGTGTGGAAGGTTCTTTGCCGATACCTCTCAATCTGGCGAAAACCATGAGCAGCAGGGGAGTCAGCACCAGAATGAAGAACGGCTCGAAAAACTGGTAGGTTTCCGGGCGCAGCCAGCTGAGGATCATGGTGGACCGGACAGCGAAAAGGGTCAGGGCGAAACCATTCTGATAGAAAGCCAGCCAGAAGAGAATGACGATGGAAAAAAGGATCGACAGAGCGATTATTCTTTCACGGAAATTTTCTGTATCTTCCTTTTCGTCAGGATGGCTCGTCTGGATACCTTCGGGATTATTCAGACCTGTTTTTTTTGAAATCAGGTCATCAGCCGGTTCCAGATATCTTTTACCGGAGTGGAATATGGTCAGAGCCAGAATCAGTCCGAAAGCAGAAACCCAGAACGACAGATGGTAGCTGTGAAACACCGCGTTGTTGAGGGTGGCGATCAGGGGAGCCAGCATCGCTCCCAGGTTCACTCCCATATAAAAAATGTTAAAACCGGCATCTTTGAGCTGGGGACGATCCTGGTAAATGTTTCCCACCAGCACCGACATGTTAACCTTGAAAATGCCTGTCCCGATGGCTATCAGCAGGAGTCCGAGCTTGAAGGTTATCGTCTGTGAAACTGAAGAAAGAGCCAGGCCGATGTAACCCAGAGCCATCAGGACCGCCCCGATTCTTACAGTTCTCAGACGACCTAACACCCGGTCGCCGAGCCAGCCTCCAATCAGGGGAAACAGGTAGCAAAGACCAAGGAACAGACCGTACCAGTTACCCTTGCTTGAATCGCTCCAGCCGAGAACCTGGTCCATGTAAAGAACCAGAATGGCCATCAGCGTGTAAAATCCGATCCTTTCCCACATCTCGGTGAGAAAGATGTACACCAGGGAACGCGGATGATTCCTGAACATCGGTCAACCTTTATTGTTTATTATTTTCCCAGCAGTTCCGACTGCTGTTATGTTTACCTTATCTTTCCGGTCGTTTCCGCCGATGAGTTTTGCGGGAAATTCATAAATGTTTTTCTGATAGCTCAATCAATCTCGTACCTGAAGATTTTCAAACCGGGAAGAGCCGGACTGATTCCCTTGTAAACATTCCAGTAATATTCCCTGACCTCGCGCAGTTTCTGAAAGAGCGGATGAGATTTCTGGGGCAGATGCTCGCCGATTATTTTCAGCGAGGCGTCCACCAGGACGAGTTTTTCGCAGCGGTTGAGGATTCCAGCGGTCCCGACACTGGCCACGGTCACCAGCTCATTCTTCCGCACTCTTTCCAGCAGCTCACCGTAGGTGAAAGGTCTTTCCTCCACCTTTATTCCCATTTCTCTCAGAATGATGACCATGCCTTTGATGGTCACCGAGGGCAGGATGAGGTTGCTTTCCGGTATCTTCACCACCGTGCCGTCGGCAAGGGCAAAAAGACAGCAGGAAGAATCCCACTCGCTGATTTCTCTCTGTTCGATCGGAAGGTATGGTCTGTCATCAAGGAATAGAACCGCGGCCGCTTCCGGAACCAGCGCCCGGGCTTCGTCGATTGCCTTGATGCTCATTAAATAATTAATACCAAGCTTCAGGCAGCCGGTGCCGTTTACCCCCAGCGCTCTGACCAGGTGAGGAATGACCACTCCGACGAACGGCTCTCCCAGATACCGGTCGTACATGCAGGTTACAGCTCTTATCGACGGGAAGTTGGGAAAGGTGACCCCCATCGAATGTTCTTCGTCCAGGGTGAACGGACGAAGATATCCCTGCGCCCCTTTATCCGCCATTTCTTCCAGGTACGACCTCAGAGCCGGATGGGAGAAAAATTTTCTGATGAACAGGTCTTCAAGCTCCTGTGCTGTCGGCACTATCGACTGCTGTTCCCGGCTGAGGTTAAAGGCCATGCTTCGTCTGAACCTTTCGAGGTTCTGGTCCCAGTTGACGAACACCAGTTCAAGCTTGCCTTTTTCGTTCCGGCGGCAGAAATATCTTATCCCTTCAAAACAGAGAAAGCTGGCGTAGTAGGTTGACCTGGTGGCCGCGTAGGTTTTCGCTTCGGCTTCGAACATCTCGAAGCTGCGGTCGTAGAGAAAATAACGCATCTGTCCGGGCGCCCATTTAACTCCTTCGAATTTAGCCATTTTTGACTCCTTATGATGACGATTTATTCAATTTAGAAATAATATGTTCCAGTCCGTCAAAAAAGCGATCTATCGAATCGGGCCCGTCGTAATGAGCCAGACTTACTCTGTTCAGAGCCTTCTTCCCGAGATGTCTCACCACCACAGCTGAATAATGGTTGCCGTCAGCGATAAGAATCCGGTGGTTTTCCCAGAACTGCTTCTTAACTTCAGCCGGCTCGATGCCCAGGATTTCAAGGGCGAAAGTTGGAGTCCTGGAAAGAGCCCGGCGCGGGTCAGAAATTCCGTAAAACTTAAGCCGCGGGGAATCCATCCTTCTCCATCTTTCCAGAAAATACTGGCTGAGTTCGAGTTCGTATTTTTTTATCGACTCCATAGCCCGGAGGAACAATTTTCGCGGGTAAGTCGGAGAGTCTCCGGGTTTTACCTGACTTCCTGCATCCATCAGGTAATCGAAGGCTCCTTTTAAGCCGGCGAGCAGCTGGTTTGGCAGCATTCCCTGTTCCCAGCAGTACGGCGGATCAGGTCTGTTGGTTTCCACCCGGTAGGGAGAGGCCAGCTCCTGCGCTTCGCTCCTGGAATACAGAACTCCGATCATCGGACCGAAAATTTTATAACCGGAGAAGGCTAAGAAATCGCAGCCGAATTCCTGAACGTCAAGCGGGGTGTGAGGAGCCAGATGAACGGCATCAACCACCACCAGCGCTCTGGACTTTCTTTTTATTTCAGAGATAATGTCGGACAGTGGCAGGATTGTTCCGAGAGCGTTGGAGGCGCCGGTTAGCGCCACCAGCACGGTGTTATTGTCCACCTTGCTTAGAAGGTCTTTCAGGTCGAGGGTCAGCTCTGAAGTTAAACGAGCGGTTCTGATTTCAGCGCCGCCGGCCCGTCCTATGGTTTCCCACGGGGTGATGTTGGCGAAATGGTCGAGGTCGGTTACCAGCAGGTTTTTTCCCGGCTGGAATAGTTTTCTCAGAGCGAAAGCCAGGTTAAAAAGCGCCCCGGTGGTGGAAAAGTGGAAAGAAATTTCTTCCGGACGGCGAGCTCCGGTAAAATCAGCGGCTAACTGTCTTACCGTTTTATGCAAATCCGCAGTGGCTATTTCAGGAGAAGCTATCTGGCCGGGCATAGGATTAAGATGGCCGGCTTCGGTCATGGCCCTGACGGAAGAATCAACCATCAGGCTTCCGGCTCCGCTATTCAGGTAAAGACGCTTCTGGCCGCTGGAATCGATTTCCAGAGCAGGGAAACGCCGGCGGAGCCGGCTGAAAAGACTGAGAATAATATCAGGGTCTGTCATCGGTCGATAAGGAATTATTAATATAAAATTTCGGGGAAAAATTCAATTTGTTTGTGAAAAAAATCGCTGCTTCCCATTTTTTTTCCGGCGGTGGAGCGGAAAAAATTTTAAAGTCGAGTGAGCAAACAGAAGAAAAAGCGCAACTATTATCAGTCTTTCCCCGCCTCACTCTTATTCTGAACACAGCGGATTCCGCGAGGGTTGAAACATTTATTGCATGAGATGCAGGGAGATTTTTCCAACCTCCCGAGTCTGAAATCTTTTACGAGATGCGGGTTGTTGATAAAAGGACGGCTCATGGAAATCAGGTCTATCCGGCCGCTGGCGATAAACTTTTCCGCCACCCTCAGAGTTCTGATTCCGCCCAGGCCCATCACCGGAATGCTGACATGCTTTTTTACTTCTGCTGCCAGAGGCACGAAATATCCTTCGTCTTCTTCTGCTCTGACTCCGGGCCAGACCGAACCGAGGCCGGCTTCATTCATTCCTCCGCTTATTTCTATCGCCTGTAAACCGGCCAGCTCCAGCGAGCGGGCGATGAGCGAAGCCTCTTCCAGGGTAATACCTCCGGGGAGATGGTCGGTGGCGTTCATCTTGATGGCCACAGGAAAATCCGGGCCGCAGACTTTTCTGATGCCGGAGATTATCTCTCTGATGATCCGCGAACGTTTTTCCCAGTTTCCGCCCCAGTCATCCTGTCGCCGGTTGGTGTGGGGTGAGATGAAGCTGCTGAGAAGATAACCATGGCCGGCATGGAGCTGCACGCCGTCAAACCCGGCTTCTTTTGCCCTTCTGGCGGCGGCCACAAACCACTCGATTACCAGATTTATTTCTTCTGCCGTCAGCGCCCTGGGCATTATCTTCGACACCGGGTCGTAAACCTCTGAGGGAGCCACCGGTTGCTGCCGGCAGAGCGATGGTTTTGTCTGTCTTCCGGCATGGGAGATCTGAAGAAATATCCGGGAACCGCTGCCGCTTCCATGGACGGCTGAAACCAGCTCCTTAAGGCCGGGTATCCTGCTGTCGTCATCTGCCGCTATCTGTCCGGGACTGGCTTTTCCGGAGAGATGGACGTAGGCATGCCCGGTAATAATCAGTCCAGTCTCGCCTTCGGCCAGCTGGCGGTAAAGTTCAACCTGGACTGGCTGGATAGAACCGTCACGGTCATCTGCCATATAATCGTGAGTGGCTGACCTGACAAATCGATTGATCAGGTGGACTTTCCCGATGTCCAACGGAGTGAAGACCGTCGATGTCATCATCTCCTCCGGAGTGGAGATTATATTAAATAACCGGCTGGCTTTAAAGATTTTTTCGGTTGAGTAAAATATGCCTTTGAAGACAGAACGATGGAAGAAGTAATTGCTGAAGAACGTCGCGTGCTTGATGTCCTGGAATCGCTCGGCATCCGCTGGGTGAGGTTTTCGCATCCGCCTGTTTTTACCATAGAAGAATCCAGCCGTTTCTGGCAGGAACACGGAGGCGCCCACTGCAAAAACCTGTTCATACGAAATTATCGTGGCAATCGCCATTATTTGGTGATCGTCAGGGGGGAAAAGAAGGTGGACCTCAAGTGGCTTACACGGAAACTGGACGAAGACCGCCTGAGTTTTGCTTCCCCGGAAAGGCTCAGCCGTTATCTCGGGTTGACTCCAGGAGCCGTTTCTCCCTTCGGACTGATAAACGACCGGCAGAAGGAAGTCAGGGTGGTGGTTGACCGCGACCTTCTTCAGGAAAAAGAACTTAATTTCCATCCGAATGTCAACACCTCGACCATAAGGATTTCCAGAGAAGATTTTCTGAAATTCCTCGAGTGGTCCGGTCACCAGGTAATTTTCGTCGAGATGAAAACTGAAATTTAATGCTTATATCAGAAAGGGAGAGATCAGGATGAAAAAAGCACTGACGGCGCTGATTCTTTTTCTGGTGATATCCGCTTTGACCGTGAATTCTTCTTTCAACACTCTCGGTCGGGTGGAGGAGCCCAGAATAAAACCGGCCCTCAGGTATTACATGTGCTACCGGGCTCCCGAGCCTCTGACCATCGACGGGAAGCTGGAAGAACCTGCCTGGAAAAAAGTTTACTGGTCGGAAGATTTCGTGGACATAGAGGGAAAATCGCGCCCGAAACCGAGGTTCAAAACAAGGGTGAAAATGCTCTGGGATGATAATTATTTCTACATCGGAGCCGAGCTCGAGGAACCTCATGTCTGGGCCACCCTGACCGAGAGAGATTCGATCATCTATCAGGACAATGACTTTGAAGTTTTCATCGATCCCGACGGAGACACCCATAATTACTATGAGCTGGAAATCAACGCGCTGAACACCGTCTGGGACCTGTTTCTGGTAAAACCATACCGGGACGGCGGTCCGGCCATCCATTCCTGGGATATCCAGGGGTTAAAAACAGCCGTGGATATCGGCGGGACTTTGAACAATCCCGCGGACAGGGATCGCGGCTGGACGGTGGAAATAGCCATTCCCTGGGAAGTCCTGAAGGAAGCAGCGCCGTTCAAGAAGAGGCCCGAGCCGGGAGACCTATGGAGGGTCAACTTTTCCCGTGTTGAGTACCGCACGGTGGTGGAAGGTGGGAAATACGCAAAGATGAAGGACAAAAACACAGGCCGGCCTCTTCCTGAGGATAACTGGGTCTGGGCGCCTCAGGGAGTGATAAACATTCATTACCCGGAAATGTGGGGGTATGTCCAGTTTACCGCTACGGAGGCCGGCCGGGCAGCTGAATACTGCGATGAGGACCCGGAAGCCGATGTTAAGTGGGCTCTGAGGTTAATCTACTACCGCCAGAGAAATTTTCATGCTCGCAACGGCAGATTCGCTCTGAATCTCGATCAGCTTGACCTCGGACAGGAAAGAGCTATCCGGGTGAAAGGCTGGAACTTTCCGCCGCAGATCGAAGCCACGGAAAGCCTTTTTGAGGCTTATTACACAAACAAAAATGGAGAGAAGATTCGCATCAGACAGGATGGCCTTGTCTGGAAAACTCCGCCTTCTCAGGGAGGGAATATATGAAAAGTCGTTCATATATCAGCCTCACCATTCTGGGAGTTTTTCTTTTCTGGTTGATCCTGCCGGCAGCGGCTGAAGTGCGGCTTCCGACGGTCAGTCCGGAAAAGGTGGGAATGGACAGCCACAGACTCAGCCGCCTGGACGAACTGATGGACGAAGCGATAAAACGCGGTAATTTTCCCGGTGCCGTGCTGCTGGTGCTGAGAGAGGGAAAAATTGTCTGGCGCAAGGCTTACGGCCTCAGTCAAGTTGTGCCGGAGCCGGCGCCGATGAAGGTGGATATGATTTTTGACCTGGCCTCGGTCACCAAGCCCGTAGCCACGGCCACCTCGATCATGATTCTGGTGGAACAGGGGAAGATCAGGCTGTGGGATAAGGTCAAAAATTATATTCCGGAATTTGCTCCTTATCTTGAGGAAAAGGGCATACCGGGAGAGGATGCCAGATTGTTTCATCTTCTGACTCATACCTCGGGGCTCCCGCCGTACACCGACCCCGGAGAAGTGGCGGCTAAATACGGCGACCCCTGTCCCACCGAAATGCTGGTGAAACATATTGCCGGGTTGAGAAAGGAGGCCCGGCCGGGCGAGAAATTCATCTACAGCTGCCTTAACTACATCACTCTGGCCTGGATCGTGAAGGTGGTTTCAGGCGAGGACCTGGCTGTATTTTCCAGAAAAAACATTTTTCTTCCTCTTAAAATGAAGGATACTTTCTTTAACCCGCCGGATAATGTTCGGGAGAGATGCGTTCCGACCGAAGTGGTCAACGGGAAACCTCTGCGGGGTGTGGTCCACGACCCGCTGGCCCGGCTCCAGGGTGGAATTTCCGGAAATGCCGGCCTGTTCTCCACCGCTGACGACCTGGCTGTGTTTGCTCAGATGATGCTTGATGGGGGCGAGTTCGCCGGGGTGAGGATTCTGAGTCCGCTGGCCGTGGAAAGGATGACTGAAATCTTTCCGCCTTTGAAATTCGCCGGCCGCGGGTTTGGCTGGGATTTAAGCTCTGATTACGCCACGGTCCGCGGGGATCTTTTTGGCTGGAATTCTTACGGCCATTCAGGTTACACCGGAACCTCTCTCTGGATAGATCCTGAAACCAGGACAGCGGTGATTTTCCTCACCAACCGGGTGCATCCAGATGATAAAGGAGAAATAATATCGATGCGCAGCCGGGTGGCCAACGTGGTGGCTTCTTCCATCGTTAAAAAGTAAAAATTTTTTGAAAATCATACCGAAAATTGATATTCTTTTGCCAGAGCGGATGTTTTCAGGAGAAAGGGATGAAATCGATGGATTTTAATTTTGAGGTAAAGGTCAAGACTACCTATGAAGCCCTGAGCCAGGCGCTGAGTTTATTCAGGTCATATCTGGACGACCGTACCGCCGCCTCCAGTCCTGAATATTACCGGGCGAAAAGTCTGCTGAAAGAAGGGAAGCTGTTTTTTGAGGAAGTTCTGAAGGAAGCCAGAAAACTTCTCGGACCTCTTCCTCCTTACTCCACACCTGAATATGCCCGCTGGCGGGAGGAGACCGCCCGGGACCTTAAATTGTCCCTCGGGGATAAAGTGGATTATGAGGAAGTAAAGAAAGCTCTGCTCTCCGATACCTGTCTGCCAAAACTCTTTTCAGCCGAAGAACTCGAAGAGTATCTTAAAAAATATTACGAGAACCAGGCCAAGGGCCAGCGCAAGATGGAAAACTTAAAATGCCGTCTGGCCATAGCTCGGCTTGACGATATGATCCGCGAAGGCGAGGAACTGCTGAAGCTGGCTCAGAAAAAATTGCAGTCAATCATCTGACCTCAACATTTACCGCTCCCTTTTCTTCTGAAGCTATGATTGGATTTTATTTTCAGAGAAAAATTTTCTTCATCAGGTCTACAATTTCCAGAGCGTTTTTAACTTCGATCAGGGGGATATTCTTCTGGGTGGCGATTCTGGTGAAACGGCCATCCTTGTTTCCGTCCCGGGTGACGATCAGAAGGCTGGCCCTCGGAGCGACGGTGTCGATCATCCTTTCGTTGTCGCTTCCGGGAGCTCCGCGTTTCGATTCTCC
Organism: Candidatus Saccharicenans sp.; assembly: GCA_049659625.1. Taxonomy (GTDB): domain Bacteria; phylum Acidobacteriota; class Aminicenantia; order Aminicenantales; family Saccharicenantaceae; genus Saccharicenans. The sequence continues at coordinate 139,664 of JBASPX010000045.1, read as the reverse complement.
TCCGATGTGCATGGCGATGACAAAAATCTTATTCGCTTCGCAGAAATCAAGAACCTTTTTCAGCCGGGCTTCTTCCGCCTCAACCGTCAGTCCTGAGGCTCCCATGCCTTTCAGGCTGGCTCCGATGGCCATGATAACCGTGCGGTAGGGGGTTCCTTTTTTGAACCTGCTGAGGTCGGTGTTTATTTCCACATGAAAGCCGGGCTCTGATTCCCGGTCGCCGAGTCCGACCCCGTCAGCCAGGATTTCCGGTGTGGGCACATCGCAGTAGTCATAGCCGATTCCGGCTTCTTCCAGAATAATGTTGACGGTGGTCACGTCCGGGCTCTGGCCGGCCGAGGTGGTCAGAACCGGCAGGCTGGCCTTCGGGATGGTCTGCCCGAATAGCCACAGGCCCGCGGCTACGACCATTCCCGTTGCCAGAGCTGTAAACAGATATCTTTTTCTCATTTCTTTTCCTCCTTATTTTTTCTCATCCTGTTCGAAAAGAATATCAAAAACCTTTACCGCTTTCTGCCAGATGTCAGAATAAACCGGGAAGCGCCGCTGGAAGGTTCTTTTTTCTGCGTTGTACAGGTAGAGGTGATTGTATTTTACCAGCAGCTGATCGCCGAGTTCCCACCAGGCTTTGATCACATTCTGAGCGTTGTTCAGGCAGAAAGCGGTGAGGAATTTGATCGCTTCGTTCGGATTTTTTTTGTAAAGCTCAACCGCCCTGCGGTCAATTTCAGGAATCTGTTCGATCACCGGCTTTTCGTACTTTTCAATCGCCGCCTGGACGTCTTTGATCGCTTCCGAATAGATGACCTGGACGTGAAAATCGACATAGTCAAAGGCCCAGCGGGCGGAGTCGCGGCTGAAAACCCAGTGATCGCCAACAGAAAAGGATGCGGGCAGCTCGCTCACTCCGGCATAAAAAGGCATGTAGCAGGAAGTATCCTGAGAACCGAAAGCTATCCAGACGATTCCTCCGATAGGGTCAGGCAGCCAGTCGCGGCACTGGGTGACGGTGGTGTATTCAGCACGGCTGTCGCAGATGGTTCTGGTCTGCCGGTAATAATTCGGATTCTTAAACGGGCCACCACGAATTCCCTTCACCGGGTCAAAAGGCGTGCCGTAACTGCGGTCTCTGGTCATGTTGATGACATCGGCCACGGAAAGTTTTCTGTCGGGTTTTACCGAGAAGGGGAGGTCCATGTTCGGAGTGGAAGGCGAAAGTTTAAGCGACGGCGCCACCAGGTCGAAAAACCGCCAGAGCCGCTGGTAACGTCCGTTAGAGCTGAGGGCGCTTTCGTTCACCGGCGAGTAAGCCTTTTTCCAGTTGAACGGTTTGCCGCTCGACGGGTCATAAAGCCCGTTTTCCACCGCGCAAGAAATTACGTTCGGAGAAGCCATGAAGTAATCCGGGTTGTTCAGGTCAATTTCTCCGATTCTAGACTCGTTGGGGCAAACGCTGACATGGTCGTCAGGCACCCTCTGAGCGCACCAGACCGCTCCGGGTTTTCCGCTGTCGGGAGTCCACAGCGGTCCGACCGGGAAGATTTCGAAAATCCAGACCTCTTTCGGGTCGGCCACGGCCAGCATTTCTCCGTTGTCGTGGAATCCGTAGCCGTATTTCTCAGCCAGCTCGCCCATGATCCTGATGGCTTCCCGGGCGGTGCTGGCTCTTTCCATCGCAATGATGGTCAGCATGGTGATATCAAAGGCTGGAGTCGGGGTGGGGTTGTCGAGCTTTTTCACGTTGCCTATGGTTGATTCTCCGATGGCCACCTGCTTTTCGTTGATATAGCCGAACATCCCGTGATGGTAGGCATAGGTGTAGGGAACTTCCGGTATTTCCACGCCGGTAAAATCTTTTTTGATCAGATCCCATTTCAACCCTTCGGTTGGCGGCCAGGTTTTAAACTGGGAGATGTGGTAGATCTTTCTGGTTTCACCCGGCCTGTGGCGCCGGCCAGGAACGTGACGCCAGGTCCAGTCGCAGAGTCCGCAGTCGCAGGTATGGGTGGTCATGGTTGACCCGTCGACAGAAGCCAGCCTTCCGACCAGGATGGAGGTGCAGTTATCAGAAGTTCTCGAGAGCTCAAGTCCGGGGTCGCTTTTTTCCGCTCTTCCGAAGAAATAGAATACGGTCAGCAGCAAAAGCAGGATTCCAGCCAGTGGAAGAATACGGCGAAAGCCGGTAACATTCTTCTTTTTCTCGGTCATTTTTGCCTCCCGTCTGTGCATTTTATTTTTTATTCAAAAATTGCATCGAATATCCTGACGGCTTTTTTCCAGAAATCCGGAAATTCCATCCTTTTTCTCTCCACCGTCCGTCGCTCGGTGTTGTAGTAGCTCAGGTGGTTGAATTTTACCAGCAGATCGTCTCCCAGCTGCCACCAGGCCCGGATGACGTCTTCAGCATTATCCAGGCAGACGGACGTAAGAAAATCCGAGGCCAGGGCCGGGTTTTTCCGGTAAAGTTCGAGAGCCTTTCCGTCTATTTCCGGTATTCTGGAGATCATTCCGTCTTCCCATTTTTCCCTCGCTTTTTTTATTTCTTCTATGGCCAGAGAGTAAGCCACCTGCGCGTGGAAGTCGACGTAATCAAAAGCCCAGCGGGCGGAGGCACGGTTAAACACCCAGTGGTCGCCGACACTGAAGGAAGCCGGCAGCGCTTTTATCCCGGCGTAAAAGGGCATATAACAGGAAGTGTCCTGAGCGCCCCAGGCCAGCCAGACTATTCCTCCGATGGCGGAGGGCAGCCAGTGGCGGCACTGGGTTACCGTGGTATATTCAGCCTGGCTGACACTGATCAGACGAGCCGAGCGGTCATAGTTCGGGTTTTTGTAAGGTCCGCCCCTTATACCCCGGGTGGGGTCAAAGAAACTGCCGTAGCCTTTATCCCTGGTTAATTCCATAACATCCTTTACCGAAAGCGGCCGGTCAGGTTTTACGGAAAAGGGAAATTCCATGTTCGGAAGCGCCGGCGAAAATTTCGATGAGGGAGAAACCAGGTCAAAAAAGCGCCAGAGACGGGCTCGTCTCGGGTCGGTCCGGGCGCTACCCTTCACCGGGCTGTAAGCTTTTTTCCAGCTGAAGGGCTCACCGCTTTTCGGGTCCCAGAAGCCGTTTTCCACGGCGCAGGAAATGACGTTCGGAGAAGCCATGAAGTAGTCCGGGTTGTTCAGGTCGATCTCGCCGATTCTTGATTCGTTGGGACAGACACAGACATGGTCATCAGGAACTCTCTGGGCACACCAGACTGCGCCCGGCTTGCCGCTGTCCGGAGTCCAGAAAGGTCCGACCGGCATGATTTCAAAAACCCAGACTTCATCGGGGTCAGCCACCGCCAACATTTCTCCGCCGTCCTCGCCGCCGTAGCCGTATTTTTCCGCCAGCGAGCCCATCAATTTTATGGCTTCACGGGCGGTACGACACCTTTCCATCGCCAGCAGGGTGAGCATGGTGATGTTGAACACGGGCGTGCGGGTCGGGTTGGAAAGCTTCGGCCGGTTGCCGATGGTGGATTCGCCTATGGCTAACTGCTGGTCGTTCATATAACCGAAGACCCCGTGTACATAACCGTAAGTGTGGGGAACTTCGGGAATCTCAACTCCGGTGAAATCTTTTTTTATCAGATCCCATTTTAGACCCTGTTCAGGCGGCCAGGTCCTGGTCTGAGAGATCCTGTAGATTTTTCTGGTCGAGCCAGGTTTGTGGTCGGCCGGCGGGACGTAGCGCCAGGTCCAGTCGCACAGGCCGCAGTCGGCCGTGTGAGTGGTCATGGTCGATCCGTCAGCCGAAGCTTTTTTCCCCACCATGATTACCGTACAATGCTCACCGATGAGTTCCCTCTGTTCTACAGCAGAATGGGAAGGATTTCCTGACAGCCAGAACAGGACTACCAGAAGGAGCGTCATAACCGTCAGCGTTGAAAGAATTTTTTTCATCAGCCTGTTTCTCCGTCAATCAATTCCCGCGCGGCTTTAGGAGAAAGCCGCCGGGTGTATCTAAAATTTTATGACCTTTCCTTTTTTCGCGGTGGCTGGATTTTGAAAATAATATCCGATGCCTTTTTCTACCACTTCTGAATACCCCGGCACGTTTTCCACGATGATGGCGCGTCCGGGATGGCGGCGCGAATATTGTTTTATTATTTCCAGGCTGACCGAAAGATGCTGTCCGACTCTCCGTTCGAGAGGCCAGCCCGTTTCGTCATAGGGGACAAAAAGTTTTTTCCGGCGGGAAAGACTCAACAAAAATTCATCCCGGCCGTCGAGAAAAAGCTGCTCGCTTTTCGGTCCGGTGGGCTGATCGAGGAAGGGAATCGGAGCTTCGAGAAGAAAAGGGAGGGTGTCGGAATAATCTCCAATTTCCCGATGCGACAATCCCCGAAACTTTTCAGGGGAAGATTCCACGTGACTTTCGAAACCCTCGACCGCTTTGACCGTCAGAGCGGCCAGCGTGGCGATTCTCATCGATTTTTCCGGGGCGACGATGCAGTTGGTCACGGGAAACATGGTCTCCGCCCCGTGCAGGTCTATGGCCAGGTCGACCTTATGGTTTCGCAGGAGTTCCATGGCGGCAAAGGTCACCTGTTCCATCGGCAGTCCGTTACGACGTCCAGGCCAGGTTCGGTTGGTGTTTCTGATGTCCAGATAGGAGAGCATCTGTTTTTCCGGATAATGGATGTAGACATCGGGGTCGGGCCACTGGTCAAGTGGGGAGGCGTCCCGGTTGCCCATCCTGAACTTCTTTTTACCCCAGCAAGTTTCCACCGAAAAATAAAGCGGATATCCTTCTCCCGGTCTGGTGTTAAGGCTGGCGCTGCGGTTAAAACAGGGAATGACGTAAAGCCTTCCCTTTTTCACCACGGCGTTTTCCACTATAAGGGCTGCCGCCAGCAAACCTTCGGGTTCGTTCGCATGGGTGTTTCCGATGATCAGTGCGCTCCCTCCCGGTTCGGTTCCGCTCAGAACAAAAACTGGCGTATCCGCGGCTGTATTCCTGAGGTCCGGAAGAAAATCGCTCAACATCAGTATTTCGGTAACTCCTGGTCCGCAGACCACTTCCATCGAACTCGCTCGATGCCGGTAAAGCGGCCAGCCGCCGACCACAAGCAGAACCAGGACCATAGCGGAAGCGGTGATTTTGAAGACTGAACTGACTTTCTTCATGACCAAATCCTTTACTTTACCCGGAGAAGCCTGAGAATAAAAGGAATTAACACGATTAAATAAAGCAGCGCCCGGTCCCGGCTTTCCTTTTCCTGGATGAAATTTTTAAGCACGATGACCACAAAAAAAGCGCTTATCAGGTAATAAATAAACATGACAACTTTAGCTATCATCTTTAACCGTCCTGCCGTTTTGCATCATCCCGTTACCAGGAATTTAAGCTTTGCGCTGAAAATGATCATCAACATACCGGTAGCCGTGATTATCAACCAGGGAATCCAGGTTTCTTTAAGAAACTGCCAGTATTTACCCTGATATCCTGAAACCATCACGCTCAACCTTCCGATCAGAGCGGTTGGAGGCAACCCATCTCCGAGGGGCCAGAGAAGGCTGAGCCCGGAGATGACCACGGTCGCGTGGTAGCCAAGAGAGTTGAGATACCAGACGAGCGGAATGCCGATTATGGCCGCTCCGCCGTAGGTTAAAACGCCTTCAGAAACCGGTATGATCACGGGCAACAGGCAGAAAAGAAGTCCAAGCGGAATGATAAGAACAGAATAAGAAATAAGTCCCTTGACCCCGCTGGCTGAAAGAATTTGCTGCAGCATGCCAACTATCACCATGATGGCCAGAAGCGGCAGCAACTTGCGCAGGGTCTCTGAAGCGACCCTTATTAAGTTCAACCTGACCGGACTCAGAACCAGAGCTACAAGAGAAGCTGTGAGGAATTCCAGAGGAAGTCCGAGCACAGGGAAGTTGAACGGAAATAGCCGGTAGGCGAGAACCAGACCGAAGAACACCAGAAACGGCAGGAGCAGCCGGAGCCAGTTCATCCCCGGATGCGGGGTTATCTTTTCCAGGAAAGAATCTATTTCCGCCGCGCCTTTCCTTCTTCCGAGGATTGCCACAGTCAGGATGCCGAGGATGATGACCGGAAGCCCGAGCGGCAGTTCAAAACCGACATAGGGAATGGCCGTGCCGGCGCACAGCATCATAGCCCAGATGTTTACCGGAGGAGCGGCGGCGGCCAGCCCGGCCAGAATAAAAAGAATCGCCGGGATTTTCTTTTCCTCAACCCCGAGACCTCTGAGTGCCAGGGCCACCGGAGCTCCCACCACCAGTAGAGAAACGCTGCCGGCTCCGGTGAGAGCGCCGGGAATAAGAACAATCACCATCAGCAGTAACAGGGCCAGGAATCGGGAACGATAAAAACGAACGACGGTGCGGCGGACGGCAAAGTCAACTCCTCCAGATTTCTGGATGATCGTTATGAACAGGGTGGCCGTAAAAAAAACCAGGATGACATCAAGATAGGTAAACGAGCCTTCAACCAGATGTCTCGGGATTTCTGCGGGCGGCGGCGAGCTGAAAATGGAACCGGCCAGAGCTCCCCCGATGGTAGCGGCCAGCAGGCTCAATTCCACCGAGAGTTTCCGCCATTTAGCCAGCGAGTAAAATACGATGATAATGGCTGCTATCAGCAGTGTCCTGAAAAGCATGATAAAAAAATCTTACTTACTTCCCCCGGACAATGCAAACCTTTTTCTCTGATGGGGTTTTAATAATGCCAGCCGGAGAGGCCAGAGCATTATGAACCTGAACGGCGCCGGCCTTTTCAATGAAACTGAAGATTTCTTCAGAAGAGCAATTCGTAATCAAGCTGGTTTCTCTTCAGCTCCTCGACCAGAAGAGCGGATGTTTTCTGGAAAAATTCCGGGCTGGCATATCGGGTCAGGTTATGATTCCGGTAAAAATTCATAAACTGATCGGCGTAATTCAGCCGGTCGATAAAAACTCTGTCCACCAGACCGCGCAAAAGGTTGACCAGCCGGATGGGATTCTGGGGCAGCAGCGGTCCGATGAAGGCAAATGTCTTTATGTTTTTGTGTTTGATTTTCTCCAGAGCCAGCAGGCGCCGGCTGATTGAGGGCGCGCCGGGTTCGAAAAGCGCCGCTGTTCGGTCGTCGTCGGTGGCGATGGAAAACCCGACTTCAATTTCCTTTATTTCCTGAAGCAGTTCAACATCCCTGACCACCAGGTCGGACTTGGTCTGGATGAAAACCGAAAAATCAAACTGTCGGATGATTTCAAGACATTTTTTTGTCAGTTGATAGCGAACTTCTACCGGCTGATAAGGATCACAAACAGAAGAAATCCAGACGGTGCCTTTTTTCGCTCTCGGCAGCTGGCGGCGCAGGAGTTCCGGAGCGTTCACTTTGATATCGACAAATTCACCCCAGGGTTCGGTATGACCTGAATACCGGCGGATAAAAAGCCCGGCGTAGCAGTAGCGGCAGGCATGGCTGCAGCCGGTGTAAGGATTCAGACAGTAATCAAATATTTTTGACCTGTTCAGGACGCTCTTTGCCTGGATTTCTCTTATTCTGACCATTTAATCCACCCTGGATATTATTAGCACATTCAGGGTGAAAAAAAAGCAGTTTTGATGGCAGTTAAGGCAGAATTTTCCCAAAATAGTTCGGGGGATTAAAGTTGAAACAGTTTACTGAAATTTGGGTTATAATATCAGATAGTGAAACAAAAAAGAAGGAGGAATCAAATGGACTCTTTCAGAAATAAACGAGCAGCGATTATTCCTTTGCTTTTAACATTGTTTTTGCTCGTCTGGCTCGCTCCACTTCAGGCTCAGTATTTTGGCCGCAACAAGGTCCAGTACAGGAAATTTGATTTCAGAATAATGAAGACCAGGCATTTTGATGTCTATTTCTACCAGGAAGATGAAGAAGTGGTAAAGCAGGCGGCGATGATGGCCGAGCGCTGGTATGCCCGGTTGAGCCGCATCTTCAACCATGAACTGAAGGGGCGGCAGGCCCTGATCATTTATTCCAGCAGCCCTGAATTTCAGCAAACCACCGTCATCCCGGAGACTCTGGGAGAAGGAACAGGGGGCGTGACTGAATCCTTTAAGAGGAGAATAGTTCTGCCGTACGGCGTTTCCATGGCTGAAACTGACCATGTCATCGGTCATGAGCTGGTGCACGCCTTTCAGTACGATATTGCCGGTCAGGGTCATTCGGACCAGGCCAGATACACCGGGGCGGAGCTGAGGGTCCCTCTCTTTCTGATAGAGGGTCTGTCCGAATATCTCTCCATCGGGCCGGTTGACACCCAGACTTCAATGTGGATGAGGGATACCTGGAAGAGGAAAGACCTGCCTCAGATCAGGAAGCTGGAGAACTATTACCGTTACTTCCCCTATAGATACGGACATGCAGTCTGGGCTTACATCGGCGGCCGCTGGGGAGATGAAATGATCGGCAAAATTTTCCGGATGCTTGCCCGGGGTGGAGACTATGAATCGGTGCTTCAGGGAGTTCTCGGAGTACCGCTTAAAAAGCTTTCTGAAGACTGGCATAAATCAATGGAGGAAGCCTATAAAGGCCTGGTTCCGCTGACAGAAACCCCGGATCGTCTCGGACGTCTTCTGGTCAAAGGCCTGGAAGAAAACCCTTACAACATCTCCCCGGTTTTAAGCCCGGACGGGGAGCACATGATTTTCTTTTCATCGCGAGCTCTTTTCTCGGTTGACCTCTATCTGGCAGACCCGAAGACCGGAAAGATTCTGAGGAAGCTCACTTCAACTGACATAGACCCCCATTTCGAGAGCATTCAATTCATCAGGTCAGCCGGAGCCTGGGCGCCCGACAGCCAGAGAATCGTGCTTGGAACCGTTAGCAGGGGACGGCCGCAGCTGACCATCATGAATGCTCTGACCGGGAAAATCGAAAGAGAAATTCCTTTTCCTGAGCTGGGAGAAATTCTGCATCCATCCTGGTCGCCGGACGGAAAGAAAATTGCCTTTGCCGCTCTTTCTGGAGGGGTAACCGATATCTATATTTATGACCTTGAAGATAACACGGTAAAGCAGATGACCAGAGATAGTTTTGGCGACCTACAGCCGGTTTGGTCTCCAGACAGCAAAAAGATAGCTTTTGTCACCGAAAGATTCAGCGCTAATCTGCAGTGGCTCGATCCCGGAAATTACGACCTGGGCTTGCTGGATGTTGAAACCGGTCAGATTACCAGAGTTCTGGCATTTCCCTCCGGCAAGAATGTCAACCCGCAGTGGTCAGAAGATGGTCAGAGCATGTTTTTCCTTTCTGATTACACCGGGAAAACAGACCTCTATCGTGTTGACCTCAGGGACGGGAAAATCTATCAGCTCAGCAACCTGTTTACCGGCATCAGCGGGATAACCGAGCTCAGCCCGGCTATTTCCTATTCTCAGGGCAGCCGGCGGCTGGCACTTTCAGTGTATGAAAACGGGAGTTACTCCATATATCTAATTGATTCACCGGAAAAACTCCAGGGACAGCCGACCATCGCTCAATTTGGAGAGAGACCGTTGAATCTTTTGCCGCCGAGAACCCAGCCGGAAGGAGCCCTGCTCGGGCTGTTAAGAAATCCTCTGTACGGACTTCCGAGGGAAACTGACTTTCCTGTAACCGGTTATCGGCCAAAACTTTCTCTCGACTACATCACCCGACCCACTCTGGCTGTTGGCGTTGACCGCTACGGGACTTACGCCGGCGGAGGCATAGCCGCTTTCTGGAGCGATATGCTCGGTTATCATACAGTGGTGACCATGGCCCAGACCAACTACGAATTGATTGACAGTTTTGCTCTGGTCGGCTACATGAACGCAAGAAACCGGGTGAACTGGGGAGCGGTCCTCCAGCGGGTGCCTTATGTTTATGGCTCTTACGGCGCTTATTACACTGAAATGGGAGGCGTTCCCGTTTACGTTGAGGAAGAGTATCTCAACCGTCAGATTGCCTATCAACTGAGCGGTTTTGCCTACTACCCGTTTAACGTATTCAGAAGGGTTGAATTTTCCGCAGGCTTTAATCTGATCGACTTTAATTCGAGATTAACACGTTACATTTACACTCTCGATTTCATGCTGATCGACCTTTACCGTCTCGACCTGCCATCGCCTCCGTCGATAAAATACGGATACGTATCGGCCGCGCTGGTATACGACAGTTCGCTCTTCGGTGCCTGCAGTCCGATTACCGGCCAGGCTTACCTGCTCGAGGTTCAGCCGAACTTTGGAGACCTGAACTTCGTCAGCCTGCTGGCTGATTACCGGAGATACATAATACCGGCCAAACCTTTCACCTTTGCTTTCAGAGTTCTGCATTATGGACGCTACGGAAAGGGAGGAAACGACCAACGTCTCTGGCCTCTTTTCCTCGGCTATGAAACGCTGGTCAGGGGATATGATTATAACAGCTTCAATTACAATGAGTTTGATGAAAACTCAAGTGATTATTTTGATTTCAATCGCCTGCTGGGCTCCAGAATGCTGGTGGCCAACGTCGAACTGAGGTTTCCTGTCTTCAGGGTTCTCGGGATCGGCAGAGGATACTATGGCGTCTGGCCGCTGGAATTTCTGGCCTTTTACGACATCGGCACCGCCTGGTATGGCGGGGAGAAGCCCAGCTGGTTTGGCGGCGAGAAGAAACCGGTATCCAGCACCGGAGTCGGACTTAGAACCAACCTTTTTGGAGTGCTGGTGCTCGGCTTTGACTACGTCTATCCGTTCAGCCGCCCGGGGAAGGGCTGGCACTGGCAGTTCACCATCACTCCGGGCTTTTAGTGTCAGTTGTTGATTTCTTTGATGTAGATGTTTCTGAAGTAGACCGGAGACAGGCTGTCATGATTCTGCAGTCCGATGTAACCTTCCCGGGCAAAATCTTTTACCTTGCCCCGGGGTTCTGCTTTCCAGTCGACCACCTTTTCCCCGTTGAGCTCGACGGTTATTCGGTCACCTATGAAGGAAATCCGGAAATGATTCCACTCGCCGGTTGGCTTTGAAGCCAGGCGAGCGGGAGCCTGGGCGTCATAAACTGCACCCGTCATGTGGATGCCTTCACCGGCGTCATAAATCTGGATTTCGAACGAATGATAGATGTAATCGTCGCTGGTCGGGACTTCCGGCACACGGAGAAAAACGCCTGAATTGGTGTCTTTGCGGGAACACTTAAACTCCAGCTCGAGAACAAAATCCCTGAATTTTTTCCGGCTGTACCAGAGCAGTCCCATGCCGCCCTGAGACTTCAGAATTCCGGTCTTCGGGTCGAGTTCAAAATAGCCAGGTCCGTAATGATTCCAGCCGTGTTTTTCATAACGGCCTCGATACCGGCTGAGCAACTGTTCGTAGCCTTCATAGTAGGTAACACTTCTTATGAACTCAATTCCTTTTTTTATCGCTGGCTCCGGAGTCATAACCTCCTTTTCGTTTTCGTACTCGAACGTCAGGAAGCCGTCATAATCCTGAAGGGTGAGCTCGGCCAGCACCTTCCTGATGTCTGCCCGACCGCTTCCAAAAGCCACGTCCTCCGCCTTTTTCGTGCCAAAATCGCTACGGTCCTTAAGATGAACGTCATAGATGCGGCCGGCTAACATTCTGAGACATTCAACCGGCAGCAGGTTCCCTCTCATCCAGTGACCGGTGTCGGCGCAGACGCCAATTCTTTCATCGGCTTCCTTCAGGTATTTAAGGACTGTGGCCGGATGGGCATACTTGCTGGGTTCGGGGTGGTTGTGTATGGCCACTCTGAGGTCGTATTCTTTCACCAGTTTGTTCAGGACGGGATAATCTTCATCGCGGGGTTCGGTGACTATCACCCGGATCCCCAGTTTGCGGGCAAAATCGAAAACCTTCCTCATTTCCTCTTCTGTGCGGCCGGTGTCAACCACGCCATAAGCCACCACGCTCATCTTCAGAGAATTGAGTTTCTCCCGCACGAGCTTTAAGTGCTGTTCATCGAGGTTATGGTTGAAGACGACGTTCGGCGGCAGATCCCTGGAAAGCCTCTGTCCGGGATATGCCTGAACGTAATCTATACCCAGAGCTTTAACCTTTTCCAGCGCTTCGAAAAAAGTGTAGCCGCGGTAGGTCCAGCACTGCACCGCCAGCGGAAATTTTTTTATTCTGACGGAAGAATAATCCGTGCTGCTGACCTGCCTTTTTATTTCTTCCGGGATGATCTTTTCCTGCGCCTTGGTCTGAAGCGTCAGGAAAAGGGTGCTTGCGGCCAGCAGACATAAAATCGTCAAAGCAGACACAAAGGTCCTTCTCTTTTGTTTCATATTTGCCTCCGGCAAAACATATTTTTCTTAATTTTTAAGCAATGGCCGGATGAGCGATTATTTCTTTCTCGGGTTCCACTGGCCCTTAGCCACGGCCGGCACAAAATTCTCCAGCCCCGGTGGCGGGAAGGGCATCGTTTTATCTTTCTCGATGCTCATGTAAGCGGTCATCAGCAGTTCGGTGACGTTCACACCGTCGCTGAAGTTTTCCATCGGACGCCGGCCCTCAAGGAACGATTCGACCATATGCCTGTTTTCGCTGGTGTAACCGTATTCATGTTCCTCGCTGGCCACCACCGGCATCAGACCGACCTCGGCATTCTGCTTTTCCACCAGGTCTTCGCCGGCTTTTCCTTTCACCCGGCGGCTGAAGAAAACTTTCAGTCCGGAGTCTAAGGTGTTAATCTGGAGCGAATATTCGGGGCCGAGAAGTTCCATGGTCAAACGCAGTCCGGCTCCAACGTAGCACCAGGAGGTGGTGGTCTCAACCACTAAAATATTTCCCTGTTTGTCGCGGTATTCGATAACCGAGCGGGCGAAATCTTCCGCCGGCCGGTTAGCATAATCGAGGCGTCCGCCGCTGATGCGTTTCAGGTGTTCGACGTATTCCGGGATCTGCCACTTCAGGCAGCTGGCGTAAGCGGTAACCTTCACCGGCGTCAGTTCATCCCGGCTGGCTCCGGGAGGCGTCAGCATGAACCGGGCTTCTTCCACTGAATGGCACATCATATCGTTAAGCACGCCACCTCCCTGCAGTTCACCTTCCCAGAACCAGGGCATATGCGGTCCGCTGTGTTCCTCGGCTGCCCGGGCCAGGTAAGGACGGCCGCAGAGACTGGCCCCGCGTGCCCAGATGATCTCTTTGCCGCGGACGACTGCCGGAGCGAAAACCTGGTTTTCCAGGTAGCCGTCGAGCAGACCGGCTTTCTGCACCAGCTGGAGCATTTTCCTGGCTTCTTTCACGTTTCGACCCAGTGGTTTCTCGCAGGTTACGCCGATTAATTCGCCTTTTCCTTTGAGGACGGCTTCGGCAATCTCTTCCATGACTTCAATCCGGGTGTAATTCGGCGAGCAGATCCAGATGGCGTCGATGTTCGGGTCGGCCACCATTTCTGTGATCGATTTGTAGGGCCTGGCTTCGCCCACCTTTAATTTGCGGGAGAGCGAAGCGGCTTCACCGGCTCTTTTCTGGTCAGGGTCGTAAATGCCCAGGATGTCGGCGTTTCTAACTCCGACCCAGGACCTTATATGGAATCTGGTTATAAAGCCTCCGCCAATAAAACCCACACCCAGTGTTTTTTTACGTTGCTTCATTTTTGCTCTCCTTTTGATTTTTATTTTTTATTAAAAAATTTCTTGCCCGATCAGACGGTAGCAGTTTCAGTCCGGGTGCCGGCTTTATTTTCCCGGAAGAAGGCCAGGAAAACAATAAGACACAGCAGGGTTAGCACCGTCGGCACTAAGAAGGTTCCCCTCCAGTTAACCACACCGTCTCTGGTAAAGAGGTCCTGAATCCAGCCGCAGAAAAGACTGCCGACGAAGTTACCAAACCCGAGGATTATGGTGGCGATTAAGCTCTGAGCTGAATGACGGATGTCACGTGGAGCGATGTTGTCGACGTAGATGTAAGCGGCGGTGAAGAAGAAAACGTAACAGAAGCCATGGAGGGCCAGCGAAGCGATTACCAGCCAGGAGGGCTGGCCGATGACGAAAATGATGTAGCGAATCGGCCAGGCTAAAATTCCCAGAGTCAGGGTCATTCTCATGCCGAATTTTTTAAGAGCCCAGCTGAGCATAAAAGCCATGACGAAGATTTCGGCTATCTGAGCGATGGTCATGACAAAAGGTACCAATTTCTGACTGACCCCGACATGCTGGGTAAGGAAAGGAGAAGTAAGAACATAGTAAAACTGAAGTTCGGTGGCCACAACGAAAGAGATGATGGCAAAAACCAGAAAGTTTTTGTCCCTGAGCATCTTCAGGGCTTCCAGAAAAGCCCAGGGCTTGGCCGCTTCTTTCTGCGGCGGGGTGTGGGGAAGACTGAAGGAATAAAGGCCCATGATGATGGAAAAAATCCCCGCTAAAATCAGGGTATCGCCCTTCATGGCAATTTCTTCGGGCGACTTTACCAGCCAGCGCCAGCCAGCCAGAGCCCAGCCGGCGGCAATCCAGCCGATCGTACCCCAGACCCGGATAGCACCGAATTCTTTCTCCGGGTCTTTCAGGTTGACGAAGGCGATGGAATTGGTCAGGGCCAGAGTGGGAGCATAAACCAGGCAATAAAAAAGCATCAGCCAGACCATCAGACGAAAATCGGTGACTCCGGCTATCAGGATGAGCAGCACTCCACCCGCCAGCTGCAGCACGGCTATTACCTTTTCGCTCGGGAAATAACGATCAGCTATCTGACCGCCGAGGAAGGGAGAGATGATGGTGGCCAGAGGCAGGAGACTGAAGATAATACCGAGTTCCTTGCCGCTGAACCCCAGATTATTCTGAAGGTAAGCAGACAGCACCGGGGCCCAGGACCCCCAGATGGCATATTGCAGGAACATCATCGCGCTTAACCTGAATTTAACACTCATCCGCACGCTCCTTTCCTTTAAATTTTTCTTATTAAGCAGATTATTTTTTTCACCTTTTTTTGTCAACTTTTGCTTCAGCTGGCAGAAAAAATTTTATTGCTATTTTCTGTTCGCTGTGATAGAAAAGAAAAAAAGGCAAAGGAGGTCTCTCATTTCCAGCACCATGGAAAAAAGAAGGGAAAAAAGGCTTGATGAGGAAAACAAGGTGGTTCTTTACGTTCTGGGAGAGAGCGGCCAGCCCCAGGAAGAATCTTTTTATTCGTTTTCCCGGGATATTTCGGTCGGCGGTTTAAGAATCATGACCGATCAGCCGCTTCCGGTAAAAACCAGGGTCAGACTGGAAATCGCTCTGAGCGAATCGAAAAAATTGATCACCGGAATAGCCGAAGTTCGCTGGGTGAAAAGTCTTTTTGATGAGGAAGTGTTTGAGATGGGTCTGGAATTTATTGAGCTCGACCCGCAGAGTCGTGTCCATCTGCTCGAACATGTTTACCGGAAAGTTCTCTCTCGCTGATCCCTGAAAAAAACACGTATGACTGAAAGACTGTAAACTTCTTTTATGATTTCCGGGTTTAAGCGCACAGTATGAGTGAGAAAAAATGAAAAAGAGAATCTCTATCAGCTGGCGTTTCTGGCTGGTATTCTTCCTGCTGGTGGCAGCGGGAGTATCTTTTCTGGCGGCTGAAAGCAAAAATTATTATTTCCCTGAACTTAAAGCTGATATTCATATCTGCGGCGACGGTTCTTTTGAGGTGGATGAATACCTGACCTTTGAGTTCCGCGGACAGTTTTCCTGGGCTTCTCTCTGGATTCCGTTGAGAGCCAGGAAGAATTTAGACCTTCAGGTCAGCATTGAGGATTTTCGTGTCAGGGACGAAAACGGGCGGGACCTTCCGGTGGAATCGACGGTAGAAGACGGCAGGTTCAGGGCAAGATGGCGATTTTCAGCCAGAAACGAGCGAAGGACATTCAGGATAACTTACCGTGTGAGGAACGGGATAATAAATTACCCGGAAATAAGCGAGCTCTACTGGCAGGTTATAGGAAGCGAGGTGGACCGGCCGACAGCCAGGGCTGAGATTTTCGTCCATCTGCCTGGACCGGTGAGCCGGAAAGAAGATCTTCTGGTTTACGGACATGGACCGCTTTCCGGAAGGGCGGAAATTGTTGACTTAAAGACAGTGAGGTTTGAAGCCAGCAATATTCCAGCCAGACAGTTTCTGGAAATAAGGGTGGTCTGGCCGGCCGGGATGGTGCAGGGAGTTCCGGCTTCAGGCTATACGCTGGAGAAAATAAAAGAAGAGGAAGCCGCTTTCGTGGAAGAAACCATCCGGAGGGTGAGGCAGGCTCAGGAGAGAGAAGCCCGTCAGGCAGAGGTCTTGAAAAAGGTCGGGCTGCTCTGGACTGGATGGCAGATTATCGGGCCGCTTCTCTGGCTTCTGGTTTATTTTCATCTCTGGAAAAGGTACGGACGGGATTACCGCTTTGACGACATTCCGGAATATTTCCGGGAGATGCCTTCGGCGCTGCCGCCGGCTCTGGTCCAGGTGCTGATGAGAGAGGGAGAAAAGCCGCTGCCGGTCGCCTTTACCGCCACCATTTTTGACCTGGCCACCAGAGGCTACCTGGCGATAGGAGAAGAGCAGATAGAAAAAAAGACGCTCTCGGGAACGAAAGCAAAAAAACAGACGGTTTTTCAGCTTAAGAAAGATTATAAAACTGATCCGTCGCTCAGAGATTGGGAAAAACAGACGCTCGATTACCTTTTTGCCCGGGCCGGCTGTGAAGTGAGCTCGGTACAGCGGATAACTCTGGATAACCTGGTGGATTATATAAAAAAGCATCCGGCGGAATACCAGAGCTGGTTCCGTAAATGGCAGGAAGAGGTGTTTAAGGAAGGGAAAAAACTCGGGTTTGTCGAACCGCGCAGCTGGCGGCTGAGCCGCATTTTTCTGGCGGTAAGTCTGGTCGTGGCTGTCCTCACTCTGTCACCGGTGCTTTTTGTCATGAGCCTTGTACTCTGTCCAAAGCTCAAGAGACGGCATAAGGACTGGGCAAGAGAAAACGAGCTATGGAAGGCGCTGGAAAGATTTTTAGATGATTTTTCAGAGTTTTCTGAAATTCCCCCTGAAGCATACAGGCTCTGGGAGAAGTATCTGGTTTTTGCCATCCTTTTCGGAAAGGCAAAAAAACTCATCCGGATGCTGCCCGGGGTCCTCAAGAGTGATCAGGCTGCGCCGGCGGTCTGGGTTGCGGGAATTCAGGGAGCGGCGGTTGCCGGACGTCAGGTCGATTCTATTTCCGCAGCCATCTCTTCGATTGAGAGAGCTGCTTCAGCTCTTAACCAGGCCAGCGCGAGGGCTGCTGCCTATTCCTCGGGTGGGGGAGGAGGCTTCAGCGGGGGAGGGGGAGGAGGCGGTGGTGGCGGAGGCGTTTCTGCCGGTTGAGACGTTGTCTTTTATAATGATTATAATTTTAGAATGATTTTAAGATATAATTTAAGATTTCCTATGTTTTTTTGAAGGGGTCGGTTTTTCCGATTTGCCCGGAAGAAAATAAGTGAGACACTGAAGATGTATGATTCGCTTTTGAGAGATGACGGCAGGTTCCTGAAATGCCTGATGGCTTTCGTGCTGGCCGGAGTTTTAATCTGGGCAGACTGCGGTAAAGTTGATGAGAAAGAAGAGATAAAGGAAAGGTTAAGGACGATAGCCAGTCAGGCGGAGAAAAAAGAATCAGGAAAAATTCTCAGTTTTATGACTCCTGACTATCGTGATTTTCAGGGGCGCGACCTCGAGCAAACGGCCGCATTGCTCGATTATTATTTCAAGAATTATCACGGGATTGCCATTCATCTTCTCGATGTTTATGTAGACATAGATGGTCAAAGGGCGGAAGCGGAAGCAGACGTCCTTCTTTCTTCCGGACCGCCGGAAAGCCTGAGGCGGCTGGTCGGAATTGTCGGAAGCTATTACCGTTTTGATTTCCAGCTGGAAAAATCTGACGGACGCTGGTTGATTAAGAGCGCCGCCTGGAGGGAGATAGATTCCAGTCAGCTGTTACCCGGGTCGATGGTAATTTTGAGAAAGCTGTTTCCTGAAAAATATTAAGAAATAATTTTATTCATGGAGTATAAAATGACAGAAAAAACCAGATTCGAAGAATTCAGAGTAACCGGGTCAGAAATACTGGAAAAAATTAAGGAAATCATAAGGGAAGGCAATGCCCGTAGAATCATCTTCAAGACAGAAGACGGAAAGACTTTTATGGAAATTCCCCTGACCGTGGGCATAGTGGGCACGCTGATTGCCCCGGTCTGGGCAGCCATCGGAGCGGTGGCGGCGCTGGCTTCAAACCTGACCATCGTGGTGGAAAAGGAAACCGGGGAAAAATAAGGTTTCCGATTGGTAGAAAATATTGAAAAGTACAGAATTGTGCCTGCAGTCATCTGAATGAGGATAAAAAATGAAAAGGAGAAATTTTTTTCTGACCATGCTGGCCGGTGGTCTTCTTCCGGTGAAGTATTCTTCCGGCCTTCCCGGAAGAGATGTAAAAAGCGCGAGCTCCAGCGGTACGGGACTTGGAGAAGTCATCAACCGGGTTAAGATGGCGATGCTGACCATGCAGCGCCATGCCTGGGAGCAGGGTGTTGCGGCTCAGGCCCTTCTGGAACTCGGTGAGGAAAATCTGGTAATCATGATGGCCAGGGAAGCTGTTCTCAGACAGTGGGACGACGGAAGGCTCGGGCAGGTCTGCGACAACCACGGGGTGACCGACCCGGGAGCGAACGGCGAAGCCGTTCTTTACGCCGGCCGGGTGCTTTCAGACGGACGGCTGCTGGAAGCGGCCAGAAAACAGGCGGAATATTTCTTAAAAACAGCTCCCAGAACCCATGATGGAGTAATCTTTCATCTGGATAATAAACAGCAACTCTGGATTGATTCTATGTATATGTGCCCCCGTTTCTGGCCGTCATGGGCCACTACCGTGAAGCCATTTTTCAGGTTGAAGGGTTAAGAAAATATCTCTGGGATGAAAAGAAAAAACTCTTTTCTCACATCTATGACTACCAGGAAAAGAAATTTGAAAGACAGGATTTCTGGGGCGTCGGCAACGGCTGGGCGGCGGCCGGGATGACCAGAGTCCTGCGGGCTCTGCCGGAAGAGATGAAAGAAGAAAAAGCAAAACTGAGGAAATACATAAAGAATCTCCTCGACGGCTGTCTCCGTTATCAACGCAAGGACGGTTTGTTCCATGACGTTCTCGACAATCCCCGGAGCTTTGTGGAAACAAATCTTGCCCAGATGCTGGCCTACACCATATACCGCAATGTACAGCTTGGATGGCTGGACCGGAAGTATCTGAGTAAGGCCGAGATGATGAGGGAGGCGGTGCATAAAAAAGTTGATTCTTACGGCTATGTTAACGATGTCTGCGGTTCACCGCTGTTTCAATCGCCCGGGGTGGCCACAGAAGGTCAGGCTTTCTTCCTGCTGATGGAGGCGGCAAGAAGGGATCTTCTAAGTAAACACTCCGGCTAATCGTTTTATTCCAGCCGCACGTTTTTTATAAAAGTTTCAATTCTTTCCCTGATTTGATCTCTTATCTCTCTCACCCGGTCCATTTTTTCGGATTCCGGAAGGTCATCCCGGGTGGGATCGGACATCGGCCAGCTGGTCATTCTGGTCACTCCTGGAAAAATCGGGCAGCGTTCGGCACTGGCCGGGTGGCAAAGGGTGATGACAAAGGCAAATAGTTCGCCTGAAAGGTAAAGGTCGAAAACCTTTGTCGGTTGATGGCCGGAAATATCCAGGCCGACTTCCGCCATGGCCTTTACGGCCAGAGGATTGAGGGGTGCGGCTTCAAAGCCTGCACTTCGGGCCAGGAATTTTCCTGCACCCAGATGGTTCAACCAGGCTTCGGCCATAGGGCTCCTCAGGCTGTTGTCGTCACATATGAAGAGAACTTTGATTTTATCCATCTTCTTCCTTCCTTATAGAATCCTGTTTTTTTATCTAAAAAAATTTATTTCAGGCAGGTTAATTTTCTGTTATCATAAAATTAAAATCCAGAAAAAAGTTTGATGAAAGGAGGGCAGGATGAAAAAGAATATGGGTGCGGCTGACCGGACGATAAGAACTATTCTGGCCATCGTCATGGCCGTGCTGGTTTTTGCTGGCCTGGTTAAGGGGACGTTAGCTTACATCCTGGCGATTCTGGCAGTGGTTTTCATAGCCACCAGCCTGTTCGGCTTCTGTCCTCTGTACGTTCCGCTGGGCATTTCCACCATAGGCCGGAAGGAAACCGAAAGCCAGAAGTAAAAAATCTTTCAGAAAGCAAAGATTCAGCCAGAAAATATCTATCTTAATTCGAGATTAAAATAGCAGTGAAAGTATGTTTTTTTGTTGTCTGAATAATCGTAAATGTATAAAATGTAAAAGTCGCGTTCATGCTTGAAGTTGAAAAAATAAAAAATATAGAGTTCGTAAAAAAAGATATCGTCGACCGTCTCCTTCACCTGTCCAGCCCTGAGGTGGCAGAATCCATACAGAGGTTATTTCCGGATAAAATTTGCTGCTATGGAGTAAGAACTCCGGTTTTGAGACAGCTGGCGAAAGAAATTTACCGTAATCAGTTGAAATCCTGGAGTCTTGGCCAGGTACTTGAATTGACCGAAGCCCTGCTGAAGTCGAGCGGACTGGAAAGCCGGATGTGCGGGCTTCTCCTGCTCGCCCAGTTCAGCTCCCAGCTTGGAAAAAGCCATCTGAAGATTTTTAGAAGATGGCTGAGAAGCGGTTATCTCGACAATTGGGCGCTCATCGACACCTTTTCGCTTGAGGTGATATATCCGCTGGTTGAAAGAAACCCCGGAGCCATGAAAGAACTCGAACTCTGGTGCTGTGAGTCGAACGTCTTCCTGAGGAGAGGGGCCCTCGTCTCGGTTGTTAAAACCGCAAGAACAAAAAAATCAACAGCCCGGATTTTCAGCATGGTAAAAAAAGCTCTCTCTCAGTCTCCTGCAGATAACCTGGTGGCGAAAGCTGCCGGCTGGTTGCTGCGGGAAGCCGGAAAAACTGATAGCACCCGACTGGAAAAATTCCTGTCTGAAAACGGCTGGCGTCTGCCTGGCGTGACTGTCCGCTATGCGCTGGAAAAATTTCCCGGAGATAGAAAAAAATATTTCCTGGAAATAACCAAAAATTTAAGGAGGCATCATGGAGAAAAGGATTAAGGCTCAAAGACACTGGCGTTTTCCTGGAATTGTTGTTCTGCTGATTCTCCTGCTCTCAGGTCTAAGCCTCGGTCTTCAGCAGGATAAGGAAAGCGCCGGTAAAGCTGTTTTTTCGGATAAAATCCCGCTGACGGCGAAAGACCTGGAACTTTTTACCTGGCGCCATATCGGCCCCTGGTCTTTCTCCGGACGGATCACCAACATCGCTGTTCCTCCCGGACAGAGCCAGACTTATTATGTTCTTACTGCTTCTGGTGGTGTCTGGAAAACAGTCGATGGCGGAACTCATTTTGAACCCATATTTGAAAAATACGGCAATCAGAGCATGGGTTACCTGGCCATCGCGCCTTCGAACCCTGATATACTGTACCTGGGAACAGGAGAGCCGATACACAGCCGGATGGCTTTTCGTGGTAACGGCGTGTGGAAATCCACTGACGGCGGTAAAACCTGGTCTCATCTCGGTCTCGAAAAAAGTTACTTCATAAACAAAATTGAAGTGGATTCAAAAAACCCGGACATAGTTTACGTGGCGGCTGAAGGAAAATTGTATGACGATACCGACCAGGACTGCGAGCGCGGCCTTTACAAATCGACTGACGGGGGCAAGACCTGGACCAGGGTTCTCGACCTCAAGGACAGGGTGGTGGGCGATTTTGTCATGGACCCGACGAATTCGGACGTGGTGATTGCCGCCGCTTACAAGATTTACAGAAGAACCTGGACCTTTCTCGACCGGCAACCGGGAAATCATCTCTGGAAGACAACCGATGGAGGCAGGACCTGGAAAAAATTAACAAACGGTCTTCCTGACCTTGACCGTCTTAAAACCGGCAGAAACGGTCTGGCTATTTTCCCGAAGAATCCCAGAATTGTCTATCTGCGCCTGGACGAAGAAGTTAACCTGGGGTTGAGCGAAAGAGAAGGGGCAGCGCTTTACAACCAGAGAGCTCTCTTTCGTGACGGCTTTTATCTCAACAGATTTAAGGAATACAGGATAAAACCTGAATTACTCAAACACGTCAGGTTCGAACATATCAGAGCGGATAAAGTCGAGGACCTGGTGAACAAACTGAACGACCTGGTGCGCGACCCTGACCTGCTAAAAAAGTCAGCCGTCAACTGGAAACCTTTGCTGGCTGCTGCCAGAAAGATTTATTCCGGGGATGAGAATGGACTTTCTGCGGTAGAAGAAACCGAAAAAATTCTGAAAAGAGCTGAGGAAGGGGAGAAGGATCTGCTGAAACTGAACCGGCTGGTGCTGACAGCGCTGCTGGCTGAATCCTCAGGGTTTGACCCTGTTAACTTCACCATCAGGGACCGGGCTCAGGTTTCGGTCAGCAAGAATTTCATCGGTAGCCTGACTTTTGACGAAAAGTACATCAAGAACGAAGCCTTTCTTATCGATAACCTTCAGAACGTGGTGGCTGATGTGAATTTGCTGGTCAAGTTAAAAATTAATCCGGCCTCTGTTTTCAGCAAGGCGAAGAATGTTTATAAAGAAAGAAAGGATGTGCTGGATCTGTTAAAGGAGGGAGAGAATCTGGCCCGGGATTATGATCAGATTAAAGGACGCTACCAGACCCTGAACCGCTGCCTGCTGGATATCCTTTACGCCGAAGCCCTCCGGGTGATGCAGCCGGTGAAAAAGTCCGGTGTTATATATCGTTCAGAAGACCAGGGAGAGACCTGGAAAAGGATGACCGAGTACCGGATGATGGGTGGAAGTGAAGTGGTTAACCAGGTGGAAGCCGGATACTACGGCCGGTTAGCCGTGGACCCGAATGACGATAAGGTGCTGATAGCTCCCGAGACCAGGACGGTCATTTCGCGCGATGCCGGCCGGACGTTCCAGTTTGCCAGCTGGGAGGCAAACAAAAAATGTCACGTGGATTCCAGGGCGGTCTGGATAGATCCGCTCAATTCCAGACACATCCTCAACGCCAACGACGGCGGTTTGAGCGAGAGCTGGGATGGAGGGCAGCACTGGTCGCAGAAGGAAACGATCCCGGCCCAGCAGTTCTACGACGTCTGGGTTGATAACGAATTACCGTACAACGTTATGGGTGGAACGCAGGATAACGGCTGCTGGTTCGGCCCGTCCCGTACCCGGAATCCCAACGGAGTTTATCCGGCTGACTGGCTCTACCTGCCGTCAGGAGACGGTTTTTATGTGGTGCGCGACTGGTGGAACCCGGAATTCATTTACTGGGAAAGTCAGTTCGGAGCCTCCCGGCGGATGAATTTCAAGACGGGCGAAAGCATTTCTCTGGCTCCGAGATACACTCCGGAGGAAGAAGCCGCCGGAGCCCCGCCTTTGCGTTTTCAGTGGAATGCGCCCATTTATCTTTCGCCGCACAATCCAGGAATTGTTTTCGTCTGTTCACAGTTCGTCCACCGCTCGCTGAGCCACGGCGACCCCGGTACCTGGGAAATAATCTCGCCCGACCTCAGCAAGCAGGATAAGGAAAGAATTAATCTTTCCAAAAAGACCAACCTTCAGTATGCCACCATCTATACTTTTGCCGAGTCCCCGAAAAAGCCCGGGATTTACTGGGCAGGAACCGATGACGGCAATCTGCAGCTGAGCACGAATTTCGGTAATACCTGGACGAACATCACTGCCAGTTTCTACGATTCTAAAGGAAAACCAAAACCGGGCATAAAGGGAGCCCTGATTCCTTATGATCGCTGGGTGGTCAGAGTCCTGCCGAGTCAGCATGATGCGTACACCTGTTATGTGGTTTATTCTGGCTACCGCACCCACAACGAAGATAAAACTTATGTTTACGTCACCAGAGACCTGGGCAAAACCTGGGAAGACATTTCCGGCGGGATGAACAACCCGGCCAATGACATCGAAGAAGACCCGCACAATCCGAATATTCTGTATTTAGCCACGGATTATGGACTCTATGTGACTTTCAATCAGGGCAAAAACTGGATGCGACTGACCGGTCCCCAGGTTCCGGATGTGGTCATCCACGACCTGGCCATTCAGAAAAGAGACCGTGACCTGGTGGTGGCCACTTACGGGCGTGGCATCTACATCATAGACATCTATCCTTTCAAAGAGTTTACCGAGGAGAACCTGAAGAAGGATGCCCATCTGTTTGAGATTCAGGAAGGAATTCTCTGGCAGATGAATGACCGGCGAGGCCAGTCTTACGGTGAATTTGCCAGCGCTCCGAATCCTCCGGTCGGAGTGAATATCTATTATTATTTGAAAAACCAGGCTTCGAAAGTATCTCTGGTGGTCAGGGATTTTGACGGCGCTGTCGTTCAGGAAATTAACGGTCCGGTCTCGGCTGGAGTTCAGAGAGTATTCTGGAGTTTAAACCGTCGGGCAGAACAACCGGCCGGACAGTTCGGGTCTGGCCGTTTCGGGCCAAGAATGGTCGACCCCGGGCTGTATAAAGTCATCCTGATGGTAGACGGCAAAGAGGTAATGAGCCGGACGGTCAGGGTGAGTCCGGATCCGCTGTATAAATAAATAATTTTTGCTTATCCCGATCTGGCGGCGGGCGGGAAAGTGGCGCCCGCTGCCGGAGTTGTTTTTAATGACTTTCAGGGAGATGAAAAATGAGAAGTTCTGCCGTCAGACTTCCCGGAATTTTTAATTCAAAAAAATTTTTTGCACAGTTAATGTCCCTCATTCTTTTTCTTGCAGCCTTCCCTTCATTGAGCGGAGCGACCGCGGTGAATAAGGCCGAAACTGATTTTCCGGCGCTGATGCCCTGGCCGGCCAGCGTTCAGTTTGAAGCGGGCAAATTCAGGATCAATGAAAAATTCCAGGCTGGAGGTGAGGCGCGGCCGGGAAGCCGGGCATTTAAAGCTGTTTCCAGATTTATGTTAAGGCTGGCCGGAAGAACCGGCCTTTTTCTTGAACAGGATTATCTGGCTGACCAGAGTCTGAAACCGGAAACCCGGCTGGTTTATAAGTACCAGCGCACGGGACAGCTGGTTCCAGGAGAAGACGAGTCCTATACCCTGAGCGTTAAAGCCGAACGGATAGAGTTGAGCGCCGCTACCGACCTGGGAATTCTAAGAGGACTGGAAACATTATTGCAACTGCTTTCCGTTGATGATCAGGGTTATTATTTCCCGTGCTGTTTGATCAAAGATAAACCGAGGTTCACCTGGCGCGGTCTCCTCATAGATTCCTGCCGCCATTTTATGCCGCTTGAAGTCATAAAGAGAAACCTGCTGGCCATGGCTGCCGTCAAGCTTAATGTTCTTCACTGGCATCTGAGCGAAGACCAGGGTTTCAGGGTTGAATGCAAAACTTTCCCGAAACTTCATCAGCTCGGTTCCGACGGAATGTATTACACGCAGGAGCAGATCAGAGATGTCATCAATTTTGCCTCGGACCTGGGCATCAGGGTGATGCCGGAGTTCGACATTCCAGGCCATTCCACCAGCTGGTTCGCTGGTTACCCAGAGTACGCCAGCGCTCCAGGTCCCTACCGGATTGAAAGAGGATTTGGAGTTTTTCATCCGGTCTTTAACCCGGCCAACCCCGCCGTTTACAGATTTTTTGACAGATTCTTCCGGGAGATGGCCGCGCTGTTTCCTGATCCTTACATGCATATCGGTGGCGACGAGGTGGAAGGAACTCACTGGAAAGAAAATCCCGGGATACAGGCTTTCATGAAGAAGCATAACCTGCCTGATAACCATGCGCTTCAGGCATACTTCAATAAAGAGATCCTGAGAATTCTTACCAAGCACAACAAAAAGATGGTCGGCTGGGACGAAATTTACCAGCCCGGACTGCCGAAGGATATTGTAATTCAATCCTGGAGGGGCACGCAGGCACTGGTGGACGGAGCCCGGAAAGGTTATCAGGGAATTTTGTCCAGCGGATACTATATCGATCTCTGTGAGCCGGCCGAGAGACATTATCTGAATGACCCGATTCCGGCTGATTCTCCGCTTACCGAAGAGGAAAAGAAACTTATTCTTGGAGGTGAAGCCACCATGTGGGCGGAACTGGTTACACACGAGACGGTGGATTCGAGAATCTGGCCGCGGACGGCGGCAATTGCCGAAAGGCTCTGGTCGCCACAGGAAATAGCCGATGTGGATGATATGTACCGGCGGCTGGAAGCGATTTCTGTACAGCTGGAGGAGCTCGGGGCGCAGCATCTTCGCAATCAGAGGATGATGCTCAGACGGCTGGTCAACCCGGTAAATTACAGCCAGGAGGAATTCGAGTCACTTTTAAAGCTGGCCACGATAAGCGAACCGGTCAAGGGCTATGCCAGGCACAGTCTGGGGAAGAAGTATACCTCACTTTCACCGCTTACCCGTTTTGTGGATTGCTGTTTTCCCGAATCCCTGGAGGGAAGGAAATTCCGCAAGCTGGTTGAGAATTACCTGAATTCCTCCCGGAAGGAGAACTTGAAGGAGATAAAAAATTATTTAGACAGTTACAAAAAGATCATCCCCTCCGCCGCCAGCCTGGCCGGTAGAGTGCCAGCCCTCAAAGAGATACTTCCCCTTGCCGATAATTTAGGAGAGACTGTCCTGATCATGGAGAAAACGTTTGAGTTTTTTGAAAAGGGCCGCAAACCGGAAGCCGGTTGGGTAAAATTCAACCAGCAGAGACTTAAAGAGATAAAAGAGCCACAGGGTGAATGTCTGCTGTCCATAATTCCTGCGGCCGAAAAATTGCTGGAAGCTCTTGAGAAAAACCATGGTAGGTAGAGACTCGCCCGCTGCCGGTTTTAATCTAATTTAATTTTCTGTCGCTTACAGGTAGTGGCAGAGAGAATTTAATGCTGAAAAAAGAAATAGACAAAATTTTATCCTGTTTTCTGTTGTTGTTTACTCTTTTTCGGGCTTCGTCTGCCGGCGCCTGTGAGATAACGGTTGAAGACAATCTCGGACGACGGGTGAAAATTCCGGACAGGGTGGAAAGGATTGTCTGTCTGCAGCCGGAACTACTGCGAATTCTGGCAGCCCTGAACAGTGAGCACCGGGTGGTGGCCGTTGACAGGTTTCCGTCCCGCTATGACCACCTGATGCGAATCATATTCCCGGATGTGGAAAAAATCCCGGTGGTGTCGATAACCGGCGAGGATGTAAACATCGAACGTATTATCCAGCTCGAACCAGACGTGGTGCTGGTTTCTCCTTCAGAGCTTAACCTTGTAACTCAGCTTACGCGGAAATTGAAATGTCCGGTGGTGAGCCTGAGCTCGACAGGAAGTATAGAACGTCTACTGAAGGAGATTGAAATCTTAGCCGCCATAACCGGAAGCCAGAAGCGCGGGAAGGAAATCGTTCAATTCATGAAGGCGGAAATTAATCTGGTCAGGCAGAAGAGCGCTTTTCGCGGACATAAGCCGCGCGTTTATCTCAGTTTCTGGGGTTCTATTTTAAGGTCTCCTTTTAATTATGAGCCGGTGGACCTGGCCGGTGGAATAAACCTGGCCGGCCGATTCAAGAGGGTTCACCAGGGTTCCGACACAGTTGTTCTGAACCTGGAAACTCTGCTCAGCCTGGATCCTGATATTATTCTGGTGCAGGGAAACTATCCACCCGAAGAAAGGCAGGTTAGCGTGGGAAGCGTTCTTTCAGATGTCAGGCTTCAATCTTTAAAAGCCGTAAGAGAGAGAAAAGTTTATTACACCTTCGGTTTCTGGTACTGGTGGGACCCGGCGCTGGTTCTGGTGGAAAGCCATTATCTGGCGGAACTTTTTCAGAAAGGTCAGGTTGAGAGAAATTCTATCATTATGCTGGGGGAAAGAATTTTTTATTTTTTCTATGGTCGTCCCGGCCTGTTCGAGAAGCTGTGTGCTAAAATAGATGCTTATGAGTGGTTTCAGAATTAGCCACAGAAAAAAATGCTGGTTGTATCTGGCGGCTGCTTTTTTCCCTTTGATCCTGTTTCTGATTTCTCTGAGTCTGGGAACAGTCAGTGTTACGCCGGCCCAGGTATTAAAAGTTTTTATTTCTAAAATAAGCGGTTCGAATCCGGAGGTTCTTCCGGAAAACATAACCAACATTGTCTGGAATATCAGACTGCCGAGGTTGCTTTTAGCCCTTCTGGCCGGAGCGGCCTTCTCTGTTTCCGGAGCTTCGTTACAGTCAATCTTCAGAAATCCTCTGGTTAACGAATACGTTCTTGGTGTCTCTTTCGGGTCAGGTTTCGGCGCGGCTGTTTCTCTGGTTCTCCTCGGCCGCCTTTTCCCGCCCCAGGTTCTGGCTTTCGGATGCGGATTGCTGGCCGTTTCTCTCGTGCTGATGCTGGCTGAGGGCGCCAGGAATACGACCCTTTCGGTACTCCTGACCGGTATTGTAGTTTCGGCGTTTTTTCAGGCTTTGCTTTCAGCCGTGGAGTTTGTGGCCAGCCCTTACGCTCTGCAGGCGCTTTTTTTCTGGTTGCTGGGGAGCTTCTCCCAGGTCACCTGGAATGACCTTTTCTGGTCAGCTCCTCTGGTCATCGCCGGATTGTTTTTAATGATAAAAATGAGCTGGAGGGTTAACGTCCTCAGTCTGAACGAAGACGAGGCCCGGGCACTCGGCCTCTCCGTAAAAAGAGAGAGAATGCTGATCATCTGTCTGGCCACCCTGGTTACTTCTGCGGTGGTTTCTGTGGCCGGAATAATCGGCTGGGTTGGTCTTATCGTTCCCCATGCGGTCAGAGGGATGGCCGGAGCAGATAACAGGCTGGTTATACCGCTTTCTGCCGGTTTCGGGGCAGGCCTGATGATTCTGGCTGATGACCTGATCAGAGTTTTTTCTCCGTATGAGCTTCCCGCGGGAATAATCACCAGCCTGGTGGGCATTCCATTCTTTCTCTATCTGATTAAAAGAACTCGCCACAGCTGGAGTTAAAGGTGGACGTCAGAGTTTCTGGACTCAGGCTTGGTTACGAAAATTTCCAGCTTCAGGTTGATCAGCTTTATTTCCAGGAGAAACGGATTTCGGTCATAATCGGTCCGAACGGAGCTGGAAAATCGACTTTTCTGAAAGCTATTACCGGCCTGATCAAATGCCCGCCCGGAACGGTCTTCATCGATGGTTATGACCTGGCCAGACTCAGCTCCCGGGAAAGGGCGGCTCTTGTCAGTTACGTTCCGCAGGAACACAGCGCAGCCCTGAATTTTCAGGTTTTCGATTTTATCCTGATGGGCAGAAGCGGGCACCTGGACCTTTTTTCCTCGCCATCCAGGGATGATTACCGGAAGGTGGAAGAAATAATTGCTTACCTGGGAATCGAAAAGCTGGTTTCGAGGAAGTATATGGAGCTCAGCAGCGGGGAAAGACGGATAGTGCTCATGGCCAGAGCTCTCGCTCAGGATTCAAGAATCATCATACTCGATGAACCGACAACTTTTCTCGACCTGAAACACGAAATGGAAATAGTGGAGCTTCTTAAGAAACTTTCAAGCGAAAGACAGCAGACTATTATCTGTTCGCTTCACAGCCTGGACCTTGTTCCGCGACTGGCTGATTTCTTAGTGATGATAAAAAGCGGAAAGGTGCTGGCTGCCGGAGAAATGCCCGATGTCTTCCGGACAGAGCTTCTGGCCGAGCTTTACGATTATCCTCTTCAGGTGATAGAAACTGAAGGACGGAAGATTATTCTAAGATAAACAGAAACCTTTTTTACTTCAGTTTTTCTTCGCTGACAAAATTTCTGTATGGCGAAAGATAGGAGAGAATTTCCTCATCATCCGGGCCGGGCTGACCGGCAACCAGTCTGGTCAGCAGTTCGGCCACTCCGGGACCGAGCATAAAACCCTGGCCGCACATGCCGACTGCCAGCAGGAAACCTTCAACTTCTTTTGACCAGCCGACGATGGGGAAACCGTCAGGTGTCATCGGGTAAAGCCCACGCCAGGTTCTTCGGACCCTGATGTTCTGCAGCCTGGGCATCAGCTCAATCATCCGGCGCGAGACCATCGGCAGGAATTCGCTCGTTTCCCTCTCGTCGAATCCCCAGATGCTCGGGCTCGGGGTGATGCAGAAAATTATCTGGCCGGTGGCATGCTGATAAAAATAATAATTGGCAGACCCTTTTACCGGACGCAGGTCGACAATCATCGGGTCAAAAAACCTTTTTACCGGCTCGGTGACCGCGGCTTCATGAGAGTCAGGTTTGACCGGAATCTCCATGCCGGCCATTCTGGCAATTTCAGCTGCCCAGGCGCCGGCGGCATTGATGACCACGGGAGCGGCGTACCGGCCGGCTTCAGTGACAAGCCCCCTGATTTTTCCACCTTCTATAACCAGCTCCCGCACATTTTCTCTGAATCTGAACTCTGCTCCGGCTCTCAGCGCATGGCGGTAAAATGCCTCCACCGCCAGCAGGGGAGAAGCATGTCCGTCTTCCGGGGAATAGGTGCCGCCACGAAGGCCGCGAGGATTTAAATCGGGGAGGAGCTTCCTGAGCTCGTCAGCCTCCAGCCAGTCTATCTTCAACCCGTATTTTTTCTGAACGGGAAGAACGCTTTTCAGAGTTTTCTCTTCTTCTTCCCGGTAAGCGACAAAACAATAGCCGCCCTGCAGCCACTCGATATCGTCTCCGTAGGTTTCTTTCCAGGTGGAAAAAATTTTCAGACTTCTCAGTCCGAGTCTGATCTTCGCCGGGTCTGAATGGGTGGCCCTGAGCCCGCCGATAGCTCGTTTGTTTGAGCTCTGTCCTGGACTCGGATTTCTGTCAATCACCAGAACCTTGAATCCTTTCTGCGCCAGAAAAAGAGCGGTCGGAGTTCCGACGCTCCCGGCTCCGATGACAATCACGTCGTACTCAGCGCGGCTCATTTCCGGTCTCCTTCTGTTTTTCCAGCCCGGCGAACAGACCGAGCGGGACCTCTATGAAGAGCGGTCTTTTCGGTTGGTCGATTATCTCGCTTTCCGGAACTCCCTCCTCCCTGAAAAGGCGGTGAACCAGCGGCGTGCAGGTCTTCGCTCCGCACGGACCCATACCGGCTCTGGTTATGGCCTTAATTTCGTTTATATCCCTCACTCCCTCCCTTATAAGTTTTCTTATTTCCCCGGCAGTAACCCGCTCGCAGCGACAGATGATCGCTTCGTCCGGGATTCGCGACTGGTATTTTTCTTCGATTTCCATGATGTCCGGCTGAATTCTTAAACCGCTCACTTTTCTGGCCACAGCTTTTGGCACCGAAACTTTTACCAGAATGGTCCGGTCGTTACCTTTGATCGATTTGACTGAATTTACCCGGCTTCTGGCCAGTTCCTGACCGGAAATGTCAACCAGGATGACTTCATCCCCGGGATTGATGGTTTCTTTTAAGAATTCAAACGGGATGGTGACCTCTGGAAATTCCGGATTTTTTCTGTAATCCACCAAGGTTATAGCCAGCCCCGGGCAGAAGACCACACAACGCTCGCATCCGCTGCAGCCTTTACCATCCTTTTCATCATAATAGACTGGAATTTTTCTGATATCGCTGCGGTCCACCTCAATCAGCTTTCTCGGACAGACAGCCGAACAGGGATCGCAGGGAATCTCCTGAAGGCAGTGGATGACCGGATATACGCCCTCTTCCTTTTCAGGGTATTGTTCAGAATAGGTCGGTCCAGGACGTGATTTCAGTATTTCTGCTGTTCGGTACCAGTCTTCCGGGATTTCTCCTGTATAAACTCCCAGCGCCCGGGCAATTTCCAGTCCTCTGATTTTGCCCGAAAAAATGGCGGCGGAAGCTTCGGCTATTTCTTCGGCGTCTCCGGCGGCGTAAACCGGAAGGTCGAACTCTCTGGCTTTCAGGTAAAATTCATTGACCGGATCAAGACCGACGGCGATCAGGACCGTGTCGCACTTGATGGTTTTTTCAGTACCGGGGATCGGCTGGAATTTTTCGTCCACTCTGGCGATGGTCACCGATTCCACTGAATCTTTTCCGTTGGCGCTGAGAATCGTATGGGAGGTAAGAATGGGAACGCCAAGTCTCGCCAGTTTGTCTTTGTGAACTTTGTATCCGCCAACCTCCGGCATAACCTCCACCAGCCCGACCACCTGGATCCCGGCCTGGAGCGCGTGATAGCCGGCGATCAAACCGACATTGCCTCCACCGACGATAAACAACCTCTCGCTCGGCCTGACCAGGTCCCGGTTGACCAGAGTCTGAAAGGCTCCTGCCCCGTAGACTCCCGGCAGGTCATTTCCCGGAAAGGCTAAGGACTTTTCCCGGGCACCGGTGGCCACGAGCAGGATTTTCGGTTTCACCAGGACGTACTTTGTTCCTTCTTTAAGTATTCCGACTTTTTTATCGCTGAAAACAGCCAGCGCCGTGCTGCGCAGCCAGACTCTGACGTTCGGGAATTTTTTGATTTCATTTTCCAGCCTGGTGGCGATGTCTATGCCTCTGGTTCCGGCAAAAACCGCATCCACCGAACCAAAAAAGCGGTGAGTCTGAAGCACCAGCTTCCCGCCCAGACGATGTTTATCGTCAACCAGCAGACAATCCACTCCGCGCTGGCCGAGTTCGATGGCGGCAGACAGACCGGCCGGTCCACCCCCGATGATCAAAACCGATACTTCCAGCTCTTCGATCGGTTTGAACTCGGGAATTTCTTCCGGATTCACCGCGGGAAGTTCGGGCAACCCGACGACCGGTTCAATCTTCATCCCGGGCCGGATCAACTCCATGCACGATTTCACCGGAAAATCGTCAGCCAGAACCAGACACTGAGCACACTGACCGTTGGCGCAGAAAATTCCCTGGGGAGCTCCGTCCCAGTGGTGGTAGCTGAATATTCTGATACCGTTGGCAAAAAGGGCGGAAGCAATGGTTTCGCCCTCTCTGGCTTTCAGCTCTTTACCCTGAAAATAAAAGGTGAAAAGAGGTTTTTCTTCAACCGGGAGGATTGGATGTTTATAAAGGCGATTGTCGATCAAAGGAAACTCCTTCAATCTGGAATAATCAATCAGCTTAATATATTCAAAATTTAGAGTGGCATTATAGCACAATATTTTTTTGTAAATAAATAGCCCGCTGAATTCTAAAAATTTTCATTCTGGTCGCCGCTCTGGGCCGGATAGTCGAGCGCCTAACTGAATTTTATTTAACGGATGTTATTTGATTTAATTTGTGCTGCCTGAAAAAATCGTTATAATGAAAGACAATTAACCTCAGCTCAGGCTGGCACCATGCTGGAGGCGCTGAAAGAAGATAAGACTTCAAGACCTGACCCTGATCAGACTTTTTTCAAGGGAGAGAAGTATGTTTATCAATTCTGAACTCAGCGGAATTTCTGTGGAACCTTTCCGGGGGGATCTGGATGCGCTGGAGAGGATGGCACATCATTCCTGGCGGGAAGAATACGGCCTTTCCTCTTTTCCCAACCTTTACCGTCCGGAATTTGTCAGGTACCTTCAGCGCATCGCGGGTGACCCAAGACACTTTGTGGCTGCTTATAAGGACGGAGAAATTCTGGCCTTCCTGGCCAACATCCCCCGGCACTTTAACTATCAGGGAAAAATTTACCGGGCAATTTTAAGTTGCCTGCTGGTCAGCCGGCGGGAATATGCCAGAAAGGGACTGGCCAGTGCTGTCATCAGAGAAGCGGTCAGGATTAACCAGAAAATTACCCGTTATGACTTTGCGCTTCTCTATCTGGAATCCGGACATGCTTCCACCCGTCTGATCGAAAAATTCCGTGAAGAAGGACAGCCGCTTCAATTCATAAAAAAAAATGTACGTTCTCGGACGCATTCTTGATCTCGAACGGGTGGCTTATTCTGAAGGTTTGAAAGGCTGGGAAAAAGCGCTGATCAAGCTCTGGGGAGCCGACCGTCTTCCGCGCCCTATGGAAGACCATCAACTGGAGGTGGAAGAACTGAAGCCTGAGAATTTTAACGAAGTGATGAGTCTTCTCAACTCTTATTCAGGCCGGGTGGAACTGGCCCGGGTATGGCAGTCGGTGGAAGAGCTGGAAAAAGAGCTTATCTGCCCGGATGTTTCCGTAACGCTGGCAGTTAAAAAAGACGGGCGGCTGGCAGCGGTCCTGAATTATCTCATTCATGACCATATCGGAAAGAAAGTTGAACGCTGGGCCTGGTTAAACCATCTGCACTTAGCAAATCTATCCGCCGAAGAAAAAATCTGGCTGATTAATTACTTACTGCGTTATCTGGGCGGGCGGGGACTGATTGGAGTTATAGAATGGACGAAGGGATATTACCCGCAGAACTTTCTTTTCCGCTGCCGCTTTTTCCCTTATCCACGAAGTGTGGCTCTCCATTCATGGGTATTTAACCCGGAATTGAAATTTGAAAAAACGAAGAGAATATACGAAGTGCAGATTTGAGCTTCTGGATTATGGCCATAAAGTTGCCGGCTGCAGTCATGTGGACGGGGAAGAGTTCATTCGCGGGATTCTTCCGATTGATGTAAAATCTGACTGGAAAAATTCCTGGCTTATGATTAAATGAACTGAGGACACGAAAATGCAGACCCGATTCAAATATGTATTCTTTTTTTTGTGGCTGCTTTTTGCTCTTTCTTTCATTTCTTCCGGGAGTAACGTTAGAATGGAAATTAAAACGGTAAAAACTCCACCATCTGACCGGCTTAGTCCTTTTTATACGGGCAACAAACCGCCTCTACAGCCGAATGCTCTCGTTAAGCTTCCTCCAGGGCAGATAGAACCCAGGGGCTGGCTCCTCAGTCAGCTGAAACTCATGGCTGAGGGCCTGACCGGCAGGCTGGAAGATATATCTCCTTTTCTCAGGGAAGATTCCGGCTGGTTAACCCTGAAAGGGAAGGGCTGGGAAGAGATGCCCTACTGGCTGAAGGGATATCTCGACCTCAGTTATCTCCTGAAGGATCCTGAAATGATAGCCACTTCCAGGAAATGGGTGGAAGCCATCTTGAAAAGCCAGCAGCCGGATGGATATTTCGGGCCGGTAGAGAATAAAGTTAACAACGACCTCTGGCCTAACATGGTGGCGCTGGCCTGCCTGCAGAGTTATTATGAGTTTACTTCCGACCGCCGGGTTCTGGATTTTATGACCGGTTATTTCCGGTTTCAGCTCCAGATGCCCGAGGAAAAGCTCTTCCCGGGAAGCTGGCAGAAATTGCGGGCCGGAGAAAACCTGGAAAGCGTTTACTGGCTTTATAATCGGACGGGTGAGAAATGGCTGCTGGAACTCGGTCATAAAATCTACAGGCGGACAGCTGACTGGGCTTCGCCCATCCTCACTCCCGAGCGTGATCGCAACTGGAAAGAAAGTTCCTTTTACCACGGGGTTAACATAGCCATGGGTTTTCGATATCCGGCCGTTTATTTTCAGCAAAGCGGAGACGCAAGACTTCTGGAAGCGGTGGAAAGTAACTACCGTCAGGTGATGGATTCTTACGGCCAGCAGCCGGGAGGTATGTTCGGAGCTGATGAAAACATAAGACCTGGTTACAGCGACCCCCGGCAGGGAGCCGAGACCTGCACCATGGTCGAATTCATGAACAGTTTTGAGTCTCTACTGAAAATAACGGGAGAGGTGGTTCAGGCTGACCGGGCGGAAGAGATAGCTCTGAATTCTCTGCCGGCGGCTCTGACACCTGATCTGAAAGCGTTGCATTACCTGACGGCAGCCAACCTTATTTCCTGCGACAGTTCGGGTGAACATGATTTCCAGAATTCCGGAACATTGGTTTCCTACGACCCCTGGAAATATCGATGCTGTCAGCATAACGTGGCTTTCGGCTGGCCTTATTACGTTGAACATCTCTGGCTGGCCACACCCGATGGCGGCATAGCCGCGATTTTTTACGGTCCATCGACGGTCGTTTTCAAAGCTGGAGAGAAAGGAATTCCCGCGAGGATCATTCAGGATACCGACTATCCGTTTGAGACTAGAATTGACC
Source organism: Candidatus Saccharicenans sp. (assembly GCA_049659625.1). Taxonomy (GTDB): domain Bacteria; phylum Acidobacteriota; class Aminicenantia; order Aminicenantales; family Saccharicenantaceae; genus Saccharicenans. Next base: position 103,720 of record JBASPX010000045.1, on the reverse strand, counting down.
TCACCCTCTACCTGGAAGAACCGGTCGAATTTCCTGTCTACCTCCGTTTGCCCGGATGGGCGGAAAAAGCCTGGCTCTCTATTAACGGCAGCAGAGAGGTTGAGTTGAAAAATCCTGGAGAGTATGCGGCTGTTTGCAGATTCTGGAAAAATGGCGACCGGATAACGCTTGTGCTCGACCAGCCAGTCAAAGTTCATTTCTGGCCAGGCCTCGGGCAGGCAGCTTCCGTCAGGCGGGGGCCTCTCTGGTATTCGCTGGAGATAAAGGAAGAATGGAAGAGAGCAGGCGGCACAGATGATTGGCCGGCCTGGGAGATTCTTCCCGCCTCGCCCTGGAATTACGCTCTTGTGCTTGACCCGCAAAAACCGGAAAAAGGAATCGAACTGATGGAGAAAAGGCCGGTAAGCTATCAGCCCTTTTCTTCTGAAAGAGCTCCGCTTGTTTTGAAGGCCCGGGCGAAAAGGTTGCCTCAGTGGAAGGAAGAGGGCAGGATGGTCGGCCGGGTTCCACCGAGTCCGGTTCTGACGGAAGCAGCGGAAGAAGATATCAGATTGATTCCGATGGGCTGCGCCAGGTTGAGAATTACCTGTTTTCCCTGGGTAAATGGAAACAGGGCAGGTAAGGACCGCAGCATAAACTCAACGGAGGCCTGCAGATGAAAAAGAGAATGTTAAAAAGCTTATCTGTCTGGTTGACGATTTTGGCCGGGGTTATCTGCCAGCTTTACAGCCAGACTGCCGACAGCCGGCTGGTTCTGGCTGAATGGCTTCAGACAAATCTATCAAGAAAGGACCTGAGAATCATCGATATGAGAGCGGATATCCGAGATTACTGGGCAGGACATATCCCCGGAGCGGTTTATCTGGATGAAACTGCCCTCCGCTGGCCATCAGGGGGAGTTCCGGGCCGGCTTCTGCCGCTGGAAGTTTTTGTGCGTTTGCTCGAAGAGATGGGCATAGACCATAAAACCACCATCATCATATACACGGAGGTAAATAATTATCGGGCAACCTATCTGGCCTGGGCTCTTGATTATTTCGGTCACAGCAACTGGGCCATCCTGGACGGGGGTTTCAACCGCTGGAAGAGCGAGAACCGTCCGGTCTCCCGGGATTATCCGGCAATAGAAAGGAAAGGTTATGGCAGAAGAGTGGTTCCGGACGAAACCGTGAGGGTCACTCTTGACCAGGTAAAAAACAGGAATCCGGAAAAAACCGTCTTGCTCGATGTCCGTCCGGCTGAGCTCTATTCAGGGGAGCGTGGAAACTGGAAGAGAAACGGACACATTCCGGGAGCCATAAACATTTTCTGGGCATCCTTCCTGAAAGAAGACGGCAGCTGGAAGGACCTCAAATTTCTGGCTGAAAATCTCAGAGCTCTGGGTATCACTCCGGATAAAACCATAATCGTTTCCTGCGGCCAGGGGTTGATGGCTTCCCATACGTATCTTACTCTTAAATATCTTCTGAAATATCCGGATGTCAGGCTTTACGACGGCAGTTTCAATGAATGGAGCAACCGGGATGAACTTCCGGTGGAAACGGGGAGAAGAGAAGAAAGATGAGCAGAAGAAAACTTACAGCCTTCATCATTCTGGCTTTATCGGCGGTTCTGATAGCGCTTGGACTTTTTGCTGGAGAATTTAAGGTGGTATGGCAGAAGGCGGCCACGGTCTGCCTTGAATGTATCGGTATAGGATAGGGTAGAGGGCGATGAAAGCACTGCACGCTGAAGTGAAACGAAGATTGTTTCAGGTGGCCGCGGCGGTGGGTTTTAATGCCGATTTTCTCTCGGCTGCCCGCGGAAACATCAGCCAGGCTCCGACCAAAGGAATCTGTCTTCCGGCTCTTAACTGTTACTCCTGCCCGGCGGCTGCTGGCGCCTGTCCGATAGGAGCTCTGCAGAATGCTCTGAGTTCCCTGCGCTATAACCTGGCTTCGGGTCAGAAAAAAATCGGCCTTTATGTGGCGGGAAGTCTCGGGCTTATGGGTGTGGTAGGAGGACGGTTGCCCTGCGGCTGGCTCTGTCCTTTTGGTTTGCTCCAGGAGATTATCTATAAAATTCCTCTGCCGAAGATAAAGATTCCCCGGATTCTAACCCATCTGAGATATTTGATTCTGTCGCTTTTTGTCATCCTTCTCCCTTTTATTATCGTTGACGCCTCGGGACTCGGCTGGCCCTGGTTCTGTAAGTGGGTCTGCCCGGCAGGAACTCTTGAGGCCGGAATATTTCTGGCGCTGCTGAACCCGGCCATCAGGGATCAACTCGGCTGGCTGTTTGCCTGGAAAACCGTGCTGCTTATTTTATTTCTCCTCTGGATGGCCGTTTCCCAGAGGCCATTCTGCCGCACCGTCTGTCCTCTCGGAACGATTCTCGGGTTTTTTAATCGCTGGAGCTTTTTCCGGATGAAGGTGAAGAACGAAGACTGCATCGTCTGCGACGCCTGTTACCGGGTCTGTCCGGTTGAGATCAGGATTTATCAGAACCCTGACAGTTCCAGCTGCATCAGATGTTTGAAGTGCGAACAGGTCTGTCCCACGACCTGCATCTCTCATGGCTTCTGGTTGCCTGAAGAAAACCCGGCCGAAATCAAGACCGGGTGCGGCCAGAGTTGATATTCGCCGATTTCAGTTCATAAACTGAAAACTCAGGGAAGGATGAGACCCGGCGCAGATCAGTTATGGAAGGCATAAGTTCCCGGAGGGGAAATTCATCTAAAAAGCCTCACCGGCCTTGAAATAAATTCCGTAGGTTCCCGGTCCAAAGGCAAAATCCACTCTCAGATTGGCCTTTTCTCTGGGAATCACTTTGAACCTGAACCCGAAGCCGGCCGCATACTTCAAATTGTCAAAAGAAATATCCTTCAACCGTCCCGCCAGGCTGCCCATCGCACCGAAAACAACCGCGCTGAATCTTTTCCAGACAGGAAAACGGTATTCCGCCTGAAAAGCGGCCAGGTTCTTTTCCCGGTACCTTCCGCTGTAAAAACCCCGCAGCAGGGAATCTCCTCCAAGTTGAGCCAGATGATAAAAAGGAACGTTTCCGCTGTTGCTTTCAAACAGAGCCTGAACCGTCAGTATCTGTTCTCTGGCCACTTCATAATAATTTCTGAGGTCAAGCTTAAAATTTATAAAATCAAAATCGCTGCCAAACAGATGGTCGTTCCAGGCAATATTTGCCTGTAAATACAGTCCTGAGGCCGGGTAGAAAATGTTATCCCTTTGATCAAAGTTGAGGATGAAGGACGGACCGGAAAGAAATCCGCCCTGGCTCCCGGGGACAAGCCCCTGGTCGAGCAGCTTTCCAGGTTCTGTCTTTAAGATGCTGGTTTTTTCCAGCCTGTATCTAAGGCCAATATAGAGAGGAAAATTGTGGCCGAGCTTTCTCTGAATCCCGAGTTCTGCCAGGTATCTCTGAGGAGTATAGGACTCTTCCAGCGAATCGTCTGTGTCCGGCCCGATTCCCCAGAAGTTTGTGGGAAACCTCTCAGCCAGAAAATTTCCCGAAAGAAAAAAAGTGTTGTTCTGAAGATAGATTTCCGGTTTTATCTGAAAGATAAACTGTTTTTCCTGAGTGTAAATCGCTCCCAGAAAAAGAGTGCTCGGTCTGGCTTCTTTGAAAAGAAGTCCAAAACGGTAGGTGAGGAGACTTCCCAGTCCAAAGGCCATTCTTGTCTCGGGAGTATAGTAAACGATCGGAAGAATCGAAATTCCCATCCGATCAGGAGCGGATTCTTCAGTGAGCACAATTTGCTGTTCGTTCTTTTTAGCAACGGTCGTCTGAGAAATAAGCGGAGCTTCAAAACAGAATAATATAAGAAGGGCTGCCAGCAGAAAGCGACTGGCCGCTCTAACTGTAATGTTTTCAGCCAATAAACTCATTTCTTTGAATATTAAGCGTTTTCTTCTGATCTGTCAATATTTTAGTCGAAATTTGTCTAAAAATTTCATAAATTGTTAGTTTTCACCTTAGCCTTGACATAAAATCCAGAAAAGAATTATTGTTTTTATGACTTAATCGGTCAAGAGGCTAAGAATGGATAGAAAAAAATCTTTAGAACAGAAACAGGAAGAAAATCGGGAATTATTAAGAAGAAGGGAATTTTTCAGCCGATGCGGGCGCTGCGCTTTTCTTGCTGCCGGGCTGTTTTCTGCTCGCGGCCTCTCCGGTGCGCAGAATGTATCTCTGCTGGATTTAACCTCCCTTCCTGTCAAGAAGGAAATTAAGCTCAGGTTGTTTTTTGCCCTGCACGCCCTGAAACAGGACCGCCCGGACTGGCCCAACCTCGGGTTTGATTTTCGCCCGGTTATCGAAAAATATGTTTCGATTCTGGAAAAACGGCTGCCGGAATTTTCTTTTTTGATTTCAACGGTCAGCGGTCCTGAAGAAACCGCCACCATACTCGAGGCGGACAGAGAGAAAAACATAGATGGATACGTCGTTTTTCAGCTTAATTGCTGGAATCGGGTGGTTCAACCGGCGGTGGAGACCGGAAAGCCCGTTCTTTACGTCGATTTCCAGTATGGCGGGAGCGGGGGATTTCTGGTCTATTCAGCCGACCTTATCCGGAAGAAGAAAGAGAATTTCGGGTTCATCTGTTCTTCCAACCCGGACCATCTGGTAGCCGCCGTCAGGGCTTTTAAAACTTTCAGGAATTCTGCTTCAACAGCCAGTTTTTCAGAATTAATCACCGGAATCCGTCAAACCATCACGCCTCGCCCTGGCTATCTTAAATGCTATCCAGACCCGCTCAATCTTCTCCCGGCGGAAGAAACGATTTACCGCATGAAAAACTCGCCGATTTTGCTTTTCCGCGACCATCGTGGCGGAGAGCCGGGTGAAATCGCCGGAATCCCGGTGCTTAACCTTCCGTTTTCCGAACTGAATGCTGCCTGGGAAAGTGCCGACAGGGAACAGGCCAGAGAAATTGCCAGAAAATGGCAAAGTCAGGCCTCGCTGGTGCGAGATGTTAAATTTTCCGAGCTGGTGAACTCAGCCGCCATGTATCTCGGCATGAAAAACCTGCTGGAAAAACACCGGGCGAGGGCCATAACCATAAACTGTCTTGGCGGTTTTTACGGCGGTCATATCCACGCTTATCCCTGTCTGGGTTTCTATGAGCTGAACAACCAGGGACTGGTCGGGGCCTGCGAAGCCGACCTGAGGTCGACGGCCACCATGGTGGCTTTTGGCATAATGACCGGTGGACGTCCGGGTTACATCTCTGACCCGGTGATTGACCTGGCTGAACGCAGAATAATATATGCTCACTGCGTCGCCCCCTCCCGGGTTTTTGGACCGGAAGGTCCATCAAACCCGGTGGAAATTCTTACCCATTCCGAGGATCGACAGGGAGCTTCCGTGCGCTCGATCCTGCCCTCAGGATACCTGACCACCAGCGTTGAAATTGACCATAATAAAAAAGCTATTCTGATGCATCAGGCGAAAGCCACCGGCAACTCTTTTGACGACCGTGCCTGCCGTACAAAACTTGTGGCCGAACCGCTGGGCGACATGGAAAAACTCTTTACCATGTGGGATGAATGGGGCTGGCACCGGGTTACTTTTTACGGCGACCTGAAACCCGGAGTTTACCAGCTGGCTTCGGCCTTAGGTTACGGCGTGGTGGAGGAAGCCTGAGTCGCAGGAAGGGTAACATGGATTCTTACGACCCCGGGTATCTGGAAAAAATCATCGAAAAATTTCCGCGGGTAAAACTGGTGAATCTTCCGACCCCGGTACACCGTCTGGAAAATCTGGCCAAAGAGCTCGGTCTGGGAGAACTTCTCGTCAAGCGCGAGGACCTGACCGGTCTGGCCTTTGGAGGGAATAAATCCAGAAAACTTGAGTTCATCATTGCCGACGCTCTGAGTAAAAAAGCCGACACCATCATAACCTGGGGAAGTCTCCAGTCAAACTGGTGTCTGCAAACGGCGGCTGCCGCCCGCCGCTACGGACTGAGACCGATTCTCGTTCTTTTCAGGACTTATGAGCTTTCTCAGGTCGACCAGGGAAACATCCTTCTCGAAAAACTACTTGATGCCGACATAAGATTTTTCGAGGCCAGAACGAAAGGTAAATCACTCGCTCAGGAAGAAGCTTTTCGCTGCCTGGAAGAAATTGCCGACGCGGAAAAAGCCGGGGGACATCGTCCCTACATGGTTTCCGTAGGGGGTTCAGCTACCGGTGGCCACATGGAAAAACCGCTGGGAGCACTGGCCTACTTCCAGTCGATGATAGAAGTTTACCGGCAGCTCTCAGAAAGCGGAATGCCTGACTGGATAGTTGTGGCTTCCGGTTCCGGAGCCACCCAGGCCGGACTTCTGGTCGGTGCCAGGGCTCTTGGCCTGAAGACAGCTATCGCTGGCATCTGCGTTTCTGACTCCAGGGAAGAATTCCTGCCGCTGGTGAAAAAAATTGCCCTGGAACTTCGGGATATGCTTTCGCTGGATTTAACCCTGAAGGAGGAAGATTTTATTCTTTATGATGACTATCTCGGGGAAGGGTACGGGATAATTAATTCAGAAATAATAGAGATGATAAAAATGGTGATGCAGAAAGAAGGACTTGTTCTGGACCCGGTCTACACCAGCAAGGCGATGATCGGGCTGGTGGACCTGGCCAGGAAAAAGCATTTTTCGTCCGGCGAAAAAATCCTCTTCCTCCACACCGGAGGAACACCAGCTCTTTTCGCCTTCTCCGACCGTCTTCTGGCCGCCGGCCGTTTTTAAGTCTACCGCTTGAGCAGTTTCTAAGAGTAAAGTTCCTGCTACCGGGATGTTGACTTGAGATATTTAAGAAATTCAGAATTTGTAGTCAGAATGAGCCAGGTCCTCTGGGCCAGAGTCTGGCGGTAAGTCTCCAGGGTCTTCAGGAACTGATAAAATTCCGGGTCGAGGTTGTAAGCTTCGGCGTAGATTCTGGTGGCTTCAGCTTCAGCCTTCCCCTTGATTTCCTGCGCCCGGCGGTAAGCTTCTGAGGTTATTATCTTGAGTTCTCTCTCCTTCTGTCCCCTGATCTCAGCACTGCGGCCATCTCCTTCAGAACGGTAGCGAGAAGCGATCCTTTTCCTTTCAGCGATCATCCGGTCGAAAACTTTTTTCTGCACTTCGTCGACATAATTGACCCTTTTTATGCGAACGTCTTTGAGTTCGACTCCGAATTCGGGAGTTATTTTCGATGCTCTCTCGAGAATTATCTCAGCAATTCTGGCCCTTCCGACCTGAATCTTGCCGATGACCTCAGAGTAATCGAGCAGGGCCGATTCTTCGCTCAGGGCGAATTCCCTGTTGGTCGAACGAACGATTTCGATCAGGTCATAACTGGCGATCACATTTCTGGTTTCTCCGTCAACCACGTCGTCAAGACGGGAATGGGCACCACGCTCATCCTTAACCCGCTGGTAAAAAACCAGGGGGTCGCTGATTCTCCAGCGGCAGTATGTATCCACCCAGATGTATTTTTTATCCTTCGTGGGTATCTGGTTGGCATCTCCATCCCATTCAAGCCATCTTTTTTCGAAATAATTGGCTTTCTGAACAAAAGGAACCTTGAAGTGCAATCCGGGGGAGGTTACCGCGCCGCCGATCGGTTCTCCGAATTGAGTGATGATAACCTGATTGGTTTCAGAAACCACATAGACCGCGTCCAGCAATGCCAGAAGGAAAACAACTATTATTATCGCTATAAGAATTTTTATGGTGGAAGATTTCATTTTTTCACCTCCTCCCCCAGGTTCAGCAACGGAAGAATGTTTTTCTGAGCCTCATCGACGATGATTTTCCTTTCTATGTTCGCCAGCACTTCGTTGAGCGTTTCCAGGTACAATCTCTTTCTGGTTACCGCCGGGGCCTTGGCGTATTCCCTGTATATGGAAATAAACCTGGCCGCATCACCTCTGGCCTTGTTGACTCTTTCGGCTGCATAGCCCTCAGCCGCTCTTATCAACTGCTCAGCTTCACCCTGGGCTCTGGGAATCTCCTGATTGTACTCAGCCCAGGCTTCGTTGATTTTTCTCTCTTTTTCCTGAAGCGCCTGGTTGACTTCATTGAAGGAAGGCTTTACCGGGTCGGGCGGGTTGACATCCTGAAATATCAACTGATTGACTTCAATTCCGAGTTCATAAGCATCGACCAGTTTCTGCAGCAGAGCCATGGACTCCGCCGCCAGCGAAGCTCGGCCGAAGGTGATCACCTCGTCGACGGAAGCGTCTCCCACCACCTGACGGACGACCGCTTCGGTCATCGCTCTGAAGGTCTGGACCGGGTCACGGACTTTGAACAGAAATCTGTAAGGGTCCTTGATTTTGTACTGGACGATCCACTCAGCCACCACCACATTCAGGTCGCCGGTCAGCATCAGGGATTCTTTGCGTGTTTCTTCGTTGGTGTAATACTCAGATTTCACTCCCGGCTTGATCGTGCGGTAGCCGAATTCCAGTTTGAGCTGCCTCTGGACCGGCACTTTGGTGAGTTTTTCTATCCCCAGTGGAAGCTTGAAATGAAGCCCCGGCTCGGCGGTCCTGACAAATTTTCCGAAGCGCAGGATAACCCCGATTTCCTCAGGACTCACCTGGTAAACCGAGCCGATAAGCAGAATGAAAACGATAATTCCGAGGGCCAGGTATTTTATCAGGCGAGCGGAAAATCGGGGAAAGTTGTAGAATGGCCCGCTGGTACCGAATTGTCCTGGCATTTTGCCTCCTGCCAAAAATTTTTTGATTATTTTATTTTTCAAAGATTGATTTCAGAACTTTATCTATTTCCTCAAGATTTGACCGGAAGTAATTGAGCCCGGTGGGGGAAGGCTGGTGGGCAGCTTTGAGTCCCTGGCCGGTCATGATAAGGACGACGGTTCCGGAGATACGAGATCTGAGTTTTTGGAAAGCGGCCAGAGTCGAAGCGGATTCCGGCTGCACAAAGAGTCCTTCGGCTTCGGCCAGCTTTCCCTGTGCTTCCATCATTTCCTCATCCGTTACCGATGTCAACCAGCCTTTGTATTCTCCTGATAAATGAAGAACCAGGTTACCAGCCGGCGGGTCGGGGTTGGCGATCGAATGGGCGATGGTTTCGGCTTCTTTTATTCTGGAAAAAGATTTTTCTCCGGCCTCAAAAGCTTTTGCCAGTGGAGAGCAACCTTCTGCCTGAACACCAACCATAACCGGCAGTCTGTCGGTAAATCCTGCCTGTTTCATTTCATAAAATCCTTTGAACAGGCCGACAAAATGTCCGCCGGAACTTACCGGAACAAATACAAAATCCGGCGCTCTTTTGAGTTCCTGGCAGATTTCAAAAGCCGTAAGCTTATAACCCTCAATCCGCAGCGGGTCAACTGAATTAGCAAAATAAATCTCGAGCTTTTTCCCGACCTCCAGACTTTTCCAGAAAAGCTGTCCGTAATCTCCGTCAACTTCGATTATCACCGGCCTGAACACCGCGGAAGAGAGCAGAGCAGCGGGCGAGGTGCCTTTTTTCACCAGCAGAACTGCTTGCAGACCGGCCCTGGCGGCATAGGCGGCTGTGGATGAAGCCATATTACCCGTTGAGACGGTGCCGACTTTTTTCCAGCCAAGCTCTGTAATTTTTTGCATGACCACGGCCGAACCGCGGTCCTTGAAGGAAAGCGTCGGGTTGTTCGCTTCAAGTTTTGCCAGCAGACTGATTCTGGAGTCAGAAAGCTTCAGAGGGATAAGAGGAGTACGGCCTTCGCCGAGACTCAGCCGGCTCTGATAATTTTTGAGTGGAAGAAACTCGATGAATTCTTTTAAGGAAGCCGTCGGGCGTCCTGTTCCGGAAACTTCCTTCGGGATGCTGGTATTGAAAAGCATCGGCTGGCGACAGTGCGGACAGAAATAATCATTGGGGCTGAATTCCTGTTCGAATCCGCAGAGCCAGCATTTTAAGAGATTATGTCTGAGGACCATGGTTTTTTTACAGTTTACTCTATGCCCTCAGACAAGTAAAGGAAAATCTTCCCCTGAAAGGAGGGCGGGCAGATGAAATTTTTGGGTTTATTTTCCACCGGATATTTACGGTGGGCGGCAATTAGTTTTAAAATCGTCTCTCCGGAAGATGAAAAGAAAAAAAAGTCAGAACAAAACCGATATTGACTGGATGAGGCTGGCCATGGCTGAGGCCCGAAAGGCCGCCTCAAGAGGGGAAGTTCCAGTTGGCGCCGTTCTGGTCAAGGATGGCCGTCTGCTGGCGCGCGGACATAACTGTCCGATTTCAAAAAATGACCCGACAGCACATGCAGAAATCGTGGCTATCAGAAAAGCCGCCAGAAAAACAGGCAATTACCGGCTTCCGGAATCGACCATTTACGTGACGGTTGAGCCCTGCCCGATGTGTCTCGGAGCAATAATTCAGGCCAGGGTTAAGAGGCTGGTGTACGGGACAGAAGACCCGAAAGCTGGCGCGGTGATTTCGCCTTTGAGATTCGAGCTGTCTCGAGCCAATCACCGTCCGGAAATAGCGTCCGGAGTCTGCCGGGAAGAATGTCGTCAATTGCTTCAGGATTTTTTCAGAAAAAAAAGGCAGGTAAAAAAGAAAGAAGATGGCCGGTTGAAAACTGAGCCGGGTTAAAGTAAATTACACAGAGGTGGAGAGGTGGCCGAGCGGTTGAAGGCGACGGTCTCGAAAACCGTTATTCCGGAATTAAACCGGAATCGCGGGTTCGAATCCCGCCCTCTCCGCCATTTTTATTTTTTTAAAGCCGGTCGGGGGAGAAGTCATGCAGAAAGTTAACATAATCCTCATCGGATTTGGCCGGGTAGGAAAAGCTTTTCATGATCTGCTGAAAGAAAAATACGAGTACTGTCGTGACCGCTATGGCCTGCAGCTGGAACTGAGGGCGATCATAAGACAAAAAGGGACCCTGCGTCTTTCAGGCACAAGAGAGCTTATGGCGTCTTCTGAATCTCAGGGCGGGAAAACTGCAGAGCCGGGCACCTGGAATCCCGCCCTGACTCTGGATGAGCTACTGGAAGAGTTTCATTCTGGAGTGGTGGTCGATTGCACCCCTTCCGACCTTAAGACAGGGGAACCTGGCTTCAGCTACATTCATCGGGCTTTATCGTCAGGCTGGCATGTGGCCGCGGCCAGCAAGGGCGCCCTGGTGGTTCACCCGGACGAGCTGATAACTGCGGCCAGATTGAATAACGTTGCCATTAAAGCCAGCGGAGCGACAGCGGCCGCGCTGCCGGCGCTGGACGTCGGACTCCATTCTCTGGCGGGAGCGGAAATCCTGGCGATAGAGGGCATTCTGAACGGCACCACCAATTACATCCTCACCAGAATGCACGAAGGGGTCAGCTTTTCCCGTGCTTTGATAGAAGCCACAGAAAAGGGGATTGCGGAACCGGACCCCACCCAGGATATTGAGGGCTGGGATACCGCGGCCAAAATGGTTATAATCGCCAACCACGTTATAAAAACAGGATTCAGTCTATCTGAGGCAACCGTTAATGGAATAAACGGATTGACTGAAGAAATTGTCCGGCGAGCCCTCAACATTGGCAAGGTCATAAAATTGATCGGACGCTGCGCCCGCCAGGATCATCTTTCTCCCTGGAAAATAGAAGTGGGGCTGGCTCTTTTGAATCCGGACCATCCTCTGGCCAGAGTGGACGGCAGCAACAAAGGGATTATTTTTTACACCGACTGCATGGGGTACATCTTCGTCAGCGGAGGAAAATCAAATCCCAGGGGAGCGGCTGCCTCCATCCTGAAAGACATAATTTCCATCTACTGGCATGGATATTGAACCGCCGGGTCGCGATTGATTTAAGGTTTTTTTTCTGATAATCTAAAAAAGCATTTTTATGGCGGAGAGGTGTCCGAGTGGATTAAGGAGCACGCTTGGAAAGCGTGTGTAGGCCCAAAAGGCTTACCGCGGGTTCGAATCCCGCCCTCTCCGCCACCAATTTTTTAAGGAGAGATATCATGCAGACGAGAGACTACATAATACTGGAAGACCTTTATGGAGCCCATAACTACCATCCTCTCGACGTGGTCATCTCCAGAGCCAGGGGAATCTGGATGTGGGATGTTGAGGGAAAGAAATATCTCGATTTTCTCAGCGCCTATTCAGCCGTCAACCAGGGTCACTGTCATCCGCGAATCGTGAAAACCCTGCAGAAGCAGGCGAAAAAATTAACCCTCACTTCAAGAGCTTTCCGCAACGATCAATGGCCGCTGCTGGCGAAAGAATTGTGCGACCTTACCGGCTTCGAACAGGTTCTTCCGATGAACTCCGGCGCCGAGGCCGTGGAAACCGCTCTGAAGATTGCCAGAAAATGGGCTTACCTGAAGAAGGGGGTTCCTCAGGACCAGGCTGAAATCATTGCCTGCGCCAACAATTTCCATGGACGGACGATAACGGTCATCAGCTTTTCCACCGAACCGCTTTACCGCCAGGACTTCGGGCCTTTTACCCCGGGATTCAAGATAATCCCGTTCGGTGACGCTTCAGCTCTGGAAGCAGCCATAAGTCCGAACACCGCCGCTTTCCTGGTTGAACCGATTCAGGCCGAAGCCGGAATTCTCATCCCACCAGACGGTTTTCTGAAGAAAGCCTGGGAGATATGCAAGCAGAATAACGTGCTCTTCATCGCCGACGAAATCCAGACCGGTCTGGGCAGGGTGGGAAGACTGTTTGCCTGTGAGTATGAGGGCATAAAACCGGACATGATGGTCATCGGCAAATCTCTGGGCGGAGGATGTTATCCGATTTCCGCTGTCCTTTCCACCAGAGATATAATGGAAGTGATAAAACCGGGGCAGCACGGATCCACTTTTGGCGGAAACCCGCTGGCCTGTGCTGTGGCCCGTGAAGCCCTGCGGGTAATTCAGGAAGAAAACCTGGTGAAAAACGCCGAGGAGAAGGGTGCATATTTTCTTGAGAGACTCAAAACCATAAAAAGCCGCTGGATAAAAGAAGTCAGAGGCCGCGGGTTGCTGATTGGAATAGAACTCTGGCCGGAAGCCGGAGGTGCCAGACGTTTCTGCGAAGAGCTTATGAAGGAAGGTCTGCTCTGCAAGGAAACGCATGACCATGTGATCAGGTTTGCTCCGCCTCTCATCATAAGCAAAAAAGAACTGGACTGGGCGTTCAGGAGAATCAAGAGAGTTTTTAAGAGACTGGAAAAAAGTTGAAGAAAAGTGTCCTCTTCTGAGGACGTGTTGAAGCAGAAAGAGCGGCCACAGAACTGACCGCAGGATAGTATAAGCAGGCACATTTTTTGCTAATATTTTCTGCGGGAGGCAAAAATGAGAAAGATTTCATTACTGATATTGCTGGCGTTTCTGGCTTCAAGTTGCATAATGTACATTCCTTATGATGAGGCACGCGGCCGGGGGAGAACGACTTACGAACCACCGGCTCCTCCACCGCCAGCTCCCCAGGTTCACGCAGAGATTTCCATCACCTTCATCTATGATTATCTGGGGAAGTACGGGTACTGGGTTTACCTGAATCCCTACGGTTATGTATGGATCCCGCGGGGAGTTGGCCGTCACTGGCGTCCTTACACTGAAGGGCGGTGGGTCTGGACAGAGTACGGCTGGATGTGGGTTTCAACCCATCCCTGGGGCTGGATTCCCTTCCATTACGGACGCTGGGGCTGGAACAGCCGTCTTGGCTGGTTCTGGGTTCCGGATGTCGTCTGGGCGCCGGCCTGGGTTGTCTGGAGGTTTGGCGATCTGTACATAGGCTGGGCACCGCTCCCTCCTGAGGTGGCTTTCGTGCCAGGTTATGGCTTCAAATGGGGAAGGCTGGATGTTGACGTGCATTTCTGGATATTTGTGGAAGCCAGAAGATTCAATTCCAATCAGTTGAGAGCCTGGGTGCTGCCTTCAGAACGAAACATTACGATTATCAACTTTACAGTCCTGCGAAACAGATATACTGTGAGGGAAAGAAATATAATCATCAACGACGCCATCTCCCCTCAGGAAATAGAAAGAATCACCAGGGTTCCGGTGACCAGAGTCAACGTAAGGCAGGTGCAGAGACCGGAAGAGGTGGGAAGCGGAGTCAATGAAGTCCGGGTTTACCGGCCGGAGATAAAGCAGGAGTCAGTCACTCCGAAAAGCTACATGAAAGCTGAGGAAGCAGAACAGAAAATTCGTCTGACACAGCTTCAGAGATCAGAAAATCTGGAAGAAATTCACAGGCGGGAAGCTGAACTTCTGGAAAGAACACAGAGGCTGGAAATAGAGAAATTGAGAAAGCAGATTCAGGAAGAAACCAGAAACGCTCCTCCGCAGGAAAAAAAGAAAAAAATGTCCGAGCTTCAGGCCAGGCTGGAAGAATTGAAGAAAAAGCACGAGCAGGAGAAACAGGAGCTTCAAAAAAGACAGTCAGAAGAAAAGAAAATTATTAAAAAAGAAAACCTGAGGAGAAAGGGCGAATAATTCCCGGTTCTCAGGCTTGAGGTTGCCCCTCAATCTCTTCGTGAAGAGAGCATCAAAACTGAACCGAGAATCAGCAGCCCGCCGAGGATGGTTCTGGCAGCCGGAATCTCGTGAAGGAAAACATATCCGAGGACGGTTCCGTAAACAGGTTCAAGAGTGCTGATCAGGCTGCTCAGCCTGGCTTCGAGAAACTTCAACCCGCTTATAAACAGAGTGTGAGCGCCGGCGGTGCAGACGAGACCGAGAAAAAGAAGCCAGAGAATCTGGTCAAAGCTGAAACTCCAGCCCACCGGTCTGGAAAAAACCAGCGGCAGCAGGAAGATAGCCGCCAGCAAATCCTGGTAAAAAGCCAGCACCGGACCCGGATGTGCGGGGGAGAGTTTCCTGTTAATGATTGTAAGAAAGGCGAAGGACAGTCCCGCCAGAGTTCCCCAGATTATTCCCAGAAAAATTCTGTTGGCGGGGCTGAATTCCGGTACCATCAGCCCCACCCCGAGAAAACAAACCAGGGCGAAGGCCAGATAGGATTTCTTAAATTTTACTCCAAGAAGCCAGGGCTCGAGGAAGACAGTAAAGATGGGGAAAGTCGAGTAGGAAAGCAGGCCAACGGCCACGGTCGAAAGCTGAACTGAAAGAAAAAAAGCCGTCCAGTGAAAGGCCAGTAAAATTCCCGATATAAAAAGAAGAATTTTCGGCCTCGTGCCGGGGACAAGAGGTTTTGTTTTCTCGATGACTAAAATCAGCAGCAAACCGACCGAGGCCAGCAACACTCTGAACCAGGAGAGCTCCAGCGGGCTTAAAGGCAGAATTTTCCCGATTACTCCAGGAAAGCCAAAGAAAAGAACGGCCAGATGTATCTGGAAGAGAGCCCGCGTTTTTGTTTTCATTTTCTGATTCTGAAATTTTATAAAATCAGCGGCGAAAAATCACCTGCGGCCTGGAAAATTGCTTCAGAAAGCAGGTTTGAATTTTGAGCTGCTTGTGGTAAGATAACGAAGGAAATTCTGCAATATCTGAATTCAAGAAAATGATTCCCGAAAATCAGGATAACAGAAAGCCAGCTTACCTGGTCCTCGCCAGAAAATACCGCCCGAAGCAATTCCGCGAAGTGGTCGGGCAGGAAGCGGTGGTCAGAACCATCCAGAACGCCATCAAAGAAAACAGAATAGGACATGCCTACCTTTTTTCAGGCATGAGAGGGGTAGGTAAGACCACGGTCGCCAGAATCCTGGCGAAAGCGCTCAACTGCGAGCATGGTCCGACTCCTGAACCATGCAATCAGTGTTTCATGTGTCAGGCGATCAACGAAGAATCCCTGCTGGATTTCATCGAAATAGACGGAGCCTCGAATCGAGGAATAGAAGACGTCAAAGCGCTCAGGGAAAGCATTCAGTATGAGCCGATGCACAGCCGGTATCGGGTGATAATAATCGACGAAGTACATCAGCTCAGCCGTGATGCTTTCAATGCTTTGCTCAAAACACTGGAAGAGCCTCCAACCAGAACTATTTTTATTTTTGCCACCACCGAATTTCATAAGGTGCCCAAAACTATCGCCTCGCGCTGCCAGCATTTTGTTTTCAAGAGACTCAGCGTTCAGCAGATCGTCGACCATCTGAAATTCATCGCCGAAAAGGAGAACATAGAAATCAGTCCGTACAGTCTGAAACTCATCGCCGAGGCAGCTGACGGTAGCCTTCGCGACGCCGAAACACTGCTCGATATGGTGATTTCTTTCAGCGGCTCTCGTGTTCAGGATAAAGATACAGAGGAAGTGCTCGGTGTCATCAACAGAAATCTTTTTGAGAAAATGGCCGGAGTTATTCTGCGCGGCGAAAGCGAGCAGATCTTCCCGCTGGTTGACTCGCTGGTGACAGCTGGAATTGACCTTAAATATTTTTACAGCGGGCTGATCGAATATTTCCGGCAGCTGCTTCTGGTGAAAATTTCCTCCAGACCGGAAAACTTTCTGCTTCTTTCGGAAGAGGAAATCAAGAAACTGCGGGAGATGGCTGACGATTTCAGAGCGCCGGAACTTCTCCGTTATCTGCTCATGCTTCAGGACGGCGAAAGCGGACTGAGATACTCCAGCCAGCCGAGAATCTTTCTGGAAGCTTGGTTGCTCAAGCTCTGTTATCTTAAAGAGCTCAGGCCGGTGGAACAGGTGCTACAAAATTTGACTGCCCGGAAAGCGGGAGCGGCCGGCCCGCGGGTTGGAGAATCCCCGCCGGCATCTGCTCGGGCAGAAGAAAGAAAACCCGCCAGGAACCTTCCCGGTTCGAGAAGCACCGGTCCAAAAAACCACCTGAATTCTAGTATGAACAACGGACCGGCTGTTTTCCCTGATGAAATGGCCAATAATTTTTATCTTCGGGTGATGAAAGAAAAGCCGGTGCTGGCTCCAATCCTGAAAATGGCCAGCCGGGTTGAGGTCAACTCCGGTAATCTTGTGCTGAACTTTTCCCGTGACAGAAAACATTATGCCGATCCGGTAAATCAGAGTCTGCCGTACCTTACCCGGCTGTGGCAGGAGCTGGGTGGACAGGCGGTCGAACTGAAACTCGACGGAGAAACCTACCCGGCTCCCGGCACCGCTCCTTCTTCACCTGATCGCACGCCAGCCCCGTCGGTCAGAGAGACCTCTTCGCCTTCCCTCAGAAATTTCCGCGACGAAGAAGCCAGAAACCTTCTGGATGACCCGAAAGCCAGAGCTCTGATGAATTCTCTTAAAGCTCAGGTAATCACTGTAAAGAAAAAGGACGGAACTTAAAAATAAAATACTTTTCAGGGGTAATTTGATGAAGAATTTAGCCGAACTGCAAAAAATGTTAAAAGCGGCCCAGGAAATGCAGGAGAAAATTCAGAAAGAACTGGCTGAGATGAGGGTGGAGGGGTCGAGCGGTGGCGGCATGGTCACGGTGGTGCTTGACGGGCAGAAAAACTGCCTGGAAGTGAGACTCGACCCGGAAGTGGTCAATCCTGACGATATCGAAATGCTGCAGGATCTCATCGTCTCGGCTTTTCGCGATGCCGTCTCCAGGGTAGAAGCTGAGGTTCAGGAAAAAATGTCCAGCCTGGCTGGCGGGCTGAAACTACCCGGCCTTTTTTAACGGAGAAACCTGAATGTTTGAATACGCCAGACCTCTTCACGAACTGATCGAACAGCTGAGAAAATTCCCGGGCATAGGGCTGAAATCTGCCCAGCGCATGGCTTTCTACCTTCTTGGACTTCCGGCAGAAGAAGTGGACCGCCTGGTCCAGGCCATCAATGAGGTAAAGAGCAAAATATTTTACTGCTCCATCTGCAATAACATAACTGATGTTGACCCGTGTTTACTGTGCACTGATCCCAGAAGGAACGATGAACAGCTGTGCGTGGTGGAAGAGCCTTTCAACGTCGCTTCGATAGAAAAAACCGGAGTTTATTCCGGTCGCTATCACGTTCTGCTGGGTTCTCTTTCCCCCATGAAGGGAATCGGTCCTGACGAACTGAGACTGGAGAAGCTGGTTTCCCGGCTGAAAAACGGGAAATTCCAGGAAGTGATCATCGCCACCAACCCGACGATGGAAGGAGAGGCTACCGCCTCCCTCATCTGCCAGCTGTTGAAGGACCTGCCGCTCAGAATCACCAGGCTGGCCATGGGTTTGCCGGTTGGGGCCGACCTGGACTATGCCGACCAGCTTACCATCAGGAAAGCTCTTGAGGGGCGGACTGAACTTAAATCCTGAGAGCGGTGGTTAGAAAACTCAGGCTTTTTTGGTATAATAAAACGCTTAATCCATAAAGGAGAATGGCTATGGCTAATAAAAATTTTAAGGCAATTGACGGTAATACTGCGGCCGCTCATGTGGCTTATGCCTATTCGGAAGTAGCCGCCATCTATCCCATCACTCCATCCTCCAACATGGGAGAGCTGGTGGACGAATGGGCAGCTCAGGGGCGGAAGAATATCTTCGGTCAGCCGCTCGAAGTCATCGAGATGCAGTCGGAAGCTGGAGCTGCCGGGGCGGTACACGGCTCTCTCAGTGCCGGTTGCTTGACCACCACTTTTACCGCCGCCCAGGGCCTGATGCTGATGCTGCCGAACATGCACAAGATAGCCGGCGAAATGCTGCCGACCGTCTTTCACGTTTCCGCCCGTTCGCTTGCCTGCCAGTCGCTCTCGATTTTCGGCGATCACTCTGATGTGATGTCTGCCCGGAACACCGGGTTCGCTCTGATGTGCTCCGGTTCGGTGCAGGAGGTCATGGATCTGGCCACCGTCTGTCATCTGGCCACTCTTAAGAGCAAAGTTCCCTTCCTGCACTTTTTCGATGGTTTCCGCACCTCTCATGAAATCCAGAAAATAGAGGTAATTCCCTATGAAACCTTAGCTTCGCTGTTTGAACCTGAATACCTCGAAGATTTCAGGAAAAGAGCTCTCACTCCAGACCGGCCGATGATGAAGGTCGGCGCTCAGAACCCGGATGTCTACTTCCAGGGCCGTGAAACTGTAAACAAATACTATGCGGCTACCCCGACCATAGTTCAGGAATACATGGATAAGCTGGCAAAGGTCACCGGCCGGCAGTATCATCTTTTCGATTATTTCGGCGCGCCCGATGCCGACCGGGTGATCGTGATCATGGGTTCAGGAGCTGAAACGGTCGAAGAAACCATAGATTACCTGAACAAAAACGGATACCGGGTCGGACTGGTTAAAGTTCGTCTGTACCGGCCGTTTGATGCGGAAGCTTTCAGAAAAGTCATTCCCGCCAGCGTGAAAAAGATCGCCGTGCTTGACCGGACAAAAGAACCCGGGGCGATAGGCGAACCCCTTTATCTGGACGTGGTTTCCGCTCTGGCCGGCCGCGACATCAAGATCATCGGCGGTCGTTACGGCCTGTCTTCCAAGGAATTCACGCCGGCGATGGTGAAGGCCGTATATGATCACCTGGATGGAGCCTGTTTCCATGGATTCACCGTGGGTATTGAAGACGACGTTACCGGACTTTCGATTCCGGTGGGCCCGGTTCTGGAAACGGAACCCGCGGGAACAGTTCGCTGCAAATTCTGGGGCTACGGGTCTGACGGCACGGTCGGAGCCTGCAAAAACTCCATTCAGATCATCGGCGATAACACCGACCTTTATGCCCAGGGTTATTTTGAATATGATTCTAAAAAATCTGGCGGTGTTACCATTTCCCATCTGAGATTCGGCAAACATCCGATAAAATCCGAATACCTGTTAAACACGGTCGATTTCGTCGCCCTTCATAAGCCGGCTTACATCGGTCGTTATGACATACTGGAAGGTATCAGGGAAGGCGGAGTTTTCCTGCTGAATTCACCGTGGAAAAAAGAAGAGGTTTTTGAACATCTGACCGAGGATATGCAGAAGACCATCATCGAGAAGAAGATTAAAGTTTACACCATAGACGCTTTCAAAATTGCCAGAGAAGTTGGTCTCGGAAACAGAATTAACACCATCATGCAGGTTTGCTTCTTCAAAATTTCCGGAGTTCTGCCGGAAGAGCAGGCCATCGACCTGATCAAAAAGGCGATTTACAAGACCTATCACAAGAAAGGCGAAGACGTGGTTAAAAAGAACATGGAGGCCGTCGACCGGGCGCTCTCAGCGCTGGAGGAAGTCCCGGTACCGGAGAAAATCACCAGGTCGGCTCCGACTCCGCGTCTGATCCCCGAAGATGCCGACGAATTTGCCAGCCACGTCATTGATCCCATCATGCATTTCAAGGGCAATTCTATCCCGGTTTCCAGAATGCCCTACGACGGCCGCATCCCGACCGACACGGCGAAGCTGGAAAAAAGAGGCATTGCCGAACTCGTTCCGCGCTGGTTGCCGGAAAAATGCATTCAGTGCAATCAATGCGCCTTTGCCTGCCCGCATGCAGCTATCAGAGCAAAACAGATTCACCCGGATGACCTGAAAAACGCTCCTGAAACCTTTACCACACTGGTCTCCAACACCAAGAATGACAAGAATCTGAAGTACCGGCTGCAGATTTACATCGAGGATTGCGTCGGCTGCGGCGTCTGTGTTGAGGTCTGTCCGGCCAAGGAAAAAGCTCTGATGATGGTACCCATTGAAGAAGAAAGGGCTGCCGGTCAGAACGCCAACGAAAAATTCTTCGAAAGTCTCCCTGACAGTTATCTTGACGGGGTGAAGATTGACACCATCAAGGGCTCTCAGTTCCTGACGCCACTTTTTGAGTTCAGCGGGGCCTGCGCCGGATGTGGCGAAACACCATACATCAAACTGGCCACCCAGCTTTTTGGCGACCGGATGATCATTGCCAATGCCACCGGATGTTCTTCCATCTATGGCGGCACCTTCCCGATTTCACCCTATGCCAAAAACAAGGAAGGCAGAGGACCGGCCTGGGCTAACTCTCTGTTTGAAGATAACGCTGAATATGGTTTCGGGATGAGACTCGCTGTGGATTCGCTCAGACGTCAACTCTGGGCCAGCATGAACGCGGCCATCGACGCCGGGACGCTGCCTGAACTGGTGGAAGCCTTCCAGAGGATGAAAGAACTGTGGAATGATAAAGGCGAGGAAGCCAGAGCCACCGTCAGGAAGATAAAAGAATTGTTGCCGAAAGCCCTGGCCAGAAACGATGCCGCTAAACCTTACCTGACCACCGTGGCCGAGCTGCAGGATTATTTCATCGACAAGAGCATCTGGTGCATCGGCGGTGACGGCTGGGCTTACGACATCGGGTTTGGCGGGCTCGATCACGTTATCGCCATGAACCGGAACGTCAACCTGCTGGTTCTGGACACCGAGGTTTACTCGAACACCGGCGGCCAGGCTTCGAAAGCCACCCCGACCGGCTCGAGAGCCAAGTTCGCTTCCTCCGGAAAAAAGACGGTGAAAAAAGACCTGGGCCGTATGGCCATGAGTTATGGCTATGTTTACGTGGCTTCCGTGGCGATGGGAGCCAACATGCAGCAGTGCCTGAAAGCTTTCCTGGAAGCTGAAGCTTATGACGGTCCTTCCCTGATCATCGCTTACTCGCCCTGCATCAACCACGGTATCGACATGAGCAAGTCGCAGCTGGAACAGAAGCTGGCGGTGGAAAGCGGCTACTGGATCCTGTATCGTTACAATCCGATGCTGGCCAGGGAAGGCAAGAATCCGTTCATCCTCGATTCGAAGGAACCCAAAATGGATTATGAGGCTTTCCTGAAGAATGAAATTCGTTACCGTTCGGTTCTCCAGGACTATCCGGATATAGCCAGAAAGCTGTTTGCTCAGGCCGCGGAAGAAGCTAAAAAGAGGTTCGAATATTACAAAAAGCTGGCTGAAGGCTGATTACTTTTTAATCAGCAGGACTTCAAACGCCCGGCCGGGCTCAAAGGCAGACATGACCAGCTGATTGAGCTCGGCCGGGTTAATTTTTTCTATCGAATCGAGGAAGCTGTTGTAGAAATCAACGTCCAGCCCGCTGGCCAGGAGGGTCGACAGAAAGCTCAAGCGATTGTCCCGGTATAAAGATTCACGCAGATAGCTGGTTCTGGCCTGCCTTCTTCCGGCTTCTAGAATTTCCGGCTCCAGGCCGCGCTGACTCCAGAGGTCAAACTTCTTCTTAAGCAAACTCAGAGCGGTTTCAGCCTTATCCTCTTCTGTTTCCAGATAACAGATAAATATGGTTTTTCCGCCGAGCAGTTCCAGGCGGCAGTTCAGGTTGTAGGCAAGAGCTTCTTCCTGGCGGAGGGACCAGAGCAGGGAGCCAGGTCCCTGTCCGAATATTTTTTCCAGAACATAGGCGGCCGGATAAACTCTGGCCGCCTCTCCCGGAAGAACGTAACCGAGAATCACAGATGCCCCCGGAGGACCCTGATATAAAGCCTTTTCCTCAGAAGCTCTGGCAGCTGTATCTGAAGCCACAGGTTCTTCGCTGGAAGGCGAGCGTTCCTTTTTAAGCCAGCTGAAGCTCTTAGAAATTATTTCCAGAAGAGGCTTCTTTTCCAGGTCTGTTATCACCAGCAGGCTCAGGCGGGAGGCATTGACAGCATTTTCATAAAACTGTCTTATGTCTTTCCTGCTTATGGAAGCCAAATCAGATTCTGATCCGTAAATAGATTGAGCGTAGGGACTTCCCGGGAAAATCTGGCGTCGAAGAAGTATCAAACCTGTATCTATCAACCGGCAGGATTCTACCCGTGATTGTTTTCTGAGAGCTCTTTTCAGCGCATCTATTCGCGGGCCGGAAAAGATCGGGTTCCTGATTCCTGCTGCCACAGTGCCCAGCGTTCTCTCGAGATGGAGGCTTAGACACTCAAACTGGATCGCCGAGTAATCCGCCCGGCTGCCACCGTTCAGGTTAACACCGTCAGCCAGAAGCTCTAACAGACGGTCTTCCTCGACCACCTCGGCCATCAACCTGGTTGTCAGATAGGCCAGACCGCTCTGACCCGGCCTCTCTAAGGTCTGACCGCCCTGAAAATGAAAAACTACCGTGGTGTATTTGATCCCTGAGTCCTGCTGGTAATAAACCCTGAGTCCATTTTCCAGGGTGATCTTTTCAAAGCTCAGCGGCTGGGCTGCAAGCCCGGTGAATAGAAATAGAAAATGCAGAAGAATCAGCCAGATAAAAAACTTTAATCTGCAGCCGTATTTTCTCATTTTTCTTCAGGTTTCACTATCACCCAGACCGGTTTTACTCCGGAAAAATATTTCCTGGCCGTTTTTCGCAGGTCTGAAGAGCTCAACCTGTCGATAGCCTTCAGATAATCAACCTGAAAATTCCGGTCGCGCAGAAGGAGATGTCTGGCCAGTGAGGCGGCCAGTGTCAGCGGACTTTCCATCATTCTTTCGGACAGCCATCGAAAGCGGTTCTTCCCTCCCTGCAGATAATCGAAGACCAGAAACTGCTGGGATGGCAGGTAATCTTTGCTGGAATAATTAATTTCCGCCAGCTTCGGCAGAAAATTGACCAGAGCCCGTCTTGCAGCCGGAACTTTGTCCTCTTCGGTGGTTAAAGAAATTAAGGCCAGTCCGGCGCCTTCATGGGCTAAATAATGGAAACGGGCTGAGGTGATCAGATCCGGCTGGCCGGAAAATGCCTGGAAGAGGAGAGGATTCAAGCCCTGACCCAGGATTTCGCTCAGCATATCCATGGCCACACGGTCAGCGCTGGAATATTCAGGAGCCGGGAACCCGACCATGACATAAGTCTCAGAAATCTTCATCTTCAGATGGACCTCGGGGCCATGGGTGGCGAATTTTGCCCGGAGCGGATGTTCAGGTTGCCTTTCGGCTGGCGGCATCAGCTCGGAAAAAAGCTTCTTTATTTTTTCTGCCGTTTCTTCTGGCTTAAAATTGCCGGCGACGGCCAGAGCTGCCCTGTCTGTTCGGAAAAGCTTCCGGTGAAAATCCTGAAGCGATCTGAGTTCGGTTTTTCTTACTACCGCCTCGTTTCCATAAACAGGAAGTCCATATCCGGAATCAGGGAAAGCCAGCTCATAGACTTTAGCCAGTCCAACTTTTTCCGGCCGGCGGGCGACGTCGGCCAGTTCTTTCAAAAGAACCTCTTTTTCCTTCTCGAGCTCTTCCTGCGTAAGATTAAAGTTAAAAACAACTTCCTTAAGCAATTCCAGCCCTTTTTCCAGAAACTCTCCGGGCAGCGAAATTTCAAACATCATCAAGTCCTGCTCTGTAAAAGCATTGTAATGGATTCCATATTCAGCCAGCAGGTTAAAAAGCCTGTTCTCCTGAAGGAGGTGCGTCTGCCGGAAAAGAAGGCAGTGTTCGAGCAGGTGAAGAAGACCGCTGGTTTCGGGGGTTTCGTTGACCACACCGGCTTTAACCGCCAGGACAGCTGCGGCCAGAGAAAAGCGGGGCTGGGAGAGAAGATAAACCCTCAGTCCGTTTTCCAGACTGAATTCCAGCTCAACGGTTCCATCCGAAATAGCGGTATGAGCCGCAGGTGAAAATCCTGCCAGAAAAAATATGGATAAAAGCAGGATAAGAAATTCAGCCCGGAAAATAATTTTAATCGACCTTAAAGGAAAAATCTCTGACCCTCCCTCATAAATATAGCCCAGCTTCCGCCGGAGGTGCAACTTTTTTTCAGAATTAGGCTGTTTGAGTCTATGAATGATATGCTAAAATTACAGCATGACCGCGCGAGAAAGAAAAAATCGCATTCTTATCGTCGATGACGAAGAAAACATTCGCAAAAGCTTGAGGATGATCCTTGAGTACGAGGGCTATGCCGTGCTGGAAGCCGGCGACGGATTGACGGCCAGAGAAATTCTGGAGGATCATCCGGAAATCGACCTCATCCTGCTCGACGTAAAACTACCAGATTTTGACGGACTTTCGCTTCTTAAAGAATTCCGTCAGAAGCCTTATCCTCCAGAGATAATTATGATTTCCGGTCACGGGACGATTTCCATGGCGGTCGAAGCCACCAAGCTCGGGGCTTTCGATTTTATCGAGAAACCTCTCTCCAGAGAAAGAGTTCTTTTGAGTCTGCGCCATGCGCTCGAAGCCAGGAAGCTTAAGACGACCGTCCAGGACATCAAAAGAAAAACCGAACGCAAATACCGGATAATAGGTGAGCATCCAGCAATGCAGGCGCTTTGGCAGGAGATAAAAAAAGTCGCTCCCACCAGCGCGACAGTGCTGATTCAGGGTGAGAGCGGAACCGGCAAGGAACTGGTTGCCCGGGCGATTCACGAAAACAGTCCCAGGGCGGAAGAAAGTTTCGTCCAGGTCAACTGCGCAGCTATACCTGAGGAACTTATAGAAAGCGAACTTTTCGGGCATGAAAAAGGCGCTTTCACCGGCGCCACCGAAAGGCGGCCGGGAAAATTCGAGCTGGCTGACGGCGGCACCATTTTTCTTGACGAAATAGGCGATATGAGTCTGAGGACTCAGTCGAAGGTGCTCAGAGTTCTGGAGCAGGGTGAAGTTCAGCGTGTGGGCTCAAGCCGGATAATCAGAGTGGACGTCAGAGTGATTGCCGCCACCAACAAAGACTTAAAAAAGGAAATAAAAGAGGGCCGCTTCCGCGAGGACCTCTATTACCGCCTGAACGTCGTCCCGATTTATGTGCCGCCGCTACGGGAAAGAAAAGAAGATATACCTCTGCTGGTAGATTATTTCTGCGCGGTATTTTCCGAGGAAAACAATTTCCGGCGAAAAAAATTTTCCCCGGAAGCCCTGGAAATAATGATGAAGTATCCCTGGAAAGGCAATGTGCGCGAACTCAGAAATCTGGTGGAGAGGCTGCTTATTCTGACTGATAAGGAGGTAATCGGACCGGAAGACCTGCCTGAATACATGTTGCAGGAAAAAGAGCTGATTCTTCCCGATTTGCGGAAAATAAAGACGCTTAAAGATTTTCAGGAAGAGGCCGAGAAAAGCTTCATCCTTTATAAGCTCAGAATGAACAACTGGAATGTTTCCAGAACTGCCCGGGAACTGGACACACCCAGGAGCAATCTCTACAAAAAACTTGAGAAATATGGTATAAAATTAAAGGCTGGAGCAGGCGAGGCGGTCGCTCCTTCTTCGGAAGAAGAAGGGGAGGAAAGTCCGAACTCCACAGGGCAGGATGGTCGCTAACAGCGACTCCGGGCGACCGGAGGAAAGTGCCACAGAAAACATACCGCCTGCCGCCAGAAGCGGCTGGTAAGGGTGAAAAGGTGAGGTAAGAGCTCACCGCTCCGCTGGTGACAGCGGAGGCAGGGCAAACCCCATCCGGAGCAAGACCAAATAGCCCCGTTTGAGGATGGCCCGTCCGATGGGGCAGGTAGGTCGCAAAACCGGCCGAGCAATCGGCCGGTCAGACAAATGACCGCCGCTGCCTCTGGCAGTAACAGAATTCGGCTTATGTCCTGCTCCAGCCGTTCTTTTGACAAAAATCAAATTTCTGTTATAATTAAAATACGATCGCGGGGTAGAGCAGTCAGGTAGCTCGTCGGGCTCATAACCCGGAGGTCGCTGGTTCAAATCCAGCCCCCGCTACCATTTTTTTATTACGGCAATCTCTACGATATTTATAAATCCTTCCTGATTTTTAATCTTTCAATTCAGCCCGCACTTATTCATTTTCGTTTCCTTTGCATTAACTCTCAGAATTTGCTATAAACTTCCTGTCATATCAGTAAAGGAGGAATTTATGTTTGAAGCTGGAGTGTATAAACTCAGAAGAAAAAAACTTAAAGCACTGGTAAAAAGCGGTCTTTGCCTTTTTCCAGGAAACGTTAACAGCCCGATGAACTATCCGGCTAACTGTTATCCCTTCAGACAGGACAGTACCTTTCTTTACTTTTTCGGACTGGATTCTCCCGGGCTTTCCGCCGTTGTAGATATTGACGAAGGCCAGGATATCATTTTCGGCGACGACGTCAGCCTGGAAGACATTATCTGGGTCGGCCCCCAGCTGCGCCTCAAAGAAAGAGCAGAGGCTGCGGGAGTAAAGAAGGTGATGCCCTCCTCAGAGCTGGCTCCTTATCTGGAAAGAGCTCTCAGCCAGGGGCGCAAGATACATTTCCTCCCTCCATACAGAGGAGAAACGAAGCTTAAGCTCTCATCCTGGTTGAAAATCCCGCCGGAAAATTTAAAAGAATCCGCCTCGGTGGAATTGATCCGGGCGGTGGTGGCTCTGAGGTCGAAAAAAATGCCAGAAGAAGTTAGAGAGATAGAAAACGCTCTTAAAGTTACGCGCGAGATTTACCTGACAGCCATACCGAAGGCGAAACCGGGGATAAAGGAACAGGAAGTCCTGGCTTATATGGAGATGGTTTTAAGGGCCAACGGTCTTTCATTTTCCTTTCCGCCTATAGTCACCATAAACGGTCAGATTTTTCATAAAACTTCTTACGGAGACACCCTGAAAAAAGGAAGGATGCTGGTCATCGACAGCGGCGCTGAATCCGAGCTCCATTACGCCTGCGATATCACCAGAACTGTTCCGGTCGGCGGTCGTTTTAACGGCCGGCAGAAAGATATCTATTCGATCGTTCTCAAGGGGCAGGAGGAAGCCATTAAATCGATCCGCCCGGGTCGGCTCTATCGGGAGGTCCATCTGAAAGCAGCCAGAGTGATGGCTGAAGGTCTTAAAGACCTGGGACTGATGAAGGGAGACCTGGACGAGGCGGTCAACCAGGGGGCTCATGCGCTGTTTTTCCCGCACGGACTTGGTCACATGCTGGGACTTGACGTGCACGACATGGAAAATCTCGGCGAGAATTATGTTGGTTATGACGAAACCGTCAAAAGAAGCGAACAGTTTGGTCTCGGCTATTTAAGGCTGGCCAGAACGCTCGAACCCGGCTTCGCCCTGACGGTTGAACCGGGAATATATTTCATACCTCAACTCGTGGCCACCTGGAAAAAAGAAAGAAAGTTTCTCGATTTTATAAATTACGACAGGGTGGAAAAATATTTAGATTTCGGCGGTGTAAGAATAGAAGACGACGTGCTGGTGACTGAAGACGGCTGCCGGGTGCTCGGCCCGAGAATCCCGAAAAAAATAGCCGAGATAGAAAAACTTTTTTCCTGAAAGTTCAGGGATAACGACAGTATCTGAATTGAATCTGTCGCGAAGAGAATGAAAAATTGGTATGTGCTGCAGACCAAGCCGCGCAAAGAATTTCAGGTTGAAACTCTGCTGGAACAGGCGGGCTTTACCGTTTACAACCCGAAGTATCTGGATGACGGCAGGATTAAGCCCTTTTTCCCCGGCTATCTATTTTTGAAATTCCGCTATCCTGAGGACTATAGAACAGTCATCTATACTCGAGGCGTGAAGAGAATTGTGGGCAACAGCCAGGGGCCGATTCCTCTCGGCCAGGAAATGATTTCCTGCCTTCGCTCGAGGGAAAAAAACGGTTTTATTGAGTTGATGAAATACGGTGAAGAACCGGAGCCGGGAGACGAAGTGATGGTGATGGAAGGCCCGCTGAAGGGTTTGAAGGGTTTATTCCTGAAAAGCCTGAGCGATAAGGAAAGGGTGATGATCCTTCTTAATTACGTTTCTTACCAGGGGTCGCTGATGATAGATAAAAGTAAAATAAAAAAAATATGCCGGGGAAGTTCTTCTTCCGGAGAAAAGAAGCAGATTTAATAAGCACATACCATGGTCGGAGAAAAGGGGGAAAATCAAATTCGATTCAGGCCGGGGAAAAGAGCGGTCTTAACTGTTTACGGGCTGAAACAGTGATATGAAAAGCTGAGTGGAAATTCAGGAAGAGTCAGAAAAGTAATTGAAGATCTGAAGGAGAATTTTAGCCAGGATTTCCGTAACCTCCGCCGCCGGGAGTTTCAATCCTGAGGATGTCTCCGGCTCTCAGCTTCAGGTTTGTTTTCGAACCGAGAATTTTTTTCTTTCCCTTCCTTATGAGGAGATTTCGTCCGGGTTGTCCGGGCTGCCCTCCATGCAATCCATAAGGACGGCTCTTCCTCCGGTCAGAGATGATCGTCAGGTTCACCGGAACCAGAAATTGATATTCTCTTATCAACCCGTCTCCGCCGGGATTTTTACCCCGTCCTCCGGATTTCTTTCGCAGCGCATACTGTCTGATTTTAACCGGAAGGTAATTCTCCAGCGCTTCAACCGGAGTGTTGAGTGAATTGGTCATATGGGAATGAACTCCGCTCAGCCCGGGCAGAGTGGCTGAGGCACCCATTCCGCCCCCGATCGTTTCGTAATAGGCGAAATTCATCCTGTTTTCCGGATGATAGCCGCCAAAGGCCACGTTGTTCATCGTTCCCTGACTGGCTGCCGGTATGCGCCCTGGTATGGCTCTGGCCAGAGCTCCGAGAAGGACATCCACAATTCTCTGGGATGTTTCCACATTCCCTCCGGCCAGCGCCGCCGGGAAACAAGCGTTAACCACCGAACCTTCAGGGGCTACAATCCTGACCGGCTTCATCAAACCGCTGTTGAAAGGAATGTCTTCCTCGATCAGCGAGCGGAAGACATAAAGAACGGCTGAATAGGTGACGGCAAAATTGGCGTTGACCGACCCGGAGACCTGTTCTGAAGATCCGGTGAAATCGACCGTGACTTCCTCGCCTTTTATGGTCAGGGTTACTTTAATCCTGATGGGGCGGGAACTGATGCCGTCATCATCCAGGTAATCCTCAAATTCATAGACACCATCAGGAATTGTCTTTATCGTGGTCCTGAGTATTTTTTCCGTGTACCCCTGTATTTCGCGGGCATAGAGGGTCATCTTCTCCAGACCGTAACGACTGATCATTTCGCTGAGCCTGCGGGCGCCGCGGGAATTGGCTGCCACCTGAGCCATCAGGTCGCCACGTCTTTCTTCGGGCGTTCTGACGTTGGCCAGAAAAAGATTAAGAACTTCATCGTTGAGACGACTGCGCCGGTAAAGCTTCAGCGGCGGGATGATTACTCCTTCCTGGAAAATTTCAGTGGCCAGCGGCATCGAACCCGGCGTTATTCCGCCGACATCAGAATGATGTGCCCTGTTCGCTATGAAAAAACAAAGATTTCTGCCGGCAAAATAAGGTTGAATGCAGGTGATGTCAGGCAGATGAGTGCCTCCCCGGTAGGGATCGTTCAGGATGACCACATCTCCCGGTTCAAACTCAATCGCCTGAATGGCCGACTGAACCGAAAGCGGCATGGCTCCAAGATGAACGGGGATGTGCGAGCCCTGAGCGAAAGTTTCCCCATCCCGGGTAAAAAGCGCGCAGGAAAAATCTCTTCGCTCTTTGATGTTGGGAGAAAGAGCCGTGCGCTGGAGGACGGCGGCCATTTCTTCGGTGATGGAGGTAAACATATTCTTGAAAAGCTCGAGTTCTATCGGGTCAAATTTCCTCATGTTCGCCCTGCTCTCTCAATGATTAAGTTCAGGTAAGAATCAGTCCGGGCTTCATAACCGGGCGGGATGAAAGTGGTGGATTCAGCGTCCACCACCAGCGCCGGACCGGGAATTCTGTTTCCGGCCAGAAGGCGGGAGCGGTCGAAAACTTCCGCCAGATACCGCGTCCGCCCGTAATACAACTGCTGTTTCTTCACCCTGGCTTCAGGCGGCAGGTAACGGCTGCTCTCTGCCACTGGTGGTTTAATCCCCGGGCTCCTGATTATAGCTCTCAATCTCAGGTTCACTATTTCCACCGGGCGGTGCGGATGGTGGTAAGAAAATAAGCGGCGATGCTGGCGATGAAAATCTTCAAGATATTTCAATTTAGTCAGGGAATCTGCCCGGCAGGGAACCGTCAGTTCGTGCGATTGTCCCAGGTATCTCAGGTCAAGCTGCCTTTCAATGAGCATCTCATCAGGGTCAAAACCGTCTTCAGCCATTTCTTCCCGGGCTCTGATGATCATCTCTCTGAATTCTTTTTCCAGCTCATCGGCTGAGGTCTTCTGAGCCAGTTTCAGGAAGGAACGCGAATAATCACGGACGGCATCCGCCAGCAGCAGGCCGAAGGCGGAAAGAACCCCGGACATCCGCGGTACGATCACCCGGGGAATCCGTAAATGTTCGGCGATTTCCACCGCGTGCAGGCCACCGGCTCCTCCGAACGAAATCAGGGTGAATTGCCTCGGGTCATATCCTCTTTCGACAGAAATCACCCTGATGGCTTTTTCCATGCTGGCATTGGCGATGGCCACCACTCCCAGAGCGGTTTCCACCAGGCTGCGTCCGATTTTTCTGGCTACAGTTTCAAGCGCTCTGCGGCTTTTTTCGAGATAAATTTTCATCCGGCCGCCGAGAAAATAGTCGGGGTCGAGCCGCCCGAGGATGAGGTTGGCATCGGTCACTGCCGGAATGTCTCCCTGTCCGTAGCAGGCTGGACCGGGATTTGCTCCGACGCTCTGCGGTCCGACTCTGAGCAGTCCACCAGAATCCACGTAGACTATGGAACCGCCTCCAGCTCCGACCGAGTGCACGTCCACCATCGGCAGGCGGATCGGATGCTCGCCGATAAGATTTTCGGTGGAAATTTTAATCCGGCCGTCGATGAGCGAGACATCGGTGGAGGTGCCGCCCATGTCAAAGCTGATCACCCGGCGGAAGCCCGTTTGTCTGGCCAGGTGGTAGGCACCAACCACTCCGCCCGTCGGCCCGGAAAGAATCGTCCTGATCGGTTCCTGGCGGGCTTTGCTGACGGTGATGTAACCTTCGTTGGACTGCATGATCTTTAATTCAGCTCCAGCCAGGTTTTCCTCAAGCCTTAGGAGATAGCGGTCGATAACTGGAAGCAGATAGGCGTTGATTATCGTGGTTGAGGCCCGTTCATACTCACGGTATTCCGGAAGAAGAGTGAATGAGGCTGAAACTCTGAACCCGGCCCGGGAGAGACTTTCGGCCACGATTTTTTCATGAACATGGTTAGCATAGGAATGTAACAGACATACCGCTACCGCTTCCACCTTTTCCTTCTTCAGTATTCTGATGATTCTATCCACCTCTTCCATTCTCAGAGGTATTTCCACCCGACCGCCGGCCAGGACCCTCTCTTCCAGACCGAAACACAAACGCGGAGAAAGCAGGTAATCCCTTTTTTCTCCACTCAGGCTGTAGAGATTTTTGCGGGTCTGCCGACCGATAAAGACTATATCTTCGAAACCCCGGGTGGTGAGGAAAGCCAGCCGGGCGCCCTTTTTTTCCAGCAGGGCGTTCGTTCCCACGGTCGTTCCGTGGATGACCAGGGTTCCTGGCCGGAGATAGTCTTTAAGTCCCTCGATGATCGCCCGCGAGGGATCATCCGGAGTCGAGGGCAACTTCCGCACTTGAAGCTGACCATCGCGGTGGATAACGAAATCGGTAAAGGTTCCGCCAGAATCTACTCCTATCCTGAAAGCCTGCTTATTATGGCCCAAACTTAAACGCTCCTTTCTGGCAACGATAGAATTAGTCAATAGATTTAACCGAGGCAGGGGAGGGCTGTCAAGCAGAGATTTATTTGCAGGTGGAACAGCTGCGACTGGAGCAGGTGGAACAACTGCCTGAACTGCTTTTTATCCTGCTGCTGCCGCCACCGATGCCAAAAGAGGATATGAGCCTTTTCACCCGTTCGCTTGAACAGTAAGGACAGACGATTTTTTCCTGGTGGTTGAGGCTCACCAGAAGCTCAAATTTCTTCTGGCAATCTTCGCAGTAAAACTCATACAGCGGCATTTTCCACCTCTTTGAAATTATACTACAGAGCCTGGAAAAATTGAATTGTTCCCGAACTTCTCCCGGGAAAGTATATCACTTTACTGCAGGAGTAACCTCAGGACCTGCTTCGGCTATTACTTCGATTTCAATTCTGGCATCTTTTGGCAATCTGGCCACCTGAAAAGCGGCCCGGGCAGGGAAGGGTTCAGGAAAATACTGCGAATAGACCGCGTTCATCCGGGCAAAGTCGTTCATATCGGCCAGGTAGACCGTGGCTTTGACTACTGCCGCCATCGAACTTCCAGCCGCTTCCAGAATCGCCTGAATGTTTTTCAACACCTGGTGGGTTTGTTCTTCGATGGTCTGGCCGGCGAACTCACCGGTGGCCGGGTTTATCGGCAGCTGCCCGGAAACAAAAATAAAACCTCCCGCTTTGACGGCCTGAGAATAAGGACCGATGGCTTTCGGGGCTTTTTCCGTGTTGATAGCTTTTTTCATCAGGTTCCTCCAATTTTTGCCGGCTGAAACCAGCCAGCCTGGGAGTATCGAGATGAGCAAAGGGAGAAGGAAAAAATTTCTCCTCTTCATTTCATCTCCTGCCTCTTAACTTCAACTCAAATTTTGACTCAATTTATCGAGCGCCTCCAGAAGCAGTTTCCAGAATCGCTCGACTGAAGGAATTTCCACCCTTTCATCCGGAGAATGGGGATATTTTATGGTCGGACCGAAGGAAATCATGTCCATCCCCGGGTATTTTTCCCCGATTATTCCGCATTCAAGACCTGCATGCACCGCCTTGACTTCGGGCTCTTTCTGAAACAGATTTCGGTAAATGTCCACCATTTTTTTCAGGAGCTCGGAGTCAAGGTTCGGTGTCCAGGCCGGATAACCCTCAGGCTGGTTGACCTTAGCTCCAGCCAGCTGGCTGCAGGCCCTGATGACCAGCCTGGTGGCTTCGAGTGCGGTGTACACCGAGCTCCGGCTGTTGCAGACAATCTTTGCCTGTTTCTGTTCAGTGTTGACGATGGCCAGGTTGCTCGAGGTTTCCACCAGTCCGGCAATCTGAGGATGCATGGAAATCACACCGTGAGGAAGCGCCAGGAGAAGCCGCAGCAGAGTATTCTGAGATTCAACCGTAAAGGGATAATCAGAAGCAGCCTGAGTCTTTATGTCCCAGGTTAATTCTGGTTCGGTCACCTTGAATTCAGATTTAATGGCCTCAAATTCTTTCTGGATGAATCTGCTGATAGACCGCCAGGCGTTTCTGTCCGCGGCCACCACCGCCCAGGCTTCCCTCGGTATGGCGTTACGCTTGCTCCCGCCGTTCAGGGAAATGAGTTCGATTTTGAATTTTTCGCCGGTCCTGTAAAGAACCCGGGCCAGAAGTTTTATGGCGTTACCGCGGCCGAGGTGGATGTCAAGCCCGGAATGACCGCCTCTGAGACCTGAAACCTTGATCAGATAGGCGGAAGCCGGTTTTCTCTTCTTTCTCTCGAGGGGAAGAGTTATTTCA
Organism: Candidatus Saccharicenans sp.; assembly: GCA_049659625.1. GTDB lineage: Bacteria > Acidobacteriota > Aminicenantia > Aminicenantales > Saccharicenantaceae > Saccharicenans. The sequence continues at coordinate 69,693 of JBASPX010000045.1, read as the reverse complement.
GAATCGGCCCCACCGGCGCAACCGATGGTGAAGGTGCCTTCCTCCTCGCTGTCAAGGTTGAGGAGCAGTTTTCCCTGAAGAAGGTTTTTATCGAGTTTGAAGGCTCCGGTAAGACCCGTTTCTTCGTCGACGGTGAACAGACATTCTAGCGGACCGTGGGTCAGCGTCCGGTCTTCCAGGATGGCCAGACAGGCGGCCACGCCTATTCCGTTATCTGCTCCTAGCGTCGTGCCCTTCGCTTTTACCCAGTCACCGTCAACATAAGCCTGAATCGGGTCGCGAGAGAAATCATGAGCCACATCAGAATTCTTCTCGCAGACCATATCCAGATGAGCCTGCAGCACCAATCCGGGTGCATTTTCTCTCCCGGGTGAAGCAGGTTTACGCACGACCACATTGCCGACCTTATCCTGCACCGCCTCCAGTCCCCAGCTTCTGGCCAGGTTGATGATGTGAGCGGCCAGAGCCTGTTCGTTTCCGGAGCCGTGAGGAATGGTCAGAATCCGGCTGAAATGTTCCCACAATTTTTCCGGTTTTAGCGAGGTTAATTCTTTGCTCATAGATACTTCTCCTTCAAAAATTTACTACTGTGTTATAATATCTAAAAAACTGGACAGGTTGCAAATAAAACAGGAGGCGAAATTGACCGGAACGAGGTCCACTTCCCGCCGGCTGTTACCGTCGTTAATAAATCTAATTTTGATACTAATAGCTTTCCTCTTTCCTGCATCCGGCGCAGTCGCGCAGGAGAAACTGACCATCGTTACCACCATTCTTCCGTTGAGCGATCTGGTCAGGGAGATAGCTGATACCCGGGCCAGGGTGGTACAGCTGATTCCTCCTTCGGCTGAAATTCATCATTTTCAGCTGACTCCGTCGGATGTTAAAGTTCTTCTGAATGCGGACCTTCTTCTGGCGGTGGGTGGCGGGCTCGAACCCTGGCTGGAGAGATTGGAAAAGTCAGCCATTGACAGAAAAAAAACCAGGATCCTTAAATTTTTCGACCTGCTCGAGATCTCCGGTTATCCGGGTCTGAGAAAAGGTGACCCCCATATCTGGCTTGACCTTCAGGCTGATAAACTCCTGGTGGAGAAGATGGTAGCCGAGCTCTCCTCCTTAGATCCTGAAGGAACTTTTTATTATCGGGAGAGAGGCGAGAAACTCGCGGAGAAGATTGCCGACCTGGACCGGCGTTTCCGGGAAGAGCTGGCCAGCTGCCAGCAGCGAACGGTGGTGGTGGCCGGTCATGATGCCTTCGGTTATATGGCCGATAGGTATAATCTCAAGATTATCAGCCTCAGCGGGCCCCATCCTGAAGCTCAACCCGGCGTCAGGAAGCTGCAACAGATAATCAAATTTATCAGAGAACATAAGATCAGGGTAATTTTCTACGAAAGTTCACAGCCTCCGCTCTATGCTAAAACCATAGCCCGGGAAAACGGGGCCAGCCTGGCCGCACTGTCTGCCGGGGTTAACCTGACCTCCGCCCAGATGGCTGCGAAAAAAAATTTTCTCGAGCTTATGTCTGATAATCTTACAGCCCTGAAAGAGGCGCTCGATTGCCGTTGACCATGGATACAACAAGAGAAGAAATTGTCCGGGTTGAAAACGTAAGTTTTTCTTACGACGGACAGCCTGTTCTCCTGGAAGTAAATCTTTCCATCCGCAGGCAGGATTTTCTGGCGCTCATCGGGCCAAACGGCGCCGGAAAAACGACCCTCATCAGAATAATGGTCGGACTGCTAAAACCACGGTCGGGCAGGGTTTTTCTTTTTAACCGACCTGTGGAAGAATTCAAGGACTGGCATAAGATAGGTTACATTCAACAGAAAGCTACCGATTTTGACCCTCTGCTCCCGGTAACCGTGGAGGAAATGATTGTCGCCAGCATACGCTCGATGACCGCCGGGAAAAAACTGACAGCCGATCAGGTTAAAGAAAGGATGAAGGAAGTTCTAAAAATTGTCGGGCTGGAAGATTATGGCAAAAAAAAGATAAACAGCCTTTCGGGCGGACAGCAGCAGCGAGCGCTGATTGCCCGGGCTCTGGCCAGCGATCCGGAAATTCTTCTTCTGGACGAGCCGACAAGTGGAGTTGACGCGCCATCGCAGGAAAATTTTTATGACCTCCTGGGAGAATTAAACCAGACAAAAAGCCTGACCATAGTCCTGGTTACCCACGATTACGGCATCGTCAACCGGCATGTAAACCGGGTTGCCTGCTTGAATCAGAAACTGATCTACCATGGAGAGCACTCGGAGTTCTGCCAGTCGGGTATATTGCAGGAGTTTCTCCGGGGCGGACATCATCTGGTATCCCACCGGCATTGAGTATGAGCGAAAATCTTATTTTCAGCCCTCTTTTTCTACGAGCGATGGCCGCTGGAGTTTTTCTGGCGCTGGCTTTTGGCCTGCTCGGCGTTTTCCTTGTGCTCAGGAGAGACGCCATGATCAGCCACGGCCTTTCTCATGTGGCCTTTGCCGGGGTGGCTCTGGGACTTCTCCTCAATCTTCTGCCGGTCGTTTTCTCCATCCTGATGTGTCTTCTCGGTTCGGTTCTGATTTTGAAACTAAAGGAGCAGACGAAACTTCCTGGAGATACCGCCATCGGAATTCTGAGCAGCGCCGGGATGGCCCTGGCCGTTCTGCTTATTTCAATCAAAAAGGATTTTGGCGCCGAATTGATGTCGTATCTTTTCGGCGACATCCTGGCCATATCGAGCGAAGAGGTTTACATTTCCAGCGTCCTGGCCATAACGGTGGTAACAGCTGTAGCCTTCAATTTTCATCGGCTGCTTTTTATGACCTTCGACCGTGAATCCGCCCTGGTCTCAGGATTGCCGGCAGGCCGGCTCGACCGCCTGCTGGTCATCATGACTTCGATCACCATAGTTCTCGGGCTCAGAACCGTCGGTTTGCTTCTGGTGACCGGACTGTCAGTCATACCGGCCGCCTCTGCCCTGCAGATTTCCCGGAATTTTCGCCAGACGCTGTTCCTGTCATCGCTCTTCAGCCTGATTTCCATACCTGGAGGAATAGTGCTGGCTTATTTGTTCAACCTGCCGGCCTCAGCCGCTATAATCTTTCTGTCGCTGGCGATATTTGGCCTGTGCGCTTTACTGAAAAAGTCTTCTTGAAGTTTCAAAATAAAACTAAGCTCTGATTCTCGACGGTTAACGTCTATTTTAAGCTCTTCAGGTCGGAAGAAATCCCATTTATAAATCATTCAGAACAAGTATCGAAAACTGTCCTTTAACGAAAAATCGCGGTCAGAGTTTGTTTCAGGCTTAACTTTTGCCCTGAGGCTGCAGCACTTTTTCCATCATTTTTTCCAGTTTATCGGTCTGCTTCAAAAGTTTCTTCTTCAGCTGGCCAGCTCTGGTCAGTGTTTTTTTCCTGAAGGCTTCATCCTTTATGTTCGGCAGGTTGATGCAGACGTTGTAATAAGCTCCAAGTCCGCAGCTTCTGGCCGTCAGGCCAGCCACTCCGGCATCGCTTACTGAATTTTTGTTACCGTGTTCGGCCGCTTCCGCTGCCAGTTCTGCCAGTTCCAGAGATTTTTCCAGCACGGAAAAAGGCACCAGGGTGGCTTCCTTATTTGCTTCTTCAATGGCCGCTTCTCTTTCTTTTGCCTGTTCTTCGGTGGCTCTTGGCATCCGGTAGGCATCCATAACACGGTTAAAAGCCCTGGTGTCGCGGTCCACTGCCTGGAGAAGTTCATCCTTCAGTTTCTGAGCTCTGACCGCTACCTGTTTCATCCGCTCAAACTCCTGTTCGTAACCTTTTTTCCCGACCGTCAGGTTGGCCACCATGGACGACAGGGCCGCTGACAGGCAGCCGCAGAGGGCAGCCACACTTCCCCCGCCAGGAGCTGGAGAGTCCATAGAAAGCTCGTCGGCAAATTCGTCAAGTTTCATTTTCACAAGAGATTTCTCGTCCGCCGGGAACTGGTATTCGATAATCTTTTTTGCCGGGTCGAAAGGAACGATATCATTAAGGCCAAGAGACCTGATGGCTATTCTTACCAGTTCTTTTTCAGGGACACCCGGACTTTTGCCCTGTTTTTCCAGATAATGACGACCGGCCATCAACAGGGCTTCGAGCGGCACCAGACCGACTATTTCGCTGCCCGTTACCCGAACTCCAAGCTTCTCCGCCAGACGACAGGCCTCGTCAAAAACCACATGAGGTGGAGTGATTTTATAATTGGTCAGGTTGATGGAAATCTGAGCAATTCCGTATTCGTCTATGTACCAGCCAACAGCTTTAACCGCCTTGAATTTGCCCGGAATCCTCACTGGCTGGCCGTTCTTATCGTAAACTATGTTACCGTTCTTATCTTTTTTCGGCCGCCCGCTTTCTCTGAGGTAAGAGGCGATTTCCTGAGCTATTTTTCTGTCGCGAGTGTTGAGGTTTATGTTGTAAGCGATCAGAAATTCTCGCGCGCCGATGACCGTGGCTCCGGTCTTCGGGTTAAAAACCGCCGGTCCGTAGTCCGGCTGCCATTCAGGATCCTTTAATTTTTCCGGAAGCCCTTCATACTCTCCAGCTCTGATGCTGGCCAGATTTTTTCTTTCCGGTTTTCTGGCGGCTTCCTCATAAAGATAAACCGGAATTCCGAGCTCCTCACCGACTCTTTTTCCCAGTTCGTTGGCCAACCGGACGCAATCCTCCATGGTGACACCGGAAACAGGAACGAACGGGCAGACATCGGTGGCACCGATACGCGGGTGGGCGCCCCGGTGCTGACTCATATCGATCAGTTCGGCTGCCTTTTTGATCGCTTTGAAAGCAGCTTCTTTAACCGCCTCGGGCGAACCGATGAAAGTAACCACCGTTCTGTTGGTGGCTTCTCCCGGGTCAACATCCAGCAGTTTCACCCCGGGGGTCGATTCAATTTCCCGGACAATAGCCTGGATTTTTTCACGGTCGCGTCCTTCGCTGAAATTCGGTACACATTCAACGATTTTCATACCTTAAAACTCCTTTCTCCAGTACGCCAAGAAACTGGCCTTTTCGGTTGTAGACCTCAATTTTGTCAAAATCTTTCAGATAGTCAAGAGTCCGGGTTGCTTCTCCGGCAATCACCACCAGCGGTCGGGTGGATAGATATTTACGGGCAACTTCTCTTACGCTGTCAACGTCCACCAGCATTATGTTCTGAAAGTATCTCGTCCAGAAGTCCGCTGGCAGTTCGAGAAAATCCAGCAGGGCTATTCTTCTGCTCATCGTCTCCGCGTTTTCAAACTGAAGCGGCAGGTTGCCGATCAAATAGCTTTTGGCTCTTTCATGCTCTTCGGCTTCGATTCTTTCTGCCGGAAGCCGGCTTAATATGTTGAGTATGGATTTGACCGCAGAGGTCAGGGCTGCGGGCGAGGTTTTTGCCCTTACCCAGAAAATTCCGTTGCCCCGGAAAAAAGTCAGCTCGCTGAAGCTGTAAAAAGCTTCTCCCTTCAGCTCCCGCAGTGTAAGGAAAAGCCGGCTGCCGGTGCTTCCGCCGAGCAGGTGATTCAACACTAATAATGAAAAATAATCCGGGCTGGAGATGGGCGCAATCAGGTTTCCGGCAATGATGGCCACCTCATTTCCGGGCACGTCCAGAAAACAGACCTGCCCGAAATCGCGGTTCGGCAACCTTGGAACTGAAGGCCTGGAAACAGGCCGCGGCACCCAGCGCCGGAAATACTGATTGGTCAGCCCGGTAGCTTTGTCCAGGTTGATGTTGCCGTTGAAAACGATGACCGAATTGTTAGGTCTCAGGTAGCGCTGATGAAACTGAGTGACATCCCGCGGACTGATGTTTTTAATGGCGTCTTCCTCCAGCACTCCCGGATTGTAGCCCGAGCCGGAAAATAATTTTTTGATGAAAAAACTGTAGCCGGCATTTTCCGGATCCTGGTTTCGCCGCAGGAGTTCGTAATAAAATTCCCTCTTAACGGCTGAAACTTCAAGCGGGGAGAAGGTCGGTTCGACGAAAAACAGGCTGATCAGGGAAAGGGCAGCTTCGAGGTTTTCTTCGAGGAAGGTAAAAGAAAAAATCGTGTAGTCTGACTCCACCTCGAGAGAAGCATCGACCGCCAGGTAGTCCAGCCGTTCTTCTATGTCGGAAGCGCTCATCGAGGCGGTTCCTCGCAGCAGCAGACGAGAGGTAACGGTGGCCAGCCCGGGGAGTTCCAGCGGCGAATCACTCTCACCGGCTCTGATTATTACCTGCAGGTTGAAAAGACAGGCGTTTTCTCTGGATATAACCAGAATTTTCAGCCCGTTTACTCCCTCTCCGGTTTCCACCGCCGGCAGAACCAGCTGAGGAACCGGGTCAGGGTAGGGAGGGCTTTTCCTGAATTTTTCCTGGGCCTGTGATTGAGCGGGGAAAAGGAACCAGAGCAGGGCAAAAAGCGCCAGCGCCTGCGGCCATCGTTTTATATATGAATAACCGTTCATATTTATCTACCTGGCAGGATGGTTATAAAACAGAATTTCTCCGCTTTCAGCTGCCGTCGGGCCAGAGCCAGAATGGAGTAGGGAGTCAACTTTTCCAGCCTCTCCAGCTGAAAGGCCGGGTCCGGCAGGCGTCCTTCTCTCAGATAATAGTCAGCCAGAGTGAGCGCCCGGGAAAGGTTGCTGCCGCACAGCTGAGTTAAATACCTGTACTTAAAATTATTTTTAACCTTTACAAATTCTCTTTCGGGAACGATTTCTGTCCTGACCCGGTTTAACTCATCCATCAGTGATTTCTTCGCTCGTTCGGCCATTATCTGGGAATTAGCCAGCAGAAATATCTTGAGGGAGACAAACTGACCTTTTTCCTCCAGACCGCCATCGAGATAAACGGCCAGACGCTCTTTTTTGACCAGCCTGTTAACCAGGCGGCTGGTCGCCCCCTGAATAAGCAGCTGTTCCAGCAACCTGAGCACCAGATAATCCTCCGGCCGCAGTTCGTCCAGCCTGAGTCCGAACTGCAGGCCGGCGGTCGATACCCGGGAATCGAACATGACCTGATCCCTGGCCGAAATCGCCGGTATGAATTCCGGTTGCGGATACGGTTCGGGTTCTTCACCCCTGGGTATCGTTTCAAAATAGCGGCTGACAAGTTCGCGAGCTCTCTCCGGTCGGACATTTCCGCTGATGCAGAGCACGGCATTGCCGGGAACATAGTATTTCCGGTAAAACCTGGTGACATCTTCCAGAGTTATCTCCCGGATAGATTTAGGCGTACCGGTCAGAGCGTGCCCGTATTTGAAATCAGGATAGAGGATCTGATCTATCAGAAAAAAATAATGGCTGAAAGGCTCCTGCATCACCCTTTCGTTTAAGCTGCGAATTATCGATTCTTTTTCCCTGGCCAGGAGGCCTTCGGTGATTTTGAGGAAGTGCATCCGGTCAGATTCGAGCCACAGCACCAGACCGAGCTGGTTTGACGGAACCGTCTGGTAGAAAAAGGTTTTGTCAAAGGTGGTGGCGGCGTTGAGCTCTCCGCCGGCATTCTGGATGTAATTGAGATGCTGCAGCGGGCCGACATTTTCTGAGCCCTGAAACATCAAATTCTGCATCAGGTAGGCAAGTCCCTCTTTCCCTTCAGGGTCATGGACTGAACCCACTCCGTAAGCCAAGACCACCGAGACCACCGGAAGCGAGTTATCCTCGAGCACGATTACCTGAAGGCCGTTCTTCAGCCTGAAGGTCACGGGATTAAAGCTAACAGTCTTTCTTTCGGCTGGCTGCAGACCCGCCAGGAATATGAAAAAAAGAAATGCTGACAGCAAGGTTTTTTTAAGAACTTTTTTCCTCTCAGCCAGCCGCTTTTTCATTTTTAGACAAATCAGACTATAAATATCACAAAAATAATGAAAATTGAACCGCAATTGTTGCTTTCAGACCCGGGTTGTGTTAAAAAGCTTATCTGTTATATTCATGCTGATGAATTAGTTCAGAGCGGTCAGCAGAAACGACGGAAAAGGTCGCTGCTGGATTCAGGTTTGTTGAATTTAATTTAACGGGTAAAAATATTGGTATAAACCTGATATCGGTTTAACGCCAGAAAGGGGAGGAACCCATGGAGTTTGAAGTAAGAGATTTGAAACTCGCGGCCGATGGGTTAAAGCGGATAGAATGGGCTGCCCGGTCGATGCCCGTTCTCAACAGAATAAAAGAAAAATGGCAGAGGGAAAAGCCACTTAAAGGCATAAGAATAGCAGCCTGCCTTCACGTCACCTCGGAAACAGCCAACCTGATGATGACCCTTAAAGCCGGCGGAGCTGAGGTGAGGCTGGCCGCCTCGAATCCGTTAAGCACTCAGGATGAGGTGGCGGCGGCTCTGGTGCGGTTTGAGAAGATACCGGTCTTCGCCATCAAAGGAGAGGATCAGAAAAGCTACTACCGTCATCTGGAAAAAGCCCTGGCTCACCGTCCGGTGATCACCATGGATGACGGAGCCGACCTGGTCTCGACGCTACACCGCAAAATGAAATCCGCCCTCGGAGAAATAATAGGCGGAACAGAAGAAACCACCACCGGCGTCATCCGGCTGCGCAGCATGGCCGAAAACGGGGTGCTGGGCTATCCGATAATAGCCGTCAACGACGCTCTGACCAAACATCTTTTTGACAACCGTTACGGGACAGGTCAGAGCACCATCGACGGCATACTCCGTTCGACCAACATCCTGCTGGCCGGCCTGACCGTGGTCGTTTGCGGTTATGGCTGGTGCGGCAAAGGCGTGGCCACCAGAGCCAGAGGCGCCGGAGCGCGGGTAATAATCTGCGAGGTTGATCCCCTGAAAGCCCTGGAAGCGCTGATGGACGGTTTCCAGGTGATGCCTCTACCGAAGGCCGCGCCTGTCGGCGACCTGTTCATTACGGTCACCGGCAATAAAAATGTGATCCGGGCGGAACATATGAGAAAAATGAAAGACGGCGCCATCATCGCTAACTCCGGGCATTTCAACGTGGAAATAGATATTCCGGCTCTGACCAGACTGGCCCGGAGCAGAAGGATTATCCGGCCTTTTGTCGAAGAATTCAGGCTGAAGGACGGCAGATGTCTTTATTTACTGGGAGAAGGACGGCTGATCAACCTGGCAGCAGCTGAGGGGCATCCGGCCATGGTCATGGACATGAGCTTTGCCAACCAGGCTCTCAGCGTCCTGTATCTCGTGCAGCATGCCGGTGAGCTGGAGAAGAAGGTTTATCCGGTGCCGGCAGAGATTGACCGGGAAATTGCCCGTTTGAAGCTGGATTCGATGGGAATTAAAATCGATCGGTTGACTGCAGAGCAGAAAAAGTACCTTAAAGAATGGCGCGAAGGAACGTGAGCTGGTTTCAGCTTCAGGTCGGAAAAACCTGAGCGCATCTGAGAAAAGTTAAGAAAAAAGCTGCCTAATCTTTCACCAGCTTCTTGAGCTCCTCTATGTATTTTTTTACCGTTTCCCGATCCTCCTGGCTGAGCAGACGGGGATAGAGCTTTTCAAAGTTTTCCTTCGCTTTTCGGTAAAGTCCTGCGCTGTACTGAGCTCTGGCTAAGTTGAATAAAAAGGTGGTGTCTTCCGGAACAATCCTTACCGCCTGTTCGAAGGCCAGAACAGCCTCATCCAGATCCCCGGTTTTCTCCAGAATCAACCCCCGGAGATTGTGAGCCATGGCAAAGCGGTTTCTGTATTGAATCGCTTTCTGCACATGCTCATAGGCTTCATCGTACTTTTCCTGAACAAAATAAAGTCGAGCCAGGTTGTAATAGGGGAGTTCCTTCGAGGCATAATTCGGGTCCTGAATAGCCCGGCGATATTCGGCTTCAGCTTTTTCATACTGGCCGAGCTCAAAGTAGATCGTCCCGAGGTTGTTGCGGGCTTCGGTAAATTGAGGGTTAACTTCAAGTGCTTTCTGAAAAGCCTGGATCGATGCTTCCATATTTCCCTTCATCGACTGAGCCAGTCCGAGAGCGTTCCAGGCAAGATGGTTTCTGGGGTCGAGAGAGAGGCTCCTGTTAAAATATTTTATGGCTTCATCGATGTTGTTGTTGTTCAGGTAAAAAAGACCGAGATTGTATTGATACTGCGGGTCCTGGGCTCTGGCTTTCTCCAGCTTGCTCTGGGTGGAGGCGCAGCTGTTCAGAGACATGATCGCTAAAAAGATCGCCGCCATTTGAAGGCTGACCCTCTTCATTTTCTCCCTCCGGAAAGGTTGTGTTATTAGTTTCAAATCTTTTCCTCCTTCAAATCTCTCGCCATCAACTCTTCCAGCGCTCGATGGGGAGGTTTTCCCCGATAAAGCACTTCATACACCTGATGGCAGATGGGCATTTCCACCTTTTTCTGGCTGGCCAGTTTGTGGACGGTAAGGGTATTTCTCACTCCCTCAGCCACCATTTTCATTTCCGAAAGGATCTGCTTCAGCGATTTCCCCCTGGTGAGTTCCAGCCCGACCCGGTAATTCCGGCTCAGCTCGCTGGTGCAGGTAAGCACCAGGTCTCCCAGTCCGGCCAGCCCGTAGAAAGTTTCCTTCTTAGCTCCGAGCGCCGTCCCCAGCCTGATGATTTCGACCAGCCCCCGGGTAATGAGCGCGGCGCGAGAATTATAACCGTAACCAAGACCCACAGAGATGCCGGCGGCTATCGCCAGCACATTTTTCACCGCTCCGCCGAGTTCCACCCCAAGGACGTCGGTGGTGATGTAAATTCTCAGCTGCCGGCTGGAAATGGTCTGCTGAAGTTCTTTTGCCAGCACCTGATCCCGGCTGGCCAGCACCAGCGCGGTCGGATGTCCGGCCGCCACCTCTCTGGCAAAACTCGGCCCGGAGAGAACGCCTATTCTGGGTTTTCTCGAAGGCGCAAAAACTTCCTCCATCACCTCGGTCATGGTTTTGAGCGATTTTTGCTCGAGCCCTTTGGTCAGGCTGATCAGAGCCTGTCCCTTTTTTATGCACTCATCCATCCGGTGATAAATCTGCCGGCAGAACTGCGAGGGAACGGCCACAAAAATTATCTGGGTGCCTTCGACGGTTTCAGCTATTGAGCGGTGAAAGCTGACGGTCACCGGAAATTCAAACCCGGGGAGAAAAGTATGGTTGATTCTGGTGGACAGGAGGTCTGCCAGGACCTCCTCCTCTCTTACCCATAATTTCACCGGAAAGCCCAGCCGGCCGAGGTAATATGAGATGGCCGAACCCCAGCTGCCCGCACCGATAACGGCGAATTTAAGCATTCAATCTTTCTCCAAATTTTCTTTCGGTTCCGGAAGCAAGGCGTTTGACATTTTCCCGATGCCTGAAAAGAATTATCAGGAAAAATATCAATCCGAAGGCGAAAAGCGTCCGGTCGCCTTTAAGAATTAAAACCAGAACAGGGAACACCAGCATCCCGGACGGTGTGGCCAGGGAAACATATCGGAACAGAAAAAGCATTATCAACATCAGCGCCAGGCTCAACCCGAAGGGTCCTGGAGCCAGATAAAGATAGCCGCCGCTGGTTGTGGCCACTCCTTTACCGCCTCTGAACTTCAGATAGACCGGGTAACAATGACCGATGACGGCAGCCAGAAGGCAGATCAAAGCCAGCAGGCGGCTGGAATATAAATGGACAGCCAGAAATGCCGGCAGATATCCTTTTAAAATATCCACGACCATCACCGGAAGAGCCAGTTTCCAGCCGCCGACCCGGAAAACGTTGGTGGCTCCGGTCGAACGGCTGCCGACTTCCCGGATGTCCCTGCGGACAGACAATTTCACCAGAAAATAACCGGTAGGAAAAGCTCCGAATAAGTAAGAAAATAAAATCAGAAGTATTTTCATGCGAGCTTATGCCGGCTGATAATTCTGTATTCAGGCCCTTCCGGGCGCAGGATGCTCTGGAACAGGTTGATTTCGCTCACTTCCATCGTGCCGTACTCTTCAGCCCCCATCCTGTCCAGCTCCGCTTTCAGACGTTCCTGTTTCCGCGGTTCGCGAGCCCGGCCAATGGTCAGGTGCGGCGTGAAAGGCCTTTCCTCCCGGCTGAAGCCTTCCTGACTGAGAGCCTCTTCCAGCTCTGACTGAAGAGCGTAAAGTTCAGGACCCGCCTGAAATCCAACCCAGATGACCCTCATCCGGATCTGCCCGGGCGGAAAACTTCCGGTTCCCCGCACGGAGAGATAGAAGCGGCGGTGTTTACTGGCAACTTTTTCCAGCACCTGTTTTATCGTTTCCACCCGTGAATCGTCTGTTTCTCCGAGAAATTTAAGCGTGAGGTGATAGTTTTCCGGAGCTACCCATTTAATGTCGCTGGCCACAGGTTTCAGAATTTTTACCGCCGAAGACAATCTGTTTTTTATCTCGGGACTCAGGTCAATCGCTATGAAAAGCCTCATTTTCTCTCCGTTTGACCTGTTTCTTCCAGCAATTTTAACCTTAACATATCCAGAGCTTTCTGGGTAGTCTGAAATTTTATTATTTCCCGATTTCCAGAAAACATATTTTTGACCACAACCGTCCCGCCGGAAAAAGCCAGGGCCGTGTAAACAAGCCCGACAGGTTTTGTTTCAGTTCCTCCGCCGGGACCGGCAATTCCGGTAGTTGATAACCCGTAATCAGCTCCGGCTTTCATTCTGACTTTCTCAGCCATTTCCCGGGCCACCTCTTCGCTGACCGCTCCTTTTTGCTTTAGAAGTTCAGCAGAAACACCCAGCTCCCTGATTTTGCTTTCATTGCTGTAGGTCACGATGCTCTCAAGAAAATAATCGGAACTTCCCGGGACGCTGGTGATTCGATGGGCCAGCAACCCGCCGGTGCAGGATTCGGCGCAGGCCAGAGTCTTTCCGGAACTTCTGAGCAGGTCTCCTGCTACCTTCTCCAGCGGTTCGCCGTCTGTAGAATAGACCAGCCGTCCGAGAAAGCCGAGCAGTTTTTCCTTCACTATGTTGAATGCGGCCATGTCTCTCTGCGGGTTCTGTCCGACAGGCAGGCTTAACCTGATCTGGATGTCTCCCGGCGCAGCCAGTGTGATGAGCTGCATTCTCTCAGGAAGGTTCCTGTAGACAGGCTTGATCAGATCTTCCACCACTGATTCTCCCGCTCCGGTTACTCTGATCACTGACCTCAGCACCTGAACCTGGCCGAATCTTTCCTTTAGCTTTGGAATCACCAGATTTTCCACCATCGGCCTGAATTCAGGCGGCGGTCCGGGAAGAAGAACGAAAATCTGCTTTCTTCTTTCCAGCCAGAGCCCTGGAGCCGTACCGTGAGGGTTTTCCAGCACCTCCGAACCTTCAAGCACATAGGCCTGACGCCGGTTCGAGGGGCTCATCCGCAGGCCGCGGGTTTCAAACCTCTTCCTGATTTTTTCCAGTATATCCCTGCGGAAGACCAGTTTGAGACCGAGCACTTCAGCCACCGCCTGACGCGTGCGGTCGTCTTCGGTCGGACCGAGCCCGCCGCAGATGAAAATCAGCCAGCTTCGCTTTCTGGCAATTTTTATGGCCAGCTTGAGATCATCCAGACGATCGCCGACGGTGGTCTTGAAAGACAGCTCCCGGCCGAGCTCCTGCAGTTTTTCAGCCACAAAAAGAGAGTTGGTATCCTGAAAGTGGGGAGTGAGCAATTCGCTCCCGACTGCAATAAATTCTATGCTTGCAGCAGGCAAATTCTTAATCCTCATTTTCGTTTATAACTTAAAAAAGATTATAGCTGCGTGAATCAGAAGATTCACCACCAGCCCGGTTCCCAGGTCATCAGCCATTATTCCCCAGCCTTCAGACAGATTTTCCAGCTTTTTCACGCCCATCGGTTTTAAGATATCAAGAAAACGAAAAAGAATAAACGCTGCGGCCACCGGACCCCAGTCAGGCCTGACCAGAAAAAGCGCCAGCATCTGGCCGGCGACTTCATCGATGACCACCTTCCCCGGATCCTTAAGATTCAGGCTGCGGGCGTAGATGGTGGAAAAATAAACTCCGGCGGCGATAATGACGAGGAGTATCATCAGGTACAGCCACCAGTGAAGGCGGTGAAGATAATATCTGTAAAGAACAGTTACCATCAGGCTGGCCAGAGTGCCAGGAGCCAGAGGAAAAAGTCCCAGACCGAAGAAAGTAGAGATCAGCTTCGCCAGTTTAATCATCTTTCACCCTTCCGATCAGGTCATAATCGAGAGCGCCGGTGATGGAAACCTGCAGGAAAGCCGGCAGCGTTTTTTTTCGCGCCCGGCGCGGATATTCAATCAGAACCTTTCCGTCAACCTCGGGCGCCTGAAATCTGGTGCGTCCTATAAGATAATCGGGATTTTCCGGGTGAGGGCCTTCGATCAGCACCTCGAGTTTCTGCCCGACGAAAGACCGATAAAATTCCCGGGAAATTTTTCTCTGCTGCTGCATGATCAGTCGCTGTCTCCTTCTTTTCTCCTTTTCGGGCACCACGTCCGGATAGCTGGAAGATGCGGTGCCGATTTCCTGAGAATAACAGAAGACGCCGAGATGTTCAAACCTGGCCTGAGCCACAAATTGCATGAGTTCCTTAAACTCTTTCTCTCCTTCTGCCGGGAATCCGACTATCAGAGAAGTGCGCACCGCAACTCCTGGAACCTTCTTTCTTATTTTTTCCAGAAGTTTCAGCGCCCGGCGACCGTCGAGTCCCCGCCCCATTTTTTTCAGCACGGCCGCCGAGGCATGCTGAAACGGAAGGTCGAGATAACGACAGATTTTTGGCTCGCACAGCAGTTCCAGCAACCTGTCGTCGACTTCTTCCGGATAACCGTACAGAATCCTGATCCATTCAAGTCCTCTGATTTGTAGAAGCTTTTCCAGAAGCGCGGGCAGTTCGCCCGTCTTCTTACGGTCCCGGCCGAAATAGGTGGTGTCGTGAGAAACCAAGTTTATTTCCTTTATCCCCAGCGAAACCAGATTCCTGACCTCGGCCACCACCGAGTCGATTTCCCTGGATTTATAAGGACCCTTGATGAGAGGAATGCTGCAGAAAGTGCAGCGGTGGGAGCAACCTTCGGAAATTTTCAGGTAAGCCCAGTTCTGGCCGGTGGTCACCACCCGCGGTGTGCGATGGTCTAAAAGAAAAGTTTCACCCCCGTAAATGCTCTTTTTCTTTTCTATCATCTCATCGATGCGGTCGAAAGCTCCGACGCCGCTCCAGACATCCACCTGAGGATATTTCACTTCAAGGTAATCGAGAAATCTCTCCGGATAGCAACCGACCACCACCAGCAACCTTCCCGGCCGGCGGGTTTTCCAGGCAATTCCTTCTTCGATTGTTCTGTGTGCTTCCTCCCGGGCCGGCTGGATAAAACCGCAGGTGTTGATGACAAGGATGTCAGCCTGGTTGAGGTCAGCGGTAAATTTATAACCCCGGAGGTGAAGCTTGGCCAGCATGACTTCGGAATCCACCAGGTTCTTGGCGCAACCGAGGGTGATGAGAGATACTTTTGGCATTAAATCAAATTCAGGGGTAAATTCTGTACAGCAGCCTCGGGAAAGGAATGGTCTCTCTGATATGCGGCAATTTGCATATCCAGGCGACTGTCCTTTCGAGGCCAAGCCCGAAACCTGAATGGGGGAAGGTTCCGTAACGGCGCAGGTCAACGTACCACTCGTAGGCTTCCTTCGGCAGGTTGAATTCCTGAATCCGCCGCTCGAGGAGTTCCAGGTCGTGAATTCTCTGCCCGCCGCCGATTATTTCCCCGTAACCCTCCGAAGCCATAAAATCCACACCGAGCACCAGGTCCGGACGCTCGGGATCAGGCTGCATGTAGAAAGCTTTTATGGCCGCCGGGAAATGAGTGATGCATACCGGTCGGTCATAAATCTGAGAAAGCAGGGTTTCTTCCGGCGCTCCGAAATCATCTCCATAAACCATTTTCGACCCGTGCTCGGTCAAAAGCTTGACCGCCTGATCATAAGTCAACCGGGGGAAAGGTTTGGAAATTCTTTCGAGAGGCGCAGTGTCTCTCTCCAGTATTTCCAGGTCCTGTTTTCTTTTTTCCAGGACTCTTTCGATGATGTGCAGTATCAGGTCCTGACCGAGCTCGATGATATCCTCCAGTGTGGCGAAAGCCACTTCCGGTTCGACCATCCAGAATTCAATCAGGTGTCTTCTGGTCTTTGATTTTTCCGCCCGGAAAACCGGTCCAAAACAGTAGACCTTGCCGAAAGCAGCTGCGGTGGCTTCGTTGTACAGCTGACCGCTCTGGCTCAGGTAAGCCTTCTGGTCAAAATATTGCGTTTCAAAAAGGGTGGTCGTCCCTTCGCAGGCGCTGGGTGTGAGAATCGGAGTATCCATCAACCTGAAGCCGCGACCGTCGAAAAATTCCCTAATGGCTCTCACCACTTCAGCTCTTACCTGGAGTATGGCATGCTGTTTCTGGGAACGAAGCCAGAGATGGCGGTGTTCCATGAGGAAGGGAACCGAATGTTCCTTCGGGGTAATCGGATAATCTCTGGCAATCTGGATGACTTCTATTTCAGATATTTCAAGCTCGTAACCACCCGGTGCCCGGCGTTCTTCTTTGATTTTGCCCCTGACGATTAAAGAGGATTCCTGGGTGAGTTCGTCAAAGACCCTGAACAGCGGAAAATCTTTGTCGGGGCTGAAAATGGTGCCCTGTATTATTCCCGTTCCGTCTCTGACGAGAAGAAACCGAACCCGGCCGCTCGACCTTTTGTTGTAGACCCAGCCCCTGATTTCTACTTCCTGACCGACGTAATCTTTAACGTCCTCGATGTAAACCCACTTCATAGTGGAGAAATTATATCAAAACAGAGACTTAAATCAATCACCGGGAGAGCCGGGAGGCCTGAGCGAACGGAGATTCTGGCGAAGACCGGTCAACCGGAGCTTGAAAACAAATTTTTTATGATTTAACGTATTGATTGAGAAAACAATGGCGGAAATAAAACCTTTCAAGCCGGTGAAATTAATCTGCGGGATAATATTTTCAGAATCAGAAATAAAGGAAAGGGCTGTGACCAGACTGGCTGAAAAATTCGGTCAGCCGGACCTGAAAAGCCAGGATTTCCCTTTCACCTTTACCGATTATTACCGTCCCAAGATGGGGGAAAGGCTCTTCCGGGCGTTCCTCAGCTTCCCCGGGCTTATCAACCCGGAAGAAATTGCGAAGATTAAGGTCTGGACAAACAACCTGGAAGATGAGTTCAAAAATCTTTACCGGACTCCGCCCCGACCGGTTAACCTCGACCCCGGATACCTCACCGGCTCGGCTCTGATTATGGCTACGGCCAAGGATTTTGCTCATCGCATACCGCTGGCGATGGGCATCTATGCTCACCTGGAACTTCTTTTTACCAGAAAAGGAGTGAAAACCCTCGAGTGGACCTATCCTGACTTTCGCCAGCCAGCTTATCACGAATTCTTCCTTCAGGTCAGGGAAGTCTACCTGAAACAGCTCAGAGATTTTTTTTGTTAATCTGTTATTCTTCCTGCGCCGGAACGGTTGAATGAGCCCAGGCCAGAAATTTTTCCCTGGCACCGGGACGGTTGTTCAGATATTCACTGACGATAACGGTCGTCTGAAAATCAGGATGCAGGGGATCAGCGATGACGGCATCCAGTCCGTGGCCTATGAGGTTGGTCAGAAAGGTGAGGTTAACCACTCGCCGCCGGGGCAGGCCGTAGGAAATGTTGCTCAGACCGGCCACGGTTTTGATGCCGGGCAGCTCCCTGCGGATGAGAAGAAGAGATTCCAGCAGCAGTTTCCCGGCCTCGGGAAAAACGGCCAGCGGTCTTACCAGCGGGTCGAGAAAAACATCCTCCTCGCGCAGCGAAGTCTCCTGGAACAGCCTGTTCAACGTTTTTACAGCGACCCTGAGAGTATCTTCCGGAGTCTGCGGGAGCCCGTGATTGTCGAGACAGCAAACTATCACCTCAGGTTTGTAATCCCGGATCAACGGCAGGAGTTCATCGATTTCCGGAGTTTTACCGGGAAGAGAATTTAATAAAGCCCTTCCTCTGTGAACTCGCTAACCTGCTTCCAGCGCAGCCGGGTTCGGGCTGTCGATGGAGATGGGAAGGGAAACTTTCTGCTGGAGGAGAGGGATTGCCCAGGAAATAATTTCCGCTTCTCGTTCTATCAGAGTGGAAGCGTTGAGGTCGAGATAAGCGCAGCCGGCTTTTCCCTGCTCCAGCGCAAGTTCAGTCAGATAGACTTCATCCCTTTTAATGAAAGCTTCTTCCACCGGTTTCCGGCTGGAATTGAGCAGCTCGCCTATTATAATCATTTAGTTGCGCTCATCTTCCCTCAAGCCCGGGGCAGATGGCTAAATTCCGTTCTTAAAAGGGGAGATCTCTCTCAACTTTTCTATTATTTCAGGAAGTTCCTTCAAGACAGTCTCGACATCTTCTTCCCGGTTAAACCTTCCGAGCGACATTCTTATGGCTGACCTGGCCACTTCCGGTTTCAGGCCGATGGCCAGCAGCACATGGGAAGCCTCCTCGGATTCTTCGCTACAGGCAGAACCGGTGGAAACATAGATTTCTCTGGTGGCCAGAGCCATCAGAATGGCTTCGGCTTCGAGTCCGGGGAAGGCAAAATTCACGGTGGATTTTATCCTCTTCTCCGGATGACCGTTAAACACCGCACCCGGGATTTTCTCTTCCAGACCGGATTTCAGCCTCTCCCCGAGTTTTTCCAGCCGCTCCTTATCCTTCTTCCACCTTTCCTGCAGGATTTTAGCCGCCTCGCCAAATCCTACTATTCCGATAGTATTTTCAGTACCGGCTCTCAATCCGAATTCCTGGTGTCCTCCGTGGATGAAAGGCAGGACAGGAGTGCCTTTTTTGATGTAAAGGGCTCCGACTCCTTTTGGCCCGTATATCTTATGGGAAGAAACTGTAAGCAGGTCAACACCCAGTTTTTTAACGTTAACTTCCATCTTACCGAAGGCCTGCACGGCGTCGGTGTGAACGGGAACACCGTAACGGGAAGCCATCCGGACCACTTCCTCCACCGGCTGGACAGTTCCGATCTCGTTGTTGGCCAGCATGATCGAGACCAGGCCGGTCTCATCTGAAAGGACAGATTCGAGATAATTAAGGTCAATCACTCCATAGCGATCCACCGGAACGTAATGAACCGTGTATCCCTTCCTTTCCAGATACTTAGCTGTTTCCAGAACAGCCGGATGTTCGATGGCTGAGGTTATGAACTGTCTTTTTTCCGGCCGGGCTTCGAGAACTCCGATTATGGCAAAGTTGTCGGACTCGGTGCCGGAACCGGTGAAGATAATCTCGCTGCGGTGAGCTCCGATGGCTGAGGCCACCTGCTCCCGGGCTTCAGTGATCAATTCTTTCACCTGGCGCCCGATAGGGTAAAGAGAGGAGGGGTTGCCAAAATGTTCCCGGATAAACCAGGTCATTTTTTCCACGACCTGCGGGTCGAGGGGAGTTGTCGCGTTATTATCCAGATAGACCATCATTCACCACCTGGTTCCATTTTACACCTTCGCCCGGGTTTCCTTAAGGCGCAGAATTTAAGCTTTTAACTTTTTCCTGTCTTCTATCAGCCGGCAGCGAATTTTTCTTTAAGAATCCTGACCACTTCCATTCCCGCCCGCTTCTGACCTTCTTCCGCCGAAGCCCCGAGATGCGGCGTGGCCGTAACTTTCGGGTGGTCGATCAGGCTGAAATCTTCCGGCGGTTCTTTTTCAAAAACATCCAGAGCGGCCGCCTTTACCTTTCCTGAATTCAGCGCTTTCAGCAGGGCTTTCTCGTCGACCACACCACCACGGGCCACGTTAACGATGACCACGCCATCCTTCATCTTTGAAAACTCTTCCTCTCCCAGCAGCGGTTTGGGCGTTTTGGGCACATGCAGCGTGATGATATCTGCCTTCTGCAGAAGCTCGTCCAGGCTGACCTGTTTCACGGGCAGGTCGGTGGATATTGGAATGACGTCATAAGCGATGATTTCCATGCCGAAGGCCAGGGCCCTTTTAGCAGCGATGATTTCCATGCCGAAGGCCAGGGCCCTTTTAGCCACTTCTTTCCCGATACGGCCAAATCCGATAATGCCAAGGGTCTTGCCGTAGAGTTCAGTTCCCATGAAGGCTTTCTTTTCCCACTTATGCTGTTTCATCGAGAGATTGGCCGGCCCGTGATGACGCACAGCTCCGATCATCAGCCCCAGCGTGTGTTCAGCTACAGAGATGGAAGTGGCCGCCGGAGTGTTGGCCACTTCAATGCCTTTCTCCCGGGCTGCGGCCACGTCGATGTTGTCGAGACCGATTCCGGCTCTGATTATCAATTTCAGATTCTTTCCAGCCTCGATGACCGGTCGGGTTATTCTGGTGGCGCTCCGAACCACCACCACTTCATACTCTGGAATAATCTGGACCAGTTCCGCTTCGCTCAGTCCAACCTTTTCTGTCACCTCAAAACCTGGAACTTTCTGCAGCTCGGCGACGGCCTCTTTATCCAGGTGGTCGGCGATCAAAATTCTGGTCATTGCCATCCCTCCCTTAAAACTTTCTCAGCCGCGGCCACCGAAGCTCCGGGCTGGAATTTATCGTAACCCAGATCCAGCAGGGTCATTTCCAGAGCGGAAAGAGCGGTGATGATGTCAAAGCCGCCCATATAGCCGAGGTGCGCGATGCGGAAGAATTCTCCCTTGTGTGGATCCTGGGCGTTGGAAATGTAAGCCATATACTTGCCCTGCATCGTTTTCACCAACTTGTTGCCGTCAACGCCGGCCGGAGTTTTTACTGCGGTCAGGATGTTGCCGGGCCTTTTCGCCAGAAGCTCGAGCCCGAGAGCTTTCACTCCGGCTCTGGTGGCCTCTCCCAGCACCTGATGATGTTTCAGCAGATTTTCCAGGCCAAGATTTTTAATGATCTCCAGGGCTTTCTTCTGCTGAATGATCAGAGAAACGGCCGGCGTCCAGGGAGTCGTCTGTTTTTCCAGATTTTTTCTGTATTTTTTTATGTCAAAATAGAACTTTGGCAGCTTTGACGATTCAACCATCTTCCAGGCTTTCGGGCTGAAGGCGATGTAGGCCAGACCCGGCGGAATCATAAAGGATTTCTGCGAACCGGTCACCAGCACGTCGATTTTCCACTCATCCATGTAGCATGGCGTGGCTCCCAGACCGGAAATTCCGTCTACCACCAGAATGGCTTCCGTGGCCGCCACCACCTCGCCAAAACCCTTGATGTCGAAAATGGCGCCGGTCGAGGTTTCGGACAGGGTGGTGAAGATGGCTTTAACTCCCGGCGTTTTCTTGATTTCTTCTGCCAGCTGCTCGGGCGTGAAATCGTCACCCCAGGGAATGACTATCTCCCTGGTGTCAAGACCGTAAGCCCGGCAGATGTTGCCCCATCTTTCGCCAAACTTGCCGCCGTTGATGGTGATCACCGTATCTCCGGGGGAGAGGGTGTTGATAACGGCTGTTTCCATCGCCCCTGTGCCGGAAGCGGCCAGGATGTAGACATCCTCTTTTGTCTGAAACACATATTTAAGACCTTCGGTCACTTCCATAAAAATCTTTGAGAACTCCGGTGTGCGGTGATGGATGATTGGTTCGGCGGCCGCCGACAGCACCGTCTCCGGAACAGGGGTGGGACCGGGTGATAACAGATAGTATTTTTTAATCATATGACTCCTCCTTAAAATTATGATTACATAATAGATTAACGTTAATCATTCTGCAATGTCAACTTCAATCATTCATCTTACAGTTCTAACAATAAACAGGTCAGCAGGGCAGTCCTCTGGATAAAAGTGGGAATAAGCAGGTGTTCATGTGGAGCATGCATTCCTTCGCCCTCAGGTCCAAGACCGTCAAGGCAGGGAAGACCCAGATGAGAGGCAATCGAGGCGTCTGACCCTCCGCCGCTCCGGCCCGGAATCAGCTCCATCCCGAGGGATGCGGCAATTTCTTTTGCCTTCTGGAAAAGTTCTCGAGAGGCGCGGTGAAATTCCATCGGCGGAGTGAAACTCTGGATTTTAACTTTAACCTTCGCGCCCTTCTGCTGCGGTTGCATTTCTCTCAAAAAAGATTTAAGGCGGTCGAGGTCGTCGGAAGTCCAGAACCTCAGGTCGCAAACGGCCCAGGCATTCTCAGCCACGACGTTGGCTTTCTCGCCGCCGGCTATCTGTCCGATATTCAGGCTCATCTCCTTTATTTTTATTTTCTTCAACTTCTGCAGCTGAAAAATCAACTCTTCAATGGCGCTGATGCCCTTTTCCGGAGTGCTGGCGTGTGCCGGACGACCTGTGCATTCTATCCGGACCACCAGGCGCCCCTTCCTTTGCACCTTAATCGCCCCTCCGGGCAGACCGGGCTCCAGACAGAGGACCAGTCCAGCCCGGCGGGCAAGGGCAGCTATCTGTTTATGGCTTTCCTCGTTTCCGGTTTCTTCCGCGGAATTTATAAACAGCCAGATTTTTCGCTTTGGCATCGCGCCGAGTTTTTTTAGTGCTTCCAGAGCAAACACAGCCATGACGATTCCGGCTTTCATGTCCAGGGCGCCAGGACCGTAAATTTTCTCCCCGGCCACATAAAAAGGCATTTTTTCTATTGTGCCCAGCGGCCAGACTGTATCTATATGGGTCAGCACGAGAACAGGGTCTTCTGACTTTCCTGACCGGCCGTTTTCCAGTTCGATCAAATGCAGATCCCCGATTTCTTTCTGAGGGAATTTTCTGGTTTTCAAACCAAGCCCGGCCAGCCGACGGAGCACCTCGGCACTGCAGCGGTCGACGGCTTCTTTCTCAGAGGTCGGCGATTCAAGCTGGACCAGAGTTTTCAGGAACCTGACCATTTCACCCTGGCGCGACCTGAAGTATCTGAGAAAATCCATGATCCCTCCTTTCAGGTTGATTAGATTATAATAAAACAGACAGGGATTTCAAAGTTTATGGGATTTTGTCCTTTGTTTTTTTGCCTTAACCGGTCTGGCCGGATGGGGAAGATTCAGTTTATTTTATTGATTCCTTATTGAAATTGGGTTAATTTTTAACCATGAAAGAGAAGCTGCCTGTCATTTTGCTTTTTATCCTGATTTTATCATTCGGCGTTCCCCCATCCGGAGGGGAGATTTATTATCCCTGGAAAAACACCTACATCGGAGCTCTCGACCCGAAAGCCTGGCCCGGAATGGTTATCATTCCCTCCTCCAGATCAGCCTTTGCTTTCGTTCCGAAAGTTTACCGAAATGGTAAAGTGGCGGAGTTTCATGATTTCTTCTACCTGGTCTCTGAGGTCGGCCCCCATTCTCCTGACGGTCTTTACGCTTCCATGAAGTTTGACCTGCGGCTGCCCTTTAAGATGGGCAGAGAAACTCCCATTTTTCTGAAGCCGACACCCGAAGAGTACGTGATGCTGGTTGAATGGAGCCGGAGAGACGAACAGACAGTTGTCGGTCGTTATCAATTTCCGTCGCATCTGGATAAGGTTGATTTAATTTTCTATTTTCCCTGGGACTTCAGGGGAACTTATTACTATTCACCATCTTCCGGATATGTTCACGGAGAGACAGGCGCCTCCGGCGCTTCCCGTTTTCTCTGCTGGTTGAGTCTCAAGCCAGAAAAAGTTGATCAGGTGGACAACAGGCTGATTCTCACTTTCAGAATAAAAAGCAGAACGGAGTTGCATTTTGTGGCCGCTACCGGCGAAACCTACGATGCCATCAACGACCGGATTTACCGCTACCGGAGCGGAGGAGCCATAAACGACATTCTGGCCGAAGAAAGCAGAGCGTATTCTAAAAAAAGACTTCAGGTAACCGGTCTTTACGAAGGAGCGGCCGAGGCCATCACCAACAATCTTTTCTGGATGTGCCTCTATCAGAATGGTTATCATCGTTACTATACACCGGCCGGCAGAGGCTGGATATTTCCCCGGCCCGACGGACAGCCTGATCACTGGACCATCTTTGCCTGGGATTCCTTCTTTAATTCGCTGGAAATAGCGGTTGAAAGCGAACGTCTGGCCGGGGAAGTGATAAAAGCCGTGCTGCAGACTCAGTATCCCAACGGAAACATCCCGAACTGGCGGGGCCGCTTCGGCGGGACACCGGATCGCTCGCAGCCGCCTGTGGGCTCGTTTGCCGTTCTTAAATTCTTCCTGAGAACCGGCAATCGAGAACTGATAGAGTTCGCCTATCCTTATCTCAAAAAATGGCATGAATTCTGGACTGAAATTCAGCCTGACGGCCGTCCGAGAAGAGACGGTAATCATGACGGGCTGCTGGAATGGGGAAGCGATGCCCATCTGGTGGCCGGAGCCGTGCCGCCCTGGGAAAAAGATGCTTCCGGAAAACAGCGGGCGATGTGGGAGTCGGGGCAGGACGACCTGCCGAACTGGGACGAAGCCGGTTTTAACGAAAAAACCGGAACACTAGAGATGAACTGCGTGGACCTGAACAGCCTTTACGCTCTGGACGCTCGCTGTCTGGCCAGACTGGCTGAGTTTCTCGGACACGAAGAAGACAGAAAAAAATTCCAGGAAGAATACGAAAAGATAAAAAAGCTGATGAATCTATATCTCTGGGATGAAAAGGAAGGTTTTTATTTCGACCGCCACTGGGATGGCCGCTTCTCCAGAAAAAAGGCAGCCGCCAATTTCTTCCCTCTGGTCGCGGGGATTCCCGATGAAAGCCAGGCTCTGAGAATGATCAAGCGGCTGCTTAACCCGGAAGAATTCTGGGGAGATTACGTGCTCCCGACAATTTCCCGCGATGACCCGGCCTTCCAGGATCAGCAGTACTGGCGGGGGACGATCTGGCCTCCGACCAACTACCTGGTTTATCAGGGTTTAAAAGCCTACGGTTTCGACATGGTGGCTTCGGAATTCGCTCGCAAGAGCACTGAATTGTTTTTACGCATCTGGAAGAACTATCAGCTCTGCCCGGAAAATTTTGACTCCCGAACTGGAGAGGCCGGAGGTCAGAGGTACCAGAGCTGGGGACCGCTGTTCGCTCTGATCGGGCTGGAAGAGTATCTTGATGTCACTCCATGGGAAGGTTTTCGCTTCGGGCATCTTCAGCCGGAGAAAAAAGGCCTGCTGAAAAGAATGTCCATCCTCGGACGCCACTATGATGTGGAAATTTCACCTTCGAGAGTCAGACTTATAGAAGAGGGAGAGGAACGCGTGAGAACATCAGCGCCCGCCATCTTCCGCCACTTTCTGTCCAGCGGAAGAGAAATTTCTTTTGAAGTAAAAACCCTGAAAAAGAGTACCATCCGGCTGAATTTACCCGCCAGGAAAAAAGGACAGATTCTGATCGACGGCCGGGAGACAGCCCGGTTCGACAGCCGTCAGGTCAGGGTTGAGGTTCCTGAAGGCCAGCATAAGGTGATGGTAATCGTTTCAGAATGAAATCTCCTGCCTTTATCCAGCAGCTGAAAACAGCACAGCGCCGGAGTTCAATTCCGGAGTAGAAGGACCGGATAACCGGCAGCGTTTAATTTTTCACCGAGAGTCCTGGCTTCAATCTCCCCGCTGGCCCGGAGTCTTACCCGATAAAAAGTCCGGCCATCCTGCTGAAAGGTTGAGATAAAAACTCCCGGGAAAGCCTTCTGCAATTTCTGCTGCAGGGCTCTGGCATTTTCCAGAGAAATGAAGGAACCGACCTGAAGAATGTAGCCAGAAGGTGCCGGGATGGTCTTCTCCCGGTCAAATCCGACAACTTCAAGCCTGACCCTGGCGGTTCCCGGTCCGATCATATCGAGCATTCTGGCGGCTGCATAAGACAGGTCGATGATGCGGCCCTTGACAAAAGGACCGCGGTCGTTGATGCGCACGGTAACCTGCCTTCCGTTGTCCAGGTTGGTCACCAGAACCAGCGTGCCGAATGGTAGAGAAGGATGGGCGGCGGTCAGGTCATTCTGGTCAAAAATTTCCCGGCTGGAAGTCGAACGCCCGTGGAACTCCGGTCCATACCAGGAAGCGATGCCCGTCTCCATATAACCGGTAGCCGGCGGGCTCAGACCCGGCCTTGACGGACGGCAGGAATACAGCACAGTGAAAAGCAAAAAAAGCGCCAGAAATTTTCTTTTCATCAGCCACTATTTTGCCAGTCTTCGCCGCAGAATTCAAATTTATTGACAAAAACCGGGCAATAAAGAGAAAATTTATAAGCTTTATAAAAATTCTTATCCGGAGTGGGAAATGAAAAAAACAGAACCGAGAAAACTGGAAATTCCCGAATCTCCTTATCGCGACCTTGAATTCCTGGAGTCGCTCGAAGGGCGGACACTCAGAATCCTCAGCGAATATGTCTGGCCGATGGCCAGACTGGAAAAACTCAAGGTGGAAAGCACCATCCTTTTTCTGGGTTCGGCCAAGGCGAATCCCGGCAGCACCGGCTCGATTCTCGATAAGTATTACTGGGAAGCCGAAGAGCTGGCCTACCGCATAACCAAGTGGGCCATGAATATAAGACCGAAGGGCAGGAAATACGTTGTCTGCACCGGAGGCGGCCCTGGAATAATGGAAGCCGCCAACAGAGGAGCCAGCCGGGCTGGCGGAAAAAGCATCGGGATGAATATTTCGCTGCCGCAGCCGCAGCTGCCGAATCCCTACATCACTC
This sequence comes from Candidatus Saccharicenans sp., assembly GCA_049659625.1. Classification (GTDB taxonomy): domain Bacteria; phylum Acidobacteriota; class Aminicenantia; order Aminicenantales; family Saccharicenantaceae; genus Saccharicenans. The sequence continues at coordinate 43,182 of JBASPX010000045.1, read as the reverse complement.
CGGAATTGAGCTTTACCTTTCATTATTTCTTTATGCGCAAATTCTGGCTGCTGTATAAAGCTAAAGCGGTGATTGCCTTTCCTGGCGGTTATGGAACGCTCGACGAATTTTTTGAAATCATAACTCTTCTCCAGACAGGAAAAGTATCCCGCAAGGAAGTGCTGCTTATTCTGTACGGACCGGATTACTGGAACAGAATCATCAATTTCCAGGCAATGGTGGAAGCCGGTGCCATCACCGAAGAAGATGCCAGGCTGTTTCATGTATGTTCCAGCCCGGAAGAAGCTTTTAATTTCCTGAAGAAACGCCTGCCAGAAATGGATTAAGCAGCGGGCCGGTCAGGCTGACCGGCTCTTTTCTTTTTCCAGGCATAGATAAGCCAGAAAGCAATCAGACCGGCAAGCAATCCGAGAGTGTCAGCCAGCCAGTCCTTCCAGTCACACTGTCTTCCGGGAACAAACATTTGATGGATTTCATCCAGCACCCCAACAGTCAGTCCGGTCATGATGGTCAGATAAACTCTCAGGAATTTAAGCTCCCTGAAGTTGTTAAAAAAACCGAGGGCCAGAAGAAACCCGAGGCCGGCAAATTCCAGTGAATGAGCTCCCTTGTCCCAGAAAATCAGTCCGAGCTTTAATTTAAGGTCGCGGGCGGAGAGGAAGAAAATAAGCCCGCAGTAAAGCACAGCCGGAAGAAAATAAAGATGCTGTCTGGTTAATTTCATCTCAATCCTTTTAGCCTCAATTTTACCAGCAATCAGGTTTTAGACAAGCCAGGTAACAATTTTGCTATCCTTGACTCCTGAAATGCTGTATGATATCAAAAAGGAAACAAAAATGGAAAAAAGAGCCAATTATCTCAGCGGTCTTGAATACCCGGGCAGGTTCATCATCGCCGGCCAGCTTAAAGGCGAGCAGGAGCTGTGTCTAATCTACGGAATCACAGGCAGGTCGCCATCGAGTCAGGCCAGAAGGATGGTAAAAAAAGAAAACGGCGTCTGGGTGGAACCGACTGACCCTCAGTTGATCATTTCCGGAAAGCCGGAACTTCTTATTTACCCGGCGATAATGTACTCGCCCCCGGGTATTGTCGTTTCCAACGGAAAGCATACCACCGACATTGCTGGCTCCCTTGACTCCGGAAGAAGGCCGGTTCTGGTGCTGGCCCGCGCGCTGCAGGACTGGAAATACGAACCCGACGAGCCGGTTTTCACTCCTCGCATCAGCCTGGCATACTGCGGTGGCTTCAGTGTGGGGATGAGCATCATCCGCCGCGGGGAATTCGGTTCGGTCATCAGAAACTTCTTTGAGCTTCCGCTGCTTCCCGGCAAAGGCTGGCTGCTTATGACTTACATGGGTATAAACGTGGACCCGCTGCCCTCGTTTTTTGGAGAACCTGTATTCCTGGAAATGGTCGGCAGCTCGGCCGAAGAAGTGGCTCTGGGAGTTTACGAATCTCTGGCTCCGGCCGCCGGCAAACCTGACCTGAGAGTGGCCGTGGCCGGCGTTCGGGCGACGCTGCCTGACGGAGAAATTCAGGAAATTAAAATCATAAACAGAAATGAAGGTTGAGAACATGAGCGACCAGGAAAAGAGAACCGCCAGAACCCAGTATCAGACAAAGGTCAGCGAGAGTTTTCCCGAGGTGCTGATGCTGGGTGAGACTAAATTCATCAAAAAGATTTCCATGCGCTACGGAGAAAATCCGGGTTATCCGGCAGCTTTCTACCAGGAGGAGGGAGCTTCGGGCCCGAACATGGCCACCATGGAAGTTCTGCAGGAAGGCACGAAGGGGCTCAGCTACATCAACGTGGGCGATATGGACCTCGGTCAGCGTCTGGCAAAGAAGCTGACGGAAATTTTCCCCCAACAGGCTGTGGCTGTGATCATCAAGCATGAAATGCCCAGCGGAGTGGCTCTCGGTTCAAGCGGTCTTGAAGCTTTCAACAAAGCCTGGCAGACGGACCCGCTATCTAACTTCGGAAGCGTCGACGTTTTTAACTTCCGGGTGGAAGAAGACCTGGCGCGTCTGCTGGTGGAGAGTCCGCGCAACATCGAGGTGGTCTACGCTCCCGATTACAGCCCGCAAGCGCTGGAAATTCTGGCCACGAGGAAGGTCCTGCGGGTGGTGCGGATGGGCGCTCCGCTGGACCAGCCCTCAGTTGATAACGGTCTGGAATTGAAGCGGGTGGCGGGAGGACTGCTCGTCCAGCAGAGGTTTAATTCGCGAATCGTCTCTCCAGAATTCATAGACGTGGTTTCAAAGAAGAAGCCTGATGACAGCCAGCTGCGAGCAGCCCTGCTGTGCTGGACGGTGGCCTGCTTCACCCGTTCGAACGCCATTGTCATCGGAACTGAGGACAAAATCCATGGCATAGGTTCCGGTCAGCGCAGCCGGATCGATGCGGCTGAAGAGGCCATCAGACTCTCCCGGAGGGGATACGGACCGCTGGGCTGCGTCATGGCTTCCGACGCCTTTATGCCGTTTCCCGATGTGGTCGAGCTTGCTGCCAGCAACGGAATCACCGGAATAATTTACCCTCTCGGTTCTATCAGGGACCAGGAAATCATAGCCAGAGCCGACGAACTCGGGCTGGTGATGATGGTTACCAGAAAACCAGGTGAAATCGACTGTGAGAGATGCTTCCTCCACAGATAATCAGAAAAAGGAAAATTTTGTTCTGGCCTCATCAGTGAATCGTTCGGTCAAAGATAAAAGCCAAAAGCTGGCTTATGTGATTCAAAAGCATCGAGCCGCCCATCTTCATTACGACCTGAGACTGGAAAAAGGCGGAGTTCTGAAAAGCTGGGCTCTACCCAAGGAGCCTCCGGTTAAAGGTCAGGAAAAGAGACTGGCGGTGCAGGTGGAAGACCACCCGCTTGAGTACAGAGATTTTGAAGGAACAATTCCCGAAGGAGAATACGGCGCCGGACAGGTAGAAATCTGGGACAGGGGTTATTACCGCATTTTGAACGAAACCGATAAGCTTCTCGAAATATTCATCGAGGGAAAAAAGTTGAAGGGAGTCTATACGCTGGTGCGTCTTAAAGATAAAACGCGGGGGAAGGAAAACCTCTGGCTTTTTTTCCGGAACAAAAATCAGGAAAAATCCTGGCAGGCGGGCAAAGGAGCAAAAAGAGGAAAAAGCGCGAAAGGAGAGAAAGCGGGAAATGAGAAAGATTAGAGCTTTTTGCCTGATTTGCCTTTCTTTCTTTTTCCTTTTAACCGGTTGCCAGCAGCGGGTGGCTGAAAGAAACGAGCAGGAGATCCTCTCCAGGTTTTTGCCAGACTTCGAATCGATAAAAAAGATCGGACTGCAGGAAGAAAAGGCATATGAATTTTTGAAGAAGATAACCTCGGTTGGCGGTCGTCTCACCGGAAGCGAGCAGACTGAACGGGCAGTTGAGATCAGCTTAAAGATAATGGAGGAATCCGGTTTTGACCGCGTCTGGAGCGAACCGGTAGAGGTAAGAAGATGGGTGAGGGGTGAGCCGGAACAGGCGCTGGTGAAAAGCGAGAAATTCCCGCCGCAGGCGCTGAAAACGGTAGCTCTGGGAAACAGCGTCCCCACTCCCTCTTCCGGTCTGGAAGCTGAAGTTGTGGAAATTCAAAGCGAGGAAGAGCTGGTCTCAGCCGCTGAGAAGATTGCCGGCAGAATAGTTTTTTACAACGTTCCGATGGACCGGACCAGCACCGACCCGTTTTCCGCCTACGGACGGGCGGCCAGATTCCGCGTAACCGGCGCCTCAAAAGCCGCCAACTACGGGGCGGTGGCTGTTCTCGTCAGGTCCACCACCTTCAGAATAGACGAAAACCCGCACACCGGCTTGATGGAATATCAGGAAGGCCTTCCCAGAATACCGGCGGCGGCCATCAGCACGGCTGACGCTGAAAAGCTTCATCGCTGGCTTCAGCAGGATCCGGCACTTAAAATCTGGATAAAACTCGACTGCCGGGATGAAGGTAAGGTCACCTCAGCCAACGTTATCGGCGAACTTACCGGTCGGGAAAAACCTGAAGAAATCATTCTGATAGGTGGACATCTGGACAGCTGGGATCTGAGTCCTGGCGCCCATGATGACGCCGCCGGATGTGCCGTGGCTATTGAAGTTCTCAGACTGATCAGGGAAGCAGGTTTGAGGCCCAGAAGAACGATCAGAGCGGTTCTTTTCATGGATGAGGAATTTGGCGGCACAGGCGGCCGGGCATACGCCACCTCCGTCAACCGGAACAGTGAAAAACACCTGGTGGCCATCGAACAGGACAGAGGCGGTGGCGCGCCGGTGGGGCTGGCCTTCACCTCGGAAAAATTGATAGAAAAACTCCATCCGCTTGAAAGTTATCTCAGACCGCTTGGAATATACTGGATGGTAAAGGGAGGCGGCGGAGTTGACGTCTCCCCGCTCCGGGAATCTGGAGCTGTTCTCGGCAGTCTGATGCCCGAAGTCCAGAAATATTTTGATTACCATCACAGCGCTCTTGATGTGCCGGAAGCGGTGCATCCGAGAGAACTTGAACTTCAGGCGGTAATATTAGCCATGGTTGTTTTTTATCTGGCCGAAACAGGAGTGTGATATGTACCTGAATTTTGTCTGGCATTTCCATCAGCCGATTTATCATCTTCCGGATTCGAAAGAATATCTGCTGCCCTGGGTAAACTATCACGCCACCAGGAATTACTGGCAGATGCTCAGGATTGTAGAGGAAACAGAGTTTCCCTGCACCATCAACCTGGTGCCATCACTGCTCGAGCAGATAGTCGATTACGCCGAAGAGCGGGCCTGCGACCCGGTGCTGCAAGCGCTCAGCAAACCGGCAGAAAAGCTGTCGCCGGAAGAAATTGCCCTTTTGAAACGATTCTTCCCGCTATTTCATTCAGAAGATTCCCCGGCCAGACTCCAGCAACGCATCTTAGAATTTCACTTTTCGCCGCTTCTGCAACCTGAAAGCAGGAGCAGGGAAGAACTGCTTCAGCTGAGAAGCAGCATCCTTAAGGAGCTCATAAATTATTTTAAAAAACTCAACCGGCAGGGACTTATTGAGCTTACGGTCACTCCCTTCTACCATCCACTCCTGCCACTTCTTATTGAGCTGGACCAGGCAAGAAACGAAGCCCCGGAACTGCCGGAATTCAAACATCCGGGTGATGCCCGCTGGCATCTTGAAGCCGCCCGGCAATTCTTTGAGCAAACCTTTGGCTTTGCGCCAGCCGGGCTCTGGCCGTCGGAAGGAGCCATCAGCCAGGCAGCCTGCGAGTTGATAGCTGCTTCCGGATACAGATATACGATGACCGACGAATACATCCTGTGGAAAAGTCTCGACCATCGACCTTCTCCCGCGCTGCTGTACCGACCTTATGAATCGCGGGGGGTAAGGGTCTTTTTCCGGGATCGTGAGCTTTCCGACCTGATCGGGTTTGAGTACCATCGCTGGCCGGCCGAACAGGCTGCGGCTGATTTTCTGCGGAAGCTCGAAAAGAGGTCAGAAGGTGTCCCCGAAGAGGCTGTCTGTTCGATCATACTCGACGGCGAGAATCCCTGGGGGGCCTACCGCCACAACGGAATTGATTTCCTCCGGCTGCTGTTTGAGAGGATTAAATCTTCAGGCCGGTTTCGACCGATCCTGCCAGGAGAATATTTCAGCTCGCACACCCGGGCAGAATCGCTGAAAATTATTACCGGAACCTGGATGAGCAGCTTCTTCAAATGGGTCGGCCATCCGGAGAAAGTAAGAACCTGGAAAAGGCTGGCAGAAGTCAGGGCATCCTGCGGCTTTTCCCGCTACCTGGCGGTGGCTGAAGGCTCAGACTGGTTCTGGTGGGCGGGAGAAACAGAAGAGAAAGAATTCGACCTGCTTTTTTCGAGTTATCTGGAAAAAGCTTCTGCCAGGGAGGATTAAAATGTCCAGATTGACCTTTCTTTTCGCCGTCCACAATCATCAACCTCTCGGCAACTTCCGTGAAGTTTTCCGCATGGCGGTGGAAAAAGCTTACCGACCTTTTCTGGAAATGGTAAGCGGTTATCCGAGTTTCCGCTTTGCGCTGCATTTCTCCGGTTTTCTGTGGGATTATCTGAAGGAAGAAAATCCGGAAACCATCGAGCTGATCAGGAAGATGGTACAATCGGGTCAGGTGGAGCTTCTCGGCGGGGGATATTACGAACCGGTGCTGAGCCAGATACCGGAAAGAGACCGGCTGGCCCAGCTTGCCCTCATGGACGATTTCCTGCGGGAAAATTTCGGGGTGAAGCCGGAGGGACTCTGGCTGACGGAAAGGGTCTGGGAACCTCACCTGGCCGGCCTTCTGCCAAGAGCAGGTTACAGCTATACCCTCCTGGATGAAGAACATTTTCATTATGCCGGGGTGAGAAACATCCACGGTTATTATGTAACAGAAGACGAAGGGCTGACCTTTAACATTTTTCCCATCGACAAAACCCTGCGCTATTACATACCCTTCAGGTCGATTGAGGAACTTAAAGCCTATTTTGATAAGATCAAGTCAGCAGGACAGGATACCGCCATCATCGGGGATGACGGGGAAAAATTCGGTCTGTGGCCTGGCACTTTCGACTGGGTCTATAAAGAAGGCTGGTTGAAAAGATTTCTCGAATTCCTGGAAATCTATCCGCTTGAGATGATCACTTTCAGCGAGTATCTGAAAACGAGAAAAGCCCTCGGAAGGGTTTATCTGCCTCCGGCCTCCTACGAGGAAATGATGGAATGGGTTCTGCCGCCGGAAGAACAGAAGAGGTTCATAGAACTCAAGCGAAGTCTCCCGCCCGAAGCCAGGCGTTTTCTCCGCGGCGGACTTTACCGCGATTTTTCGCTTAAATACTCCGAATGCCACCACCTGCGCTGCCGTCAGCTGCAGGTATCAGCCGAAGTCAGCCAGACCGAAAGCCAGGAGGCGCGCCTTGACCTTTATCAGGCGCAGTGCAACGACGCTTACTGGCATGGAGTCTTCGGCGGACTGTACCTGCCGCATCTGAGAAGAGCTGTCTACGAAAAGCTGATTTCTGCCCAGCTGAAAATTCCTTTCCTCAGCGGCTGGGAAGCCTTTGATTTTGACCTTGACGGCGAGGACGAATATCACCTGAAGACACCTTCATTCTTTGTCTGGGTGAAACCTTCAGCCGGGGGCGGCATAACCGAAATTGACGACCGAATTCAGGGAATAAACCTCACCGACGTTCTCACCAGACGCCAGGAATTCTACCATCTCTATTCGGTGACCGCTGAAGAGGGTTCCGGGGGAAAGTCGATCCACGAACTCACCCGGCAGCTCCCGCCCGAAGCTCAGAAATGGCTGAAGTTCGACCGTTACCGGCGGCTTTCGTTCATAGAAAGGATTCTCCCTCCAGAATTCACTCCGGAAAAGTACGAAGAAATTTATCACCTGGAAACAGGCGATTTCATAGAAAAGCCGTTTACAGCCAACCTGGAAGATGATACCCTGACTCTCGAACGCCAGGCTGTGGTGGAACTTCCGTCAGGAAGGCGGGATATCAGGCTGGTCAAGAGGCTGAGGCCGGGACAGCGGGCCCTGCTCTTCGTTTATGAAATAGAAAACCTGTCGGAAGCTCCGGCCGAATTCATCTTGGCTTCCGAATGGAATCTGGGGCTTTTTGAAAACGACATTAGGCTTGACTCAGACCGGGTGGAACTTTTCAGCGGGCAGACATCTCTGGAGGCGCCTGATTGCAGCCGGATTCTGGCGTTTCCGGTAAAGACAGTCTCTCAGTCGGAAAAAGATTTCGATATCATCACCCAGGGGATGAGTATCCATTTCATCTGGAGAATTGACCTAGCCCCGGGTGAGAAAGAAATAATTTTTCTCACGCTGCAGAAACAACACTGAAAGACGGTGTGAGCCAGGAAACTCTTTTATAAAACCGGGCCTGTGTTATAATTAATATAAATTTTCCGAAAAAAAGGATTAAACCTTAATGAAGGGACAGACAGAGAAGGGGAAAAAGTTTTTTTGTCTGGTGCTGCACAGCCATATACCTTACGTTCTGAACCACGGCACCTGGCCGCACGGAACAGACTGGCTGTACGAAGCGGCGGCCGAAACCTATCTGCCCCTTCTGGATGTTCTTTCTCGACTGGAAAAAGAAGGGTTGAAATCGGGTCTGACCATAAGCTTCACTCCGGTTCTGGTTGAACAGCTGAAAAGCCAGAAATTCATCCGCGGTTTTGTCGATTACCTGACGATGAAGCTGGAAGCGGCTGTTAACGATTATCTCTATTTTCAAAAGTCCGGCGAAAGAGAGTTAATACCGCTGGCTCTCTTCTGGAGAAAATGGTACGAGAAAATTTTCCGGCTGTTCGTCGATGATTTCAGTTCCGACCTGGTAGCCGCTTTTTCCCGCCTGCAGCAGAGCGGCCAGATAGAAATCATAACCTCAGCCGCCACCCATGGCTATCTGGCGCTGCTCTCCCGCGACGAGAGCGTTTTTCATCAGGTAGCGCAGGGCAAGTTTGTTTACAGAAAATACTTCGGACGGCAGCCTGCCGGCTTCTGGCTTCCGGAATGCGCTTACCGTCCGGGATATGCCTGGAAACCGCCGCTGGGAGAGTCTGAACCCTACCCGCGCCTCGGAGTGGACGAAATACTCGGCCAGCATGGCCTGAGTTACTTCTTCGTTGACGCTCATCTGCTGAAAGGGGGAGAAGCCCTTGGGGTTTATTTGGAGAAATTTCCGGCCCTGCGGCATCTCTGGGAAAGATACCGGGAAAAATTCCAGGCACAACCGGTAAGGCCCCAGGATCCCTACCAGCCATACCTGGCTTATCCTTCCCACCTGACTTTTCTGGCCCGCGATGAAGTCTCCGGCAAACAGGTCTGGAGCCGGCATCAGGGTTATCCCGGCGACGGATATTATCTCGAATTTCATAAGAAACATTTTCCGGGTGGACTCCGTTACTGGCGCCTGACTTCCAATTCGTCTGACCTAGCCGACAAACTACCCTACGATTACGACCGGGCGCTTGAAAGGGCCGAAGCACATTCCGACCATTTCGTCTGGCTGCTCAACGAAACGCTGAAAAACCATCAGCAGGGAGTGATTCCGGCTCTCTACGACACGGAGCTTTTCGGACACTGGTGGTTTGAAGGTCCGGAATGGTTTTACCGGTTGGTTAAAAAACTCCACCAGAATGACTCGGCGGTAAAGCCGGCCACCGTTTCCGCCTGTCTTCAGGAAATCCCGGCCAGCCTGATCGTTTCTCTGCCGGAAGGTTCATGGGGAGAAGGAGGCTATCACTGGATCTGGCTGAACGAAGACACCTCCTGGATCTGGTCGAGAATATACGAAATAGAGAAAATATCTCTGCGCTGGCTGCAGGATCCTTCTTCGCTGAAGAAGATACATCCGCGTCTGCTCAAGCTGCTGTTTCAGGAAAAATTCCTTCTGGAAAGTTCCGACTGGCCGTTCCTGATTTCCACCATGACCGCCAGGGATTATGCCGAAGCCAGAGCCAGCCTGCACTATGAAAGAGCCAGAAAAATAGCCCGGTTGATGGAAAAAAATACCGAACTGACAGCTGAAGAATTCTTTTTTATTGATAAAATAGAAGAAGAAGATTCGGTCTTCAAGGAGATTGTGCTGCCCGATGGAAACATTCTATAAAAAAGTTCTGGTGATGATTCTCTGCGGCGGAAAAGGGGAGAGGCTCTATCCGCTGACCAGAGACCGGGCGAAACCTTCTGTTCCTTTTGCCGGAACCTACCGGATGATAGACTTCAGTCTGTCTAATTCGCTGAACTCAGGCTTTCGAAAAATTGCCCTGCTGACGCAGTACAAATCGCTCTCGCTCGAGCGCCATATTCTCAAAGGCTGGAGCATCTTTCATCCTGAGAGCAACGAATACATCATATCGCTTCCGGCGCAGGGGAGGGTGAGCGAGCACTGGTACGAGGGAACGGCTGACGCCGTTTTTCAGAATATATACACCATTCAGCAGGAAAACCCGGATGTTATTCTGGTTCTTTCTGGAGACCATGTTTACCGGGCAGATTACCGTAAAGTATTAAAATTCTTTCTGGATAAACAGGCTGAGACGGTGGTGATGACCCACACCTGGCCGGTGGCTGAAGCCGGTCGTTTTGGCGTCCTGGGCATCGATAAGGATCACCGCATCATAAATTTTGCCGAAAAACCGAAGAAACCATTTCCGCTGCCCTGGTCTCCAGACCTGGCTCTGATCTCCATGGGCGTTTATCTTTTCTCCACGCCTGTTCTGGTAAAGGCGCTGATCAGGGACGCGCGCAACCCGAAATCCAGTCATGATTTCGGCAAGGATGTCATCCCGGAAATGATAAAGGAAAATCGGGTTTACGCCTACATATACGAAGATTACTGGCAGGACATCGGGACGATAGACGCCTACTGGCAGGCTAATATGGACTTCCTGAAGGAGTCTCCGCCTTTCAGGCTCAACGACCAGGACTGGCCGATCAGGACCTACAAACCGCAGTACCCACCCTCCTACCTGGGCAACGCTAACATAAAAAATTCGATCATAGGAGATGGCTGTCAGCTGCTGGGCGGAAGCATTCAGAATTCAATCCTTTCTTACGGCGTGACCATAGAACCGGGCGCTTCGGTGGAAGAGTCCATCATATTCGAGGGAACGATCATCAGAAAAGGCGCCAGAGTGAAAAGAGCTATAATAGATAAGAACGTCATCATACCGGAAAAATTCACCATAGGTTATAACCGCTCTCTGGATGAAAATCATTTCAAGATAAGCGCGGGAGGAATCGTCACGGTGCCCAAGGGCTGGAGGCTGGAATGATTCAATCCTACCGCTTGCAGCCGGCGAATTTTTACCAGGAAACTCCTAAGGAACTGGTGATTCTTTCCATCATCGCCCAGAGCTTTTTCCAGCCGTTTTCGCTGGAAGATAATCTCCTGGTTATCCTGACGGCTCTGACCTCGGGCACCGGCATCGGCTTCAACCGGGCGATGCTTTTTCTGAGCGAGGGGGAAAAACTTAAGGCCACCATGTGGCTCGGGCCGAGGTCGCCGGAAGAAGCAGAAGCCATCTGGGCGATGCTCAGTTCGCCCGGCATCGGCTATGCGGAAATAGTCGAACACAACCGTGAACTGATCAACAGATTCATGTCGGAACTTCAGCCGAAACTCAAAGCTCTCGAGTATAACCTGGACGAAGAAGACCTGAAACTTCCAGCCTTAGCTGCCAGAAACAGGGAAATCGTCCATGTGAAAGAAGCCAGCTCCGAGCCTCTGGTCGACGCCAGATTCCTTGATTTTCTCCTGGTGGATGAATTTTTATGTTTGCCTCTTATCGCCAGAAACGAGATCATGGGCGAGATAGTGGTGGATAACGCCATTACCAGGGCACCGATTACCTCCAGAGATATAGAACTGGCCAGTCTCTGTTCGCTCCTCGCGGGCAACTACATCCACACCACCAGGCTGTACAAGAAAGTTCTCGAAATGGAAAAACTGGCGGCTCTGGGTGAGATGGCCGCCTTCATCTCCCATCAGCTGAGAAATCCCATCGTGGCTATCGGTGGCTTTACCAGACAGCTGATCAACCAGCCCTGCCATCGTGAAAAATGCCAGCGGAACCTGAAGATTATCCAGGATGAGATCAAGCATCTTGAAGACATCATCTACCGGATGAGTCATTTTCTGAGAATCAAGGTGAAAGAACTCGTGCCGATCGATTATCGGCCGATTCTTCTGTCGATAAAGGAAAGGCCTGACATCAGGACAAAGGCAGTCAACAAGGAAATCGTCGTCAGCCTGCCGGAAAACAATTCGCTCATTCTCTGCGACCCGGTATATTTTGAAGAAGCCATCATCAACCTGGTGGACAACGCTCTGGACGTCACCCCTCCCGGCGGTCGCGTTTACATCCGGGCCTGTCAGCGCAACAAAAAATGGGTGACCATCGTGGTCAAAGATCAGGGACCCGGACTCGATGAGAAGAGTCAGGAAAAAATGTTCAGCCCTTTCTTTTCCACCAAGGAGAGCGGACTCGGGCTCGGTCTTCTGTTCGTCAGGCGGGTAATGGAAAACTGCGGCGGCAAAATAGAAGTCCGGAGCAAGCCGGGGCGGGGGACGATGTTCCGGCTTTACTTTCAGGCAAGAGAAAGGGGGTCATCATGAAAAGGATTCTTCTGGTTGAAGACGACAGAAATTTAAGCCTTCTTTACCAGGAGGAACTCAGCCGCGAGGGTTATGAGGTGAGTACCGCCTTCGACGCGGATTCGGCGCTGGAGTTGATGCGAACTAAAAGTTTTGACCTGATCATCACCGACATCAGGATGCCCGGAAAAGACGGGATAGAACTTATTTCCAGCATCATGGGTATGCGCAAGGACATCCCGATTATCATCAACACCGCCTACCAGAGCTACAAAGGAGACTTCATGACCTGGGCGGCTGACGCCTATCTGATCAAATCTTCATCGCTCGACGAGCTTAAGGCAAAAATTAAAGAACTTATTGGAGAATAGTCAGGATCAAAACCATGATGAGAGGTGAAGCTCGATGCCGGAACTGAGAAAAGACATACTTACCGGACGCTGGGTGATCATTGCCACAGAAAGGAGCAAAAGGCCGGACGATTTTCGCCCGGCTGAAGTTCAGGAAACGAGAAAGGAGAGTCTGGCTTTCTGTCCGTTCTGCCCGGGAAACGAATCGAAAACTCCGCCCGAGGTCTTTGCCCTCAGGGAAGACCATTCGCTTCCTGACCGGCCAGGCTGGAAGGTGCGGGTGGTGCCGAACAAATTTCCGGCGCTGCAGCCCGGACCTCCGCCGCCAAAAAGGGTCAAGGGGGCTTACCAGTGGATGGATGGCGTCGGGGTGCACGAAGTGATAATCGAAACTCCCGACCATAACCAGGAACTGGCCGGTCTGCCGCCCGACCATCTGGCCAACATAATCAGGGTTTTCAGGGATAGAATCATCGACATCGAAGAAACCTACCATCACCAGTATGTTCAGGTTTTCAAGAATAAGGGAAAAGAAGCCGGAGCCTCGCTGGCCCATCCTCACTCTCAGCTGATCGCCACGCCAATCGTCCCGAAAAGGATTAAGGAAGAAATCTACGGGGCAGAAAGGCTCTACCGCAACCAGTTTAAAGAATGCGTATTCTGCCGGGTGCTGGAAGAGGAGCAGGCCAGCGGAGAGCGCCTTATCTACAGAAACGACGGGTTTGCTGTGCTGGCTCCTTACGCTTCGCGTTTTCCTTTTGAAATGGCCATTTTCCCCCTCAGGCACTCAGCCTTTTTCCGGAGAATAACAGACGAAGAATCTTTCCTTCTGGCGGACGCGCTGAAGGAAGCCCTCGGCCGGTTGAAGCTTCAGCTGTCAGACCCGGCCTACAACTTAGTCTTCCACCAGGCGCCGAACCCGCAGGTTTCAGAAAAAGCCTGGCCGGGAATAGACGCCTATTACCACTGGCACATAGAACTTATGCCGATTCTGACCAAGGTGGCCGGGTTTGAGCTCGGAACCGGCTTTTACATCAACCCGGTACCTCCGGAAGTAGCGGCTGAATACCTCAGGAAGAACGAAAAACCGGCCAGCTGAGCATCCGGCGGTAAAGATGGAGATATTCGGCGGCCGATTTTTCCCAGGAAAAATCGCATTCCATTCCGTTCAGGATGAGTTTTGACCAGAAAGGCTCCCGGCGATAAAAGGCGAGCGCGCGGCTGACCGCAGAGACCAGGGCTTCCGGTTGATAATCCTCAAAAAGGAACCCGTTTCCTTTGAGGGTGGCCGGGTCGAATTCAAAAACGGTGTCCTTCAGACCGCCGGTGCTTCTGACGACGGGTACCGTCCCGTACCTCAGACTGTACATCTGGGTAAGTCCGCAGGGTTCGTAGCGCGAAGGGATAAGAAAATAGTCGCTTCCGGCGTAAATCAGTCTGGCCAGGCGGTCGTCGAAAGCGATTTTAAGTCCGAGCCGGTCGGGATATTTCTTCTGCGCTTCCAGCAGGAGATTCTGAATCCCGGATTCCCCCGTGCCGAGAATTATCAGAAAAGCTTCCTTTTTCAGCAGCTCGTCCAGACTTTTCACCAGCAGGTCAAACCCCTTCTGACCGGCCAGACGGGAGACCATCCCGACGACCGGCCAGGTTGAATCCGCCGGGAAATTAAAGCGTCTGAGAAGTTCCATCCGGCATACTGATTTCCCGGTCGGGTTATCCTTCGAATAGTGCGCCGACAGCGCCGGGTCGGTTTCCGGATTCCACTCATGGTAATCAATGCCGTTCAGAATGCCAAAGAGGCGGTCAGACCTTTTGCGCAGGACACCTTCAAGACCGCAGCCGAACTCCGGAGTCTGAATTTCCCGGCTGTAGCTCGGGCTGACCGTGCTGATGGCGTCGGAATAGAAAAGGCCAGCTTTGAGATAATTGACCTTTCCGTAAAATTCCAGGTCTTCCGGGTTGAAGAGAGAAGCCGGCAGGCCAACCCGCTCGAGAATCTCCCGCGGGAAAAGCCCCTGATAGGCAAGGTTGTGAATGGTAAAGAGGAGACGGGTCGGACAGAAAAAATCATCACCGCCCGGAACAGCTCGCAGGTAGGCAAAACTCAGGGCTGATTGCCAGTCGTGGGCGTGGATTATATCCGGTCGGAAAGAAAGCGCCCGCAGGGTTTCGAGAGCGGCCAGGGAGAAAAAGGCGAATCTTTCTCCGTTGTCAGGATAATCACCTTCGGGCGTGCCGTAGAGATAATCCCGATCAAAATAATAGGGATTGTCTATCAGATAAACGCGGAAACCCTCTGCCCGATATTCGAAAACTGAAAAGGATTTTTCCTGGCCGGGCCATCTGGCCTCAAGCTGCGGGAAAACCTGCTCTAAGGCAAAATTTTTCTTCCTCACTTCCCGGTAAAGAGGCATAACGGCAGCAACTTCGATTTCCGGAAAACGGCTGAGGTATTTCGGCAGGGCGCCGGTGACATCGGCCAGTCCACCGGTTTTGGCCAGCGGAGCCATTTCAGGTGTGAGGAAAACCACTTTCATTTTTGTTTTTGTTTCGCTGTTCATCAATCACTCCTCAAAAATGCCTTAAATTTCTATTTGCTTCTCCAGAAAAATAACCCGGGAAAAACATTCGGGAATATGGGAATCGTAAACACCGTGAGCGTTTAGAGCCCAGCCGGGTGAATGGTCGAGCCGCCGGCCGTTGACCTCCAGCCATTCAAAACGAGAAAAGCTCATCAACCAGACATCTCCGTGGCGCGGAGGAAGCGGTCGCCCCTGAGCCAGAACTTCCATGCCCTTCCAGGGAAAGGCCAGCTCGACCGTCCAGCCGCGGTCGATATCGGCAGAATCGTTGAGGGTCCCCTCCACCCGTACCGCCAGGCGCAGACCGGGGAAGTCCCAGTCCATGAAGGCCCAGCGTTTTCCGCGAGGGTGACGGCCGTAACGGGAGGAGTCCTGATAACCTCCGATCACATCAACCTGGCGGGTGTAAAGGTCGAATTCCGGCCGGTCGAAAAAGCTTCCTCTTTTTAGAGCGTCCTGCCAGATGTAGAAAACTTCGTAGATCGTTCCGAGGGCGTTAACCTGAAGCTCGTAATAGCAGTCAGGTCCGGCGATGAAAACTTCCACATCGTTTTCCAGCCAGAGGAAAGAATCTCTTCCGCTCATTGTCGCCCGCACATCCGGCTCTTCCACCCAGAAAGCCAGGTAAAAATTTTCGTCGTCCCAGAGTGCGGCTATCCTGGTGTCAAAAAAAGCCGGTCGGCCGGTGACCAGGTCGACGAACCTCTGAGAACGCGGCGCCTTCTGCCACACAGGTTTCTGGAGGTCTCCGTCGATTTCTATCGGCTGTGGAGTTCGGAAACATTCATAGGTGGCCGGAGGCGCCGGCATAATACGGCTTAAATCATACTTTTTCCCTTCCATGTCAGGCTCACACCGGAATTTTTTTTAAAGAATTATCTTATCAGTAAAAGCCGGACTTGACAAACGGCCGGGCGGAGGCTTCTTCCGGCGCGGCCGGAAAGAGGGTGGAGCAACCAACAGGGTGGAGCAGGCTCTTTAAGAAAATTGTACTCGTAAAAGAATTAGATTCTTCTTTCGCAGACTGAATTTGACAGACCGGCAGGCGTAAGGCAGAATTTAAGTCCGATGATTGTGGTGGCTGCGGTCATCAAAAAAGAAGGACGCCTGCTCCTGGCCGAGCGTCTTGACCGGCCGGAAGATTCCGGCTGGGAATTTCCCGGCGGAAAGGTGGAGCCTGGCGAGACGCCGGAAGAAGCCCTGACCAGAGAAATAAGGGAAGAAATGGGCATTGAAATCCGGGTGCTTCGGTTTCTGGACCAGGTTGAACTGCCCGGAGCGGAAGTTCATCAGCTTCAAGCGTACGAAGCCGAGATTTTATCCAGCAAGTTCGCTCTTACCTCCCACCGGCGATGTCTCTGGGTCAAACCGGATGAATTAGAAAATTACCGCCTGCTTCCGGCCGACCGCGAACTCGTTCGCAGGCTAATCGCCAGAAAACTTCTCGGTTGAAGGAAAGTCACAATTTCCGAAATTTCAGATTTTTCAGGAGAACTCTCGATAAACGAAGACTTCGCCTCAGTATTCTCTGTAACCTATTTGAAGATTTTTCTTCGCCGCTCAGATATAATATGAGCTGATAAAAAAACAAAAAAAAATATCTCCGGAGATGAATTAAAGGCTGTATGAAAAAGAATAAAACCCGCCTGGCCGCCGGAGTTGTTCTGAAACCGGGAAGAGAAAAATCCGTCCTGAACCGCCATCACTGGATTTTCTCCGGCGCCATCAAATCCTACCCAGAAAATTTTGTCAACGGGGAAATCTACCCGGTTTTTTCTTCCGACGGGCATCTTCTCGGCTACGGATATTTTAACCAGAAATGTTCGCTGGCAGGAAGACTGCTGAGCTTCGGTCACCAGGATCCGCTCGACGCTTTCCGCAAAAATCTTGAAGAAGCTCTTGACCTCCGCCGTCATCTCTACTGCCAGGCTGAAGCCGTCAGACTGGTCAACGGCGAAAGCGACCATCTTCCGGGTCTTGTTGTCGACCGCTACGGTCCAGGAGTGGTGATTCAGGTTTCCACTCTGGGGATGGAGAGGCTCAAGCCTTTCCTCCTGAATTTTCTCCAGGAATTGCTGAAGCCTGAATTCATCTACGAAAAATCCCTTATCCCTTCGAGGAAGGAGGAAGGACTGACTGAGTTTGAGGGGTTGCTGAGCGGCAGTCTTCAGGAGCCGGTGGTCGTCGAGGAGCAGGGGATTAAATTCAAAATTTACCTGAGAGAATCGCAGAAAACCGGATTTTTCCTGGACCAGAAGGAAATGCGGCAGCTGGTTCGCTCTCTGGCCGCGGGACTCAGGGTTCTTGACGGGTTCTGCTACACCGGCGGGTTTGCCCTGTCGGCTCTTGCCGGCGGGGCCAGAGATGTCGCTCTCGTCGACTATTCAAAAAAAGCGCTGGAGACGGCGGCGGAAAACCTCAGGCTTAACGGATTTTCCGAAAATTCCTTCCGGCTGATAAATCAGGACATGTTCGATTTTCTGGAAAAAGCCGGCTCCCTCGATTACGACCTGGTGATTCTCGACCCTCCGGCCTTTGCCAAGAAAAAGGCGGATGAGAGGCAGGCCCTTCGTGCCTACAAAGAACTCAACCGTCTGGCCATGTCGGCCATGAAGAAGGGAAGTTTTCTTCTGACCTTCTCCTGCTCTTACTATGTGGACAGCCAGATGTTTCAGAAAACAATTTTCCAGGCCGCCCTGGAAGCCGGTCGCGAAGCAAGGATTCTCCAGCGTCACCGCCAGGCATTCGACCACCCGGTGAGCGTGTATCATCCTGAAAGCGATTACCTCAAAGGACTTCTGCTTTTCATCAGTTAGACGGGTTATAAAATTTTAGTTCGAAATTTCCATAATTATTTACCCTGGAGTAAGATTCAGAATTTATACACACCTGACATCTGCCCGGAACCATAAATATATAAATTGCCGTCAGCGAAAAAATAAAATATAATCGATTCAAGGAGGCGAGATGGAAGGCCGGGAAGTAATCAAAAAAACTCACCGGATAGCGGCCATGGTCGGTTATTCTGTCTTCGGGGCCATGGCTCTATACTTCGTTCTGGTCCAGCTGATAAAGATGAAAATGCCAGAATTTGCCGGGCTTTATTCTGTGACTGACCTTCAGACCGTTAAGAATCTGCGTTACCTTTTTTACGGACTTTCCGCCATCAGCGTCTTTCTGGCCAGGATTCTGCAGTCGGTTCTCCTGAGAAAAAAGCCCGGCGACCGCCCGGAAGACCTGCTTAACAAACTGCACCGGACTTCGCTGATAATGGTCATAATGAGCGAGTTGCCGGCGCTGTTCGGCCTGATTTTGTTTCTCCTCCTCGGCCTGGAAAGAGATTTACACATACTGCTGATTGTTTCCGTGATCGTTCTTTTTATTTTCTTTCCCCGGAGAAAAAACTGGGAAGAGTGGCTGGCCGGCCAGCTTCAGGGCACTCCGCCCGGGCAATCGGCTTAACCGGAGATTTTCAGTTGGGAACGCCTTAAAGATAAAATCCAGATTTCAAAAAATCCGTATTAAAATAAAGATAAAACTTTTTTATCCGAGGTGAAAAAGCGGATGGGAAAAATTAGACCTGCGGTAAATAGTTTTTTTATTTTTCTCGCCATATTCTCCTTCATCATTTTGGCCGGAAGAGCTCAGGAAAGACGGCTCAGTTACGACATAAAAGTCGAGCTGTTTCCGGAAACGGCCATGCTCCACGGACAGGAAACCATCGTCTGGACCAACACCACCGGCGATTACATCCCGGACATCCACTTCCATCTTTACTGGAACGCCTTTAAGAATGAGCTGTCCACCTTAGCCCGGGAAGCTCGCCGGGAAAAAATGTTTTCTCGCTACCGCGCGGGAAAGGACGACTGGGGCTGGATAAAGATAACCTCTCTGACCACAGCCACGGGAAAGGACCTTCTTCCGGCGGCTTCCTTCATCAGCCCGGACGAACCGCACAATCCGCACGACCAGACGGTTCTCCGGGTGGAACTTCCAGAGCCGCTGGCTCCGGGCAAGACGATTGCTCTCAACATCGATTTCCAGGCGAAAGTTCCTCCAAACGGTCTTCGAACAGGTTATTACAAAGACGGCTTTTTCATCGCTCAGTGGTTTCCCAAGCCCGGCGTCTATGAAGAGGGCCGCGGCTGGAACTGCCATGAATACCATCTGAATTCAGAATTCTTCGCCGATTTTGCCGACTTCAGGGTGGAAATCACCGTTCCTTCCCGGATGGTGGTTGGAGCCTGCGGCCAGGAGATAGAAAAGAGAGAGGATCCGACCTCGGGAAAGACCACTTACACTTACGTCGGCAGGAACATCCACGATTTCGCCTGGACTGCCTCTCCCCGGTTTATAAAAGTTGAGCGCTGGTTCCGTGCCGCCGAGGAAGTCACCCCGGAAGAATACCAGAAAATGGCTGAAGTTCTGGGTCTCTCTCTGGAAGAAATCAAACTGCCCGACGTGCTGATGATTCTGCTCATAGAAAAACAGCATGAAAAACAGATAGAAAGGCACTTTAAGGCGCTGCGGGCGGCCATCAAATACTATAGCCTGTGGTATGGACCTTACCCTTATCCGACCATCACCATGGTTGACCCGCCCTTCCGCACGGGAAGCGGCGGCATGGAGTATCCGACGCTTTTTACCGCCGGGACCTCGGTCATCCTGGAAAAAGACGTTCTTTCGCCGGAACAGGTGATCGTCCATGAATTCGGACACGGCTACTGGTACGGGATGGTGGCCAACAACGAATTTGAAGAAGCCTGGCTGGACGAAGGGATAAACACTTATTCCACCGGAAAGGTAACCGACCTGGCTTACGGTCCGGGCCGCCAGCCGGTTCGCTTCAACGGAATTCCGCTTAACTGGCTGATAAAGACTCCGGCCGTTTACGACTGGCAGCTCGGACGGGTTGTTGCCAGTCCGGCAGCCTCTCTGGACCCGATCGTCACTGAGTCCTGGAAGTTTTACAATTCGATGAGCTATTCCGCGAACGTTTATTATCGCGCTTCCACCGCTCTTCACACCTTAGAGAGGCTTTTAGGAGAGAAGACCTGGGCCAGGATCATGCGCGCCTACCATATGAGATATCGTTTCCGCCATCCGAAGACAGAAGATTTCATAAAGGTGGTTAATGAAGTTTCAGGAAGAGATATGCGCTGGTTTTTTAAAGAATTCTTCTTCAGCGCCAAGGACTTTGATTGCGCCCTCGCATCGGTCGAAACCCGGCTGAAGCCAGAAAAATACAACGGAATATTCGACGACCTGCCGACGAAAAACTCAGGTCAGGTAAAAGAGCCTCAGGAAAAAAATTCTTCCAGGAAAGAAAAAATTTACCAGACGACCATCACCCTGCGCCGCTACGGTCAGGCTAAACCTTCTCCTGAATTCCCGCTGAAACTCAAAGTGGAGTTTGAAGACGGCTCGGTCGAATGGAGAGAGTGGGACGCTCAGAGCCGCTGGGTCCGTTTTGAGTTCGAAAAGCCGGCTAAGGTGAAGACGGCCTGTCTCGACCCGGAAGCCGTCTGGCTGGTCGACAGCAACCTGGCGAACAACAGCTACTCGTCAGCTGGCCCGGGAGTCAGGCTGGCCGCGTCCACCAGCCGTATCCTCTGGCTGGTGCAGAACATACTGCTGACGCTATCTGGACTTCTCTGATTTAGACGAAAGGAGCAGGACATATGAACGGATGTTCATATATTGGACAGGGAGTTAGAAGAGCTTCTGACCGGTTTCGTTTAGCTGTCTATCTCTGGTTGATACTGCTGGTTCTGGGGTTGCTGGCGGCGGCGCCGGTAAATTCTCTTATCCGGAATCAGCTCGGACAGCTTTATTTTCCGGCAAAACCGCTACAGCCTTTCGAGCTTTATCTGGTTGATGTCTTTCTTGCCAACCGGCATTTTCTTACGAGCTATGCCGGCTTCCTGCTGAGTTTTCTCAGCCTTGCCGTCGTCCTTTTCGTTTTTCTCAACGCCGGGCTTTTCGGGAGGATGCTGACACCCGACCCGGTGGTTACCTTCAGAGAATTCCTGGCTGACGGCTGCCGCCACTTCTGGAGATTCTTGCTGTCGCTTCTGATGTTTCTGCCCTTTTTAGCCATCTTCTTTCTTCTTTACCAGCTTCTGTCGGCTCCGCTTAATTTCTGGTCGCGTCAGGCGGTAACCGAATGGCCGGCCATCATCGCTTCCAACCTGAGTATGCTTCTGGCGATTCTGCTCTGGACCGCCCTCAGGCTTTTCCTAGACCTGGTGAGAATAATAATCGTGCATGAGAGGAAAAAAGTGATTCCTGCTTACGCCGCTGCTCTGCTTTTTCTAAAAAGAAATTTCTTAAAACTCTGGGGGCTTTATCTTCTGCTCGGGCTTGGAGTCGTACTAATTTCCTTCCTGCTTCTGATTTCTGTCGGCTTTTCCCGTTCCGCCAATCCGGCCGGACTGTTTTTTTCGATTCTTCTGGCGCAGCTTTTCATCATCTTCAGACTGTTTGCGCGCCAGGCTTTTATCGGTTTAGAATACATTTACTTTCTTGAAAATAGAGGAAATCAAGGATGATCAGGGTAAAATTTCTCGGGGCGGCTTCTCAGGTTACCGGTTCCTGCATTCTGCTTTCAGCCAACGGCCTGACCTTCCTGGTTGACTGTGGCCTTTATCAGGAAAGAGAATATCTCAGCCGCAACTGGAATCCTTTTCCCTTTCCCCCGTCTAAGATCGACTACATTCTGCTGACCCACGCTCATCTCGACCACTGCGGATTGATTCCGAAAGTGGTTAAAGAAGGCTTCCGGGGAAGGATACTCTGCACCCCGCCGACAGCCGAAATCCTGCCGATCGTCCTTTTCGACACGGCCAAACTCCAGGAAGAAGACGCCGAGATCAAAAAGAAAAGACACGAGCGGGAGGGAAGGCGAGGCCCCTACCCGGAAATTCCGCTTTACACCACTGCCGACGTGGAAAAGGTTCTGCCCCTGGTCGAGGCGGTCGATTATAACCTGAAAATAAAGCTGGCTCCCGGCGTGAATTTAACCTATCACGAAGCCGGGCATATCCTCGGCTCTTCCATCATCGAAATCGTCTCCAGTAACAGCGGGGGAGAGCGCCGGCTGCTTTTCTCCGGCGACCTCGGCCAGTGGAATAAACCGCTCGTTCGCGACCCGGAAACATTCGCCGAAGCCGATTACATTTTCCTGGAATCAACCTACGGCGACCGGGAACACGACCAGCCGGAAAAGGTCTCCGACCGCCTGGCTGAAAACGTAAACCGCGTCCACTCCCGCGGGGGAAATCTGGTGATTCCCACTTTTGCCATAGAAAGGGCGCAGGAGCTGATGTTTCACCTGAACCATCTGGTCAGACAGCGGAAAATCCCTCAACTTCCGGTCTTCTTAGACAGTCCGATGGCCGTCAGCGTCACCAGCGTTTTCACCCATTACCTGAAATACCTGGATGAGGAATCCCGGGCTCTTTTTGCCGCAGGAGAGCATCCGTTCAATTTCCCCGGGTTGAAGCTGGTCCAGAGTTTTGAAGAATCAAGGATGATAGATAAGGTTAAAGGCTCGGCCATCATCATGGCCGGCTCCGGTATGTGCACCGGAGGACGGATCAAGCATCACCTGGTGACGAACATAGGGCGCCCTGAATCCACCATCCTTTTCGTCGGCTATCAGGCTCGCGGCACTCTCGGGCGCCAGATACTTGAAGGGCAGTCGCCGGTGCGGATATACGGTCAGATGCATCAGGTGAGAGCCACCATAGACCAGATTCAGGGATTCTCGGCGCATGCCGACCGGAGGCAGCTCTGGAAGTGGCTGAACTCTTTAAGAAAACCGCCGCGCCAGGTTTTTCTGGTGCACGGGGAAAAAGAGACCATCCAGAAATTCGGGCAGGAAATCGTCGAAAAGACCGGCTGGAAGGTGGAAATGCCGGACTATCTCAGCGAATACGCCCTGGATTGAAGATTAACTGAAACAGGACCGGGCCGGAAGGACTGCCGGAAATTTATCGATTAAAATCCATTCAGCAAGGGCAGCCTCAGGCTGGGCTTTAATTTTCGTTCTTCTTGAGCTATGAATGCTTCCTGTCTTTCGCCTGCTACAAATATAAAGCCAGCTCCGGGCAGCCCGCAGAAATCTGGCTTCTGTAGTGTTTTGGCTTCAATGAGTCCGCAATTGCTTTTACGGTCGAAGATGCTTCCCGCTCTCCCCGCAAACTTAAACCTCAAATCTCCGGCAATTCAGGAAGCGACTCAACCCCGCAGCTCCGGGCGTAATTTTCCATGACCTTCCTCAATTCCTCAGCTTTCTCCCGGCATATCTCAGGTCGCTCATAAAGAGTCAGCCGGCGTTTAACTTCCTTTTTAGCCCGCTCGAAGATGTCCGGAGCGCCGAGCGCCAGCCAGGTGTCGTAGACGTCGCGGTCGAGAACCGAAGAGAAATAATGTTCCTGCCGGTACCATTTTCTGGTGTGCGACAGCACCAAGAAATTAAAATCCGGCCCGACCTCTTCAAGAAGATGAAGCGCCAGCGGCTTTTCCCTCAGAGCCACCCCGCGAACGAGTCTTAAAGTCTGGCCGCAGATGTCGTTGTCCACGACCAGCTTTTCCAGGCTCTGGGTGCTTTCAAAGTCCAGCATGCCCGGTCCGGAAATCACGTTTATTCCGGCCAGCGCAGCCAGGGTCGCTCCCATAGCCGTCTCTATCCCGCTCTGTCCGTCAACCAGCTTCGAGTCACTGAGTCCCATGTAGGCATGCGTTGGAAGATTCAGATATTTAGCGATCTGGGCGCAGGCGCAGTCGATCATCATAGTCTCGACCGCTCCCATCGGGGTGGTGCCCTTTCTCATGTCAAACGAAGCCGGCGACCCGCCGAAAATAACCGGCGCCCCCGGTCGGGCTAACTGGCAGATGACCATCCCGCCGAAACTTTCGGCCATCTGCTGCACCAGTGTGCCGGCCAGTGTCACCGGCGAGGTCGCTCCGGTAAGCCCCATCGGAATCAACTCCGAGGGCACACCCAGCCGGCTGCATTCGATCAGGCTCTGCGCGGTCAGCCGGCTCCACTTCAGAGGAGGGGAGGGACAGGCGTCGAAAATGGCCAGCGGTTTTTCCGCCAGCGATTTCTCGTCTCCCCTTACTGCCATCAGCAGGTCGAGCATCGGCTTCAGGCTTTCCACCCGGAAGATTCCGGTGACAAAGGGTTTTCGGGAAATAAGCAGCCCGAGATAAAGACGGTAGATATCGGCGATTTCACGCGGCACATCGGCGCTCACCAGCGCGGTGCTCTGAAAATCTATGTTTTCCAGCGTCTCCACCAGCTTATAGAGCGCTACCAAGTCGGAAGTTTTAGCCTCTCTTTCTCTTAAAGTTTCAGAATCGAGAATTTTTATGGCCGCGGAGCCCGGGTCAAAATGGATTTCGTCCCTTCCGACGAGATATTCCCGGTTGCCTTCAAGGTCGTAAAGTTTTATTTCCGGAGGACAGAGGCGCAGGCATTTTTCCACCAGCTCCCGCGTGATAAAAACCCGCCCGCGCGCCCGGTCAATTCGCTGTCCGGCCTCTTCCAGAAGCTTAAGAGCCTCTTCGTTTTCCACAAAAAGCCCGACTTTCTCCAGAAGCTCAAAAGCTTCATCTACAATCTGCTCCACCGCTTCACGGGTTAAAAATTCTACCTTCGGTCTTAACGCTTCGCTCATCGCTCACCTCCGCCTCCGGCTAAAAGACTGCGGGCGACAGCGACCGCCTGGACGGCGCTCTCGCCGTAGCCGTCAGCTCCGATTTCCCGGGCAAACTTTTCGGTAACCGGAGCTCCGCCGACCATCACCTTGAAATTCTCCCTGAGTCCCTTTTCCTGAAGAAGCGCGATGACCTTCTTCTGGTTGAGCATGGTGGTGGTGAGAAGTGCCGACATGGCAATGATGTCGGCTTTCTCCCGCGCGGCTGTCTCCACGAACTTTTCAGCTTTCACGTCCGCCCCCAGGTCAATCACCTCAAACCCGGAAGCCCGGAGCATCGAAGCCACCAGATTTTTCCCGATGTCGTGAATATCGCCCTCAACCGTCCCGAAGACCACCCGGCCGCAGGATTTAAGTCTCTGACCGGAAGACTTAAGCGCCTGCTGGAGCACAGTCATCGCTGACTTCATCGCCTCGGCTCCAGCGATAAGCTCCGGCAGAAAATAATCTCCGGTTTCCCACAGCCGGCCGACCTCCTCGATCGCCGGCACGCAGGCTTTCTCGATGATTTCAAGCGGCTGAAGTCCGGCCGCCAGAGCTTCTTCCGCCAGGCGAGGGGCTTCTTCAGGCCGCCCTTCGACGATTGCCCTGTAAAGAGATTGAAGAACGTCTTTTTCGCTGCCCATTCTCCGCTCCTCCGTAATATTTTTAACCGATTTTATCAGAATAGCGGTTTATTATCTCAGCCATTTTTTCAATATACGCGGGAGAAGTACCGCAGCAGCCGCCGACTATCCGGGCGCCCGCTTCGATCAGCTCGGGCAGATGCCGGGCAAATTCTTCCGGTCCCTGGTCATAGGAGGCTGAGCCGTTCTCATTGAGCCTGGGCTGACCGGCGTTCGGCTGGGCGATGAGCGGCCGGGAAGTCAGCCGGCGCATTTGTTTTATGAGCTCAACCATATCAGCCGGGCCCAGCGTGCAGTTGGCGCCGAGCGCCTCCACCGAGTTTTCTTCCATGGCCCTGACGAAAGCTTCCGGACTCACCCCCATGATGGTGAAATAGCCGCGCCTGGTCAGGTTGAAGGTCATCGTCACCCAGACCGGAAGGGAGGTGGCCTCCCTTACGGCTTTAAGCGCCGCCAGCGCTTCCCTCAGGTCATACTGTGTTTCGATGAGGAAAAAATCAACTCCTCCGGCGGCTAAGCCTTCTGCCTGCGGTCTGAAAGCTTCATAAAGCCGGTCTTCGGTCAGCTCGCCCACCGGCTGGAGAAACTTTCCGGTCGGCCCGATGCTTCCGCCGACAAAACATCCAGGCGGGCAGACGCTCCGGGCAATCTTGGCTGCCTGAAAGTTAAGCTCGTAGGTTTTTTCCTGGAGTCCATATTGTGAGAGCTTTACGGCATTCCCGCCGAATGAATTGGTGAGCACCGCCTTTGAGCCGGCTTCAAAATAAGCGCGGTGGATGACCGCCACTTTCTCCGGCTGTTTTAAGTTCCAGGCTTCAGGGCAGTGTCCCGGCGGAAGCCCCGCGCGGAATAGTTCCGTCCCCATCGCTCCGTCAAGAAGGAAAATTTTCTTTTCGGCAATGCTTTTTATGTCAATCATCCTGGCTCCTCCAGTACTGGCTTCCGACGGCCAGAGCTCTTAAAAACTCCGGCTGAAAATCCTTATTCTCAGCTAAGGATATGTGTTTTACTTTTCGCGCCAGCTGCTCAATTTCTTTCCTGGCGGTACGGCTCAAAAGCATCATCGTCGCTCCGGCCAGAGAAGCATTTCCTACGTAGAATATTTTTTCCAGCGGAAGGGGAGGAAGCAACCCGGAAAAAACGCATTGTCCGGCCTCAACCGAATTGCCGAACACCCCGGCCAGATAAATTCCGTCAAGCTCTGTCCAGCTCATCCCGGCCTGACGCAGCAGGAGTGTCACTCCGCTTTTTATAGAGGCCATCGCCAGCTGAAGTTTTCTTATGTCGAGCTGGGTGAGAGCCACTCCGGAGGTTATCTTGATTATGTCCTGCCCGCCCTTCAGGCCCTTTATTTTTCCTGAAGGTTCAATCAACCCGGCTTTAAGCGATTCAGAAATCGCCCCGATAAGTCCCGAGCCGCAGATGCCCGACGGTTTCGCTCCGGGGATCGCGCGGCAGAAAAATCGCCCGTTTTTCCAGACGATTTTTTCTATCGCTCCGGGAACGGCTGGAAGGCCGCAGGAAATTCCGCCGCCCTCAAAAGCCGGTCCCGCCGCGGTGGATGCCGCCAGCAGCGTGTCTCCGCATTTAAGGACGATTTCTCCGTTGGTCCCGAGGTCGACCAGGAGAAAATTGCCGCTCCTTGAGAGCAGCCCGGTGTAAAGCAAACCAGCCGATATATCTCCGCCGACAAACCCGTCGATGTTCGGGCTGAAATAGGTAAGGGCAAACGGGTTGAGGCGAAGGCGGGTTGAATCCGGGGTTAATGGTTTCATCCTCAGGAAAACAGGCTTAAACGGCGAGCGGCTCAACGAGTGTACAGGGTAGCCCAGGAAAATATGATTCATTACGGTGTTTCCGGCAAGACTTACCGCGTAGACCCATTTTCTTTTTATTCCGGCTTTCTCCGTGAGCTCTGAGATCAGCCGCTCGACTGAGTCGACGGCTTCCCGGCGGAGAAGATCTAAATTCCCCGGTGTTTCCACGGCAAAACTCACCCGAGAAATAACATCCGACCCGTATTTTGCCTGGCTGTTGAGCGTTCGCCCTTCAGCCAGAATTTTCCCTGTGGTAAGAGAAACCAGAGCTGCGGAAATCGTGGTTGTGCCCAGGTCTACGGCCAGCCCGAAAATCCGGTCGCCGGTGTCTCCCGGCTCAAAATTAAGGAGAGCCTGTGAATCCGTATCCACAACTGCCGTGCATCTTCGAAGCCAGCGGGCGCCGGAGATGGCTTTGGGTTGAACGTACAGATAGAAACGAAGCCTGTTCAGTTTGACGGTTGAGTCGATTTTCCGGATTAAACTGTCGGCTGAAGCCAGGTCTTCCGCCTGAAAGCGGAAAAAATATTTTTTTACCGGCGGGTTGAAATCCCGTATCCGGGCGATATTATTCAGGTCAACTCCGGAAGGTGAAGAGGGAAGGACTTCCTGCTGGAAGCAGACATTTTCAGGAATTCTGACGGTTATCGGACCTGTAACCACTAACCGGCAGACCAAGCGGAAGTTTTCAGGGAGTTTTCTCTCGCGCCTGAATCTTTTTTCTTCCGGACCTTCTTCCTGAAGTTTTCCGCCTTTAATTTCGATAAAGCAGCGGCCGCAGACTCCATGCCCTCCGCAGTAAAGATTTATCGGAAATCCGGCTTCAAGCAGCACCCGGGAAAGTTTTCTCCCCGCCTTCGTTTGAACATCAACCACTTTGCTTCCGCAAATTGCCTTTACGCTTACGCTCTTCACTTTTTGCCCGTTGTCAAAAACACATTTTTTTCTTCCTCTATTTTATGACTCTTTTCATCCATAATCCATAAACCGGTGAAGGGAAAATAATTTTGACCTGCACTGGCTTCAGGAAAACTAAAAATCTCGGCAAGGAAATCTTCGGGGAAGACTTAATTTTTATCTCCCTTAATTAGATGGGTCAATCCTGAAGCAAAATGCGCTAGCGCATAATCAGGTTTTATACGGATGGCCTGCTTAAAGGCTTCTATCGCATCATCCCGGCGTCCAGGGTGGCCATAAGTAACTCCTAAATCCTATTGCGCCGCAAAGAAATCAGGCTTTATACGGACTGCCTTCTTGTAGGCTTCTATGGAATCAATCCAGCACCCTAGCTTTCCATAACAATGCCCAAAAAATAACAGGCTTCCGCATATTGAGGATTCTTTTCTCTGACTTTTTCAAAGTATGAAATGGCTCTTTCATATTCTTCATTGCAAATGAAGGAAAATCCTATTAAGGAAAACATTTCTGCTGAATCGAGCGTTTCAGTGAAATCTTTCGATTTGCCTAATGCCTCTCCTCTTCCCGGATTGAGTTTTGCTATCCTCTCAAAGAAAAGGCAAAGTTCAGGTTTTGTTCTTCAATCATTTGAAAAGTTGCGATACCGGTGACTTCTCCTTTCATATAGACCACCGGACTGCCGCTTGAACCTGCAGATATCGGCGCGCTAATCTGGATAATCTTTCCGAATGCCAGATTTTCCTAAGAGCAGAGACAATTCCATTTGTAACCGTTTATTCAAGCCCCGGAGGGCTTCCGATTACTAAAATCGGGGGCTTCATATTTTAACCCTTTAATAATATTGCCCGGTGATAATATCGGTTCAATTCTTCTCATTATTGAGTGGGATTCTGAATGGAGGAGAGCTAACCACTGTTACAATTACGATCAACAGCAATGCGAACATCCTGGAAGTAGGTAGCTATACAGACACGATTATTTTTACAAACATAACAAATGGTGAGGGAAACACTACTCGTTCTGTGAATTTAACTGTATACAAGCCTGGTTCATTAGATGTGAACCTGCAATCCGCTCTTCTCTCTTCTGGCAAAGCTGGCGGATCTTTTTCGCCTTCATCTCAGATATATATATTACAGAATACAGGAAGCCGCCCTTTAGAATGGACGGTGATCAAGTCCGCTGAATGGATTACCCTCGAGATAATGAGCGGAAGGAAATTTCCTGGCGAGTGGACAACGGTTACTGTATCAATTAATGGCAATGCAAACTCTCTTCCAGTCGGAAATTACAGCGACACGGTGACATTTACGAACACGAAGAACGGTCAGGGCAACCCCACACGGATAGTTTCTTTAACAATTCATGTCCCCGTGGCGCTAACTTCAGTAGGTCAACGGTTGGAAACAAGGGCCCGGATAATACGCTTTGAATATGCCAAGCTATCAATTGGAATAATCAAAAATTTCCATGTAGAAGTTAGCAAATATGTTTTACTAAGAAAAGCGGGCAACCAATCTCATTCAGCTGTTAAGGAGTTTACCGAATCTGATGTTGTCAACAATGCCACTACTTATAACGATCCCGGTTTAAACAGGGCAGAAACCTATTCTTATGTGGTAGAGGCAAGGAGGTCCGATGGTTCGGTGATAGCCCGCTCCAATGAGGTGGCTTTGGGCACGAGGTCAGCACTCTCTGTGGAGGGTGACACTAAGGCTTTAATTAAGGAGAAGGTCAACAAATTAAACGGCTTGGAATCTTAATATTTTCATTGATGCTACTTCCGGGAACGACGGCTGCTTTCTCAGGCAACGGGGTATACACAGGGAGAGGAAATTTAGAGACTATGATGGCTAAATTACGAATAAAACCTGACACGGCCTATTTTGCCCGTTCATGACTTTTATGAAGATTAAATCTGGAATATTGTCTGATATCGAATCCTTGCTGAATTATTGATGTTTTTCAGAAATCAAGCAAACAGGTATTTATCTGGATAATAAATCCGGGCTGGGCGCCAGGGAATAAAAAGGTTGACCTGGAAGGGCGAAATAAGATAAGAAATTAGTCTCGACAATTTTTATAACTGCTTTTATAACTGCATTGCGGAGAAGGAAAACGGCGGTCGAAAAAGCCAGAATTAGAAACAAGGTTTAAAAAATTACAGAGGTTAAAAGCCGCAAAAAATACTGCATAATATAAAGGCTGAATATGCCGGGTTTAGCTCCCGGGAAAAGGAGAGTTGGCATGAATGATTTCCATCGAGAATTAAAAACGCTCGACCGCCGGAAGTTCCTGAGCCTGAGCCTCAAGGGCAGTCTGGCCCTGGCAGCCACTCCGGCTCTCATCAGGTCGCTTCTGGGCGGAGAGGCTCAGAGTCTTCAACTTCCGGAGAGCCTGCTGAAAAAGGCGATCGCTGTCGCGCTTAAACGCGGAGGAGACTTCGCCGATGTTTACGTGGAAAACCGCATCACCAGAAGCATCCTGCTGGAAGAAGGAAA
The DNA here is from genome assembly GCA_049659625.1 of Candidatus Saccharicenans sp. Classification (GTDB taxonomy): domain Bacteria; phylum Acidobacteriota; class Aminicenantia; order Aminicenantales; family Saccharicenantaceae; genus Saccharicenans. The sequence continues at coordinate 12,541 of JBASPX010000045.1, read as the reverse complement.
ATTCAAGAGCGCGGTCTTCGGACTTGTCCGCGGCGCCGGGATAAGGGTGATAGACGGCGACAAAACCGGATATGCCTACACCGACGAGCTGAGCGAAGAAAAGATTTTACGGGCCGCCGAAGTCGCTTCCTACATCGCCACTTCCGGAAAGAAAGTTCAGCCGGTAGACCTTAAAGAACAGAAGAGGCCGAGCTACATCACGGTGAAGATACCGCTCGAGCAGGTGGCCGACAGTCGCCGGCTGGAAATTATGAAGAGAGCAGAAGAGGCCGCGCTGAGCTACGACCCGAGAATAAAGATGGCCAGCATTGATTACTACGACGAAATCAGAGAGCGAATCATCGCCACTTCGGAAGGAGTGCTTCTCCGAAGCAGCCTGCCTTTGATTTTCTTCATCGTCCAGACGCTGGCCGTCGGGAACAACACATCCCACATGGGACGGGAAAGACTCAGCCAGCATGCCGGTCTCGAGATGTTCGACCTATTTCCGCCGGAAAAAGCCGCCCGGGAAGCCGCCCGGGAATCGGTGGCAATGCTCGAAGCCAGGGAAGCACCGGCCGGAAAGATGGACGTGGTCATCCAGAACGGCTGGGGCGGGGTGCTGGTGCATGAAGCGGTCGGACATCCACTCGAAGCCGACAACATCGCCAGGGGAACCGGAGCGTTTGTCGGAAAACTCGGCCAGAAAGTGGCTGCCGACATCTTCACCATGGTTGACGACGGAAGCCTGCCGAATTTCCGCGGGACGACAGATTTTGACGATGAAGGCACCCAGATGAAAAGAAACGTGCTGATTGAAAACGGTGTTCTGGTGAAGTACATGACGGACATACTCTCGGCGAAACAGCTGAAGATGGAAAGAACCGGAAACGGACGGCGCGAGAGCTTCCGCTATTACCCGATTCCCAGGATGACCAACACCTTCATCGAAAAAGGGAAGGACAAGCCGGAAGACATCATCGCCTCAACTAAAAGCGGGCTGTATGTGCAGAGCCTGAGCGGCGGCAGCGTCAACCCGACCACCGGGGTTTTTAACTTCACCTGCCGCGAAGCCTACCTGATTGAAAACGGGAAAAAGACCGTGCCGGTAAAAGGTGCCACCCTGATCGGAAGCTGTCTGGATATCATCACGAAGATAGATGCGGTCGGAGACGACTTAGATTTCGGGCCGGGCATCTGCGGCAAGGGTCAGTCGGCCGAGGTAACCGCCGGCCAGCCCACCGTCAGGATAAGGGGAATCACGGTCGGCGGAACAAAACAGAGAGGCTAACAGGAGGAAACCATGGATTACCGAGCGATCGCCGAAGAAGTAATAAAAATCAGCCGGAAGAAAGGCGCCGACCTGGCCGAAGCCTACATAGCGGTCGGCCGGCAGCTGAGCATTGAAGTAAGAAACGGTGAGATAGAAAGCATTCAGGAAGCCAGCAGCTACGGCCTGGGACTCCGGGTTATAACCGGCCACCGCCTGGGATTTGCCTACACCAACGACTTCAGACCGCAGAGCCTGGCGGAAACAGTCGACCGGGCGCTGAACTTCGCCCGCATCCTGACCGCCGACGAAAATAACGTCCTGCCGGACGATCCCGGGGTGAGCGAAGTCAGGGGACTTTACGACCCGGAACTGACAAAGGTGCCGATGGAGAAAAAAATCGCCCTGGCCAAAGAAGTTGAAACGCTGGCCATGAAAGTCAAAGGCATCACCAAAAGCGAGGGCGGCAGCTACAGGGAAAGCGAGGGAGAAATCATCATCGCCAGTTCTCTTGGCCTGCTGAAGAGCTATAAAGCCAGCGGCTGCGGCTTTGGCGTGGGTGTGGTGGCGGAAAAGGGAGAGCAGAAATCGAGCGGTTATGAATCCTGCCAGCGCCGGTTTTTCTCGGACCTCAGGCCGGCAGCCGAGGTGGCCGGCCGGGCGGCAGAAAAAGCTCTGAGAATGCTCGACCCGCAGCCGATTAAAACCCAGCGGGCAGCGGTGATATTCGACCCGGATGTGGCCTATGCCATTCTCGGGGGAATCATTCAAGCCATAAATGGAGAGCGGGTGCTGCAGGGAGCCAGCTTCTTGGGGAAAAAGCTCGGACAGAAAATCGCCTCCGAGCTTATCACCATCGTGGACGATGGAACGCTGGAAAAGGGCCTGGCCAGCGCCCCGTTTGACGGCGAGGGGGTTCCCACCCGGAAGCGGGTGATTGTGGAGAACGGCGTGCTGAAAGGTTTTATGTACAACACCTATGCCGCCAGAAGAGCGGGCGTTAAGAGCACCGGAAACGCCAGCCGGGGCGCGTTCAGCAGTCTGCCGGGAATCGGTCCGCACAATTTCTACATTCTGGCCGGAAAAGCAAAACCGGAAGAAATCATCGCCGCCACCGAAAGAGGAGTGCTGGTCACGGAAGTAACCGGTTACGGTATCAACCCGGTAAACGGCAATTTCAGCGGCGGAGCGGAGGGTCTGTGGATTGAAAAAGGAAAAATTGTTCATCCGGTGAAGGGCATTACCATCGCCGGAACCGCCGATGAGATGCTCAACGGCATAGACATGCTCGGCAACGACCTCGACCTCACTCGAAGCCGGACAGCTCCAACCCTGCGGATTAAATCCATGCAGATAGGCGGCGAGTAACAGAAAATAAAATTTCCGGACTAACGGCGGGAAAATCTGAAGAAATTCAGTTTGAGCAGAGTAGAACAGCCGCGCGCTGCAGCCCGATCTATTTCAAGCGGCAGGAAAAAAATTTTTTTAGCTCTTTCACGCGGCGCAGGTCATCAGTTATGATTTGAAGCAGCTAAATTCATCCTTATAACGCAGAAATAGGGGAGAGCCTGCCATTTCTGACAGAAGCTTACAAAAGCTCTCCTGCTCACCGGCTATAGATCACGTAGCGCGGACTGGCGCTCACTCAGACACACACGCGCAATGACAGAGCAAAATAAATTTCCGCTAACTTCTACAGGCGCCTGATTTATTTTTATTTAAGGCTGATTTTTTGCTCTATGTAGCCGCCTTTAAGCGAGTCGTAAATCAGGTTTATCTCACCCGAGCCTTCGACCAGAAGCCGGAAATCCACGTGGCCAAACCCCGGGATGCCGTTTTCCACCTGCAGGTAATTTTCCCTGACTTTTACCGGATCCGTAAGCTCCCGGAAACGGTCGGTGATGATGCCGGCCGAAACCAGCCTGGCTTTGCCCTGGATTTTCAACTGATCTGGCCGATGGAGTTTTCGCTGCACTGCCTGGGCAGAAATCGACGGGGTAACCCGGTCGTTGGCAATCCTGACGTCTACCTGATAGAGACCGCTCTCGAGCTTCTTCACGTTAACCCTGTCGACTTTAAGCAGCGGGAGCTGGTCGGCATGGTACAGACAGAAGGCGGCATTCCTGTGACAGGTCTCAGCCAGGCGGAAGAGAGCCGGCACGCGGCGGCCGGTCTTTTTTATCCCGCCGATTTCAATCTCCCCGTAAAGCGGGTGTTTGTAAGGTTTCCACTCGACTAACTGCTCGCCCATCAGCACCAGCTGATGATAGAGGATTTCTTCGAGACCGGCTCCAGCCCGGAACATCCGGCCTCGGGCACCCTCCTCATCTTCCTCTCCACCCCGTCTCTGGGAAGCGGACTGGGTGCCGGCATACTGGTCAAAATCGAGCTCGTTGGAGAAGGTGTAAATTCCCAGCAGATAATAGGTGAAATCTACCGTGCCGCCGTAGACGGTGTACATATCTTTGTAGATGACGATGTAACGGTAGCCGGGAAGAATTTTTTCTCCCTGTTTTCCGATGTAATCGTAAATCTGTCTGTCCTGAGGGACAATTTCTCCTAGATTCTTCGCTCCGGGGCCGCGCAGGATCATTCCGCCGTAGTTATGGAACGACTGGGCACCCATGATGTTTGGATGGGCCAGGAGGAAATCCCTGACAGCCTTAGTTTCGGGCCAGCAGAAAGGATAATAACCGGCACCGCGCTGCACGTAATTCGGTTGCCAGTTGAACCCGAAATTACGGTTCATATCGTATCCGCCCGGACCATCTTCGTTGACCTGACCGTCGCCGTCGTTGTCTATTCCTTCAAGGCCGAGGAGGATGAACTCGCCTTTTTCACCCGGCCGGCAGGCAACCATCACCAGCGGATTGTCAGGGCTGGTTTTGAGATTCCCGTCGGGATCGCGCTTGCGCATAAAGGTAATCGAACCGTCGCCGTCCAGGTCATCCGGACCGTCTTCGTCATAAAGCCCGTCCCGGTCGTCGTCGTAGGGAACAAGTCCCGAGCGGGGCATGTTGGAATCGGCCGGCATGTGGAGGAAATAATCCCGCGCATCGGGGTTCATGGTGGGCACTATGTAGAAAGCTCTGGCGTTAAGCAGCCGGTCGACAAATTCGAGTTTGCCGGAATTCTTCAGCAGATAGTAAATGGTATACAGGGCGACTTCGGTTCCCTGAATCTCATTCCCGTGAATATTTCCGTCTATGTAAAAGCCGGGCTTGCGCTCGGCCGGACCGGTGGCGGGATTGGTGATGATCACCCCCCAGATGTCCCGTCCCTGGTACGACTTGCCTATTGATTGGAGCTTCATCAGGTCTGGATAGGCTTTCTGCAGTTGTTTCAGGGCATCCGTCAGCTCCGCGTGATCGTAAAAATGGTCAAAGCTCAACCTGACTTCAGGCCGGGCGGCGCTGCCGCGCTCGGACGAACCGACCGGATTCAACCCGGAGGCAAAAATTATCAAAAACAGAAGCGAAAAAATGCTTATCGCTTTTCTCATGGTCGCTCTCCTAATCAAGCTTAATCGTCTTTTCCACAGGCGTTATTCTGTTGCTCCAGACTCTGACCCTGACGGTGGAGCCTTTTCTTGCCTGAACCGTCCACTCGAGCTTTCTGACCTCGCCGCCGTTCAGGAAGGGCAGGGTTTCCACCGGTCGGCCGGCGAAGATTCTCTGCTTGCCGTCAAGCCCGAGGGTGACCCTGATCGGGTAGGCAGTCAGAGCCCGCCGCCCCTGGGCAAAAGAGGTCGGCAGCCAGCCGCTGTTGTGGAGGTAGACGGTTATCCTGTAAAGATCGGCTCCTAGCTTCTCCACCTTTGTCTCTTTTATCGAAAGTTCCGGAAGTTTCATCATCAGCTTCTGACAGAAATCAACGTGAACTTTAACCGAGGCCTGGAGCTGGTCAGGCGGTGGAGTATACTTCAGATAGGGGAGGAACCCGCCGATTTCCACTTCGCCTAACTGTGGGTGTTTGAACGGTTTCCGGTCAACAAAGCCAGCGCCCTTCAGAACGTTATCGGAATAAGCCAGAAGATATGCATCCGGATGTTCTTCGCCCGCCGGGCCGCCGGCACCAGCCATTCTGGGCATTTTTTCCATCATCTCAGCCATCCGGGCCGGGGTAACCTGACCCGACTGGACCATCTTTATCAGCATCGAGGCGTTGAAGCTGGGCGGAGCGCCGCGCTCTTTGAGGAAAGCTGCGATTTTCTCCTCGCCCAGAGCTAAAAATTCTTCCGAAGACATGGATTTCAGGCGCTCCGGGGTCAGCTCATCCTTCTTTTCTTCTTTCTTCGGCTCCGGAACCTGCCAGAGGTCGAAGGAAAAAACCGGAACGCCGTACTGGTAATAGCAGAAAGCGGCAAATGAACCCTTGCCGACACCCCGGGCTCTTTTTTCCAGATAATCCAGCCCGGCTGCTTTCAGAATATTTTTGTAATCTTTTTGCAATTCCTCATAGATGGCCTGGTCCGAGCGGTCGAGGGTTACGGCCGGGCCCAGTCCAAGAAACGTGGCCACCAGGCTTTCGTCTATCTCCATTCCGCCGCCGAAACCCGAGCCCTTCAGAGCATCAACTATCTCCTTCAGCGTATATTCAGTATCCGGGTCGAGCCCGAGCATGCTGGCAAACTGACGGGGAACTCTGACCCTCTCGGCACCCACTCTGGCCTGACCGGTCTGCTGCATGTTCAGAAGATTGTTCTCGGTGGAGAAATTTATCACCATGGCGATGTTTTTGTGTTCAAACATAAACCTCAGAAGCGCTTCGCTTTCCGGTTCGGAGACAGGGTAGAGGCCAGCCCGTTTCTGGAAGTATTCAAAGTCGTGCGGGAAGTTGCGGTTGATCTCTACTCCGCCGGGACCGTCCTCGTTGAACAGGCCGTCGCCGTCGTTGTCGATTCCTTCGGTGTAAAGTTCATATTCTCCTTTTTCTCCCTTTTTCGGGTCAGCCTGCCTCATCAGTCTGGGATTTTTCGGGTCAACGATCCAGCGGCCTTCCCGGGATTTAACTCTCATCATGGTGATCAGTCCGTCACCGTTGAGGTCTTCCGGGCCATCCTCATCAACGAGACCGTCATTGTCCTCGTCAACCGGACGGGAATTAAAGGTTCTTTCCAGGAGAGGTTTTGAAAAATAGGCGGCTGCGGCGTCAGGATTCAAAAGGGGGATGACGTAAACCGCCCGGCTGTTAAGGAAATCCGTCCAGGCTTTATCTTTTCCGTAAGCGGCGAGAATCGATTCTGCCAGCTGAAGCGCCGCCACCGTGCCAGAAAGATGGATTCCTTCGGAGTTTGCCACCACCAGAACACCCGGTCTATCAACGGGTTTAGTCCGGTCCTTTCCGGCAGCTACTTCCAGAAGGAAAATTTCCTGACCGCCGTATGATTTGCCGATGGAACTCAAACGGCAGATTTCAGAGTGGCGGGAAGACAGCTCCTTCAGCCTGGTTGCCACCTCGGCCGGAGAAGGGAAGGTCTTTTCGCTTCTCCCCGGAACCGATAAGAAAAAAACCATCAACAGAGCCAATAAACCAGAAGCCACGCTTTTAGGCCTGACCATGCCTCCTCCTTTTCATCTTCATCTTAAATCGGCGCGCAAACCGATATACGAAAAAACCGTTCATCCGGTTTTGACGTGAAAGATATCAAGAAAATTCCTCAATCTGAAAAAATTTTTCAAACATAAGGTTTATTATTTTATAATGAACAGGCAGCCACAGGCAAAAGAAAAATAAGGGAGGGCATAATGATTCTGCCGGAAAATCGAAGGAAGAAAAGGGCGAATGGCAAAAAGTCTTTTAGAAAACACTCAAACGGGAAAGTCCTTCTGATTTTATTCTTATTTTTTTGCTTTTCTTCATTTTCGCTGATCAACCCGCAAACCAGGAGCAAACCGGAAATCAAAGCGGACGACAGCAGAATCGCCGGGGTTCTTAACAAGTTTATCACCTGGAGAAACATAGGTCCGGCCACTCCGGGTGGTCGAACTGTCGATGTCGACGTGGTGGAAAAACAACCCTGGATTATCTATGCCGCGGTAGGTCCGAGCGGGCTCTGGAAATCGGAAAATAACGGGGTAAGCTGGTTTCCCGTTTTCTATAACGAGAGCACCGTCTCAGTAGGCGCGGTGGCTGTGGCTCAGGCCTCGCCCGAAATCGTCTGGGTAGGAACCGGAGAGAGCACCTGCCGTAATTCGGTGACGGTGGGAGACGGAGTTTATAAATCCACCGACGGAGGTAAAACCTGGACTCATATGGGCCTTAATGATACCAGGCATATCAGCCGGATAATCATCAGCCGGGGAGACCCTAACGTCGTCTATGTGGCGGCGATGGGACATCTCTGGGGGGCGAATACCGAAAGGGGCGTTTACAAAACGATAGACGGCGGTAAAACCTGGCAGAAAGTCCTGTACATCAACGAAAACACAGGCATTTGCGACTTAGAGATGGACCCGGGCAATTCTCAAATACTCTACGCTGCCGCCTACGAACATCGACGTCTGCCGTACCATATGATCAGCGGCGGTCCGGGAAGCGGGATATACAGGTCGACAGATGGTGGCTTGACCTGGACGAAGCTGACCCGGGACCTGCCTGAAGGCATCCTCGGCCGCATCGGGCTGGCGGTGGCCAGAAGCAAACCGGGTGTGGTCTATGCCCTGATAGAACATCAGGACCCCGGCATCTGGAGGTCAGATGATTACGGAGAAAGCTGGAAAAGAACGGCTGACAGCAGAACCTACAAAACCGTAAACAACAGGCCGTTCTATTACAGCCACATCTATGTGGACCCAACCGACGATCGGACAATATATGTCCAGTCGACCGGGCTTTATGTTTCGAACGATATGGGCCAGAAGTTCCGGTCGATAGGGCAGGGGACTCATCCTGACCATCACGCTCTCTGGATTAATCCGGCCAATCCGCTCCATCTTATCGACGGGAATGACGGGGGGATTGACATTAGCTATGACGGAGGAAAAACCTGGCTGCCGGTGACCAGCATCGACGCAGCTGAAGTCTATCAGGTTGGCTACGATTTCAGCATTCCCTACAGAGTGTACTGCGGGCTTCAGGACAACGGCTGCTGGGGTGGCCCGTCTAATTCTCTTGATAGCCGGGGGATTCTGAATGAGCACTGGGAATTCATCAACGGGGGAGATGGCTTCTTCGTGCGGCCGGACCCGAAAAACAGCTTCATCGTTTACTGCAACTCCCAGAACAACGGAATGGTGAAAAAGGACCTGAGACACGGGCTGGGTAAAGGAATCAGGCCTGAAGCTCCGCTTAACGAACCACCCTACCGTTTTAACTGGAACGCTCCTATTCTGATATCGCCGCACGACAACAAAACAATCTACTGCGCCGGAAACTTTCTTTTCCGCTCAAAGGACGGTGGAAATTCCTGGGAGAGAATCAGCCCGGACCTGACCACCAACGACCCGAAAAAGCAGATGGACGGCGTTGGACCTTTAACCATGGAGAACAGCGGGGCAGAGGTCCACTGCACGATAACGGCCATCGCGGAATCGCCGGTTAAACCGGGTATTCTCTGGTGCGGGAGCGATGACGGGTATGTTCATGTCTCGCTGGATGGCGGAAAGACCTGGACGAACGTCACCAGAAACATCCCCGGCCTGCCGAAGAATCCCTGGTGTTCAAGGATTGAAGCTTCACATTTTGAGGAAGGCACCGCTTACGTGGCTTTTGACAATCACCGCAGCGACGATTATCGGGCTTACGTCTATATGACCCGGGATTCTGGAAAGACCTGGAAATCCATCAGGGGAAACCTGCCGGAATTCGGCTGGGTTCACGTTATAAGAGAACATCCTTCGAATAAAAATTTACTTTTTATTGGAACCGAATTTGGAATTTATGTATCTTATAACTGTGGGTTAAGTTGGATCAAAATTCATGGGACAAATTTGCCTACAGTAGCAGTCCACGACATAGCGATTCATCCGAGAGAAAATGACCTGATCATAGGCACGCACGGCCGAGGCATCTGGATCCTTGATAACATCAATTTCCTGAGCGAGCTTGAACCCGGGCTGTTCGACAAGGATTTTTACCTGTTCACCGTGCGCCCGGCATATTTGCTGGTCTCCGCCAGCCGTGGCGATGTATATTCAAGCTTCGGGTTCCGAGGCCGGAATCCTGCCCCGGGAGCGGGAATAACATATTATGCCGGCAGAGATATATCAGGAGATGTGAGACTGAGGATACTTAATTCCGAAAACGAGACGGTGACAGAAATTCCGATCCAGAAAAGAGCCGGACTGAACAGAACGGACTGGAACCTTCAGTTTATGCCCCGGAGAGAAACCGGAGAAAGACCTCAGGCCTCGGTCTTTGCCGGGATGTGCCAGGTTCCGCCTGGAAAATATACTGTGGTCATAAAGATAGGGGAGAATGAATATCGGAGAGAATTTGAGGTTTTACCCGACCCGAGATTTGAGCTCAATACGGAAGAATTAAATATCAAGTACCGGCTGGTGGCGGAGCTCAACTATGTTAACAACCTTTTTGCCAGGGCTGTTTCTTCCGTGGCCAGCCTTTCCCGCTCTCTTGAAAAGACAGGAGCTGAAATTGAGGCACTAAAAGATGAAGGTGCAAAGAAAAAACTGCGGCTGGAGTACCTGAATTTTCTTAAATCGTTCAGGCAGGTCTCTGAGATATTTCAAACTGAGGGGACTCTGGCCGGGCTTTCGATTCCATACGAGAAATTCCTGCGCGGACCTTTTAACATAAGACTGCTGACATTCATCCAGAATCTGGCGGGGCATCCCGGGGGTCCCACAACCACAGAAATCAACTCAGCAGATGAATTAATCCAGAAAGTTCTCGATTCGATAATAACCCTCAATGAATTTTTGCGGAAGGATCTGGCCGAATTCAACAAATTGCTCCAGGAGCATCGGCTCGGGGCATTGCAGCAACCCCAGGAAATTAAATTAGATTACTGAAAATTTAACACTCTGGCATTTTCTTTATTATCAATTACTTATAGATATGTCGGCATGCCGACAGTAAAAAAAATTTGTTTATTTTTCTCTTGTCTTTACATTCTTTTTTCTGTATATATTAATTAAAGCTGAAAGCTGGAGGAATACCTTGATTGTCGCCGTTACAAATCAAAAGGGTGGAGTGGGTAAGACGACTACCTGTGTCAACGTCTCATCGGCTCTTGCCTTGATGGGATATAGAGTTCTTCTGGTTGATATGGATCCACAGGCACACAGCACGATTTCCATAGTGAACAATCCTCATGCCTTTCCAAAATCACTATTTGATGTTCTTATGGACAAAAATACCAGCATCAATGAAGTGATCGTTAAATCCACCGTCCCGGGATTAAACGTGGCCATCAGCCGAATTTCTATGGCCAAGCTCGAGCCTGCGCTTATAGGCGAGTTTGACGGCCATTACCGGCTTCGCGATGCCCTGAATGTGGTCAGGAATGATTATGATTTCATCTTTATAGATACCCCGCCAACCCTCGGACTTATTACTCTTAACGCTCTGGTGGCCTCTACCCATATACTGATTCCTATTCAGTCATCTTATCTCTGCCTGGAAGGGACGGATGACCTTCTGGAAACCATTGATAAGGTCAAAAAAATTGCCAATCCGGAACTGCAAATTCTCGGGGTGGTGATAACCCTGCACGACAAACGGACAAACATATCCAAGGATGTGGTGGACCGGATAGTTGAAGTTTTCGGAGACAAAGTTTTCAAGACGTTTATCTCGAAGAGTGTCAAGCTCGAAGAGAGCCCGGCTTACAAAGAAAGCATCTTTACCTTTGCCCCGGATTCGATCGGGGCTCAGCAATATAAATCCATAGCCGAGGAGATAATAGAACGTGCAAAAAAATAAGAAATCAGGACTTCCGGATAACCTGGTAATGAGGCATGACCCTCATTTCGTAGAGCTAATCGCCTCAAAATCGGCCGCTCCGAGGATAAGAATCATTCCTATCGACCGGATAGAACCGAACCCCAGACAGCCAAGAAGCGAACTCGGAGATTTGCAGGAATTGATGGAGTCGATAAAAGCTAAAGGTGTTCTGGAGCCGATTATAGTCAGGCCCAAAGGTGAAAAATTCGAAATTATAGCCGGCGAAAGACGCTACATGGCTTCCAGGAATCTCGGGCTGAAAGAAATTCCCTGTATAGAGATGACCGTTGACGACAAAGAAGCCATGGAAATAAGTCTAATCGAAAACCTGCAGCGAAAAGACCTGGACATTTTTGAAGAGGCCGATGGTCTCCGGGCTTTGATGACCCTTTACGGCTACAGCCACCAGGAAATCGCCGAAAAAATAGGCAAAGCCAGGTCCACCATTACTGAAATAATATCTGTTTCAAGGATACCGCTAACACTCAGAGAAAAACTTAAAAAAGCCGGCATTACCAGCCGCAGCACAATCATAGAGATCGCCAAGATTGAAAATGAGAGCTTAATGGAACAGGTCGTTGATCAGATCATCGAAAGACGGCTTACCAGAACAGATACTCGCGATTTAACCAGGCTTTTTAAGGAAAAAAAAGAGTTAACCAAGGAAAAGCCGAAATATTTTGTTTTTAATTACGTTCCAAAGGAAACGAAGAGCTTCAGGCTGAGAATTGAATTCAAGAAACAGGTAGTAACCAGACAGGAACTGATAAAAATACTCGAAGACATCATAAAAGAGCTTAAACAGGAATCAGCATCCAGGTCCGGGAACCAGAAGGACGACGAAGACCCCGAAAAATTAAACTGAGGTCAGAACCCTGAATTTTTTGGTCGGGCCGATGCCTAAGCCATATGTTAGTTTACATAATATAACTTATGCGACATATATTTAACATAAATTTTATCTTATTAATTTTCAAATATTTGCTTGCCTGTTAATTCTGTGGAAATCCCTGCTGACAGTTTTCTGTGCAGTTGTGGATATCTGCTCTGTTCTGCTATATGCTGCTGTAATTCAACTTACAGAGTAATGATTGATAAAATAATATGGTCGGAATATTGAATTATTATTATTATTTCAGGTAGATCAAAAACGGCGCACATGTCGCACCAGGAATTATTCTGTTAAGGCAGGTATTTTATAAAGTTAATATTAGGTTTAAGAACTTATAATTACTTATTCAAGCAATCGCTAAAAGCCGAGGCCGTGTCAAGTTTTGTTCGCAATTTAGCCATCGTAATCTCTCCATTTTAAGCCTCAGCTAACAGCCTGAGCCAGCGAACTTTCCAACGCCTGAATGAATCTATCCGGCTTGATATAGGCGTACT
>JBASPX010000044.1:0-1855 GCA_049659625.1 Candidatus Saccharicenans sp. | reverse complement strand
ATATGTCTCATTTCCAAGTATATTTCAAACATACTCTAATAATTTTCTTTTTATACATATATTTCGATTATACTCTAAAAACTTTCTGATTTGTTTATTTTTTCGATTACACTCGAGGGGAATTTTACTCGATGCTAAATTTAGTGGATTTTAACGGGTAGTCCGTCGATTATTCAACCTGAAAGTGGCTTAAAACCTTTATTTTTCCATTCCGTTTAAAGTAAATAGGGGTTTAATGTTAGATTTAGAGGAAGATAAGGGGCATTTCTGCACAAAGAATACACGTTCGCTAATCGTTCTTGATAAAAGTCTTCCGAGAAGGGTAAAATAGAGAAAAGAATCCTTCCAGCTAAGATGAAAGGCAGGCGGTAATATGTTGCGGGGCGAAAAAATTGTATTTACTGGTAAACTGGATACGTTGTCGCGGAAACAAGCGCAAGCCTTAGTCACTGCCTTAGGAGGGAAGCCGCAAGCAGCTGTCACTAAGGACACTACGATTCTAGTGGTAGGAAAGGCGAACACCAATCTCTTTCAAGAAGACCCGCGAAGTTTGAAGATGCAAAAGGTGGAAACTTTACAACAAGAAGGTCATTCTGTGTGTGTTTTGTCCGAGCAGGCATTCCTGGAGAAAGCACTGTTGCACTTAAATCAAGTTGTGGGGATTATGAGTGGATCTAGAAGGTAGGATGAACCCGCCTCTTCTGTTTCAGAAGCTCTAAAAAGAGAGGGCACTGAATGAAAATCAACTTAAAAGTAAATGCATTTCAAAATTCTCGAATATAGGGATTAGTCAAAGTTTCTAATTTTTACACGCCTACTAGCCCTAGAGGCGTTTGATGGATTGACGGGCGACCTCCTCAAAATTGAAATAGGATTTTTGACCCGTCATCCGCGTGTGGCTATAATGGAGATAGGAGATGTAAAGAGTAATTACAACTAGGAGGAGATTGTTATGAAGAAGTATGTGCGCTTTGGAATTATGATTTTGGTCTCTACGGTAATTATGTATTTTTTGATGTTCTTGAATGTATTTCAGCTAAATCATATTTATTTCAGCGAGATGCGGCTCTTAATGACGTTGATTATGGGATCCGTGATGGCGGTTGTGATGCTATCGTTTATGTGGAAGATGTATGATAATAAGAAATGGAATATTATCATACTGGGAGCGAGTTTTTTAATCTTCGGTGTTTCTTTATGGTTGGTGCGCAGTCAGGCGACGATAGATGATGTGGATTACATGCAAGCTATGATTCCACACCATTCCATTGCCATCTTGGCTAGTGAACGAGCAACGATAGAAGACGAGCGTGTTCGAAAATTAGCAGATGAGATCATAGCTGCACAGGAGCGAGAGATCGCGGAGATGAAAATTTTAATTGAGGAAATTCAGCAAAGAGAGTAACAGATATTTTGATAGAGACGAATTAATTGCGGGTAGAGGGTACGACTCTAAAAAAAGCCTCCTTACAGACGAAAAACCTCGGAACATTAAAGAAGGAACACAGCTAATAAAATATAGCTTTGTTCCTTCTTTTAGTATAGAGATTCTCTTCTAAATAAGAGGTCAACTTCTACAGCTGACTCAAGTGGTAGTTTAGTAATTCTGATTGCAGTGTTCTCAGTGCTTCGTTCAATCCGCTAAGACGGCCCTCTTCACTATCCAGCAATGAATAATAATCAGAGAATTGTTCTACCGGAGCACCCGAACGTAATTGCTTATGTAGATACGACTCTGTCTTTTTGATAGTAGCCTTACTAGTTTCAATCTTAGAACAAATCTGATCCACTACTTCCGCATAATGTTCCAACTTTATGATCCCCCCCTTAAAATTCAGTATACGCTTTCTTAATC
>JBASPX010000043.1:0-17361 GCA_049659625.1 Candidatus Saccharicenans sp. | reverse complement strand
AAATTTTCAGCCACAACCAGAACATAAATAAAAGCATTTTCAGCCCGGCTGACTTCTCCCTGATTCCAGTAATTAAGAGCTAAGTTGAACCAGCAACGAGCTCTGTACTCCGCATCGTCTCTGGAATTCCTGTCGTTAACCTCTTTCTCAAGAATGGCAATAGATTCTTCGTACCGACCCTGCTGGCGCAGCCAGACGGCTCTGTCCAGCCCTCGCTCTCCAGACCTTACCCCGCCATCGGCCAGCGCGAGACTGCTCATCAGCAGATTAAAAACGACCGAAAAACAAAAAACGAGCGGCGGAATAAAGGTCTTTCCCCCTCGACCTCCTGAAACACAACGCCCTGTTTCCATCGGCAATTTTCATTCTTAATAATATTTTTGTTCCAGCAAGTCAATCATTTGCTGGAAAATAATCCCTTTCCTGGCCTAAAATAAAGCCGAATCAAGAACAGGAGCTTTACAATGAAAAAGACGCTGACCGCCTTAATTTTTCTCAGCATGCTTTTCGCATTTCAACCAGCTGCTCCCGGCCTGGCTTCAGCCCAGGAACAGCAGGTCAGACCGGCTCTCCTGGAACAACCGATGCCGGACTTTTCCCTCCGCTCCTACCAGGGTCAGGAAATTCGCCTTTCAAGCCTGAAGGGCAAAAATGTCATGCTCATTTTTCCCCGCGGCTACGCCGGACCCGATCGCTGGTGCACAATCTGCCATTACAAATACGTGGAGCTGGCTGAACTGGAAAGAACCTCTCAGATACGCAAGAAATACAACCTGGAAATTCTCTTCGTCCTCCCCTACCCACGCGAAATCGTGGAGAAGTGGCTGGAAGTCATTCCGGACCAGATGGCCAAAATTAAAAACTGGAAATATCCGGAAAATCTTGACCGGTTAGACGAAAAGGGCAAACAATCAGTAGAACGTTACCGCCGCCTTTTCCCGAAAGACTTCAGCCTGAGCAAAGAAAACATCCCGCTCCCCTTCCCGATTCTGATTGACGCCGACCATCAGGTATCCTCAGGACTCGGGCTTTTCACTACTTCCTGGGGAGGCAGTCAGGTGGAGCAGAACATCCCGGCTGTCTACCTGATAGATGAGCGGGGCATTCTGCGTTTCAAATACATAAGCCAGAATACGCTCGACCGTCCGGAATATGATTACCTCTTAAAAATTCTGGAATTTATCCGGCAGAAGAAGCTCTGAAAAGCTCAATCCGGAGAAGTCCTGGCGGCATAGTTGAATTCTTTCAATTTATCGATAACATCCAGAATTATGTCTTCTTTGCTGAGCTTCAGAATGTTTTCCGGCTTCACTTCAGGCATAAACGGCCTGTCCTTTTCCACCAGAGGCGATTTCCTGTCTTTGCGGCCGGCCGTCCTGAGAATCAGCTTGAGCTCTATCGAATTCTTCGGAAGGATTATGGTGTAATGAAAATTGTCGACATTACTCTGGGGAAAATTCACCTGCAGATGGATTGAACTGTACCTTTCCCTTTTATACCGGATTTTTATTTTTCTGGCGGCCAGAGCCTGTTCCAGAGCTTCAAAGGCTGGCTCCACGATGAATTCGCAGAACTGATCAAAATGCTCCCTGGCTTCCTGCTGATACTTTTCGATGATTCTCAGACCCTCAAAGTAGCGATTCAATTCTTCAACCCACTTTTCATCCTTCATGTTTCCCATCTCCATTCTTATTATCTTACGTTTCTGCCCGGAAATTCAACCGGTTTAGAAAATCCTCCCGGCATCAGGTACCCGGAGACAGCAGAAAAACCCTCAGGTCCATGACGTTGGTGCCTGTCGGTCCGGTTTTCAACAACCCTCCTATGGCCTTAAAAAAAGTGTAGGAATCATTGTTTTCGAGGAAAATCTCTGGCGCCAGGTCAAGCTCGCTCACTTTAACCAGGCTTTCCGGCGAAATAAAAGCCCCGGCCGAATCAGTCGGGCCATCCCGTCCGTCAGTGGCCAGACTCATCAGCAACCAGTCGATTCCCTGGAAATCGTCAGGTCTTCTCATGATCTCCAGCAAACTGGCCAGGATGAATTCGGTGTTGCGCCCGCCTGCCCCCTTTCCCCTGACAGTTACGATGAGTTCGCCCCCGGCCAGGAGACAGAAAGCTCTCCTCTGCTCGCGCACCTTCCGAGCAAATTCCTTCAAGCGCTCGAGATATCTTCGGGCAGCTTCCCTGGCCTCCCCCCGGTCTTCAGAAGTCAGGATGACCGTCTCCAGCCCGAACCCGCGAGCTGTCTCTTTGGCGGCATATAGAGCTCTGAGATTATCGCCTATGATAATCGGCCTTACCTTTTCCAGCACCCGGTCTCCTTTTTTGATCGTTTCTTCCCGCCATCCAGCCCTGCCCTCTTCCAGCACTCGCCTGATGTTCTCCGGGCAGTCATCCCAGAGGGAATATTTTTCAAGAACAGCTACCGCCTGCTCGTAAGTGGTCGAATCGTGCCAGGTTGGACCGGAAGCAATGCTTTCCAGGTCATTGCCGATGACGTCGGAAACGATAAGGTTAAATATGGTGGCCGGCCAGGCGGCCCTGGCCAGACGTCCTCCTTTAATTCGCGAAATATGCTTCCTTACAGTGTTCAGCTCCTTGATGTCCGCACCGGCTTTGATAAGCCTTTCCGTAATCTGCCTCTTCTCTTCCAGGGGCACACCTTCTTCCGGCAGACAGAGGTGAGCCGATCCACCCCCGGAAATCAGCATGAGCAGCAGGTCTCTTTCAGTCAGGGATAGCGCTAGTTCATAAGCTTTCTGTCCCGCTTTCAGGCTCCAATCGTCCGGCAGAGGGTGTGAGGATGGAAAATAGAAAAGTCCGCTCTCTTCCCGGTAATTCTCGCTTCCGGTAACAACCCCTGAATAAAGCTTATCTTCAACAAGCGGCAGCATAGCTTCAGCCAGCGGAACACCTGCCTTGCCAAAACTGATGAGCACCACCCGGTCAAATTTATCCAGGTTCAAGTTCTGGCCGCCGATGACCAAACTCGAACCGATGCGCCGGACACTGTCGGCCACCAGACGGTCAGGCCGTACCGCCTGCAGCGCTGTCTGCCCGATTCTCCGGGCTATCTCTTTCAGTTCAAGAGCTGATTCCGCCATATTTCTCCCTTCAGGCTTTCTCTCTGACCTCAGTTATGATATTAATAGTTTGATTCAGAGAATGTTCTTACACTTTCTGTTCGCGCGAAACTCAGCCATAAAAACGAATAGAACCTCTTTTCCCGCCGGGGCCTTTCTTTCAGTTTTTCTCTTTTTATTTATTCTATCTGAACTCACCGCCGCCGGGCAACCTCAGAAGGCGGTTATTTCTGATATCGAAAAAAGAATCCAGCAGATAAACCAGCAGATCGAGTCCCTCAAATCCCGCCTCCGGGAAGAAGAAAAGAAAGAGGCTTCGCTTCTTTCTTCGCTGGAGAAAATAAGGTTGAACAAAAGAGTCCTGCAGAACGAAATAGAATCCCTTCAGTTGAGAAGAACCCTGACGCTCCGCCAGATGAATGAACTGAGAGCCAGAATTGACCAGACCAGAAAAACCCTGGAAAAAGAACGGGCAGCCGCGGAAAGGACGCTGGTTACGCTTTACAGGTTCGGACGTCTGGACTTCACCCATTTTTTCCTTAAATCGAGCAATCTGGAGACTCTGCTCCGGGAAAGTAAGTACCTGACCTTCCTCGCGCGATATCAGGGAGAAGCCATCAACCGCTACCTGAGAACGCTCGAAGAGCTTCAGTCGCTGGAAACAGACCTGAAAAACAAAATGGCCGAAGCCGATTCCCTTCTGAGGCAGGCCCGGGAGAATCAGGCGAAGCTGGTGGAAGAGGAACAGAAAAGCCAGAGATTGCTGTCTGAAATCAAAAAGAACAAAGACTCCTACCTGCAGATGATGTCCGAACTTCAGGAAAGCACCGAAGAACTGCAGAAACTGCTGAAGAGGCTCCAGGCTCAGGAAATTTCGCTTCCCTCGCCCTTCATCCCGCTCAACGAGAAAAAAGGACAGCTTCCCTGGCCGCTTTCCGGCCGGGTGATAACCAGATTCGGCAAAGAAGTCCACCCGAAGTTCAAGACGATCACTGTAAACAACGGAATAGAAATCGTCCCCTCTGGAAACGACCGAACGATAAAAGCCGTTCACGGCGGCCGGGTAGTCTTCGCCGATTACTTTCAGGGATACGGCAACCTGATCATCATCGACCACGGCCTTTCCTACTACACTCTTTACGGTCACTGCGCCAGCTTCCTGGTAAAGACCGGTGATCTGGTCAGAGCCGGCCAGCCGATTGCCATCGTCGGAGATTCCGACTCGCTTAAAGGCGAATGCCTGTATTTCGAAATCCGCCACAAAGCCCGCCCGGTCGATCCCTTGCAATGGCTGAAAAGAAGATGATAAAATTTATTTAATTTATAGCGGAAACTGAAGAAAGATAAGAAAAAAGGTGAAACCATAAAAATCGCCAGACAGGAAAATAATATGAAATCCAGAAACTTAAACCTTTATCTGCTGGCTGTCCTTATTTTGATGGCCACGGTGCTGCTATTAGACAGACGCTTCCTGCCGGCCAGAAGTCCGATTTCCAGGTTTAACCCGACAGATGCCGAGCTTATAAGCACGGTGATGAATCTTATTAAAACAGATTACCTGGAAGAACCGAATCCGGTCCGGATTGGCGAAGGGGCTTACCGAGGGCTGGTGAATTCTCTCGACCCCCTGTCCGCTTACCTTGACCGCGACCTCGGAAACAGATACCTCAATCAGAAAGCCCCGGTCAGAGACACCGGGCTGGTTCTTTACAAAAAATACGGTTTGTTCCCGGTGGTGGTGACCGTCAGGGAAAATTCTCCCGCGGCCGAAGCCGGTCTCAAGGTGGGAGACGCCATCAGCGCGATAAACGACCGCAACACCATGAACATGAGCCTGCTCGAGGTGCAGCTCCTGCTGCAGGCTGATCCGAAGGTTAGCGATCCTCAACCGGTAAAACTGAGAATCGTCCGCGGCAGCGATACTCTGGAGAAGGAAATTCAGCGGAATTTCATTTTCAAGGAATCCTGTTCGATGACGGCCGGGCCTTCCGGCCTGGTCATCGTCCACCCTTCAGCCATCTATGAGGGAGCCAGCGAATCGATCAGCAAACAGCTCCGGGCAAGACTCAAAACGCAGCCCCGTCCGAATGCCGTGGTTCTCGACCTGAGAAACTGCTGGCTGGGAAGCCTGGAGGAAGCCAGGAAAATTATCAACCTTTTCATCCAGGACTCTGAAGCGGCTTTCATCCAGGCGCGCGACAGAAAGCAGCCCCTCTCCTGCTCCGACAGTCCAGCCTTCCCGGAAATCAAGCTTTTCATCTGGGTAAATCAGGCCACGGCCGGCGCGGCCGAGGTGGTGGCCGGAGTGCTGAAGGACCTGAACCGGGCGAAGGTTATCGGTCTTGAAACACCAGGGCTGGCCGGTCTTCAAGAAATCTTCCCGCTTTCTGACGGCAGTTTGGTGGTGCTGACAACCGCGGTATACACTCTTAAATCCGGAACTCGCCTCTGGGAAAACCCGGTTCCGCTCGATGCGAAACTCACCTATTCAGAGAAAATTGATCAGGCCTTTCTGGAAAAAACTAAAGAAATGCTCTCCTCAGGAAATTGATGCCCTGCGATAAATTAAAGTTCAGAAAAATCAGACTGCCCTCAAACCCTCTTTATGAAACCGGCGTAATTTTACTGCTCCTGGCGCTCGGCTCAGCCATCTGGCTGGACGGCTTAAATTTCAAGCAGGAAAAGCCCCACTACCTCCCCTGGAAAAGCCAGACTTTGAACCCGAATCAGCCGGCGAGTGAAGTCTCCCTGCCTGAGTTTATAAGGCAGCAGCTCGAACTCCATGGTTTTAACGCAGAAAGCATCGCTGAAGAAAAGACTGACGAGGGCCTGATCTATTTTTCGGTAAAAACCAGCGGCTCTGCCTTCAGAAAGAGCAAGAGCAATCTCCTCTCTGCGCTTAAAAATAGAAAACTCAAAACCAGAGTCGATCAGCAAAAAACTCCGGCGGGAGAAAATGTCGTCACCATCTGGTTGAGCCAGAATTCCCGCACGAAGGGCTGGATAGTGTTTCATTATCCGGAAATAGTCAGGTCCGGAAAAACTCCGCGGGAAGCGCCAGAATCGGTGGAAGTCCCGGCGGCCCCTCCTGTAAAAAAGGTTAATGAAGCTCCTAAGGTGGCGCTGGTGATAGACGACCTTGGCGAAGACCTGGAATTCCTGAAGGAACTCATCAACCTCCGTCTGCCACTGACCGTGGCCATCCTGCCCCGTTCGACTTACGCCCGGGAGAGCGCCGAGCTGGCCGTCAGAAATGGTCTTGAAGTTATAATCCACCTGCCCCTTGAAGCCTTTAACAATAATCATGCGCTATCCGCCGGAGCCGATGGGCTGATCACCACCGGGATGAGTCCCCGGGAGGTCAGGGCCATCTTAGAAGAGAACCTGAAGTTTCTTCCCGAGGCCCGAGGACTGAACAATCATATGGGATCAAAGGCGACTTCGAGCCCCGAGTTGATGGAAGTGATAATTTCTTTCCTCAAAGAAAGAAACCTGTATTTCCTGGACAGCAGAACAACCCCCAGGTCGATAGCCTTCGAGCTGGCGCTAAAATACGGAGTTCCGGCGGCCAGCCGTCAGGTTTTTCTCGACGCGGACGAAGGCCGGACAAGGGTGAAGGAAAGGCTGCAGGAACTTTTCCAGCTCGCCCGTAAGAACGGTCAGGCTGTCGGCATCGGCCATCCATTTCCCGAGACGCTGGAAGCTATTAAATATTATCTCACCCGCGCCGGCGAATCAGGAGTGCAGCTGGTTCCGGTGTCAGCCCTGGTCAGGAGAGCTGAAGGACAAAGATAATCCTCAGGTTATTAAATTTAACTCAGGCCACTTACAAGTATTACTTTTCCATGCTTTTTTCTGCTATACTAAAAAGACAATCGTCTGGAGGTTACCAATGAAAAGAATTGTAATTTTTATATTGATGGCCCTAATATCAGTTTCAAGCCTGTTCCTTCCGGCCTGCAAGAAAATGTCCGATGAAGAACTGAAGAATTCGATTGAAGTGGTTGAGGTGGAAACGAAGTGGGTAAGCAAGGAATATCGGGCCTGGCCTCCAAAACTCGTGCTGGTCCCGGTCATCTCCTTCCGGGTAAAGAACATCAGCGACAAACCTCTTTCCTATGTCAACTTTAACGCCATTTTCAGATTCAAGGGCGAGGAAAAAAACCTCGGCGACTGCTTTCTGGCGGCCATCCGCAAAAAACCGGTGATGCCGGGTGAAGTCAGCGACGTCATCACTCTGAAAAGCAACTTCGGAGTCGAGGGCAAAACCCTGGAATCCTTCAAGAATAATCCCTACTGGAAACCGGTGATTGTTCGTCTGTTTGCCAGAGCCCACGGTTCAGAGTTTGTCCTCCTGGGAGAATGGGAAGTCTCGAAAAACATCGATTTCAAGCCTGACGAGCCTGTCACCGCGGTGGTGGAAACACCGGAAACTGTAAAGAAATAGATTCCAGTCATATATCATAAAGAAAGGACAGGAGGAGATGGAGCCAATTCTACCGAAGCAGGTTTTTCTTACCCGCGGCAGGGGACAGCATCCCCAGAAGCTGGTCAGTTTTGAGCTGGCGCTCCGGGAAGCCGGCATTTCGCCCTTCAACCTGGTTCGGGTATCAAGCATATTCCCGCCGGAATGCCAGCTGATCAGCCGGGCAGAGGGTCTGAAGAAGCTCAAGCCCGGACAGATTGTCTTTCTGGTGATGAGCGAAAATTCGACCGATGAAGCTCAGCGCCTGATTTCAGCCTCGATCGGGCTGGCCATCCCTCAGAATAAAGATCAGTACGGATACTTAGCCGAGCACGAAGGTTTCGGCGAAAGCGAGAAGGAAGCCGGCGCCCAGGCTGAAGAACTGGCGGCCGAAATGCTAGCCACCAAGCTCGGGGAAACATATTCGCGTCATAATTTCAAACGCGGTCGGGAGAATTATTATAAGATCAACGACCACCTGACCGTCCGGACCAGAAGCATTTCGCAGACAGCAGTGGGCGCTCGCGGTCTATGGACCACAGTGGTGGCCGCGGCCGTTTTTATAACCTGAGCCGTATTAAATCAACTTAAGTCAGAAATAAAAAAAGCGCCGGACTTTCGGCCGGCAACTCAAAGATTAAGCGGGTTGGGGTTGAGGATTTTTATGTAGCTTTCTTCCTTCAGTTTCTTCACATACTCGTTAATTTTCTGTTCCCTCTTCTGCATGTACAGCTTCTGTTCGATTTCCTGGCGGGCCTGGTCGAAGGTTTTCTGATAACTTTCCTTTTTCTCTTCCAGCTTTACCAGATACCAGCCGTTGCGGGCCTGAATCCAGGGAGAGACTTCCCCGGGTTTGAGCTTTTCCACGGCCTCCTCTATAGCTTTTTCGAGCTCTCCCTTTTTGAAAAACCCAAGATCTCCCCCGTTTTCTTTCGGGCCTTCTGAGAATTCAGCCACCAGCTCTTCAAAAGCAACCCCGTTCATGAGCTTTTCCGAAATGGTTTTCCTCTTTTCTTCCAGCTGGTATTCAGGATTGGTAGCGCTCGCCAGATAAAGAGCTTTGATCCGGTATTCCGGGGGAACCACAAATTCTTCAGGTTTTTTCTTGTAATAGGAAACTATCTCGGCGTCGTCCAGGACAATGGTTCTGTCAACCTCCATATAAATCACCGCCTGGCGGAGAAGGTTTTCTTCAAGCTCCTTAACCCAGACATTGTAGTCAATGCCCTGAGCGGCCATCGCTCTGATCAGCTCTTCATCAGAAGAAATGTGATTATCTTCTTTAATTCGCTCTATGGTGGCTTTCAACTGTTCCTTCACATTCAGATTCTGTTCCCGGGCTTTCTGCAGAAGCAGCAGGTCGGTAATCATCATATCCAGAAGCGAGTCTTTAAGCTTTTCATATTCCTTGAAATACTGCTCTCCACTGAGCTGGGCGCGCAGCATTTTCACCATGCTGTTAAACTGCTCGCGATATTCAGATAGAGTGATGACATCACCGTTGACGATAGCCACTATTTCTTCGACCACGTCGCCAGAGAGCAGGAGCGTGCTGCTGACCACTATCAGAACTATCAGCCACAATTTTTTACCGGTCATCTTTATTCCCTTCATACTTAAAGGGCAGGTTTTCCGGAAACACCTGCCAGTAATAAGTAGCTTTTATTTCTTCTATTTCTCTTTCAATTATATCTTTAACCTTTTTTTCGAGCAAAAGGTTGCGGATGCGGGGAGTGGCTTCTTCCAGGCTCATCAGTGTCGGGGGATATTTCCGGTCGACCCGGAACAGGTGATAGCCGTAAGCCGACTGGAAAACGGATGATATCTGTCCCTCTTCCAGAGAGAAAATGACCCTCTCCATATCCCAGGGCAGCTCGCCCGGCTTGAAAATGCCCATCAGCCCTCCCTTGTAAGCATCGGGGGAGCGGGAAAACTCCCTGGCCGCCTGTCTGAATTTTTCCTCTCCGGCACCCAGCAGCTGTTCCCTGAGTTTAACCGCCTCGTCGCTCGATTTCACCAGTATCTGACTCACCTTCACTCTTTCCGGCACCAGGAAATCTTTTTTGTTCTCCTGGTAGTACTTCTTTATCTCCTCTTCGGTGACCGTAACATCTTTTATTTTTTCATGTTTGTATTTCTTAACCAGCAGACTCTCTTCCAGCGCCGGGTCTGAAGCGAGCTCTTTATCCAGGCCTTCCTCCACCGGATAATCTCTCAGCATCTGCCTGAGAAAAGCCTCTTTCTCTTCAGGGGAAAGTTCGAGCCCCCGTTTTCTGGCAGAATAAAGGATCAGGCGGTCCTCAACAAATTGAGTGAACAGCTCTGCCAGCACTTCTTCCGGCATTTCCGGGTTATCAGGATTTATCAACCGGACAAAGCGTTCGAAATCAGCCAGAGTATAGACTTTATCTTCCACCCTCAGGACAATTTTTTCCGCCCGGGCAGCTTCCTCCCGGATTTTCTGCTTTTCTTTCAGGTGCCTGTATCCGAAATAAGCACCGGCGGCTATGGCCAGGATCAGAACGATGGCAATGATGATTTTCTTCATATGATATTTTATTTCCGTTAGTTCAGTTGATTATAGTATAGCCAGACAGTTCCTTCAAGATAAGGAGAACCTGCCGCAGGAAATCAAAGTCAGTCCCAGCCTGAAGGTTGAAGGTCATCAGGCCGAGGGGAGAGACGCTACCCCGGTAACGCTTGAGGAGCGACTGAACTCCCTGCCACCTGAAATGAATTTCCGCCGGGAATTTTATCACCAGACGGCTGCCGCTCCGGTCGAGGGATTTCAGGCGAATTTTCTGGGCATAGTACTTGATTTGAGCGTAAAGGAAAAGGTTTTCCACTTCCGGAGGAGGGGGACCAAAGCGGTCCTGTATTTCTTCTCTTATCCTCATAGCCTCTTCCGGGCTCTCCAGGCTGGACAGCCTCTTGTAAAGGTTCAGTCGCAGGTTCACCTGAGGCAGATATTCTTCCGGTATGCGGAAATCAACCTTCAGACTGATTTCGCATTTGACCTCCTCCACCTTTTCGCCTTTCTGTTCCCTGACCGCCCTATCGAGAAGCTGCAGGAAATATTCGTACCCGACAGCGTCGATGAACCCATGCTGGCGGTGACCCAGTATGTTTCCAGCCCCTCTTATTTCCAGGTCGCGGGCGGCCAGTCTGAAACCTGAACCCAGCTCGCTGAATTCCTTAAGCGCCTTCAGCCTTTCGCGCGCTTCCGGACCGAGCTCGTAAAGCGGAGGAACCAGAAAATAGGCATAGGCCTGACGGGAAGAACGACCGACGCGACCCCGCAGCTGGTAAAGCTGGGCCAGACCATAGAGGTCAGCTCTTTCCACGATCAGCGTGTTCACCAGCGGTATGTCGATTCCGTTCTCGATGATGGTGGTGGAAACCAGCACGTTGTATTTCTGGTTTATGAAATCGAGCATCCTTTTTTCCAGCTCGGGTCCTTTCATCCGACCGTGAATGGCGGTTACTCTGGCTTCCGGAACCAGACGGCGAATGAGTTCGGCCACCCGGTCAATATCCTCTATCCGGTTATGGACATAATAAACCTGTCCCTGACGCTCGAGCTCGCGCCTGATGGCCGAGGCGATCAACCCGGTGTTAAAAGGAGCCACCACCGTGTGAACGGCCAGCCGGTCGCGCGGCGGCGTTTCGATCAAACTGATATCGCGCAGTCCGCTCAGAGCCATGTTCAGCGTTCGGGGAATCGGGGTGGCCGTCATGGTCAGAACGTCGATGTTAGCTTTAAGCTGCTTGATTCTCTCTTTATGGGCTACTCCAAACCTCTGTTCTTCATCTATTATCAGAAGTCCCAGGTCGTGGAACTGGACATCCGGGGAAAGCAGTCGGTGAGTGCCGATGATGATATCGACAAACCCCTTTTTCAGGTCTGAGATTATCTGCTGCTGTTCTTTTCGCGACTGCAATCTGGTAAGAGCTTCCACCCTTACCGGAAACAGCAGCATCCGCTGGCGAAAAGTGTTCAGGTGCTGGACGGCCAGAACCGTCGTCGGACAGAGCACGGCCACCTGCTTGCCGTTCATCACCGCCTTGAAGGCCGCCCGCATGGCCACCTCCGTCTTCCCGTAACCGACATCGCCGCAAAGCAGGCGGTCCATGGGGCGGGGCGACTCCATGTCGTTTTTGACCTCCCGGATGGCTCTCAGCTGATCTTCTGTCTCTTCAAAGGCAAACATCCTCTCGAATTCCATTTCCCACTGACTGTCGGGAGCGAAGGCAAAACCCTGGACGGTCTTCCGGCGGGCGTAGAGGTCAAGAAGCTCACGGGCGATCTCTTCGACCGCTTTTTTAACCCTGGCCTTTGTCTTCGCCCAGGTCTTTGAGCCCAGCTTGTCGAGCTGAGGAACAAGCCCGGGAGAGCTGGAAAATTTTTGCACCAGGCTCAGGTCCTCCACCGGCACCAGCAGCCGGTCGTCGTCGCGGTAGACGATTTCGATAAAATCATGCGCCCGCCCGTCCACTTCCACCTTTTTCAGACCGTTAAAGCGTCCCACCCCGTAATCAGTGTGAACGACGAAATCGCCCTGCTTCAGGTCCTGGAATTGAGAGAAAAACAGTTTCCGGGGAACACGGCTTACGATGACCTTCTCTTCCGTAAATATGTCCCTTTCCGCAAAGAAAAAGATTTTCTCTCGCGGATAGCTGAACCCGCGCTGGAGACTGCCTTCCACCAGCAGGATGTCCTCTCCCCTCGGAACTTCCCGCGGGTCGGCCGGAATTCTCACCGGTATATCTTCATCCCTCAAGACTGCTGCCAGACGCTCACGTCGTCCGGGGTTCGAAAGAAAAATGTAACAGAGGTCGCGCTCTTCCTGGCGTTTTCTCAGGTAATGGAGGAAAAACGGAATTTTATTGTCAAAGCGGGGGACCGGCTGAAAGCCAAAATGCAAAATTTCTACCGGAAGTCCGGGATCCAGTATTGAGATTTTAAGCGCTCTCTTCCTGATCCCCTCCAATTCTTCCGCAGAAAAAATCTCCTCCGGAGGAAGATAAAAATTCCGGCGGGAAGCCAGTTCCTCGAAAGCCCGGCGCCATTCCTTATTCTTTTTTTCCCACTCTTTTTCCAGCAGCTCCGGTTCTTCCATGATGAAAAGCGGCTGTTCGAGCAGATCGACAACCTCTCCGAAATAATCCGACACCAGGATCGCCGAATAGACAAAGGAGGGATAAATTTCTCCCTGGCGCAGCAGTTCAATCTTTTTCTCCAGGTCGGCGCTGTGGCTGTCCCGGAGTCGAGCCCGCCGGCTGAATTCCCGTATGAAATCTTCAGTCCCGGGAAATTCTCTGAGGGACGGTATCACCACCGAATCTATCCGGTTGACCGACCTCTGGGTGGAGGCGTCAAACTCCCGCAGGGAGGCTATCTTGCTTCCGCTGAATTCAAGGCGAACCGGGTGATCCGACCAGACGGAAAAAATATCCACAATCCCGCCACGATAGGCATACTCTCCGGCTGAAGCCACCAGGTCCTCGTGCGCATAACCGAACTCTTCGAGTTTCTCCAGCAGCCGGTCGCGGTCCAGTTCGTCCCCGGACATTATCCTGATGAACGATTTCTCGAGCACCTCAGCCCGTGGAACTTTTTTCAACAATCCGGTGAGCGTGGTGAAAATAAGCGGACTGTGCCCCCGAATCAGGCTGTAGAAAGTGCGCATGCGGGAAGCCACCGCCTCCAGCGGGGGTTCGACTTCGAGATAGGGCTCGGCCCCGAGGGAGGGAAGAATTCGCGTTTCCCGCTTTATTCTGAGAAGCGAAAGAAAATTCTCGGTCGCCTGCTTCAATTCATCAAGCTGAAATTTTTCCGGCGCTATCACCACCACCGGACGGTCAATTTCGCGCGCGAGAAGAGCATAAAAATAAGGCCTGGCTTCGGCTATCAAGCCGGATAAAAAAAGACAGTCCTCCCCCTTTTTCAATCTGGCTACCAGGGCCCTGAACTCCGGTAGCCCGGCAAGAAATTCCAGACTCACGCTGATATTTTAGACGAGAGAAAGCCTCCGGTCTATCCCGGGCACTGATTGATCGGCCGTAAAGACCATATAAACAGACTGCCCTCCTCCCGACAGCCAGCGCGCTTCTTTCAGGCAGAAGGCCGCGCAGATAATTTCCCCGGGCATAAAGCTGCGCCCGGCAAAATTCCACAACCGCCCCGATCGCAGGAGACAGGCCGGCCGAGGGGTTCTCCGGCTATCAAAAAATTCAATCCGCCCGATGCCCTGATTTCAGCTGACTCCCTGAAGCACCGCGCGCCTTTTTACTCTTTTATCCGTCCCACTTCAAACAGCGGTTCCCCTCGGTTGCAGGGCGGCGTGCCGATGATGTAGAGCAGCATCCCGGTAAAAGGCGCTTTTACTTCTTCCAGAATGTTACCATGGTAATCGGTGATGACTCCCACCACCTCTCCGGCTTTCACATAATCGCCCATCCCGGAGCGCGGATAAAAAAGGCCATCGTGGTTTGAATAAACCACCTCGTATCTATCAACCCAGACGGCATCATGAAGGAACCTGACTTCTCCGGGTAGCATGCGGAAATATTTCATCACGTTCAGCAGACCGTTGACGTTGGCGCTCACAGCTTCTTCGTCCACCCGCCCGAGATAACCCGACTCAGTCGTTATAGCCGGCTTTTTTCTGAGAATGGCCGTGTTGCCAAGGTATTTTGACTCTTTAATATCCTGGCTTCTGGTGCTGTCTATGATGATGTGCTTCAACCCAAAGGCCAGAGCCATCTCCCGGGTTACGGCGTCAAGTTCCCTGTCCCCGGAAATCATCCAGTAGGTGTAAGGAATCAGGGCTTCGTTGCCGTCGCCGCAGTGCATGTCAACCAGGGCGTCAACCTTCTCGATGATTTCTGCCGTGATCACCGCCGCAATGCGCTGACTCTGTGTTCCGGCGGGGTCTCCGGGGAAAACCCGGTTGAGGTTTTTCCAGTCATACGGGTTGTAATAAATCGTGCGCTTCTGAAAGGCCGGCAGGTTGGCGATGTGCACCAGAATCAAGGTGCCGCTGAGTTCTTCGGGTCTGAGCATTTCTTTAATCCTGTAAAGAGCCAGTATCGGCGGATATTCATAAGGATGAACTCCGGCCACGGCCGCCAGAACCCGGCCGGGCCTGTTTCCGTTGATCACGGTGACCGGAATGCGCGTTCCCGGATCCCTGCCCGGCGGGACTTCCAGAAAGCCGCTGGCTGTCCTGCCCGGTCCGACCCTGAGATTTCCCAGGACGAAAGTTGATTGTCTGCTGGAGGAGGCGCTGCCGGCCGCATGGCAGAAAAAGCCCAGAGCTAAAACCATAAGAAGAAAAAAACCGGCTGATTTGAATTTTCTCATTTTGCTTTCTCCTCTGAAGGGATTTTTATCCGCCATGTTTTCTTCCTGGCGGCTCTGACCGATTTCTGCAAATTCTCAGGTCGCCATCTGGCTCCTTTTTATGTTTTCATCTGTCGGGGAGAGAAATCAAGAAAAAAATTTCTTGCCTGACCGAACTACAGAAAGGTTATTAAAAACCAGAAATCATCGATATATGAATATTCATTCATATATTAGCGATCGCCTGTGGAATAAACTTATGAGAAGAGATTCCGGTTAAGGCGCACTGTTCTGCGCCGCAGAAATTCATCCGGAAGACATGCGGAAGTCAGCCTGACCGGCTTATTCCCCCAGCACTTTTTCTATCTTTACCTTCTCTCCCGAAGTGAGCAGGCAGTTAAAAACCTCGATGGTGCGGCTGCCGGTTTTATCTCTAATTCTTTTCTGTGAAATTATCCTGACCACCTCCAGCCTCTCCTGGCCGACAATCACGGCCCGCGGCTTTTCCTCACCTCTGTAGCCGGCGTGCCATTCCACACGCTTTACTTCATCTTCCATTAACCCCTCCTCCGATATTATATACTCAATCTCTCCGGAGAGACATAAACCTCTACCCCGAAATCCCCGGGCTTTTTCCTGCTTTACCGGTAATGTCTTCCCTCCGCTTCCTGACCCTTTTCCTCTCTCATCTGTTTCCACCGGGATGTTTGTTTTCAAATCATTTCCGCGGAATATTCTTTTTTGTTTGAATCAGTCAGCCACCATTAATATAATTCTTCTGGAGAACGGAGAGAAAAGATGAAAATAAAAAATTCGATAATCGCAGCTCTAATTCTGCTGGCATTCCTTTCAGGACTGGCCACCGGCCAGGAATCAGCCCGCACGGACGAAATCCATCTGACTGTTTTTTATCCATCGGTCGGCACCGTGCGTCATCTTCAGGCTCTGAGGCAGCAGGGATTCATCAACCTTCCCGACCTTAAGGTCACCGGCGTCTATCACCTGAAAGAAGCCACCAATTATGAAGAGGCAAGAAAATACGTTCAGGAAAACAACCTCACCTGGTTTACCTTCCGGCCTTTTTCGGCAGACATTACTCCGGAAAACATATTCAAAAAGAACGGACTGACCGACGAACTTTTAGAAATATTTGGCCGGTCCGACGGAATCATCTTTTTTGGCGGACCCGACATCCCGCCGGCAGTCTACGGAGAGAAAACCAGCCTGCTGACAGAAATCACCGACCCCTACCGGCACTATTTTGAACTTTCAGCCATATTCCACCTTCTCGGCGGTCATCAGGATCCAGGTTTCAAAGCCTGGCTGGAAAACAGGCCGGAGCTTCCGGTGCTGGGAATCTGTCTCGGCGCCCAGAGCCTGAATGTGGGCACAGGAGGCACTCTGGTTCAGGACATCTGGACCGAAGTATACGGAAAAAACTTCGTTGAAGACATAATCAACCTCGGACCGGAGCGCTGGCACAACAATCCTTACCCCAAACTTCATCCAGACCTGAGGCTCAGCAGTTACAACTTCCACTGGATCAGGCTGCTTCCGCAGGGCTTTTTTGTGCGCCGGCTGGGCTTCTCCGAAAAAGACCGGCCGCGAGTGCTGAGCTCCCACCACCAGGCGATAGAAAAGCTCGGCCTGGGCTTCGTGGTGGCTGCCACTTCGCCCGACGGGAAAGTGGTTGAAGCCATCGAGCATACCCGCTACCCGAACGTCATCGGTCTGCAGTTTCATCCGGAAAACTATCGGCTGTGGGACCGGGAATTTAAGATAAAATTTAAGCCCGACGAACAGCCGACCAGCTACTACGAGCTTCTCCAGTCCAGCCCGCCCAGCCTGGAATTTCACCGCCGGATCTGGGAGTGGTTTGCCGAAACCATGAAAAAGTACCGGGCTTCCCGAAAAAACGGATAATTTTTTTGAGATGGTTGAGAAAAACTGATATGTTATTTCTGCTCGAAAAAGGAGGTTAATATGCGGCAGATAATTTTATCGTCGCTGACGTTCTTATCTTTTTCTTTCATCATCCTGATGGTCTCCTGCACAAAGCCAGCCACTCAGGTTCAGGGAACTGTTTTTAAGGATGACCTGGAATTTTTGAAGAAGCACACTCAGGTAATCACCCTCACCGGAAATAACGGAAAAGCCCTGGTCGCCGTCAACCCCGATATTCAGGGACGGGTAATGACCAGCAGCGCCGGCGGACCTGACGGACTCAGCTTTGGCTGGATAAACCGCGAGTTGATCTCTTCCGGGGAAAACAACCCCCACATCAACGCTTTCGGCGGCGAAGACCGTTTCTGGCTCGGTCCTGAAGGCGGGCAGTTCTCTCTGTTCTTCAAAAAGGGTTCGCCTTTTGACCTCGATCACTGGTTCACCCCGCCCCCGATCAACGAAGGCGCCTTTGACCTGGTTTCCCACAGCGAGCGTGAAATTGTCATGAAAAAAGATATGACGCT
>JBASPX010000042.1:0-10594 GCA_049659625.1 Candidatus Saccharicenans sp. | reverse complement strand
TTCTGACCGGGAGTGGAAGCCTCGATGGCATTCTTGATCAAATTCGAAACTACCCGCGAGAGCAGCAGGCGATCACCGAGGATGACCATGTTTTCGGGACAATGAAATTCAATCTCAACTCCTCTCTGGCCTGCCAGCACCTGCAGGTTGTTGATTTCTTCCCTCATAATATCGCTGAACGATATGACTTCCTTTTTCAGGCTTAATGGTTTGATGATTTCAGAAAAACGATCGATCACCGCGGCAATTTTCTGAACCTCCCCCCTTCCTCGCTCCACCTGCCGCGCCAGCTCCGGAGGAGATTTTTTCTCCAGAAGTTCAAACAACAGCGCCAGGCTGTTCAGGGGGTTTTTGATCTCGTGGGCTACTCCGGCGGTAAAGCCGGAGATTTCCCTGAACCTTTCCTTCTCCTCAGCCTGCCTGATAGCTTCCATGGAAGCCTTCTGAAAGCTCGCATGCAGGCGGTAAATTCCGGCGAAAATCAGAAGCCCGGCAGCAGCCAGAATCCCCAGCATAAGCCAGAAATTCCGGCGAGAATGTTCAAGCAGCCGGTCAAGATTTTCCAGGGAATAACCAAGGTAAAGATGATAAACCCGTCCGTCCGAGGTGGTAAAAGATGAGTAATGGTTAAAGATTGATCCGATTGGAGAATCAATGATCCAGAACTCGGCTGCCGGTCGCTGGCGCCTGGAAAAGGGAAGATATCCCTCAAACTTTGAATGCCAGTCAATAATCCTTTCCTGATCATCCAGCAGGGCAATGAAATAAATATCTTCCAGACCGGCAAAGCGCTCGAGAATCTGTGAGGGCTGCACCTGCCGGTCTATAAGCTCTTTTATATTAACTTTCAGGATGGAAGCCGTGGCCTGAAGTTGTTCTTTGGCCAGAGTTTCAACACCCAGTTGGATTGCCTGGCGATTCAGATGGGAAACCAGGCTGAAAATACTGATAACAAGCAGGTAGGGCAGCAGGAAAAATATCCCGAACTCATTTCTTCTCATCAATATTTAAGTTTATCAAAAACGGTAAGACAATACATATTAAAAGCTCCAGATAACAATCACGTTCCCTGATTCAGAAGGACAGTCTGGTCATAAGGTAAAACACACGGTCGTGCCTGAAGGGGCCAAACTTCGACTGATATAAATCGCCCGCAGCCAAGATACCGCCTGCCTGAAGCGAGATAGCATCATGTACCCTGTATTCAATCGACGGATAGAAGATGGCCGAATCCCGGCTCATATCTCCAGAGCCAGGACTCCAGACTGCATTAAGACCTGCCTTAAGGTCGCCCTTTAACATTCTCAATTCCGCCCTTCCCGCCAGATAATCCTGGACCTGACCAAACCACATCCCTTTTCTCAACCCGAAATAGGTAGCAGCCTGGCCGCCGAAGCTGGCCTCATCAAAAAGCCCCCGCAGATACTGGAAATTGACATAAAGCCCGTGGGCCACTGAAAAGGTGTAATCCATCCCGATAATCCACTGCCAGTAATCACTCTCCATCAGGGGAAAAACCGAGTGTACCGGATATATTTCATTGCCAACGATCATGTATGTATCCAGCCAGCCGAGAATTTTCTCCGGCTGTACCCTGGCCACCTCTGCCCAGAATCCGACCGATTTCACCTCACCCGCCAGCTCCAGCCCGAGTACCTGCTTTTTCGGATAGGTAAAATAAACCCGGGCTGGTGCCGGCTGCAGGGGTGAACTGAGCTCCACACCCAGAACATAGGGCAGATCGAAATTTCCCCTGTAGTAGCTCAGCCCGAAATCGACCTTAAAAAGATTGGTCGAAAATCTCAGACCGAAGCTGGTATTCTTTAATTTAGAAGTGTCCTTCATCAGGATAATTTCCGGATCCGGCAACCCGGCCAGATTGGCCCTGATCATCCCGGAAAAATCGGCGGGAAGTGGAGCATATTGAGGCTGGGGCAACCAGACAGCCTGAAGCTTGCTTTGAGACCCGAAATAGTATTCCAGATTGATGGCTGTCTGCGGCCTTCGTTCCAGGTAATAATCCGGATCAAAAGTCAAAAAATTGGCGAAATCCACCGGATTCAGATTGTTGACCACGTTCAATTTATCGGCTGTGCCCCACTGAATCCGCTGCTTGCCAATAGTAAGATCGAGGTTTCTAAGCAGGAAATGATTAACCTTGATGAAGGCTTCATAAAGGGAAAGCTCGAACGGCTCGGTGCTCATCGGGCTGCCCAGCGGACTTGATTCAGGAAAGCTTCCACCCGGGAAAAAAGCCTCGGGATGAGAAAAAGCATCCAGGCGAAGCTGGGCCGAGACCTTTTCAGACACCCGAGCCTGCAGTTTGAACCGGCCTTCCAGTCGTTTAAAGGCAAAATCGCCGGCTTCATGAGGAGCAAACATCGCATAATCTTCATTGCCTGTGGTGTAGAAGGAAAGGAAAAGCTTGATCATCCCGGAAAAATCGAAAGCGGCCTGGGCCAGCCCGAATCCCGCCGACAGCCAGAAAAGAACAATCCCTGCCGCTATAGCGGAAATCAGTCGGGACTCTGGTCCGAGAGCCTTACCCATGGTGTTCTTCCGGACCTTCTGTCTATTTTTTATTATCTTCATGAACGTCACCGGTATTCTCATTTCTAACCTCCCACCCTGTCATAAAATTAAATAATACCAATCTTTAATAAACTTAATTTCTAATCCAAGACTTCTGTGCTTAGAGCGGCGGCAAATAACTGAAATCTTCTCAACTTAATGTCTAAACTACCATAGCCGTGATCGACCTGACGATCAACTTCCTCTATGACCCCGGTCATTTTTCTACCTTGAGGCAAAAGGCAATCATTGTTCGTACTCAGGATTGCCGCTCTGTCAGTCAATCTGCCCGGTTGAAATCTAATGCTCATTAAAGACCTCAAATCTGAAATTTTCGGAGGTGAGGCCGGCACATTCTCACACTTCTCTACCGGCTGAAGCTACGCCGGAGATACCTTTCGGTAAAAATCTCCGGGCTCAGGTTCTGGTCTACCTTCACGTTGCGCAGTTCCAGCACCGTGCTGCTCCCTGTCTTTACATTTTCCATGACAAATTTTGTCGGGACCCAGTATCTACCGATCCGGCTGTTTTCCTGAGTTTCAACTTTGAAAAGCTGACCACTGTCATCATAAAGTTCAGCTCTGACCGGCATCATGGTTTCTCTGTCCACGGTGAGTATTATTTTTGAATACTGCTTCTTCGCCCCCTGTTTTCTCTTCAGCTCCAGGATATAAAATTTGTCTTTTTCTTCCTTAAGCTCAGGGTCAAAAAAGGCCGAAAAGCGGGCGGACCCCAGGTCATCATAGGAAAAATCAGAACCCACAAAGCTTTCTTTCTTGTTATGAGAAGCAATGCGCCTGACCCGCTGGAATTCAGGAAGATAGAGGTACATCTGGTCATCGGCCAGCACCAGAAAACCCAGGTCCTTGACCTCAGAAGGCGCTAAAAACTTCATCAGACGCCAGTTATCCCGGTCGGGATTATTTTTTGTCCAGACCAGGAGCTCCCTTTTCTTTTCCTCACCCCTGGCGTTTTTGATTATCATTATCATTTCAGCCTGAAGGTCAGCGGGTGCTTTCTGGCCGATGGTCTGCTCCTCTACCTCTTTTAGAATTTCCGCTCCCCGATTCTGAGCGCAAAGATCAGGAGACTGCAGTGAAAGAACAACCAGTATCAACAGTACTGGTAACGAGGTACACCAGAAAAATTTTTTCCTTCTGGCAAGCAAATTAAAACATCTAATTCCAATCATTTGACTCCTCCTGTATTTGACTATCTGATTCATACTTTTCAACACCTGTAAAAACCCGGCAGTTACTGCTGGTCAGACCCGGCTTTTCTTCCATCCGACCAACCTCACTCCATTTTCCTCAACTCCGGTCTTAACCCCGTTGAAACCTCCGTCTCACTCTATTTTCACCCTGAGCAGCAGCGCCGGGAGAAGGGTCAGGGCTGAAAGAGCTGCCAGGAACATCGAACCGACCATAATCGCACCGAAGGTCCGCAGCGGATTCATCGAAGCCAGCAGCAGAACGGCAAAGCCCAGCATCACCGCCAGGGAATTGGCAATGATGGCACCACCTTTTTCTCTGAAGGAAGCGGTTATGGCTTCTTCACGGCTCAGGCCCTGTTTCAATCCACTCATCACGCCGTGGACAAAATGGATTGCATAATCTATGCCCACGCCGATGGAGACCGAAGCCACCATCATGGTTACATAATCGAGTTCAACCCCGGCCAGACCAAAAAATCCGTACACCACTCCCAAGGTAAAAATTATTGGCGTGATGGAAATCAATCCAAGCTTCATAGATTTCCGGATGAGAAGCATCAACAAAAATGTCAGTACCAGGGCCAGGGCAAACGACTGAAGCTGCGAAAGGAAAAGATAATGGTCAAGCTGGGTGAGAGCCGGCGGCAGTCCGCTCTGCTCTATGAGTTCAAAATTGATCTGCCTGAAGTTTCCTTCCGGCAGACTCAAATCACCGACTCTGCCTTCCGGAATAACCACCAGAGAATCAGCCAGTTCAAAAAGCAAACCAAGCAACCTCCGTTCAAAGTGCTCATCTTCAGCTGCCGCGGAGGCGATCAGCCGCTGTAACTTTCCCAGCATCTTTTTTACAGCCACCTCTTCTATGGCCTCTTTCCACCTCAGGTTGAGGGTCGAGGATACTCTCCGGGCTGTTTCTTCCTCATAAATTTCTGACGGGATTTCTTGCCGGAGAACACTCAGAAAAGCTTCCTCTCCATATTTACCAGCTTCAGCCATCTTGATGAACTTCTCTATCAGCACCTGTCTGAAAGACTCCGAGATTTCAAAGTCGAAAGAATCAGACAGGATATAATTTTCTATTTCGCCACGCCAGCTGGAGAGGACCTCCGGATGGTTTGCTCCCGGCCAGTTCTCTATAAGTTCTTCGAGCGTTTTCTCTGCCTCTTTCCGGTTAAACTGCGAGCCAGGAGCATATCTTTTAAGCAGCCATTCGATTTCATCCAGAAGATAGCTGGCCTCGGCTTTCCTCAGTGAAGCCACCATCTCCGCAGGCAATCCGGCCAGTGGGATTTCCCGGAAGTTCGAACTCATCTCCTTCTTAAGAAATGCATCTATCTCCTTTCGCAATTTCCAGTGAAATTCAGTCCTCGTACCAGAAGTCCGGGAAAAGACCAGCCCCTCTCTAAAATCCTCAGAGATCAGCTGCCGCAATTCATTCCGTCCTTCCAGAAAGAACCAGAGATTGCTCACCTGACCATCGGTTTCAGGCAGAGAAAATCGGCCATTTATTTTTTCGTTCAGCTCTTCCACCAGCGCGGCCGCCGAAAGCGGCAGACCACAATGAGGGAGTGAAGCTATAAAATTTTCAGTCCGGCGAAGCACCCGGAGGGCCCCGGCTGACCTCAGATTTTCTGTCCTGAAATAAACACTCAGAGGAGCTGCGCCGTCAAAATTAGACCTGACCACCCGGTCGGACTGCTGAGGTTCGCTGTCCGGAGGGAAATAACCTGTGAAATTGACCTCTCTTCTTATGGTCGGTATCCATAAAATTGAAAAAACAAACAAAAAAGCGCCGAGAAGGATGATGGCTTTAGAATGCCTTATAACCCCACCTGAAATCCAGTCCAGCACTGCCGGATGGCTCAGAGAAATAACCTTCTTTCTATTTTTTACTCTTCTTTCGGGCAGAAGGTAATAGGCAGCCGGAATAAAAGCATAGGTGATAACCATGGCCAGAATAACCCCGGCACCGGCAAAGATTCCAAAATTGCTGATCAACCCGAGTCTGGCCGTGAGAAACGACATAAACCCGATCATGGTCGTGGCTGCAGCCAGAAATATCGGCAGTGCAACCTGTCCGGCAGGCCGGGCTATGGATTCAATCCTGTTGATTCCTCCTGAGGTGTTCTGCTCCAGCGAATTGACCATATGAATTCCGTAAACCGAACCCAGGCCCATCAATAGAACAGGTAAAGCCGGGGTGATAAGATTCATCGGCACGCGGAATAGACCCATCAATCCAAAAACCCAGACGGTGGACAACCAGACCACCAGAGAAGGCAGAAAAACAGCCCGTAAATTCTGGAAACTGAAATACAGCACCAGAAGGACGGTGATGACTATCACCGGGACCAGCAGTTTCAGGTCTTTCTTCAGATACCAGTCAGCGTAGTAGGTGAAGCAGGGTTCACCAGCATAATGGATTTCAGCCTTATCCGCCAGATGCTTTTCGACCACCGCCCTGACCACGTCGGAAAAAGTCTTTCCGCTGTCAACCCCGCTTCTGAGATAAACCGCCGCGCCCAGCCACCGACCGTCTGGAGAAATGTAAGTGCTGACATAATTTTCCTTCGAAAGGGCTTCCTGAAGTTTGTTTTTAATCGCCTCTTCCGACTCAGGAATTTCCTCCAGAAAATCAGCCACCACCAGCTCGCCCCCGACCGACTGAATGTTCGGCGCCGAGATGATTGAAGTCACATAAAAAATTTCCGGTCGCTGGCTGAGCTCCTCGGTAGCCTGCTTGAGGCTTCGCAGGATGTCCGGACGAAAAGTTTCTCCTTCTCTGGCTTTAACCGTGACCAGCACCAGCTCGTTAGAGCCAAATTTTTCACCCGTGTCAATCAGCAGCTTGACCACCGGATCCTCCTGCGGAAGCCAGGAGGTGAATTTGTTCTGGTAGTAAAGATGTTTAAATTGCAGGACCAGAAACGCCGTAACCAGAATGATAACAAAGATAACCAGCCAGCTCAGTTTCAGCAGCCTCGACCAGATTTTTTCCATGCTTTTCACCTCCGCCTGTTAAAAGCCGGAAGGGCATCCTTCTCTATTAATGCCCCATCAAATTATTTCGCCTGCCGCCCTCTTAAGCCTCCTAAAGCTGACCTGCTCGAAAATCAACTTTCAGGCCTTCACTCCTTCAAGATACTCGCGGAAAAGCTCGCCGCAGATCTTCTTCAACGGTACCTTGCGTTTTTTAATCGTCCAGTAAGAAAAAGCCGTATAAATCAGACCGAGAAAATGCATGGCCGCTACCGTAACATCAAGGTCTGCTTTGAGCTTTTTTTCGTTCACCGCCTTCTGGATGATTTTCTTCAGAAACCCGACAATTTCGGATATTAATTGATTGACCTTGTTCAGCAATTCTTCATCGCCCAGATGTATTTCGTCCGAATAAATCACCTTGAAGATGCCAGGATACTGCTCGAGAAAACTCAGGTGAAGATGCAGCAGTCGATTCAGAGCTTCCAGCGGGTCCTTCATCTGGTCTTCTACCTCGGCAAAATGACTTTGCGCTTCCTGCTGAATGCTGTCCAGGATGAAGAGAATCAGGTCGCGTTTCGACTTAAAATGGCGATACAGGGCCGACTCCACAAAACCCACTTCCTGCGCCAGCCGGGCCACGGTCAGAGCCTTTATCCCGCTACGGTCGATGATTCTCAGAGCAGAAGTGATGATGTCGGCCTTGCGTGATTCCGGCGTCTGGAAAAAGACCGATTTTTTCATCGGTCCTCCTCACGTTAGTGAATATTCACTCACATTATAATAAGAGAAAGCCTTCTGTCAAGTGCCGCGGTTGATTTCCGGCCGGGTTCTGTCTATTTTTTACTGCCTATCCTGGAAGAGGCCGGGATAAAATTTCATTCTCCTAACACGGCAACCAGCACAAACATTTCCTCAAGAGAAAATCCTCAGAGCCAGCGATCCTCCAGCCTTAAGAGAAACCGGCTGCCTGAACTTCAAAGTGACTTTTTTCCCGCTCCGCAACACCTGTGCCTTAAGATTCTTCCCGCCCAGAGTGCAACTTACAGACCGGACTTCAGAAGAAAAACCGGGCGGCATTTCAAGGTTCAATTCGCGCAGGTAAAAGTCTCCATGTTCCAGATTGAGCCTTATGCTGAAGACTTTATTCCCTTCCAGGCGCTGTTCGTAAGTGCCCCAGGCGAAGCCGAGAGACCAGAAGGTGCGGAAATCTTCCTGGTTTAAGACAGGAGCAAAGCCCAGCCGTCCTTCCGGCGCCGAATAACTGAAACCCGACAGAGCCAGAAGCAGGCCCCAGGAAGACATTGCCCGGGCGTAGTGATGTCCGCACTCCACCTCATTCCAGGGATTGCGGCGCCGGCCGTCGTAGCGTTCGCGCACGGCTTTCACTATGGTCAGCCCTTCCTTCACCATCCCCTCATAAATCAAATGGCTGGCCACATGATACTCTATGCCGGTCCAGACTTCATCCGAATACGGGAAGGGCAGGGGCGGCCGGCCGCCCCGCGGCCAGGTGCAGAGCAGCAGCCCTTTTTCGTCAGCCAGAGCATAAGTCCTCTGAACATTGGCAAAGTCGTAGAAATTATCCTTGAAGTTATAGCGGTAGATTGACTCCAG
Organism: Candidatus Saccharicenans sp.; assembly: GCA_049659625.1. Lineage (GTDB taxonomy): Bacteria > Acidobacteriota > Aminicenantia > Aminicenantales > Saccharicenantaceae > Saccharicenans. The sequence goes on along the minus strand of JBASPX010000042.1, from coordinate 2,214 downwards.
GGCTTTTTCGATTTTAGATTTATCAAGAAAACGCCCGAGGCCGGCCACCATCGCCAGCCACTGGCCGAGAAGCTGGTCGGAAAGGCAGCCTTCTCCGTACTGGTATTTTTTCTCCAGCGCCCGGTCGTATTTCTGGATGAAGAACTCGCCGTTCCAGAGAAGCGCCTGATAATTTTTCTGGCCGCGGCCCAGGACCTGACGATACTGAGCTGCCGCCTTACTGTCGCCGACGGCTTCAGCCATCCTGGCTCCGGCTTCAAGGGCTCCAAGATAGAAACCGCTGAGCATTGAATTCGGTCCGAAAAATTCGATGTCGTAGGTGTTATGCTGTTCGTCTTCCAGAAGACCGTCCCGGTCTCTGTCCCAGGCGATCCAGGCATACTCCAGCGCCTTTTTCGCCTGCGGCCAGAGTTTTTTAAGGAAGTTAAGGTCTCCGCTGATCTGCCAGTCGCGGTACAGATTAATAATGCGGCCGAGCTGGCCGTCGGCCGCCGGCTTGAACCCCCATAGTTTTTCTCCGGTAGGCAGGCTTGTCCGGAAAACCATCGCTCCGTCGGGTTTGACGTTCACCAGAAAATCGGTTTCGCGCATCGAGCGTTCGAGCCCAGAAAAAAGGAAAGCCAGCGTCTGGGCATAATTCCAGACGTGAGCGCAGTTGAGCGGACAGCAACCCGAGCGGTCGCTGCAGCCTTCAAAGGCAAAAAACCGGCCGTCATCAAGCCAGAGACAGGTCGGCGTGCGGATGATCGAAGCCTGGCTCGAGACGGCATCGAGCACATACTCAGGAAGGCTGGAAGAGAAAAATGCCTCCCGGAAATCATGGGTTTTCTTTTCGAGCTGTTCCAGGTTGTCAAAAAGATACTCGGCCACCTCCCAGGCGTCCTTAAATTTTTTCGTGTAATAAGGATGGAACAGGCGCCCGCGCTGCTCACGGACTATATCAAAATAATTAAGCAGGTTGGGATAGTGCCAGCTGATGACAAAAGGAAGAACTACCTCGCTGCCCGGCGGGATGGTCGCTTTGAGTCCGAGGGTGCCGACATCAGTGCGGCCGTCCGGCGAGGGACTTTCTTCATCCAGGTTGCTGAGCTGGCCGTCGTCCGAAAAATCGTCCCAGAAAATATGAAGGTCATCCCACCATTCCCCGCGCACCCAGTGAGAAACATAAGTCAGGTCGGGCCAGGTGGTGGCCAGCGCCAGCGTTCCGTAAGCTGGAGATTCAGGCAGAACTTTCTTTGAAAAGAAATAGATCCCCGACACCCGCCCCTTTATTATTCTATTCACATTCTGCCCGAAAACTGCGTTAAAGAGCGAGTTAAACTCCCCCTGCCCGTCAAAGCCTACCGGATTGGCCATCGAGCCGGCCAGAGTGATTTTTATTTCTTTATCGGTGAGGTTTTTCACATGGTACTTAAGCACGGCGAGCGGAAGACCGGAATTTTCCGGGTCGCCGGGGATAAACGGATTGAAGGCTTCAAGCATTACCTTCACCGGGAGGTCGGGTTCGCTCAATTCAACTTCGGCCAGAGGATACTCCCCGCGGAATACAGCCTGCCTGAAGCGAGGAAGACCCGGTACCCGTTCCCGGGGAATTCCGTGACCTCCGGAGTAAGGCGGTTCGAGCCGGGCTTCCAGCACCCGGCTGTGCTTCCGTCCGCCGGCCTCGACGTAAATGGCAAAGAAGGTGAAGGGGAAATTGATTCCCTTGCCAGGGCGGTTGAAGATTTCCCAGTCGCGCAGCTGCCCGCGTCCGCCGAGTGAGATGGTGCCGGTACCGATCCCACCGAGAGGAAAGGCAATTTCATTGAGCCGGCTGCCCTGGTAGACTGCAGGTCGACAGATACGGAAAAGTTCATCTGCAGAATACGGGTATTTTAACGCCGGACCTGAAGCTCCCGCCTGTTTTGCCCCAGCAGCTAGAGTGCAGAGCAGGACCGCCAGAATGACGGCTGAGAACATTGTTCCCGGTCGTCTCAAAAGCCCTGGCAATTTCCCGGCTGTTTTCTTTTCTGCTGGCATATGCCCCTCCTTCCAAGTTTTCAGTTGGTTCCAAATTAATTCACCTGCGCTTTTTAAGTCAAATTCTTATATTCTTTCGGGCACAGACATAGTATCCAGGGTAAGGGTGGTATATGGAGGCGGCGTGGTGGTAGGCCAGCTATTGGGATAGGGGTTGAAGAGGCAAAGGGATTTATCAGGCTGGCACTTGAAAAA
>JBASPX010000041.1:0-25260 GCA_049659625.1 Candidatus Saccharicenans sp. | reverse complement strand
TTTTTCAAGTGCCAGCCTGATAAATCCCTTTGCCTCTTCAACCCCTATCCCAATAGCTGGCCTACCACCACGCCGCCTCCATATACCACCCTTACCCTGGATACTATGTCTGTGCCCGAAAGAATATTTTTATTGACATTGATTAAGAAAAATAAATATAAAGTAAAACGATAGAAAGAAAATGGAGGTCGAGCGGTGAAACGAAAAACCAGCGCTTCCTGCCCGAAATTTTTAATCCTGCTTTCAATCTTAAGCCTGATTTTTGCTGCCTGTGTCCGTACTGAAAAACAGTATGACCTGGTAATCAGGAATGGACTGGTGATAGATGGAAGCGGCAATCCCTGGTTCAGGGCCGACCTGGCCATAAAAAATAAAAAGATAGTGGCCATAAGCGATCATCTGGATCAGGTGAAGGCTAAAACCATAATCGAAGCTGAAGGTCTGGTGGTAGCACCGGGCTTTATAGACATTCATACCCATGCCGACAGAGATCTTTTAACCATACCGGGATGCGAGAATTACATCTCACAGGGGGTGACCACGTTGATCGGCGGGAATTGCGGTGGCCACGAATTTCCTCTGGCTGAATTTCTGGCAAAAGTAGAAAAGAACGGGATCGCCTGCAACTTTGGCACCCTGGCTGGCCACAACACCATCAGACGCGAAGTAATGGGCATGAAGATGGGTCCGCCCGACCCGGAAGAAATGGCCAGGATGAAACAACTGCTGCGGCAGGAACTACTGGCCGGAGCGCTTGGCCTGTCCACCGGACTCGCTTATCTTCCCGGTACCTATTCGACGACTGAAGAGCTGGTGGAGCTGGCATCGGTTGTGGGTGAACTCGGAGGTTTTTACGCTTCTCACATCAGAAATCAGGGAAAAAAGATTACCGAAGCGATTGAGGAAGCCATTGCCGTCGGCGAGAAAAACAGGATTCCCGTGGTCATCTCGCACATCAAACTGGCTGATGAAGATGTCTGGAATGAGATTGAGAGAATTACCACTCCGTTGGAAGCGGCCCGGGCCCGGGGGGTGGAAGTGGTGATGGATCAATATCCATACACAGCCACCAGTTCCGGTTTCACCAGCAGTCTGCCCCAGGAAGTGTTTGAAGGCGGCCGGGAAAAATTTCTGCAGAGACTTCAGGACCCGGAGATTTATGAAAGAGTCAGGCAGACGATAATAAGGAATCGACTTACCTCCAGGAGAGGTATAGATAAACTGGAAACAATCTACATCGCTCGCAGCCGCAAATTCCCCGCATACGAAGGCAAAAATCTCAAAGAGATTCTCACTCTTCTGGGCAGGCCGGCCACGGTAGAAAGCGGAGCTGACCTGATCATCGACCTGGTGAAAGAGGGGGATGTTTCAGCCATCTTTTTCCAGATGGACGAAAAGGACGTTGAAAATTTGATGAAACTTCCTTATGTGATGATCGGTTCGGACGGCGGCCTGCAGGTTCCAGGACAGGGGAGCCCTCACCCCAGAAGCTATGGAACTTTCACCAGAGCGCTGGGACATTACGTCAGGGAAAAAGGCATAATCTCGCTGGAGGAGGCCGTCAGGAAAATGACCTCGCTTCCGGCTCAGACCATGAGGCTGAAAAACCGGGGCATGATAAAAGAGGGATATTATGCCGACATAACGATTTTCAACCCGGCAGAAGTAAAAGACCTGGCCACTTTCCACGAACCACATCAGTACAGCGCCGGGATTGCCTATGTTCTGGTCAACGGGGAAATGGTGCTGGAGAAAGGCCTTTTTACCGGCCGTCGACCTGGCTCTGTGCTTAGAGGTCAGGCTTCCGGAAAAAAATTTTAAAAAAACCGTCTTCAGGTATTGATTTTTTGCCGGTTGGTGCTAATATTTACGGCTAAAAATGAGATGCTTTCTTTCGCTCGGCAGCAACCTCGGAAACAGAAGCCGCAATCTGGCTCAGGCACGCAGCCTGCTTCAGAAAGCCGGTGTCCGGATTATCCGCCAGTCTTCCGTTTACGAAACAGAACCGGTCGATTACCTTGACCAGCCCTGGTTTTACAATCAGGTGCTGGAAGTTGAAACCAGCCGCAGTCCGCTGGCCCTGCTCAACACCGTAAAAGAAATAGAACAGAGGATGAAACGCCAGCCGACGTGCGAAAAAGGTCCGAGGGTTATCGACATTGACATTCTTCTGGCGGAAAGGACCGTGGTGCAGACTAACAGGCTTGTCATTCCCCATCCCCGCCTGAGCTTCAGAAATTTTGTGATGGTTCCACTGGCGGAGATTGCCCCGGATTTTGTCCATCCCCTTCTTCATCTGACGATTTCCACTCTGGCTAAGATGACCGGCGATACGGCTGAGGTGCGCCGGGTGGTGGAAGTGCGGCGATTTCACCAGGCCAGCCGCGAGTCCCGCCTTTAAGTTTTCTGCCTCCGGTTTCTGAAGATTATTTTCATTAAGGTGTAAATCCCGGGAAATTACTTTCTCCCGCCTTAAAATTGTTCCCGCCGGCAGCCTCCTCATCCACAAGCTGCTCTCAGCTTTATGTCTGAAAAAAGCGCTGATATCTCCGCTATTCTGCCTTCTTCATCGAAGAATAAAAGATCGAATTGAAAAGAAGCTTGAAGGTGCCGCGGGGTTGAGCCCGGAACTGCACCGGGAAGCCCAGCAGAATCAACCGTCCCTTTTCCAGCGGAACTTCAACCACGGCCGCTTTCTGCTGGATGAGCTTTTCTCCGTGGATCCAGCCGCTCAGCAGAAGGTTATCCGCGGCGTATTTAGCCACTATTACAGGCGAGTTCTTCCGGTCAAATGAAGGGAAGACATCAAAAGCGCAGCTGTCGGCAAAAACAATCGGCTGCTGTCGGTCCATTCCGTAGGCGACAGGATGAGAAGCGTCGAATTCCGCCAGAAGGATCGAGCCAGAACAGTTGAATTCCTCTCTTCTGGCTTTTTCCAGTATATTTCTGACGGGTGACTTAAACTCGCCGGCGGCCAGATTGCAGGAGGTATTCATCAAAATCAGAGTTCCGCCCTCACGCACAAACTCTTTAAGGTTGTTAATTCCGCGCGAGCCGAGTCCTCCGACATAATCCGGAGGCATATCGCCCTTCCGGTATCCGTTGACCAGAAGCTCGGTGGAATAATGGTCCGGGATGATGATCGCATCGAACTGTCTGGCCAGCTGCCCGGCCCGGATGTCTGAATCGTGAAGAACCTTGAAGGCGAACTCATGCTCATCAAGCACAAACCTGGTCCAGCCTTCGTCTTCCACCGCCACCCAGGACTGGTAGATGGCCACTCTCGGAGCTCTGATTTCGCTGGTCTTCGCCGCCGGTCGGGAGGAACAGGCCTGAATTCTCAGGTTGAGCTCCCGGGCAAGTTTTTCCATAAAATCGCGGCTCAGACCGCTGACGATAATCGTCCCCTCAGGATAATTTTTGCCTTCATGGGTGAATTGATTTCTGGCCCATTCGATTTTTCCCTTCTGTTTCAGTACGCGGTTCATGGCGATGAAAGAAGCGTTCTGTCTGTGGTCCAGAAGATAAGCAGCCGAACCGGAACCTTCAACTCTGCCGGAAGAAGGGTTGACCGATGACAGCGGTTTGAGCTTTACAGAAAGAGGCGTGCCGGCGGCCTGAACCTTCAGGTTGAATTGATAGGGGAGAGTCCAGCCCATCATGTCGTAAGCTTCAAGCGGTGCTCCTTCGATCTTTCTGGATTGAATCAATCCCTGCCAGAGGTCAGGATATTTGCGCAGGTCCGGATAACGCTGCTCTTCCAGCATGTTCTTGGCAAACAGAGCGAACGGCTGATTCATGGGAATTACCAGGGTACCCTTCGGATAGCTCACTCCGTCGGAAATAAAATCTTCCTGAGCTTCATAGACTTCAATCCCCAGCAGAATCATTCTGTTCAGAAGCAGGGCGAGGTTTCCGGGGTCAGGTTGTTCGAGCGGAAAGATCCAGGCGTAAGGAGGCTCTTTCTGAAATCTGGCCATTACGTCGCTGGCCATCCTGTATTTGTTGAAAAGAAGCTCTTCCCGGAAGCGGGCGGCCACTTCCAGCACCGCCTTGGAGGCGGTCAGGCAATAATCAACGGCATCCCGCAGTCTCCACCAGCCACCCTTCCAGGGGCTCGGATAGAAGGCGGACATCGTCAGGTCCTGGTATTCAGGCGGGAAATCCCTGACGGTGTAAAACTTCGGGGTGGCATATCGGTAGAGGGCGGTCTCAGTCAGGATGGAAATTATGTTGTGCGAATCCACCACCTGAGTTACGTATCCTGGATACCAGGTGTCAAAAACTATTCTGGAAATCGCTCCCTCTTTTCCCTCAGCGTCGAAAGCCGCTCCCATGGCTGAGCCGATCAGGTTCTGCCAGCGCACGATCAACGGATGAACATTCGGGTTGGTCGGTTCGGAGTTGGGGGGGATCCAGATGCGGGCCGGAAACGGAGCGGTCTGATGATGGTTGTAAAGAATCACCGGATACCATTCCTGATTTACCAGCCTGGTTATGTTCTGGGTCTCTTTCAGGTTGGCCGGGTAGGAATCGCGATTGTTGTCGTGTCCGGCGTAATAGTGATAAAGATAAGGCATCGGAGAAACTTCGAAGGGGGTGCCGACGTTTTTATGATACCAGTCGGCCACCATATTCATCCCGTCCGGATTGGCAAACACAAGAAGGCAGATCACCTCGTTGAGTATCTTCAGCGTTTTTTCGTCTTTAGCCGAAACCAGGTCGTAGGCTAATTGAACCAGATGCTGGGCAGGCGCGCATTCTGTGGCGTGAAGCCCGCCGTCGATGTAAACCACCGCTTTTCCCTTCCGGGCAAGTCTGGCCGCTTCTTCTGCCGTCAATCCCTTAGCCAGAGAAAGTTTTTTGATGATCGAGCGGTATTCTTCCAGGCTGGCCAGATTTTCCGGAGAAGAAATCACGGCATAATACATCGTCAGCCCGAGAGTGGTCTTCCCCATCTCTCTGAGCTGGATCCGGTCGGAGACCGAGGCTAACTTTTTCCAGTAATCGATCGCCTGGTCATAGGTAATCAGATGGTAATCGGCTCCGACCCTGAAGCCGAGTATTTCTTCCGGCGGAGGAATGACCTGGGCTTCAAGGACGGCAACAATGCAGAAAAGGAGAAACAGAATTAAACACAGGGAGAAAAGGAAACGGCCTCTCTTCATTTTTTACTCCTGGATGAAAATTATTCGAAAGCATTTATAAAATGTTCTATTTCCGGTTGATTTTCCCGGTTGAACCTGATGCAGACGACGTCGAAACGGCAGTCAACGTTGTTCAGCTGGTTGAGGTAAAGGTAGCCTTCGGCTGCTTTTCTCAGATAGGACTTCTTCCTTTCCGTCATGGCCTCTTCAGGAAAGCCGAAATCTTCACTCTTTCTGGTTTTTACCTCGATGAAAACCAGGTAATGGCCGTCTCTGGCTATCAGGTCGATTTCTGTATGGTGAAAAAAGAAGTGTTTTTCTAAAATCCTGTAGCCCTTTTCTTCAAGGTAGGAGGCGGCTATTTCCTCGCCCCGCAACCCGAGCGGAGGCGAATCTATTTTATCTTTTTCCACCTTACACCTTCTCTGGTGTCTTCGAGAATTATTCCCTGCTGTCTGAGTTCTTCGCGGATGGCATCAGCCAGAGCAAAGTTCTTTTCCCGGCGCGCTTTCTCCCTTTCTTCTATCTTTGCCAGGATTTCCGGCGGCAGGGTTTCTTCCTTCTTTTCCGGCAGGATGGCCAGCACCCGGTCGAATTCTCTCATGGTGTTCAGAATCTTCTCCCGGTCATCCTGTTTGACCGCGTTTCTGGCCAGTCGGTTGTTTATTTCGCGAATGAATTCGAAGACAGCGGCCAGGGCAGCTGAAATGTTAAGGTCGTCGGAGAGTCCTTCTCTGAAATCGGCCAGGGCTTTTTCCGCCAGAGAGGTAATTTCAGGTTCAGAACCCGGCTCCAGTTTACGGTGTTCTATCTCGTAGAGAAAATCCAGAATCCGCTGCCGCGAAGCTTTCGCCTGTTCCAGGTTGTCAAAGGTGAAATTCAGCATCTTCCGGTAGTGGGTAGAAAGCAGGAAGAAACGCAGGTCTATCGGGTCCACACCGCGCGCCAGCAGGTCGCGCAGGGTGTAAAAATTGCCCTTTGATTTGGACATTTTTTCTCCGTCCACCACCAGGTGATGGCAGTGGAGCCAGTAGTTGACGAATTTCTTCCCGTAATAAGCTTCTGACTGAGCGATCTCGTTTTCGTGGTGGGGGAAGATATTGTCAACACCGCCGCAGTGGATATCGAGCTGCGGACCCAGGTAACGTGTGCTCATAGCCGAGCATTCGATATGCCAGCCCGGCCGTCCCGGTCCGAGCTCGGTTTCCCAGCAGGGCTCGCCCTCTTTGGCTTTTTTCCAGAGGGCAAAGTCATGCACGCTTTCCTTTTCGTATTCGTCAGCGTCGACTCTGGCTCCAGCCTTAAGCTCTTCCGGGTTAATTTTGGCCAGCTGTCCGTAAGCAGGAAATTTTTTGATACTGAAATAAATCGAGCCTTCTTTGTAATATGCGTAGCCTTTTTCCAGTAGACCTTTGATCATCCGCACCATGTCAGGAATGTGCTCGGTGGCTCTCGGGTAGACGTCAGCCGGCAGGATTCTCAGCGTTTTGATGTCTTCGAAAAAAGCCTGGATGTACCTGGCCGTATATTCCTGAAGGGATATCCCGAGCTGGTTGGCTCCTCTGATAGTCTTGTCATCGACGTCAGTTATATTCATCACATGAAACACTTTATATCCGGCAAACAGCAAAAATCTTTTCAAAAGGTCTTCAAAAATGTAGGCCCGATAATTTCCGATGTGAGGATAATCGTATACAGTCGGGCCACAGGTGTACAGCCGGACCTCACCCGGGACCAGCGTCTTAAATTCTTCGACTGTGCCAGAAAGGGTGTTAAAAAAGCGAATCATCCCGTTTATTATGTCCGAACCGATTAAGGTCGTCAATAGTTTGAATTCTTTCCACGATATCAGGGACGTCCTGGTTTGACCTTGTTTCTCAAAATATGACATAATTAAAACTAAATCATACACAGAAAGGAATCATACATGAAAATCAACGTTGGCATCCGGAGAGAGGATATAAACCGCTGGGAAAGGCGGGCTCCGCTTGTTCCTTCCCACGTCAGAGAGCTGCAGGAAAATTATCCTCTGCAGTTTTATGTGCAGCCTTCTGAAATAAGAGTTTTTCCGGACAGCGAGTACCTGGCGGCCGGTGCCATCGTCCAGGAGGACCTCTGCCCGAGCCGGGTGGTGATAGCCATCAAAGAAATTCCCCTCGGTATGTTTGAACGCGGGAAAGTTTACGTCTTTTTCTCCCATACCATCAAAGGGCAGGCTCATAACATGCCGATGTTGAAAAGGATCATCGAACTCGGCTGCACCCTGATCGATTACGAGAAAATTATCGACGATCAGGGAAGGAGGCTGCTTTTCTTCGGCAATTTTGCCGGCCATGCCGGCCTGGTTGACTCGCTCTGGGCTTACGGGCAGAGGCTTAAAACGCTCGGAGTGGAAACACCCTTTCTAAAAATCAAGCAGGCTGTTCACTATGCCAATCTGACTCATATCAGGGAAGTAATTAAAGCCGTTGGCCGGCAGATAATGGAAGAGGGACTGCCGGCTGAGATAACTCCTTTTATCTGCGGCTTTTTCGGTTACGGGCATGTTTCTCAGGGGGCTCAGGAAATATACGACCTGCTGCCGGCGGTGGAAATAAAACCATCAGAACTGGCTGAAACCGTGGAGAAAGGATATTATTCGCCGCATCGCGTCTACAAAGTTGTTTTCAAGGAAGAGGATATGGTCAGGCCGAAGGGAAATCATCAGTTCGAGCTGCAGGATTACTACCAGAATCCGGAAAAATACTATCCGGTCACTGAAGAATATCTCCCTTACCTTAACATTCTGATTAACGGAATATTCTGGACTCCCAGATATCCACGTTTCGTCACGCGGGAGTTTTTGAAAAAATTGTTCGGAACTCAGGAGCGCCCGCGGCTCCAGGTTATCGGCGACATCTCCTGCGATGTCAACGGTTCGCTCGAATGCACGGTGAAAGCCACCGATTCAGAAAACCCGGTTTATGTTTACGACCCTTTCACCGGAGAAACTGCCGATGGGTTCAGCGGTCGGGGGCCGGTGGTTATGGCTGTTTACAATCTCCCGGCTGAATTGCCGATCGAATCATCGACTTATTTCAGCCAGGGGCTAAAGAAATACGTGCCCTCAATTGCCCGGGCCGATTATTCCGTGCCTTATGATCGGCTCGAGCTTGAACCCGAACTGAAAAGGGCAGTTATCGTTTATAACGGTGAACTCACACCCGATTTTCGTTATCTTGAAAATTATCTTAAATAATAAAATAATGTCAGGGAGTAAGCGGTGAAAGAGAATAACAAAAGGAAAGTCTGTCTTCTCGGGGCCGGACTGGTTGCCGGTCCGGTCATTGAGTATCTTCTCGGTTTTGACCACATTGAACTTGAAATAGCTGACATCGAGCCGGAGAGAGCCCGGCGGCTGACCGGTGGACATCCAGGAGCCAGCGTTTATCAGCTGGACCTGCAGGACAGGGAGAAATTGACCGAACTGATCGCCAGGTCCGAGGTGGTCATCAGCCTGGTTCCGTACACCTATCATCCTTACGTGGCTGAAATCTGTCTCCAAGCCGGAAAACATCTGGTGACAGCTTCCTACGTCAGCCCGGCGATGAGAGCCCTCGATGAAAAAGCCCGCGAAAAAGGTTTGATATTTCTGAATGAGCTGGGCCTGGATCCTGGAATCGACCATATGGAGGCCATGCGCCTGATCGATGAAATTCATCAGGCCGGCGGGAAGGTGGTAAGCTTTGTATCCTATTGCGGCGGGCTACCGGCTCCGGAAGCCAGGGATAATCCGTTCGGTTACAAATTTTCCTGGAGCCCCCGCGGTGTGCTGCTGGCCGGGAGAAACGATGCCCGGTATTTGCTGGATGGACAGGAGGTATATGTTCCGGCGGAGCAACTTTTCAGCCATTTCCGGATGATTGAGATTCCCGGGCTCGGGGTTTTTGAAGGTTATCCCAACCGAAATTCTGTGGCTTATGTCGATATCTACGGGGTTAAAGAAGTAAAAACCATGTTGCGCGGAACGCTTCGTTACCCGGGCTGGTGTCTGCGGATGAAAAAAATTGCCGAGCTGGGTTTGCTTGAGGTTGACGAAAAGGAATGGCAGGCTGAAACCTACGCTGACTTCATGCGGGAGTATCTTGGAATTCCCGCTCTGGTTGATCTTAAATCGGAAATTAGCCGGAGACTTCAAATCACCGTCGACTCGGAGGTGATGGCTACCTTCGAATGGCTGGGACTGTTCAGCGATAGACCGCTTCCTTCGAGAAAAGCTTCTCCGCTGGATCTCCTTCTCCACCTGATGGTGGGAAAAATGCAGTACCGGGAAGGGGAGAGGGACATGACCGTCCTCAAGCATGAAATTGTGGCTGAGTATCCAGCAAAACCCGGTGAAATTATAACTTCCACCCTGATCGATTTTGGACAGCCGGGCGGAAGCACCTCGATGTCCAGGACGGTTGGACTGCCGGTGGCCATCGGAGTAAAATTGATCCTGGAAGGAAGGATACCCGAGCGAGGGGTTCTGACGCCGACGGTGCCGGAAATTTACCGCCCGATTCTGACCGAACTGAAATCTCTCGGCCTTTCTTTCAAAGAAGAAAGAAAGACCGTTTGATTTTCGTTCCTGGAAGGAGGGCATATATGAAAAGGCGTTCATATGTCGCCGGTTATTTCTATCCGGACGACCCGGATGAACTCAGAAGACTGATAAGCGGTTTTGTCCGTGAAGATATCCCGAGAATCAAAGCAGCCGGAGTGGTATCTCCTCATGCTGGATACATTTATTCTGGACCGGTGGCCGGCAGGGTTTTTTCTACGGTCGAAATTCCGGATACGGCGGTTATCCTGGGGCCGGCCCATCATCATATCAGCTCATTGCTGGCCCTTTATGATACCGGCTCCTGGCTAACCCCGTTAGGCGAGGTTCCGGTAGAGAGCAGGCTGGCAGACCTGATAACCGATGATACCGATCTGGTCACAAGAGATCCTGAAGCTCATCGGAAAGAGCATTCGATAGAAGTTCAGCTGCCTTTTCTCCAGTATTTTAACCCGAAAATATCTGTGGTGCCGATCATGGTCTCGCCCAGAGCAGACTGGCCAGCGCTCAGAGAGTTCGGCCAGGCGCTGGCGGAGGCAATAAAGAAATACGGGGAGCCGGTTCTGCTGGTGGCCAGCACCGATATGAGTCATTATGTCAGTCAGAAAATGGCTGAACAGCTTGATTTCAAGGCCATTTCCTTCATCGAGAAACTCGACCCGGAAGGGCTTTTCCGGGTGGTCACCGAGTACGGAATCTCAATGTGCGGCTTTCAACCGACAGCGGCGGTGCTTGAAGCTGCCAGAAACCTGGGTGCCAGGGAAGGGAAACTGATCAGCTATCAAACTTCTGGCGAGGTCACCGGCGATTATAGAGAAGTTGTCGGCTACGCCGGACTGGCCATTGTTTAATTTAGCACTCTTTTCTGGAGATTGACAAATTCTGAATTTTCAGGCTAAAATAAAGAAAAAACGGAAGATATGGCTTACGTAAGGTTAGAAAATAAGGAAAAAATTATATTAAATTTAACTATAGCCTCTTATCTGCAGACGGGCCGGCCGGTGAGTTCTGCCTCTCTGGCTGAAAAGCTTGGCTATCAGATATCTCCTGCGACCATCAGAAACACCATGGCCAGCCTGGAGAAGCAGGGGTATTTATACCAGCCGCATACCTCTGCCGGAAGGCTGCCTACCGATGAGGGTATCAGATTTTATGTCAACACGCTGCTTGAAGAAACGCTGAGAGAGGTACCGCCCGAGCTCCGAATCTATCCGGAAGAGCTTGATGTCAGCTCTGGAGAACTCGACCGGCTGCTGATGCAGGTCAGTCAGATTTTAGCCAGCAATGCCGACAATCTGGCTTTTGTCATTTCACCGCCGGTTTCCAGAGTGGCTTTTGACCAGGTTAAGTTTGTTAAATTGAAGGATAACCGGGTGATGATAGTCGTTCTGTCCACCTTCAACCTGGTGAAGACGGAGATATTCGAGACCCGGACACTTTTTACCCAGCATGAACTTGACCGGGCGGCCCAGTATTTGAATCAAAATTTCAGGGGAAGAACTCTGGCCGAAGTTCGGGATTATCTCTTCCGCGAGCTTCCGCGTTTAAGGTTGAGATATGAAGATCTGGTGGAAAAATTGATTGCTCTCCTTAAAAGTTATTCCTCGCTGGAAAAGGAGGAGGGTCGGATATTTCTGCAGGGAACTTCCAGATTGCTGGACAAAGCGGAACTGTTTGATTTCAATAAATTAAAATCTTTATTCCAGAATTTCGAAGAGCAAGCCCGGCTGATAAAGCTTCTCTCGGACCTGATCAGCCTGGATAGGGTGAAGGTGATAATTGGTTCGGAGTTGAGTCTTCCAGAAATCGCTGACTGCTCGCTCATCCTGTCGCATTACGGATATCGCAATCAGATTCTCGGTTCGCTGGGCGTCATAGGTCCTAAAAGATTGCCCTATGAGAAAATAATTCCCCTGGTGGATAATGTTGCCAGACGACTTACGGTTACGATCAATACTCTGGAAAAAGGAGTGGAGATATGAGCGATATAAAAAATAAAAGAGATGATCAGGAGAATAAACAGCCCGAATCATCTTCTCCTTCAGTGGAGATGCCAGATATGGAAAATCAGAATTCACAGAGAGAAATTCCCTTCAAGGTAAGCGAGCAGGAAGAGATTGAGTATCTTCAGACTGGAACGGAAGAAAAGGAAGAATCCTGTGCCGGCGAGACCGCAGCTCGGGAAACTGAATCCGGCAGGGAGAAGCTGATAGAGGAGCTGAAGTCAGAAATCAAACAGAAAGAAGAAGAAATCTCCAGACTCAAAGAGACTGTGGAGGAACTCAGGGATAAATTTCTCAGAGCGGTGGCCGAGGCTGAAAACGTCAGAAAGCGCGCGGAAAGAGAGAAAGAAGAATTCTATCAATATGCTCTTACCGAAATTCTTCGCGACCTCCTGCCGGTGGTAGATAATTTTGAGCGAGCACTTAAGAGCGCTGGAGATGAAGCCAACGGAAAAACTTTCCGCGAAGGAGTGGAATTGATTTACAGGATGATGCTGAATTTGCTGAAGAAGTACGGGGTCAGACCGATAGAAATTCAGGACAGAAAGTTCGACCCGAACCTGCATCAGGCTCTGGCCTCAGAAGAATCGTCAGAGGTTACGGAGCCGGAAATTAAAGAGGAACTGCAGAAAGGTTATCTTATTCACAATAGACTTCTGCGGCCATCTATGGTAAAAGTTTTAATACCGAAAAAGAACTGATAATGGCCGAAGTAATCGGAATAGACCTGGGAACCACCTATTCCTGTGTGGCTTTTATGGACGGGAATATCCCGACCATCATCCCCAATCTCGAAGGAAACAACACCACCCCTTCGGTTGTTTCTTTTACCGGCAGCGGACAGGTGCTGGTGGGCCTTCCGGCCTGGCGTCAGGCTATCACCAATCCGGAGAACACCGTCTACTCGGTTAAACGTCTGATAGGCAAGAAATATAATTCTCCGGAAATGGAGGGATTGCGCAGTTGGTTGCCTTACAGAATGGTGGAAGCGGCCAACGGTGATATTCTGATTGAGGCCGGAGGACGTCTGTACTCCCCGCAGGAGATTTCGGCTTATATTCTGGAATACCTGAAAAAGTGCGCCGAGAATTATCTCGGCACTAAAGTCGAAGAAGCCGTCATCACGGTTCCCGCCTACTTTAATGACCATCAGAGGCAGGCGACCAAAGATGCGGCCACCATCTGCGGACTTAATGTCCTGCGGATCATCAACGAGCCGACGGCGGCCAGCCTGGCCTACGGCTTCAACACCAGAAAAAACGTTCAGGTGGCTGTCTACGACCTGGGCGGTGGAACTTTTGATATCACCGTGCTGGAAATCCAGGACGAGGTGTTCCATGTTCTTTCCACCAGCGGGGACACTTTTCTCGGGGGAGACGATTTCGATAATAGAATTATCGGCTGGCTGCTGGAAGAATTCAGGAAGGAGCACGGAATAGACCTCAGCCAGGACAGGTTTGCCCTGCAGAGGATAAAAGAGGCGGCCGAAAAAGCTAAAAGAGAATTATCCTTTGTGGTGGAAACCGAGATCAACCTGCCGTTTATTTCCAGTTCCGGCGGAAATTCTCTTCACATCCAGAAGACCATAAACCGGAGCTTCCTTGAAAGCCTGACGGCCGACCTGGTGGACAGAACTCTGACCATATGCCAGAAAGCGCTGGAAGAGGCCAGAATGGATATCTCCCAGATAGATGAAGTGATACTGGTTGGCGGTCAGACCAGGATGCCGCTGGTCAGGGAAAAGGTGGCGGAATTTTTCCGCAGGCCGCCTGCCGCCCGCATCAACCCGGATGAAATAGTGGCCATGGGGGCAGCCCTTCAGGCCAGCATAATAAAAGGGAAGTCCAGAGACCTCGTTTTGCTCCTGGATGTCACCCCGTTTTCTCTCGGGATTGAAACGGAAAACGGAACCTTTCAGAAGATAATAGAAAAAAACACCACCATCCCGGCGCGCAAGACCATGCCCTTTACCACGGTGGAAGATAACCAGCGGCGGGTGCGCATTCATGTGCTCCAGGGGGAAAGCCCGCTGGCCAGTGAGAACACTTCTCTGGCCACCTTCGACCTGGTCGGGATTGAGCCGGCTCCGGCTGGAGTCCCCCAGATAGACGTAACTTTTGAGATTGATGCCGATGGTATTATTAAAGTATCAGCCAGAGATGTGGGCACTGGAAGAGAACAGAAGGTTGAGATAAAACCCTCTGCCGGCCTGCTTCCTGGAGAATTGCAGCAGATCATCGAGCGGAGACAGAAGGAGGTGAGCGGTCGAGATGAAGAAGGACTATTATGAAATCCTTGGTGTGTCCAGAACAGCCACACCCGAAGAAATAAAGAAAGCTTACCGCCAGGCAGCCCTAAAATATCATCCAGACCGCAATCCCGGGAATAAAGAAGCAGAAGAAAAGTTCAAGGAGGCGGCGGAAGCATACAGCGTGTTGATCGACCCGGAAAAAAGAGCCATCTACGACCGTTACGGCCATCAGGTATTGCAGGGTCACGGGTATGAGGGATTTCACGGTTTTGACTCTTCCATCTTCCAGGATTTTGAGGATATTCTGGGGAATTTTTTCGGGTTCAGCTTTTCGGAGTTTTTTGGCGGGGAAACAGGACGCAGAGCTCGCGCCCGCAGAGGTCGGGACCTCGTTCTTGAGTTGCAGGTGACTCTGGAAGAAGTGGCCACCGGCACCGAAAAAGAATTAAAAATAACCAGAGACGATTTCTGCCCTGTCTGCCAGGGTTCCGGGTTAAAACCGGGAACCAGGAAAGCTGTCTGTCCGGCCTGTCACGGCCGCGGCCAGCTTCGTTATCAACAGGGATTTTTTACCATCACCAGAACCTGCTCTCACTGCGGCGGTCTGGGAGAAGTAATCACCACTCCCTGTGAAGAATGCGGCGGAAAGGGCAGGGTCAGGCAGAAAAGAGAGCTGCGGGTAAAGATTCCCGCCGGGGTGGATGACGGGACCAGACTCCGCATAGCTGGAGAGGGAGAGGCTGGAGACCCCGGCCAGCCCAGGGGGGATCTCTATGTGGTCATTCAGGTGAAAAGGCATCCTTTTTATCAGAGAAAAGGAAACGACCTTTATTGCGATATAGACCTGAGTTTTTCTCAGGCGGCTCTGGGAGCTAAAATTGCCATTCCCTTGCTCACCGGTGGTAACGAAATTCTGAAAATTCCAGCCGGTGTACAGACGGGTGAGGTTTTCCGGATAAAAGGTGGCGGGTTGAGAGAGCTTGGCGGGCACCGCAGTGGCGACCTGTATGTCCGGGTGACCGTCAGGACACCGGATAAACTCGATAAGGAACAGAAGGCACTGCTCGCCAGGCTGGCCGAGCTCAGAGGAGAGAAGCTGGAAGAGGTGGACCATTCAGTTCTGGAGAGGTATCAAAAAATCACCGGGAAAAAAGGAAATTGACCAGCAATCAATTTTTTGTGAAAAAACTTCCTCCAGCTGCCGGCCGGTTCTTTCTGGAAGGCGAAGAACATCACCACCTGGCCAGAGTGGCCAGAATCAAGCCGGGAGAAAAAGTCTGGCTGACTGACGGAACGGGTTGCCGGCTGCTGGCCGAAGTGGAAACCATAGAAAAGGACAGGACCTGGTTGCTTCCGCTGGAATACAGGGAAGAAAGAATAAAAACAAGAGTCCTTCTCGGAACAGGCATAACGAAGCCGGCCACTTTTGATTTAATCATACAGAAAGCCACAGAACTTGGAGTTATGGAAATTCAACCGCTGCTTACAGTTAACTCGCAGCCGCTGCCTCCGGAGCGCCTGGAAAGGAGGATTGAACGCTGGCAGAGAGTGGCCAAGGAAGCCCTGAAGCAGTCCAAAGGAGCTGTCCTGCCTGAAATTTTCCCACCCCGGCCGCTCTCTGAATTTCTGAATCGTCCTGTGAGCGCCAGGAAATTTTACCTGACGGAAGACAGCCCTGTTTATTTTCGTGATATGCTTACCGGTGAGAGACCGGACCGGGTATGTCTTATGGTCGGTCCCGAAGGCGGCTGGTCTGAAGAGGAAAAGGCGAAGATGAATGAAGCGGGCTTTCAGGGGCTTTCTCTCGGCTCGAGAATTCTCAGGACTGAGACGGCGGTTATTTCTGCTCTCAGCCTGATATCCCATTTCTGGATCTGGTAAAATGTTTCTCCAGGGGCAGAAAGTTGGCAAATATGAAATACTGAGGTCGCTCGGAAGCGGGGGCTTCGGTTCAGTTTATCTGGCCAGGGATACCTGGCTGGATATAAAGGTGGCCATTAAAGTTCCGCACAAACAATCCCAGGAACTCTACAAGCTGCTCAAAGAACCGAGGCTGCAGGCTGCTCTCAACCATCCGAACATCGTCAGGGTGCTGGCCGCTGAAAAGGAAAAAGACGTGTTTTTCATGGTTATGGAGTATGTCCGGGGGAAATCTCTGGAGAAATTGCTGGAGAAAGAAAAGATTCTTGATGTTGATCGGGCGATTGACATCATCAAACAGGTGGCCTACGGCGTTGACCATGCCCATAAAAATAAAATTATTCATCGCGACCTCAGACCCTCGAACATTCTCATTTCTGAAGAGGGCACGGTTAAGATAACCGATTTCGGAACATCAGCCTGGCTCAACTCCGCTCAATACGCTTCGACCAGAATAGGCTCTCCTCCTTACATGGCGCCCGAACAATTTCTGGGAAAAGCTTCCTATTGTTCCGACATCTATTCCATCGGCTGCATTTTCTACGAAATGCTGGTCGGACGCCCGCCGATATTTGACCCGGACCCGTTCAAGATCCTGGAAAAAGCCCAGCAGGGAAAAGTTACACCGCCACGCCTGAAAAATATGAAAGTGCCTAAAGAAATCGACGCGCTCATCATGCGCTGTCTTGCCCCGAAAGTCGAAGACCGGATTCAGAGCGCTTCGGAAATTATAAGGGAGCTATCTAAAATCAAGGGTAAAGAGGAAAAATCCAGCGAACTCGATGAGATATTTGCCAGGATTAAAGCCCGTGAGCAGAGAAAATCAGGGGTGTGCTGGAACTGCCGTCGTCCTCTGCCCTACAATTCCCGGGTGTGTCCTTATTGTGGAGAGACGGTCTGACCGATCATCGGGCGAAAGCTTAAATTGACATTGTTCACGGGATGTTTTACTATTTAATCAATTTGAAACAGAAACCCGGCAAGGAGAAGCCAGGGAAAAATGTTAAATGCAACGGCGTTAAGGCCTCAGGTGTGTTTGATACCCCGGGGGTATGATTTAATTTTTGCCTGAAGGGGAGGGTTTTATGCTTATTGATGATTTATTAAAAATAGCCATTGAGAGGGATGCTTCGGACCTTCATCTTAAAGCTGGAAACCATCCAATGATCAGGGTTCACGGCAATCTGATCCCGCTGGTGGGTTTTCCCCGGTTGACCGGCGACGACACGGTGGAGCTGGCCAATCAAATAATGAATGATTATCAGAAAAAAAAGCTCAAGGAAGAAATGGATGTGGACCTGGCTTACAGCCTGCCGGGTTTTGGCCGTTTCAGGGGGAATATATATTACCAGCGGGGAACCATAGCCATCGCTCTGAGAATAATTCCGCTTGAAGTCAAGACCATCAGAGAACTTCTACTGCCGGAGATCCTGGAGAAAATTGCCTTTTATCCGCGCGGTCTGGTTCTGGTGACCGGAACCACCGGCTCCGGAAAGACCACCACTCTGGCGGCCATGATCGATTACATAAATACTTACCGACGCGAGAATATCATCACCATCGAAGACCCGATTGAATACCTGCACAAGGACAAGAAAAGCGTCATCAGCCAGAGGGAAGTCGGGGTGGACGTTCTCAGCTTTTCCCGCGGACTGAGAGCCTGTCTGCGTGAAGACCCGGACGTGATTCTCGTGGGCGAAATGAGAGACCTGGAGACCATAGAAACCGCCCTGCTGGCGGCTGAGACCGGACATCTGGTTTTAAGCACCCTGCACACTCTGGATGCTCCCGAGACGATAAACCGTATCATCGCTGCCTTTCCGCCGCATCATCAGCGCCAGATAAGAATTCAGCTGGCCAATGTGCTCAAGGCGGTCATCTCCATGCGACTGGTTCCGAGGATGGACGAGCAGGGACGGGTGCCGGCTGTCGAGGTAATGATCAGCACGCCATACATTCAGGAATGCATCCTCGACCGCGATAAAACCGGTTTGATCCGGGATGCCATTGCCCAGGGCGTGGCTCAGTACGGAATGCAGACCTTCGATCAGTCCATATATCAACTTTACAGAGATGGTTACATCTCTTTCGAACAGGGAATTAAATATTCTTCTAATCCTGACGCCTTTAAGCTAAGGGTTATGGGGATTCAATCGACTCTCGATTTAGCTCTTGAACAGATGGAAAGAGAAATGGTTAAGGTGGAGAGGGTTGAAGGAGGGCCGGAAGAGGAAAGTTAAAGGAAGATGAAAGCGCATGACATCAGAATCACCTTTCTCGAATTTTTTGAGAAAAGTGGCCACAGGATAGTTCCGAGCTCGTCGCTCATTCCCAAAGACGACCCGACGCTGCTGTTCACCAACGCCGGGATGAACCAGTTCAAGAACATCTTTCTTGGACTGGAAAAGCGAAGTTATTCCCGCGCCGCCAGCGTTCAGAAGTGCCTTCGGGTCAGCGGCAAGCACAACGACCTGGAACAGGTGGGCCGGACGCCAAAGCATCATACCTTTTTCGAGATGCTGGGAAATTTCTCCTTTGGCGATTATTTCAAAAAAGAAGCCATAACCTATGCCTGGGAGCTGGTGACCGGGGTGTTCAGGCTTCCGCTGGACAGGCTTTACATCACCGTTTATCAGGAAGACGATGAAGCCTTCCGCATCTGGAATCAGGAGATAGGCGTACCGGCTGACCGGATTTTCCGCTTCGGCCGGGAAGATAATTTCTGGGCGATGGGTGAGACGGGTCCCTGCGGACCCTGCTCCGAAATCCATTATGATCTGGGAGAGGATATAGAAGCCGGCGTGCCACCGGAACTTATAGCCAGAGGAAGCGATCGCTTCGTGGAGCTCTGGAACCTGGTCTTTATGGAATTTTTCCAGGATGAAAACGGGCGGATGCATCCACTTCCCAGGCCCTCGATAGATACGGGGATGGGTCTGGAAAGGATGGCGGCCGTCCTCCAGGGTTGCCGGAGCAATTTTGATACTGACCTTTTTAAGCCCATCATCAAAGCCATAGTGGAAGAAACGGACCAGGAGTATCCCACCGGAGGGGAAACTGACGTCTGGGTCAGGATCATCGCTGACCATATCAGAGCGATAACTTTTCTGATCGGTGACGGGGTGACGCCGTCCAACGAAGGTCGCGGTTATGTCCTCCGCCGTTTGATTCGCCGCGCTTTCCGGCGGGGAAATTTGCTCGGTCTGGATAAACCCTTCCTGTACAGACTAGCCGGCACTGTCGTCGACGTCATGAAGGACGCTTACCCGGAGCTGATGTCAAACCTTTCTTACATCAGTCGTGTCTGTCTGGCGGAAGAGGAGAGGTTTATCTACACTTTGAATTCGGGCCTTCGTTATTTCGAACAGTACGCGGCTGAGACTCTGGCCGGCGGCAGCCGGGTCATTCCCGGAGATAAAGTTTTCAAGCTCTATGATACCTTCGGTTTTCCGCTCGACCTCTGCCAGGAACTGGCGCAGGAGAAAAACCTGGCAATTGATGAATCAGGTTTTCAGCAGGAACTGGAAAAACAGAAACAGAGAGCCCGAGAGTCCTGGGAGGGCGAAGCCCGGCTAAAAGAAAGATCAATTTACCAGAATTATCGCCATCTGAAAATTCAGCCGGTTTTCTACGAAAAAACCGAAGTGCCGGAAACAGAGGTGCTGGCTCTCCTGCAGGATGGACAGCCGGTGGAATCTCTGAGAGAGGGCGAGATCGGAGAAGTCATTTTATCGATCACTCCATTCTACGCTGAAGCCGGGGGACAGATAGGGGATTCCGGAGTCATTAAAAGTTCTCATTTTTCTGCTCTCGTTGAAAATACCTTTGCACCGATACCGGGAGTTATAGTTCATAGAATTAAAGTGCTCTCGGGGGAATTAAAAACAGGTGAGGTGGTGGAAGCGGTGGTTGATTCAGGCCGGCGTAAAGCCATCAGCCGAAATCATACCGCCACCCATCTTCTTCATGCCGCTTTAAGGCAGATACTCGGGGATCATGTGAGACAATCCGGCTCGCTGGTTTCGGACAGACGATTTCGCTTCGACTTTACCCATTATGCTGCCCTTAGCGAGGATGAAATAGAAAAGGTTGAACGCCTGGTAAACGAGAAAATCAGGGAAAACCTTCCGGTAAGCGTGAAAATTACCACTCTGGAAGAGGGATTGGCCGAGGGAGCCATGGCCATCTTCGAAGAAAAGTACGGGGAGAAGGTCAGGCTGGTGTCGGTGGGAGATTTCAGCAAAGAACTCTGCGGCGGTATACATGTAAAACAGAGCGGAGAGATAGGGTTTTTCAAAATAGTCTCGGAATCCAGCGTGGCTGCCGGTCTGCGCCGGATTGAGGCCGTAACCGGAGAAGAAGCCTTTAACTACGTGGCCGGACTCGAAAAACAGCTCCGCCAGCTGGAAAGCCTTTTCAAGGTGAGCCGGAAAGAGTTACCGTTGCGGGCTCAAAAGACGCTGGAAAATCTGGAAGAAATGGAAAATGAAATTAGAAGGCTCAAGCAGAAACTCGTTCAGCAGGCCGGTCAGACGGCGGAAGCGGTAACGAGAGAAATTAAAGGCGTAAAACTTGTCACCCAGAAGTTCGAAGGTCTGGACATAGATGCTCTCAGAAGATATGCCGATAATCTCAAGCAGAAGGTTGGTTCTGGGGTGATCGTTCTGGCTTCTTCCGCCGATAACCGCGCCTTCCTGGTGGTGGCGGTGACCGCTGACCTTGCCGGACGAATTCAGGCCAACAGATTGATTAAGGAGCTGGCCGTGCTCATCGGCGGCGGAGGCGGCGGACGTCCGGATTTTGCCCAGGCCGGAGGGACCAGGCCGGATAAGCTGGATGAAGTTCTGGAAAAAAGCGTTGACCTTCTGAACATCCTTCTGTAAAATCACCCTGAAAGGTGATTGACAGGGAGGGGAAGGTTGCCTGATCTTAAAGGCAGAATGGGCAGAAGAACTTTTCCGTTTATTTTATCTTCAATGCTTTTCATTTATGCCGTGAGTGCAATTCTTTCTGCCGGTCAGGTAGACCTGAAGGCCAAGTATGATCCTATAATTCAAAGGCTGGCGGCGAAACACGGGGTTCCGGCCGACCTGGTCCACGCAGTCATCAAAGCTGAATCAAACTATGATCAGTTTGCGGTTTCTCCCAAAGGGGCAATTGGCCTGATGCAGTTAATGCCGGAAACCGCCATGAAATACGGAGTTAAAAACCTGCTGGACCCGGAAGATAATATTGAGGGGGGAATAAAATATCTGAAGGACTTAATAAAGCAGTACCAGGGTGACCGAAATCTGGTGCTGGCGGCCTATAACGCCGGCCAGAAAGCGGTGGAAAAACATAACGGAGTTCCACCTTACCCGGAGACAAAAAATTACTTAAAGAGGGTTGAGTACAGCAGACCCTACATTAAAACCCGCACCATCATCTATAGATTTTATGATGAAAACGGAAATCTGGTGGTAACCAACAATCCCTATTATCTGCCAAGAAAATAGACAGGTTCTGAAATCACCCTCTTTTCAAAAATCCTTTCACAGAAAGAGACCGGGGAATAATTTCGAATTGGGCAGGCAGACTGCCAACCTGTTCTCCGTCAAGTTCAACAAGCACCGGTTCAGGTCTCAACGGTGTAACCATTACCCTCTGTCCGCGCTCCATGGAAACCTTGTGATAGCTCAGGTGGCTGCCGTTGATCAACTTCCAGCCGTGAAGACAGAACTCCAGAAAACTTAAAGTCTTAACCAGAATAATATCAAACAGGCCATCTTCCAGGCGGGCTTCGGGAGCTATCTTCATCCCTTTGCCAAAAATCTTCCCGTTGGCGATGGCTCCAATCAGGTAGCAACCGGCTGGCAGCTCCTTTCCGTCGACCGAGATTTTTACCTCATGTCCCTTGAATTTGAGCATGGCCTCTACCAGACAGCGGACGTAGGAGGAAGCCTTTCTTTTCAGTCGTTCCTGATTGACCCTCCTTACCACTTCTCCTCCTAGTCCGAAATCGGCGATGTTGAGAAAATATCTGCTGGAAAGGTTGCCTTCAGAGTCAGTGTAGGTCACTCGCCCGACATCTATCGGCTGGTTCGGGGCTTCAGAAATGAATTTTACCGCGTTTTTCAGGTTTCTCGGAATGTTCAGGCTTCTGGTCAGGTCGCATCCGGTGCCTGAGGGCACTATCCCCAGGGCAGCTTCGGAGTTGATTATTTTCTGGTTTTCAAAAAAGCCGTTGGCGATTTCATTTGCCGTGCCGTCACCGCCCACGCCGATGATCAAATCGGTCCCTTCTTTTAAGGCCTCTCTGGTGAGTTCGACTGCCTGCCATGGTCTTTCCGTGAATTCATACTTGAATTCCTTGAAAAAACTTTTCAGGGCTTCCTTGATTTCCAGCCAGCGCTGTCTGGTTCGACCGTGATTAGAGGCCGGGTTGACTATTACCCGGGTTTTGAACAATCGTCGTTTCATTTTTAGCTCCCGTGGCCGGTTTGAACAGCGAAAAACCCATCAGACCGCCGATAGCTCCCAGCACTGCATATATTATTGAAGTTAAAAGCAGGTCGAGCAACAGATTAAGTGGAGTCTGGCGGCCCCTGGCTGTCTCCAGCCAGCTCTCCCAGTCAGCAGTCGAATCTTCAGCAAAGCGCGAGATGGCTGCCAGAAATCTTTCGGTCCAGTTCAGATAAAATTCATGCCAGATGGTTTTTATAATTAGACTAATTATAGCCGCAAATATTCCTGCCAGAACGCCGGCAAGCAGAGCATCACCGGATTTGATAGATTCTGGATGGGGTGAATATCTGGTGATGGCCAGATAGGAAGCCAGTACTCCTGCGGCTAGAATCCAGAGGCAGCAGAGGCAGTGGAAAAAAGGGATACTGGATATCACTCCGGCCAGTGCCCCCGCGATCAGAGCCGGCATGATCAGGTCATTTTCTCTGTTGTTCATCGTCTGCTGATTTTATTCCAATCGTTTGAGTAATTTTATTATTAAAACGGTCAGGGTGCAACTTCTCTCATCAATTTCGCTCGTTTTTTCCCCGACTCATGACCAGTTCAAAGAGAGCTTTGAACCAGTAAACAGGAAATGAGAAGGCCCAGACGAAACCGGTTATTGACCTCAGGGGAAGCGGAGAAATCCATAAACGGAGGATACCTCCGGCCGCATCGATGAGGAGTGGAATTGAAGTGAGAATAATCAAATAACCGCGTTTTTCCGCCCATTTTACCTTTTGTCGGGGCAGCAGGGGATAGACCAGAATTCCGGTAAAAAAACCGGCATATACCCCGAGACAGCGACTGCAAACGGCGAGAGGATTTCCAGCAAGATGGTAGGAGCGTTCGGGTATCTGGTGGCAGACAGAAGAAAAAGCAAGATATATAAAATTTGCTGAGTGCAAGCCGGATGATCGAAGCAGGGGCGCAGCAAAAATTGCGGCCAGAATAAAAGCTGATAGAAAGAGGGTGAACAACCAGAAAACCAAACTCTGTTTATTCATCAGATGCCTGCTGGTTTATTTAAATATTTGACATAATCGTTTATTATATTATAAATTTCTCTGAGGAATGAAAGGAGGCGCAATGAAGAAAAGCCATCTCCTTTTGATTCTATTATCTTTATTTTTTTTGCTGAGGGTCCCATTATTCAGTCAATCTCAAGAGAGTTCTGACATTTTTAGTAAATGTTCTCCGAGTGTGGTTTCTCTGAAAGCCTGGGATAAAAACAGAAATGTGGTGGGGGAAGGAACTGGTTTTGCCATTGAAGAAAATTTAATCGTAGTCCCCTATCATTTGGTCTCTCAAGCCTTTGAGGCAGAGGTCACCAGTATTGCCGGTAAAATCAGCCAGGTTGAAGCTCTGGTGGCCACTTACCGTAAGTATGACCTGGCGCTGCTCAGAATCAAGGGTAAATTCCCTCCGCTGAGCATAGAATCAGCCTCTGCCTTACAACCGGAAGACAAGCTTTATGCCATCAGCGAGGTTGGTAATCAGGTTTTGATAGCCAATTGTTATTTCAAGCGCTGGATTGATTTAGGACCGGATAAAACAAGAATTATGGAAGTTTTCAGCCAGACATTGGAAAAACCATCCTGCGGCGCTCCGCTGATTAACAGCAAGGGCAAGGTGGTTGGAGTGGTTCAGATTTTTGATTATGGAGTGAAGTTTGGAGTTCCGGCAGAAGAAATTATGACCATGGTCACACGGGCAAAAGGAGTAGATCTTAAAGAGGTGATCAAGGAGAATTACTTTGAGCTGGAAGAAGGATGTAATCTTATAGGTAAAGTGGCGGCCAGGTTGAATGAACCGATGCTGGCTACCACCTATCTTCAGAAGTACATTAAATTTAAACCCGATGATCTTGAAAGCTATTTGCTTCTGGGGCAGGCTTATTACCGTCTTGGAAACAATGATGAGGCCTATAAAAACTTTGCCAAAGCTCTATTACTGGACTTCGAGAATTCGAAGGCCCTATACGGAATGGGGCAGGTACTTCTTAAGCAGAGAAAGTTCAAGGAAGCAGTGGAATATATGGAAAAGGCTGTCAACCGCAATATAGAAGTCATGGAGATTTATTTTGATTTAGGAACAGCCTATGAAGAGCTTCAGGATCTGACCAGGGCCGCTGAATATTATGAAAAATACGCCAGAGGTGTGCCGACAAGTTTTACCGCCTGGTTGAAACTGGCTCAAACTTATCAGAGACTCAATCAGCCGGGAAAAGCTATCGATGCTTTCCGGGAGGCTTTGAAGATCAACCCGAATGACATAAATTGCAATTATAATCTGGCTAAATTATTGGCTGAAACCGGACAACCGACAGAAGCCGAAGGTATTTTCACCAGATTAGCCACCGTCATCAATCCGAAGGAGGCAATATTCTATTACAGTCAGATTCTTCAGATGTATGAGCGAATAAAAAATTATCAGAAGGCTGTGGAGGCGGCAAAAAAGATAGTTGACCTTAGCCCGGGAAACGAAGTTGCCATCTACAATCTGGCCATAATGTATTTTCAGATGGGCCAGCTGGAGGAAGCGGCCAGCACCCTGAATAAATGTCTGGAAATTAAAAATGATTACAGCGCTGCCTGGTTTAACCTCGGCCTGGTTTATGATCGGATGAAGAAGCACACCGCGGCAGTGGAAGCCTTTAAGAAATACATTGCTCTGGCGCCTGATGACCCGAACGGCTGGCTGAACATCGGTCTGGAATATATGCTGCTCAAGGACTTTGAGAAAGCTCTGCCCAATCTGGAGAAGGCTGTTTCGCTGGATCCGAATAACCCGGTATCTCTTTATAATCTGGGAATAACCTTCATCAACCTCAAGGACAATTACAGTGCCCGGGAAGTGCTGAAAAATTTGAGA
>JBASPX010000040.1:0-6710 GCA_049659625.1 Candidatus Saccharicenans sp. | reverse complement strand
AATTTCCAGTCCCCGGTTTCCGCTGGCGGTGTAAATTTTTGCTCCCCGGGCAAACTTAATTCCGTACCCGCCGAAGTCCTTTATCGGAGAAAATTCCACCGGCCTGATTTCTTTAATCTCCAGCCAGGATATTTTGTGATAACGAAAATGGAATGGATGGTAACGGAAATAAAAGCCATCGGGTCTGACCTGAAGAATCAGCCTGGTCTTCAGCATCAGATAAGGGAAAAGAAGCCCGAAAACAACGAAAATAATGACAACCACGAAATCCGGAGCCGGTCTTCTCCCTACCGGCACCCCCCTCAGCACCTGCTGATAAAACGTGTACCAGACCATAACTGCCGGCGCCAGCACCGGGAGCCAGAGAAGACCTATGTTAAGCTTTTGCCTCTCTTCGTAGATTACAGGTTCATCGCTCATTTCAGAAATCCATTCTTAAAATCGGTGGCCGCGCGGCAAACATTCCTGCTGAACCCGTTTATCGTCGCCACTTTCCCGTTAGCCTGTTCTTAAATAAAAATAAAATTTCCCCTCAGCCCGGATTTCATGGAGATTAACAGGCAACTTCATTCAGGTTTCTTCTGTTTCTTCCGCTTCTCCCGTGGCCTCCTCAGACTCTTCTTTTCCTGCGAGTGAGACTCCTTCAGATTTTATCCTCTCTAAAGCCAGCTCCTCTTCGTTTTATCAGCTCGGCTTCCTTCTTCAGCAGGAAGAACCTTTCAGGAAGCACCATCTCCGGGCCGGGTTCGCCGGTCTCTTTCTCCTCAACCGATACCTCACCAAATATCGCCCGCTCTTCTTTTTCGTGATCCCGCTTGAAATAATTTTCAAACTGCGAGCGGCTCAGAAAATTAAGCTGCCTTAAAGTTCTCAGCATGGCCGGAGTGCTTACTCCGAAGTATCGTTTGAGAAATAGAACCTCAGGATAACTCACTCGACGGCTCTTGATTTCTCGTTCGACCAGCTCTTTTATCTTTGAAGGAGGGATCAGAAAGCTGGTGGCAAAAGACTGAGCAAACTGTTCGCGGGGTGAATACAGTGTGACGTATTCATCGATAATCACATCGTAATTATCCACGATCGGTGATTCCTGGCGGTCGCGGAGATAATGGCAGTATAGATGAGCGGCTGCCACCACCTGTTTTCCAGGCGGCATACTGGAATTCACCAGAGCAAAAGCCGCTTCTTTTTCTTCAAGATAGACGAAAATTCCGGAAATACGGTCCTCTTTCGGCAGATTAAATCTGAAAAAATGACAGCCGTTGGTCTCAGCCAACCGAAAAATGTCACGGATAGGTTCGTTCCCCAGACCGAGCCGACGCCTCTCTTCCTCAGACATACCCTGGGGAGAAACCCGTCCGGAATAGAGTGGCGCCTGCTGACAGCGCCGTCCGGTAATCCGTTCCAGCTCAAGGTATTCTTCACAGATTTTTTGAAAGCGGGCTAACACCTCTTTAGTGGCCGAACTCAATCGCTGGTCAGACTGAAGAAGGACAAAGGGATTTTCTCGCGTTTCCAGAAAGTAGGATATACCTTTCTGGAAAAACCTGGAAATACGATTAAGGGCAATGATTGACGGGGTCCGCTTGCCTGCCTCCAGAAGTGAGATGTACTCGGAAGATAGCCCGACCGCCTGTCCAAGCTCCTCCTGGGTTAACCCCGCTTCCTCTCTAAGCTTCTTCAGCCGGGCGGCGAAAAGTTCGTTCATCCTGATCTCCCCGAACCTTATGCCCTATAATTAACAATTCGTTAATATATTGTCAAGTTTAAATTTAAGATTTGCCAGAGGTAAAGGAAAGCCGGGCGGGAAAACAAGAAAAATAAATGCCAGAAAATGGGTTGCCGGTTTATTTTCCCACTCTTCTATACTACAGATTTCTGACTATACAACATAACTTTAAGCCTTCAATTCAGCTATTTATAAAACAAAAAAGACAAAAAAGCGCTTTTTGCCAGTTAGCTGGCTGAAATTAACTTAAAAAACTTATTATTTTGCCCCTGATTTATAGTTTTTCTTCCAGATTTCATAATAGCTCAAGGCGTGATCCCGGAGATGTTCAATTTCCTCTCTGGTTAAGGTCCGGGCAACTTTTGCCGGACTTCCCAGAATCAGAGAGCCTTCAGGGAAAGTCTTACCCGGAGGCACCAGAGCCCCGGCCGCCACCAGACAGCTATCCGGAATTATAGCCCGATCGAGCACTATGGCCCCCATTCCGATTAAGGTATTGTTTCCAATTTTGCAGGCGTGGAGGATGGCCCCGTGCCCTACGGTGACATAGTCACCGAGGATGGTCGGCGTCTCATAATCAACATGAACCACGCAGTTGTCCTGAATGTTGGAATATTCTCCGATGACTATATCGGCCAGGTCAGCCCGGAGCACAGCATTGTACCAGACGCTGGCCCCTTTTTTCAGGATAACCCGACCGACGATTACCGCTTTTTCAGCCACAAACGATTCTGGATGGATTATCATCCGGCCTTTTCTGTTTTCCACATTCATAACTAACCTCGCCCCGTAAAGTTCAAATTTATCAAAACAGGTTGTTTATAATACAAATTATTAACCACCGTAGCAAGCTTTCAAACCATCACAGCGGTCTTTATCCCGGCCAGACATTTCTTATTTCAGGAAATCTGCTTCTACCCGCATTACCTTAAAATCGGACTGTTCCATTCTGAAAATTTTCAGCAAAATCTTTAAGCTGGCAAACATAAACAGCAAAAGAACAGATTTTAAGCCTGTGCTCGAATGCCCTGAATTTTGTAAAAATTCCCCGGTAAGCCGTGCTCGGGCATTACTGGAACCATTTCGTTATTATTCAGGATAAAGTGGCGGCAGACTGAGATACCGGTTGGATATCCGGCGATGGGCCAGCTGCCTGTATATTAAACTCACCTGTTCGGAACCCAAACCAGTGGCTCGAGCCACCTCCTCGGCCGGCAGCCCGTTTCTTTCTCCATAAAGACAGGCATCGAGCTGTGCATAGGGAAGTCCGAAGAAAAATTCGTCCTGTCCCTGAGAAAACGGATGAATATCGGCGGTCGGCTGGCGTCTGGTTATAGCTTCTGGCAAACCCAGATACTCACCCAGCTGATAAACCTGGCTTTTATAAAGATGGGCAATAGGCTTAAAATCGCCTGCCCCGTCTCCCAGTTTTACAAAGAATCCCTGGTCGCTTTCAATTAGATTGGAGGTTCCAGCAACCGCATAGTTGAAGCGGTCGGCGTAATGATACTCCATCATTTTTCTCGTCCGTTGCTTGAAGTTGCTCAGGGAAATAAGCTGAAGGAGTTTTTCTGCCGGAAGTCTTTTCCTGATGATATCACCCTGTGGAGATTGAACCACCAGCCAGAAAAAGGTAAACACCCTGCCTTCCGAGATTTCAGAAGCCGAGATTTTCCATTTCCAGTCTTCTCCATATTCAGGGATGATTTCTCTGATGCAAGCGGTGACATCCCGGTAAAAGCCAAGAGCAGAAAGAATCGGTGTGATCGGGCGATAAAAAGTCTTGATACCCAGAGTATCCCCTACCAGACGGCTGAGCTTAAGCGTATCCGGGTGGGTGTGGCGCTCGGGCATGAGGAGACCGATGACCTTTTCCTTACCGAGGGCCCGCACACAGAGCGCTGCCGTGACCGCACTATCAATTCCACCGGAAATACCCACCACCGCTCCCTGCTTGTGAAGACGGCGCCCGACAGCCTCAGCAATAAAGGCGGTCAGCCGGGCCGTTTCTTGCTCAGCATCAACTTTAAGTTTTTCATATGAAAACTCATTCCTACCTTCTTTTGCAACCATTGATTACCTCGCGATACCAGATCAAGCAGATAATTTCTGCCGTGATCTTAGTAAAAATTTTTACCTCCCTTCTCCTGGCAACATCAAATTTCTTCGCTTCTAACTCCAGAGCAATTTCTGATAATTAATAACCCCCGAATATCTCCACTTCATTTTACCCTTTACAACTCTTTTTTCTGAAGTTGCAACCTCAGCTCTTTATAATTTATCTTGCCGTTTGGCGTCTTCGGCAGCGAATCAACCAGCCAGACGTGGCGCGGTACCTTATATGGTCCTAAATTCTTCTGACAGAACTGCTTGATCCGGGCCTCGCTGAACTCTGCTCCTTTCTTCATAACCACAAAAACTCCAATTACTTCCCCGCCAAGTTCATCAGCTATGGATATGGCTGCCGCTTCAATCACACCATTCAAACTGGCTATAGCCTTTTCCACCTCGGCTAAGTTAATGCGGTGACCAAAGGATTTAATCTGACGGTCGCGACGTCCCAGGTAATAGAGTAACCCGTTTTCATCCTGGCGGAAAAGATCGCCGGTATGAAGCCAGCGCTCTTCCGGATACCTGCCCGCTCGAAAAACCCTATCGGTCAATTTTCTTTCTCTCCAGTAGCCCTGCATGACGGTGGGTCCACGAACAACGAGCTGTCCGGGTCTTCCGGGCGGCACTGGTTTTCCATGGCGGTTAACCACGGCCACTTCCAGGTTGGGCATAGGAATTCCCACTGAATCCGGATGCTTATCTATTAACTCAGGTGGAAGATAGCTCACCCTTTTACATTCACTGAGTCCATACATGGAATATAGTTTAACCCAGGGTAATCTTTCCCGTAGCTGTCGGATGTGAGAAACCGGCCAGGCAGCTCCGGTACTGGTAATGTAGCGAAGCGACCGAAGCTGTCGGGCGGGAAATTTCTTCAGTTTTAGCAGCATGGCTGAAATTGAAGGAATTATCGGAAAACCGGTAACTTTTTCCCTCTCGATGACCTCAAGGACATCCTGAATGTAGGCGAAAGAAGGCTCGAGTACCACCGTTCCCCCGAACATAAAGGCCATCAGGATCTGATAGAGACCGTAATCAAAAGATAGCGGCAGAACATCCAAAATTATGTCGTCAGGAGTATTTTCCAGGTACTGGATGATGCTCCGGGCCGCCGCGACCATGTTGTGATGGGTACAGATGATGCCCTTGGGTTTTCCGGTTGAGCCCGAAGTATAAATCAGGCAGGCCAGATCATTTTCGAGAATACTTGGTAACTTGACCTCCACTGAAAGTTTCTCCGTCAGGCCGGCAAAATTAATGGCTTTAGGTAAGGCTCGAGACGGGAAATGACTTCCATCAACAATGATAAGCGTCAGGCTGCCCGGTAGATTCCTGAAGTTATCCCTCTGATAAATCTTTTGTTTACTGGTTATGAGCAGTCTTGCCGTGCAGTCCTCTATAATCGAATCGACCACTGGCCAGGGAACAGAACCTTCAAAAGCTGCTCGATGAGCTAAAGGCTCAGGCCTACAAAGCCAACAGCACGGCCATTCTCTATAACAGTCTGAAAATAGAAACTGAAAACAAGAAGGCGCTACTGGAAGCGTTGAGCAAAAGACAGAGTGAAACCGACCTGGCTTCAAAGTTAAAGGATTTGCAGGCGCTGAACGTCTGGGTGGTCGACCGGGCTTCGGTACCTGTTGAGCCTTCCTTTCCCGACCGCCGGAAGATTTTTCTAATCGGTTTTCTGCTGGCTCTGGCTGGAGGTGCGGGGACTTCACTTTTCATCAATTACCTTGTGGCCACGGTCAAATCCTCCCGGGATATAATCCAGACTACCGGATGGGTCACCATCGGGGCCATCCCAGCTTTCGAGAAAGAGTACAAACCACGCGGGCCAAAAGCCGAGTTCACAACTCTGAGCGCCCTCCTTAAAGGAAAACCGGGGATCTCCGATGGAGGGGAAAAAAGTAGTAAGATCTCACTGCAGAAATCAGAATCCGGATCCCGGAAAGAAAGCGTTTCTTCCTCAAAACCGCCTGACGCCGATAGCCGGATTGAGCTGATCATACAGAGAGAGCCCAGGTCGATTCAGGCGGAAGCTTTTCGTTCTATCCGCACTACTGTGCTTCTTTCTTTTGAAATGCCAGCGCGGAAGGCTCTGATTTTCTCCAGCCCGCTGAGCAAAGACGGTAAATCAGCCATCATCTCCAATCTGGGATTAGCTCTGGCCCAGGCTCACAAGCGGGTGGTCATCGTTGATTCCGACCTGAGAAAGCCACGTCTGCAGGAAATTTTCAAAGTCGACTATGCCTGGGGGCTGACCCACTTCCTGAGCGAGATAGTAGATGCCTCGGAAATAATCAGGCCAACACCTTATACCAACCTGTTTGTGGTGCCTTCCGGAATCACTCCTTCCGACCCTCTGGAAATCTTATTCTCTGACAAGATGAAAGCCTTTATCAACTTTCTCAAACAGCAGTTTGATTTTGTGTTATTTGATTCACCCCCCGTTCTGGCGGTCTCCGACGCCCTGGTGCTCGGCAAACAACTGGACGGCATGATCCTGGTGGTCAGGGCCGGACAGACCCCGTTAAATGCGCTGAAGCAGGCAAAAAACAAGATAGAAGCCCATAGAATTAACTGCCTGGGAGTGATTATCAACGGAGTAAGTCTGATCGAACAGGAAGGATACTACGCCAGACAATACTATCATTATTCCAAACCACTGTAACAGGTGTCAGGATTCGTCATGTTCGGCAGAGGAAGACACACTCGCGCCACCACTGCCATGGTCAAAAAGGTCATAGGCAGACACATGGTATCCATGCAGGGGGAAAAGTTTTTGATACAGGCCGGTGAGTTTTTCCAGCTGGATTACTGGAAAGAGGGCCACCTGTTTTGAGATCGTCATCTGTGTCCTCAGCTT
>JBASPX010000039.1:0-73679 GCA_049659625.1 Candidatus Saccharicenans sp. | reverse complement strand
AGCTCAGGACACAGATGCAGATTTCAAAACAAGTGGCACTCTTTCCAGTAATCCAGTTGGAAAAGCTCACCGACCTGTATCAAAAACTTTTCCCTCTGCCTGGATACCATGTGTCTGCCTATGACCTGATAATCATTAGTAGCATGGCATCGAACGAAAATATTTTTAGTTTATAAAGGTCAAAAGGAAATTGCGCCAAGCCGGGCATCGGCACCAACCCGAACATCACCGGCGAGTACGTCCAGAAAAAAGGCTGGAACACCCTGGTGGCTGAAAAAATCTTCGGCTCGATTCATTTCGCCAACGGAAATAGCAAGGGGATGGGCGGCCGGAACGATGTTCCGGTCCACATCGACTGGGTTGTGCCGAATGTGCGGGCAGAGTATTATAATAAGTCTTAATCCTGAAACCTGAAAAAGGAACGGTCTGTTGATTAAAGAGATTTTCTTAGCCGGACTCGACGCGCTTAAAGATTACATTGCCACCCACGTTCTTACCTGCCTGGTTCCGGCCTTTTTGCTGGCCGGAGCCATGGTGGCCTTCGTCAACCGCGAGGCTATACTTGAATACCTGGGCGAACAGGCAAACAAACTTAAATCCTTTTCGTTAGCCTCGGTCGCCAGCTTCTTGGTGGCTGTTTGTTCCTGCACGGTTATTCCGGTGGCCAGCGGGCTTTATTATTCGGGAGCAGGAGTGGGAGTGGCTTTCATCATACTCTGGGTAGCTCCTTCAGCCAACATTTTAGCGCTCACCTACACCGGGAGCATCCTCGGCGGGCAGATGGTGCTGGCGAGGCTGGTGGCCTCGCTTCTTATGGCTTTTGTCGTCGGGTTCGCCATGAGCGCCTTCTTCAGAGAAAAAAGGGAAGAATTCAGCCAGACCAGAAGCGAAAGAAAAGCCATCATAGATAAGAAACACCTGCTGCTTCTTGTGCTGATACTCCTGTCGCTGCTCCTGCCGAACTATCTTATAAGAAGCGGTCCTTACCTGCATAAAGTTCTCGTCTGGTTTGCGGCCACCCTGGCTGTGGCTGTTTATGCCCTGAAAGCCCTGGAAAAAGAAAAAAGAGAAGACTGGATGAGGGAGAGCTGGTGGTTTGTGAAAATCATTTTCCCGCTGCTTCTGGCAGGAGTTTTTATCGTCGGGGTTGTAGGAAAGATATTGCCCGAAGACTGGATTAAAAACTATCTGGGAGGAAACAGCGTCCGGGCTTCCTTTTTTGCCACCCTGATCGGGGCGATCAGCTATTTTGCCACCATGACCGAGGCGCCGTTTGTTCATACCCTGATGAAGTTAGGGATGGGCAAAGGCCCGGCACTCGCTCTGCTTCTGACGGGACCCGGTCTGAGCCTGCCTAACTGGCTGGCCATAGCCAGAGTATTTGGCTTAAAAAAGGCTCTGGTTTATGTGCCGACGATAATAATTCTGGGGACCATCGTCGGCTGGTTTTTCGGAAACTTCATCCTTTAATTTCAGGAGGTACCAGATGAAAATAGTGATAGCCGGTACGGGTTGTCCTAAGTGTAATCAAACCGAAAAAAATGTCCTCACCGCCTGCAATGAGTTAAACCTGGCTGCGGATATCTCACATGTCCGGGACCCGAAAGAAATAGCCAGACTCGGCGTCTTGATAACGCCGGCGGTGATCGTCGACGGCAAAATTATAGTGTCCGGAAAAGTTCCCACGGTCGAAGAACTGAAGAAACTTCTTTCGCAGCAGGCCGGTAAATAGAAGCTGAACCGGCGAAAATTGAACTTCTGACGGGCCACGAGATTTCCACTCCTCCACTCCTCATGGCAAATGGAAAGTGATCATCCGAACCTTTAAACTCATATCATCATCCCGCCATGCCTGTAAAAAATTAACCAGTTGAAGAGATTTATTTGAGCCTGAAATTAAATCCCGAAAAAGTGGAAAGATTTTTTATGCCACCATACCAGGAGGTAAGACCCGTCGAGATCCAGGCTATCAGGTAACAGGTCAGAAAAGCTGAAGGTGTCATGATTCTATTTGACTTGAACCTGAAACCTGAATGATATTGATAAAGAGCTTTGATTTATATTTCACCCAGGAGGAGGTCCAGATGATGACTTTCGTCAAATTAAGGGAATTTCTTTCCGGTCGGAAGCTCGCCTTAAATCTTTCCGGGGCAAGCCGTGCCGGTATAATCCTTCTGGCTGTATCCTGCCTCCTCTTCCTCTCCGCCCTCTATCTTTCTGCGGGTGGTATTAAACCCGAAGAAAAAGCCGAAAAGCCAGTGGTGGTGGCCGTGGTCGGAGGGACAATAATCGACGGGACCGGGAGAGAGCCTTTAGCCGGCGGGGTGATAATTATCGAAGGAGATAGGATAAAGGAAGTCGGCCCGGCGGGAAAAGTGAAAATACCGAAGGAAGCCCATAAAATAGATGCTTCGGGCAGATGGATCCTGCCGGGGTTTATAGATTGTCATATACATCTTACCAGCGAGACTTCCGACCTTGAATATTACCGCGACAGCAACAGTTTAGCCACTCTGAGGGCCCTGCAGCTGATGAATAAATACCTGCGCTGCGGGGTAACAGCCGTAAGAGATGTTGGTTCACACCTCGAAGCCATCCAGGCTCTGGCTCAGGCTCAGAAAAAAGGTTACATCGACAGCATCCGGATTTATCCCTGCGGCCTCCTCATAACCATTACCGGTGGCCATGGCTATGGTATGCACGGGTCCATGGCTGCCGACGGGCCCTGGGAATGGCGCAAAGCTGTTCGCCAGATGTATGCGGCCGGTTTCAGGCACATAAAGATTTCTCCACAGTTTACACTGGAAGAAGCTAAAGCGGCGGTGGAGGAAGCCAGGATGCTCGGGCTTCACATCACCGCTCATGGCGGCGGCTTTTCTGACACCATACCACCAACGATGACCAGAATAGCCATACAGGCTGGCGTTGAATGCATCGAACACCTGAACGAAATGGATGATACCACCCTGGATATGATGGCTGAGAAGGGTGTCTATAATGTTCCGACTCTGATGACCTATTACGCCAGTTACCAGCGAAACGACATCAACCCCTTCCTGATCGAAAAGCGCGGCTGGTCCATGGCCATGCATGAAACACTTTTCAAGAAGGCCTATGCCCGGAAAATCGTCATGGGCATCGGCACCGACGCCAACGGGGAATACCGTGAAATGTATCCGCAGATCTATTTCGAGGAGATGAAATATTTCCAGAGGCTGGGAATGAGCCCGATGGAGGTAATCGTCTGCGCCACCAGAAACGGAGCGCGCATTCTGGGGCTGGAGGATGAACTGGGGACCATCGAAGCCGGAAAGGCCGCGGATCTGCAAATAATAAAAGGCGACCCGCTCAAGTCTTTTGACAACCTTGGAAATCCTGAAATAGTTATCCTGCGGGGAAAAATTTATAAATTTCAGGGGGACATATGAACAACCATTCATATATTATAAGCCGTCTGGCTTTAGTTGTTGGGGCAAAATAGGCGAATTCCGATTAACTTTCATCAAGCCATGATCCGCACCTGCCGGAAAAGCAAAATGAGATTGGGCCGAACATGAAAATTTTCACCACAGGACACTCGAACCGGAGGGCGGAAGAATTTATTTCACTACTGAAGGCTTTTAAGATTGAGCTGCTGGTGGACATCCGGGCTTTTCCCGTCTCCAGAAGAAATCCTCAGTTCAACAGGGAAAATCTGGAAAAAAGTTTAGCCGGCGCCGGAATCCAGTACCTGTGGATGGGAAAAGAACTCGGCGGTTTCCGAAAAAAATCCGACGGCCTGGGCGAAAGCTCACCGAACAAGGCCTGGAAGAGACAGGGGTTCCGCCGCTATGCGGACTACATGATGAGCGATACTTTTAAGAAGGCCATCGAGAGGCTGCTCGAACTCGCCTCAGAAAAAAGAGCAGCTCTGATGTGCGCTGAAAAACATTACTGGAAATGCCACCGGCAGCTGGTTTCTGATTACCTGTACAGTCAGGGTCACGAGGTCTGGCATATTATCGATAAGGATTCGGTCACAAAACACCAGCTGTCTCCGCTGGCGGAAATAAAAAATGGCATATTGACCTATCCGGAAAAAAATGAATCCCTGCCACTGCTCTTCGAAGAACCGGAAGAGAATAAAAGATAGATGCAGTCTGAAACTTATGACGGACTTAGCCTGATGCGGCAGCGAGGACAGAAGCAGGCACTTTTCCGGTCAGTATCGAGCAGGCTGTTCGAGAAGTGCATGACACAGCGGAAATCAGGGCAATGCCCCAGACCGTAAACATGCCCGAGCTCATGAACTGCTTCCTTGATCGCCCGCTGGAGAAAAAGAGAGCGGTCATCAGGCAATCCATAAAAACTCTGTTTCAGGCGAGTCAGAGAAATGATGGCCAGACGTGCACCGGGCTCTGCCTCTCCAAAAACGAAATTCAACCCCTGAACATAAAGGTCAACATCGGCCAGGCCCAGGGCTTTTTCTCCGTTTTCCAGTTTTACGAACGAACGCATCTTTCCCAGAATCTGGCTCGAGCTGTACTGATTCCTGGTTCGATTGTAAGCCTCTTCCGGAACGTTCATTTTTTCATAGATTCCGACCGGGCAGCTAAAGGTTTTTGATATAGCATCTGAGAGGGTTTCGAGTATAAATTTTTCAACGGTTCCAACCGGAAGGAGAATTATTCGCTCGCCTTTCCTCTCCATGTTTTCCCCTTTCAGGAGAATCTCCGGCTTTTTCGCTCAACCGCCTGCATCCGCCTCCGGGAGAGAGGACAGCCCTTCGCCGAAAACCTGGCTCAAACCTCACTGATAAATAATGCTTTTTGTTCGCGAGAAAATTATAAATCTTTGACAGCTTGAAGGCTAATTTCCTCATTTGCTGGAAAAAATGCTACAGCTGAAAACAGCCGGTTAATTTCCGCCAGATTCGCCCCACCTGAGCCCGGGAGATTCAATCCTGGCTATCAGCTCGGCCAGGCTCACTGACTTTCTTTCAGGCAGAAATTTCTGCTCCTGCGTCATTAAAGCTTCTTTATAATCAGCCGTCCCCCTGGAATCGACTGTATAAAAAATCAGCCTGTCAACTCCGGCCAGCTGAGCCGTCAGAATCTGGAGGATGAGCATCATTATCCGATTGCCTCCAAAAGCACCTCAGCCCCAGAATCCGGTGTGAATCACCACTTCCGGCCGCCGTTTCCGCTTCTTTGTCGATGCAATCACCACCGCCAGAAAACCGCTGAAAGCTGTTTCCAGGATAAAAATTATCTCTTCAGCGCAATAAGGACCATCGCCGAAGGCAGGAGCAGCCAGGACAATTATGTTGGTCCAGCGCCTGACGCAGAACAGCCAGGCAGGGATGTTCAACCACCGGAATTTCATCCTGAGCGAACAGCGGCCAACTGTTGCTCCGCGGTTTTCTGCCCGAAAACAAAGAGGGGAAGAGGCAGCTGCCCCTTCCCCTTCGGGTAAATTTCTAATTTTTCCTATCAGAAGGAGATTCCGGCCATAAACAGCCAGGTTCTGGTCTTAATGTAATTGGGACCATCCTCTCCTTCATAAATGTTGGACAGCCCGAGGTCATAACGGGCATCCAGGGTAACCCTGAACAGGCCGAGCTTCTGAGTCAGCCCGACACCAAAAACCAGACCATACTCCGTACTTTTTATTTCGTCCTTAATATCTTCTCTCTCCTCAGGATAACCCGGAGCAGAAATAACAAATTCGGCTTTCCGGTTAAAACCTATAAAAGGCCCAGCATAGACTGAAGGAATGGTGAGGCCGCCGGAAATGAGGTTGTACTTCAGAAGCAGCGGGATTTCGATGTAATCGATGTTGGCTTTAAGCGTGATGTCAATGCCTTCAATGTTGGCGGTTATCTTGGCACCTTTCTGAACATAGAGGATTTCCGGCTGCAGGGAGAATCCTTTAATCAAGCCGATTTCCAGCGAAGCTCCGCCAGCTATCCCCTGTTTCGTCTTCCACTCAAAGCCTTCAAAAGTAGGGGGGTCAGACTTAATGTTGGCCAGGGAAAGACCGCCCTTCAGACCGAAGTGGATACCCGCCCTTGCCGGCATGGTTACCAGGCCCAGCATCAACAGGGCAACCAGAAATACCAGAGTGCCTTTCATTCTTCTTTTCATCCATTAACTCCTCTTAAAAATTAGCCCCGGAGACATTTCCCCATGGCTTGGTTCCATCTTACATCCTCCCACCCTGAAAAGCAACCAGAAATTGCCAGTTACCCCGGTATAGCCCTGGCCCTGCTTAAACCCTCCCCCGGATGGTGCTTTCTTAACAAAATCTGGATGACCCGCCGCTCTTTTTTCCCCTGCCTGTTAGAAAACAATAACAGGACAAAACCCGCCTGAGGGTTCAGCTCGCCTTTCCCCTTACATCCTTTTTACCCCGCATCGACATCAACGCCGGAACAAAAGGCACCGCCCTCCCCCTGAGCAACCAGTGCCAGTACACCCATTCAAAAGCCAGCTTCGACCAGTGGTTGATCCTTGTTTCTTTCAGAAGCGACATCGGACCCACCAGCGGCAGCGGGAATTTCCCGGGCAGGGGTTCAATTTCGTGGTTATAATCTATAACCACTGCCTTCCCGAACCCGGTTTCTATAAAACAATTGGCATGGCCGTCAAAACGCAGTTCAACCGGCCGTTCGTCTATTTCCGCCAGAATGATCTTATCCAGAATTTCGGATTCAAAATGAACCACCGAGCCGGCCTTGGTCCAGTCGCTGGCTGCGGCATCGCCGATGACGAAAATATCAGCGTATTTCTCCGAACGAAATCCAGACTCATCTACCGGAACATAATTCATCTCATCGCCTAGACCGGAACGTCTGATAACTTCAGCTCCAAAATTCGGCGGTACGGTTACCAGCAGATCAAAAGCCACTTCCCGTCCGTCATAACAGATCACCTTCCCGGCCGTCGGGTCAACCTTTTCAGTCAGGAAAAAGCTTTCAACCTCAATTTTCTTTTTCGCCTGAAGGTCGCCGAGATAGCGGGTGGCCACCGGGCGGGTAAAAGCGCCGGAAATCGGCGTTACGTACACCAGCCTGATATTCTCTCTGACCCCTCTCTTTCTGAAATACCAGTCAGCCAGAAAGGCAAATTCCAGCGGCGAGACGTTGCACTTGATGGGCATTTCGGCCACATGAACCACCAGCGTCCCTTCCCTGAACTCATTGAGCTTATCCGCCAGCGCCTGTGCCCCATCAATCGTGTAATAATCAAACACATTTTTTCGCCAGCCATCGAGCACGCCCGGAGTCTCTTCCGGCCTGATATGCGTGCCGGTGGCAATCAGCAGAAGGTCATAAGAAATTTCCTGGCCGTCAGCCAGTTTGATCCTCTTGCTTTGCGGTTTTATTTCCTCAACTTCGGCCACGACAAAATTCACACCCTTCGGCAGCAGACTCGAGCGAGGCCGCACGAGGTCTTCCGCCTTATAAATGCCAAAGGGCACCAGCAGGAAGCCTGGTTGATAGTAATGCCGGTCGTCTTTATCCACAACCGTGATTTCCCAGCCGCGCTTTCTTAAAGGGCCGACCAGACGGCTGGCCATGATCGTCCCGCCGGTTCCAGCGCCAAGAATAACCAGATTCTTCATTCTGCGCTCCTTAAGGCTTCAAAACTTCGTGTCTGATGGTGGCTTTCTGAATCCTCTCCTCCACCGGATTCACTCCTATTCCAGGTCCATCGGACACCCGGATATAGCCCGGCCGGCTGAGGGTGATCGGCGGCTCGATGAGGTCCTCCTGGTAATACCTGGCGCTGGCCGATAGGTCGTTCGGATACTTGAAATTGGGCAGGGTTGCTATGTGAATGTTGTGCGCCCGGCCGATTCCGCTTTCTAACATCCCGCCGCACCAGACCCCCACTCCATACCTGAAGCAGTAATCGTGGATTTTCCTCGCCTCGATGATCCCGCCGACCCGTCCAACCTTAATGTTGATTATGCGGCAGCTGGCCATTTCCAGCGCCGCCCGGACCGAATCAAAGGAGATGATGCTTTCATCAAGGCAGATCGGCGTGGTCATCTTTCTCTGGAGTTTGCTGTGATCCCAGAGGTCATAAGGCGGAAACGGCTGCTCTAACATCAGCAGGTTGAAAGCGTCCAGTTTTCGCAGCTGCTCCGCCTGGTCTATGGTATAAGCTCCGTTGGCGTCCGCCTGCAGCATCAGCTCGGGGTATTTCTCACGTATGGCCTGAACCACCTCCAGATCCCAGCCGGGCTTGATTTTTATTTTGATCCGCTGGTAACCCTGGCCGAGATAATTTTCTATCCTGGCCAGAAGATCAGGAACCGAGTCTTCAATCCCGACACTGACTCCGGCCGGAATTTCCTCCCGGACACCACCCCAGAGCCGGCTCAGCGGGACATTGGCCTTTTTCGCTTTCAAATCCCAGAGCGCCAGCTCCAGGGCCGCCTTGGCCATCTGATTGCCGCGGAAGATCCGGGCGGCTTCATAATAATCCACGGGTTCGACGATCTGGCGGCTGAAGATGAGCGGCGACAGAAAATCTTTTATGATATGCCAGGCCGTCTCGGTCGTCTCCCCGCTGTAAAGCGGTTTCTCTTCAGCCACACATTCGCCGTAGCCAACCACTCCATCTTCATAAACGCGAACGATGATAAACGTCCGGTCATAAGCTCGACCGAAACTGGTCTCAAAAAAGTGAACATAGGGAAGGCGCAGCATGTTGAGCTCAATTCTTTCAATAGCCATCTGTCACCTGCCTTTCACGCAGGAAAGCAAAGAAGATATCGCTTCTCTTTACCTGCGTTTAACAATTTATTTTATTAAATGGTTTTAATTTTCTGCCTATTTTTTCCGTCCGGTTTTTCCTGCCGGAAAAGCTTCGTCCGGCAATTTTTTCAATAAATAATAGCACTGTTCGCCGAAAATGAAATCGATGATGGCATATCCGCGCCGGAAATAATGTTTGAAAACTTCTCTCAGAGCCGACTGCCAGCTGGCAATTAAATCCGGCCTTTCCTTAAGAG
This sequence comes from Candidatus Saccharicenans sp., assembly GCA_049659625.1. Taxonomy (GTDB): domain Bacteria; phylum Acidobacteriota; class Aminicenantia; order Aminicenantales; family Saccharicenantaceae; genus Saccharicenans. Next base: position 64,676 of record JBASPX010000039.1, on the reverse strand, counting down.
CCCGCACCTCGCGCACGGTCTCAGCCAGAAAAACCGGAGCGGTGAGTTTCAGATTTACCGGACCCGGTCGGTAACTGCCATCCTCCTCCCTGAAACCTTCGACCGCTTTCGGCAAAAAACTCAGGTCCAGGGCTTTCTCCTGTTTTTCCTGTGCTTTTTTCTGCACCCGGGCTGACCTGATAGGCCACTCGACCAGCAACCGGTCTGTCGGAATGCCAGGACCCAGGCGCAACTGCGGCGTCTCGCCGTAAAAATCTTCCAGGTAGGTGCGGCAGATCCCGCCGAGAGTATGAAAATTCAGGTTGGCGTTGCGGCTCTGCATCGGGTCGAAAGTCCAGGTGATGAGGTCAAGGCCGAGCTTTATGACTTCCCGTCGCTGCGCCCATTTGAGTCTCTTACCGAGCCCGTGGCCCTGGAACTGGGGCAGCACCGCCAGAAGATGCGAATGGTGACAGAACTTTCCCTGAAAAATCGCTGGAAAAGAATAGACAAAACCGGCCAGCTCCTCGCCCACAAAAGCTCCCAGAACCAGCCCGCCCATGAAGGAAGAAATGCAGAATTGATGAACGGGTGTCAGGTCCAGGTCCGGATGTCCCCAGACGATCCGCTGGATGTCAATCAGTCTGGAGAATTCCTTTTTGTCTGTCAACTTCCGGATGGAAACCCGGTCAGCCAATTTTTACTCCTTTCTGTAAGATTAAAAATTCATAATGGTCAACCATTTTCGCGGCCATAGCCTCACAGGAGTGTTTGTTCGAGACCAGCTCGTAAGCCCGGTCGCTGAGGCTCCGGGCGAGACTTCGGTCGAGATACAGTTTGAGGACAGTCCGGGCCAGAGCCTCCGGGTCTCCTGGAGGTACCAGTAAGCCCGTTTCTTTTTGAACTATCAGCCCGGTTATGCCGGCAGCCATCACCCCGATGACTGGCACCTTCCAGGCCATAGCTTTAAGTATGTATTCTCCCGGCAGAGCATAAGAGCCAAAAACAAAGGCATCAAGAGCTGAAATAATCTCCGACAGCTTCTCGTTAAAGCCCAGATAAAAATAAAGATTCTCAAGTTCGAGCGCCTGCTCCTGTCTCAGTTTTTCCAGATTGAGGGGACCGCTGCCGAGAACTATCACTTTCACTCCGGGCGCTTCCTGGTCGAGAATCCTGATGGCTTCCAGATGGCTTTTGAACGTCTTCAGGTCTTCCAGCGGGCAGAGTAAACCGACCAAAAAGCTGTCGGCCGAAAGGTGGAGTTCCTGCCTGAGAAAATTTTTTTGCGGGTTCTGGAAAAGGGTCAGATCAATTCCCGTCGGAATAACTTCAGCCTTACCGGCAGGCAGATTGTTCCTTAAAAGGGTTTTTTTGTTCTCCTCGGTGCGGCAGACAACCGCATCCATATGGCTGAGCACGGGCAGGGCTTCTTTCAAACTCCACTCAGGCTTCCAGGTGGCCAGCTGCACTTTGATGCCGGCTTTCTTAGCTGCCTTCGATACGGAAAGAGCGGCCGCCCGATCGAAATAATGCACCAGCTGAACTCCGTTTTTTTTGAACAGGCGCTGTAGCCTCCAGGTCGCCAGCCAGCCGGAACGACCGTCGAGCGGGTGACCGATAACCGGAATTCCCTGAAGTTTTGCCCTGGAAAAAAGCGCGCTTCCGGGATCGGTCAGGATGGAAAAGCGATAACCTTTTTTCTTAAGCTGGAGCGAAATCAACAATATATGTTTTATTTCCAGTTCATCGCGCGGATCACCGGAGATAAGAAACAGGCTCAATTCTTTCTCCCTTTTTCCAGACTTCTTTCAGTTTAGCAAATTTAAGGAAAACTGAGTAAGCCGATAGCACCGAAATCACCAGCCCCGGAAAACCATCCAGCCAGCCTCCCTTCAACAGATAGATTTTTAAAAAACGAAATACCGGACTCAGACAGAAATGATAGAATCTGGCTTTTTTTCTTTTGAGATAAAGCTCCCTGGCCCGTCTTTCGGAAAGGCGATTTAAGTAACCAACATGCTCGGAGATGGAGGAAAAAGCTAAATGTTCCAGATGGTTTTTCAACTTTACCCTGCGTCCGGAAAAATTGAGAAACACCCGGTAATTCTCACTGACCCAGATCCCTCTGTCCCTGCGATATAATCTTACCCGGCAGTCTGGATACCAGCCGCTGTGTTTTATCCAGCGGCCGAGATAAAAGCTCATCCGGGGAATCCGGTAACCATCAACCTCATCCGGTTTCTGTTTGATTTTAAGAAGTTCCAGCTTAAGCTCACGTGAGAGCCTTTCGTCCGCTTCCAGCGAGAGAATCCAATCGAAAGAAGCCTGCTGCTGACCAAAATTCTTCAGCTCCGGGTAATCGATGGAATCGTGAAGGAAAACTTTATCGGTAAAATGAGAGGCAATCTTTCTCGTCAGGTCGGTGCTGTGACTGTCCACCACAATTATTTCATCAACCACACCCTGCAGCGATTCCAGACAGCCGATTATCTTCTTTTCGCTGTTATAGGTTACGACAACTGCTGTGACTTTCACGCCTCAATATTAACACAACCGGAGGCTGACTCTCAATCCGAATCGCTTCGGCCCACCTGATCCAGGCTGATTTTTCTGTTGAGCATAATCGTGCCCAGGACTTTTTCCAGCCTGGCCTGAGCCAGGTTGTAATCGACCAGGGCTTTAAGCTCGTTCGAGCGGGCGGTGGCCAGTTTTTCCTGAGCATCGAGAACGAAAAAGTTCGTGGTCAGGCCGACTGCCAGTTTCCTGGTCTCTGCCTCCAGCCGTTTTTCGGCATATTCCCTGGCCACCCGGAAGGCTTCGACGCTTTTCGCCAGAGTATTCAGGTTATGCACCGCTTCGCTCACCTCGAGCATCACCTGCTGTTCCCGGGCTTTCTGTTTCGCCTGAGCTTCTCTCAGCTCGACACTGGCCAGTGCCACCCGAGAGCGTCCCAGCATGTCAGCCAGGGGCAACGACAGTGTGAAGCTGACCGACCAGTTGTTGTATAGAAATCTTGAGGCGTCTCGGAAAGAATCCCACATGCTTCCGGGAATTTTCCCGACCACCTCTCCGGTCCAGGGGTTATTGTCACGGTAAATCAACCGGTCGCCGGAAATTCCCGGGCTCCAGTAGCTGAAATTAAGGTCGAGCTGAGGCAGGGTTTGATTTCGGGCGAAATCATAGTTGAACTGTTTGCTTTCGATATTAAGGTTCTCCATCTGCAGGTCCGGCCTGCTGGCCAGGGCTATCTGAATCGCTTCTTTCAGGTCAATCTCCACCGGCTTGAATTCAGGTTTTTCTGTCGGAATCAGAGTGATGGTGGCCAGGTCGACCCCGCTGGTCAGATTCAGGATAACTTTCAGGCGGTCCTCGGCTGAGCGCACGGCCGCTTCTGCCTGAACAATTTCAGCCTCTCTCTGGGAAACGGCTGCCTGGACGTTCAGGATTTCGATGGCCGCCTGCTGCCCGACCTCGATTTCCTTTCTGGTCTTGGCCAGTTGCTCCCTGGCCAGCTGGAGCGACTGCTGCCTGACCTTCAGGTTCTCGCGCGCCAGCACCAGATTCCAGTAGGCTTCTTCCACCTGATAAATCGTCTCCATCACCTGGCTCTTGAGCTGCGCTTCGGAAATGGCATAATTCTGCCGGGCCACGATTATCTCCCGTCTGGCCACCCTCGGACCGAAATTTCTGAGAAGCGGTTGAACGAAGCTGAACCTCAACTGGGTGTTGTAATAAGGATTGAACAGCTGAAACAGCTGATTGGTGTCGGTGGTGTAGTTTGACATGATAAGCGACAGCGAGCCGCCAATCGGCAGACGCTGAGTAATTCTGGTTTCATAGTTCTGAGTGGAAGTGATGTAAGTTCCAGAACCGTACAGCCACCAGGTCGACGGCTGAACCGTCCGGCTGCTGCCGTAGCTGACTTCGAGTCCCGGGTAGAAAACCTCTTTTGCCAGCGAAATGCTCTCGCTGGCTTTTTCGGTGGAGTAAACTTCAGCAATCAGGTTGAGGTTGTGCTTCAGCGCGCGGAAGATGGCTTCTTCCAGACTCAGGGTTATCTCTTTCGGTCTGGATTCCTGAGCCATGCCCCCTGCGGCCAGCAAAAATACCAGGGCCACCACGGCGGCGCTTTTAATTTGCCTTTTTATTTTCATCGCTCGAAGCCTCCTGATTTCGTTCCCATGGCGGTTGTTTAGACAAGTTTAACAGAAGCTTTCCCGTTAAATCAAACTTTATCCTCAATATAAATTACGATTCACACCCGATAAAGTTATAAGGGGCACTCTTTTATCCAGACGCTCACGGCAAAAATTTTTTCCCATGCAGAAAACAGTTCCGGTCTTAAACCGGACATCAGCTGAACACGGGAGAATCAGGCCCGTACTTTATTTCAGGAAATCATCATTTTGACTCGCGAAACAATTACCGGGGGAAAGCATCCAGGTCGAGGTCTGTTCCGGAAGAAGGGTCCGCCAGATATTTTTTCCAGGCCAGCGCTCCGACCATACCGGCGTTATCGGTGCAGAGACGGGGCGATGGCACAAACGCTGGCAGGGAATAACTGGAGGCCAGCTCTGAAAACGCTGACCGCAAGCGATTGTTTCTGGCCACCCCGCCGCACAGAATCAGTGAAGCCGGGCGAAATTCCTGAAGAGCTTTATGCACATTTTCCAGAAGAGCCCTGACCACCGTCTCCTCAAAGCTGGCCAGAAAATCGCTGAGCCGGGGATGCTCCGCGGTCAGCTTTTTTTCTCTGATAGTTTTCAGAGCAGCCGTTTTCAGCCCGGAAAAGCTGAAATCATAGCCGGCGGTTTTCATCCGGGGAAGAGAAAAATGAAAGCGCCGGCTGTCGCCACCCCGGGCCAGCTTTTCAATCACCGGACCGCCGGGATAGCCCAGCTGCAAAAATTTAGCCACTTTATCCAGACATTCGCCGGCAGCGTCATCTCGAGTCTTGCCGAGCAGCCGGTAACTCAGTGGTCTTTCCAGAAAATAAAGAGATGTATGCCCGCCGGACACCAGCAGGGCAAGAACAGGAAACTCTATCCCCTCGTTTTCCACAAAACAGGCTTCGATGTGAGCCTCGAGATGATTAACTCCGATGATCGGTTTTCTGAAGTAATAAGCCAGCCCTTTAACAAAAGTCAAACCAACCAGAAGCGAGCCGATCAGCCCCGGACCCTGGGTGACGGCATAAAGGTCTATGTCTCCGAGATCAACTCCGGCCTGGGTGAGACTCTCCCTGACGACATAATCTATCGATTTGATATGCTGACGGGAAGCCAGCTCCGGCACCACTCCGCCATAGGGCGAATGAATTTCATCCTGAGAAAGAATAATATTGCTCAATATTTTCCCCTGATCCAGAACGGCAGCTGAAGTTTCGTCGCAGGAGGTTTCCACCGCCAGCATCAGACGAGGTTTCTTTCTCCGGGCCATCGCTCTCTCCGACAGAAACAGTCGACCACATTTTATCCCAACATCTTTAAGTTGGCTATACGTTAACGCCGCGTTCCCCAGAAACTTTCCCGGGCTTGATCAGAAAAATCCGCAATATTCTTTACTGTCTTGTTTCTTCAGCCAGCAAAAAACTCACTCTGGCAGCGCCGTCCAGCTCAGGCGAATTCAGAGATCTGGACGATTTTCTTTAAGCCCGGGCCCGCTCCGGAGGCGCGACTATTCGTTTCCCGAATCAGTCCGCTGAATAATCTTTCTTATTTCGCGGGAGAAAGGCGGCCTGAGCACTCCCTTTTCCGTTATTATGGCTGAAATCAACCTGCCGGGAGTAACATCAAAGGCCGGATTTCTGACAGGGACATCAGGCAGCGTAATCAGCCTGTTTCTTATTTTTCTCACTTCATCGGGGTTCCTTTCTTCAATCGGTATCTCCTCGCCTCTTTTGAGTTTAAAATCAAAGGTGCTGAGCGGCGCGGCCACATAAAACGGGATGGAATGGTTTCTGGCCAGGACGGCCAGGGAATAGGTGCCTATTTTGTTGGCCGTATCGCCGTTTCTCGTGATGCGGTCAGCTCCGACTATCACCAGGTTGACCTCGCCCCGAGACATCAGCCAGCCGGCCATGTTATCGGTTATCAGGGTCACCGGAATCCGCTCCCGCCAGAGTTCCCAGACGGTCAGCCTCGCCCCCTGAAGAAAAGGCCTGGTCTCGCAGGCATAAACCCTGATGTTTTTACGCAGAGCGAAAGCAGCCCTTATCACACCCAGGGCGGTTCCATAACCAGCAGTGGCCAGCCCCCCGGCGTTGCAGTGAGTCAGCACGGTTGCCCCTTCAGGAATAAGTCCGGCTCCGTTCTCGCCGATTTTTCTGTTAATCTCAAGGTCTTCTCTTTCTATGGTTCTGGCTTCCTCCAGAAGAACCCTTTTAAGATGGGCCAGTCCGCCGTTTCTGTTCTCCTCAAAAACTCTTTTCATCCGCTCCAGAGCCCAGAAGAGATTTCTGGCCGTCGGCCTGGTCTTCCACAATCGCCGGTAGAACTTTTCAAACTCTTTTTCCAGGTTTTGCCCTCGGTTTAGATTTCTCATCCCCATGGCCAGACCGTAAGCGGCTGCTATCCCGATGGCCGGAGCTCCCCTGATGACCATCCGTTCAATGGCCCTGGCCACCTGTTCGACGGTTGTTAGCTCCAGATACTTTTCCTTCCAGGGGAGAAGCCGCTGATCCACCATCACCAGCCTGTCTTTTTTCCAGGTAATGGCCGGAAGCATCTTTACCTCCTTTTCCAGTCAGGCGTTTCCTCATCTTTCCAGTTCCATTTTTTGATCCAGAGACGATAGGTCTGGAGAAATGAAGCGAGTTCTTCCCCGCTCAGCGACTGTTTTAGCTGCTGGTAGCAGAAAACTATCTGATTATCGTTATCGCGCCTGACCTGCGGCCAGCTGAGACCGAGTTCACGGGCGACAGCCGCCTCCTGAAAACTTTCCAGATACATTTTCCGATGCCCGAGCAGCTGTGAAAGAAGATAATGATAGTAACCGCAGGCCGGGTCAGAATCAATTCTTTTTCCGACTAAATCTATGGTTTTGCTCAGAATTGTCTCGCGTTCGCGCTCGGAAAGTTTCTCCAGCGAGGCCAGCCGCCGGTCGACCAGCCGACCGAGCGCAGCCTGCACCACCGGAGAAAACTTTCCTTTCTCGCTCAACACCGTCAGCAATCGCCCGGCAGGTTCTTCCAGCCCCTGTTGCTCGAGCGACACAGCCAGCCCGTAAAGGCTTACTTCGCCCGCCCAGTCGCCAGCCTTCTCCTCGCCGAGAGAGGCGGCCAGAGCGAAACTCCGGCTGGCCTCGGACCACAGACCCAGCCTGACCTCAGCCATTCCCCTGACCATATAAGCCTGGGCTGAAGGATTCTTTTTGACTTCCCGGCTGGCTTCTTCCCGGGCCGCCCGGTAAAGAGAAATAGCCTGTTCCGTCTGCCAGGTTTCTTCTTTCAACCTGGCTTCAGTCAGGTTGATTTTAGCCTTCTCCAGCGAGGAAATGCAGGCTGAAAGAATTAGAATCGGCAGCAGGCTGAGCAGCACCTTAGCCCGGAAATCTGTAAACAATAATTTTTTTCTGCTGGCTATCTTCATACTTCCCCCTGTTTTTTCACAAATGTGAAAAAAGCTGTTTGAGTTTTCGACGGACCTCATCTTCCGAAAGCAGAGCCCAGCCCAGTTCCAGGAACCCTCCGCAGAGCCGCTCCAGTTCCTTCCAGAAACCCGGTTGGTTTCCGGCGGATCTTATTTCCGATATGGCCTTTTCCAGTCTTGAACTGAATTCGGCTGTCAGGCGGCGGTAATCACGATTTTCGAGCTCTGCGGCAAAAAGCGCCTGAAGGAATGGGTCCTCCAGGCCGATAACCGGATAAAGCCGCTTGAAGGCTGAACGCAGAGCTTTAAGGTCGTGCCTTTTTACTTCTTCTTCATAGGCGACCAGCAGCTCCGGACGGGATTTATAGAAATTTAAGATGAAATCATCCGGTTTATTCTCGATCATCCCCGGCTCAAGCCAGACTTTTAAATCGAGAATCCTCCTTCTGACTTCCGCCCGCTTATTTACTGCCCAGATGAGTGAGGCGAACAAAACCGGGAGCAGAGCGGTAGCTTCAGCCGGGAAAAAATCCGAGAGAATCTTTTTTGCCTGCCTGAGGTAATCGATCAGAACCTTATCTTCCATTTATCCCCCTTACCAAAATCTGCAGGAAACAAAAATTGCCGGGGGTGAATTTTTTTCAGCACGGGGGCTATTATAATCAAAAAGACTATTTGACTTCCAGAATGGCCAGAAAGGCTTCCTGAGGAATATCAACCCGGCCGACTCTCTTCAGCCTCTTCTTTCCCTCTTTCTGCTTTTCCAGCAGTTTCATTTTCCGGGTATAATCGCCGCCGTAAAGTTTTGCCAGCACATCCTTGCGAAACGGCTTGATGGTTTCGCGGGCGATGACTCTTTTACCGATGGCTGCCTGAAGAACCACCTCAAACTGCTGCCTCGGAATCACCTGACGCAGTTTTTCCACCAGAGAGCGGCCGACGCGGTAAGCCTTATCGCGGTGAACGATGACCGAAAGGGCATCAACCTCCTCGTAGTTAACCAGAATATCGAGCTTGACCAGCGGGGCCTCACGATAGCCGGCAAATTCATAGTCCATCGAGGCATAACCCTGGGAGAGAGATTTCAACTGGTTGTAAAAGTCGAAGACCACTTCGTTGAGCGGAAGCAGATAATCGAGAAGCACCCGGCTGGTGGAGATATACTCCATTTTTTTCTGCAAGCCACGCCTCTCATCCAGCAGCTGCAGAAGATTACCAAGATAGCGATCCGGGGTGAGAATGAGCGCTTCGATGATCGGCTCTTCAATTCTTTCTATAAACTGCGGCTCCGGAAGCTGGGATGGGTTATGCACTTCGAGCACTTCTCCGCGAGTGGTAACCACCCGGTAGCTGACACTCGGAGCGGTGGTGATGAGATTCAGGTTGAACTCACGCTCGAGTCTTTCCTGGATTATTTCCCGGTGGAGAAGGCCGAGAAAGCCTGCCCGGAAACCAAATCCCAGCGCCGGCGAGTTCTCCGGTTCATAATGGAACGAGGCGTCGTTAAGACGAAGTTTTTCCAGCGCCTCGCGCAGGTCTTCAATGCTGCTGTCTCCGGCTGGATAAAGACCACAGAAAACCATCGGCTTGGCTTCCTTGAAACCGGGAAGCGGCTTTTCCGCCGGACGGTTTTTGTGGGTGATGGTTTCTCCGATCCGGGCATGCGCCAGGTTCTTGATGCCGGCAATCAGATAGCCAACTTCTCCGGTCTTCAGGGATTCCACCCTGACCGGCTTCGGCGTGAGATAACCGAGTTCTTCCACCTCATACTCAGCCCCGGTCGACATCAGAATGATGCGGTCTCCGGTCTTTATGGTTCCATCCATAAGCCGGATCAGCACGACCACTCCCCGGTAAGGGTCGAACCAGGAATCAAAAAGGAGCGCTTTAAGGGGCGCCTCCGGGTTTCCCCCCGGCGGTGGAATCCGCTTGACGACGCTTTCGAGAACTTCATCCACTCCGATGCCTTTTTTGGCGGAAACCAGCAGCGCTTCCTCGCGTTTCAGGCCGACGATGTGCTCAAGCTGTTCCAGAGTCATCTCAACGTCAGCCTGAGGAAGGTCGATCTTGTTGATTACCGGAATGATCACCAGATCATTCTGAACTGCCAGATAGGCGTTGGCTAAGGTCTGGGCTTCAATTCCCTGCGAGGCATCGATCACCAGAATCGCGCCCTCACAGGCAGCCAGGCTGCGCGAGACTTCGTAAGAAAAATCCACATGGCCGGGAGTATCTATCAGATTCAGGATGTAATCTTCCCCTGAACGGCTGCGGTAGGTCAGCCGGGCGGTTTGAGCCTTTATGGTTATCCCCCTCTCGCGCTCGAGCTCCATGGTATCGAGCACCTGTTCCCGGAGCTCTCTCGGGGGAAGGGCTCCGGTGAGTTCAATAAAGCGGTCGGCCAGGGTGCTCTTCCCGTGGTCGACATGGGCAATGATCGAAAAATTACGTATTTTCTCCTGCATAATAACTCCGTAATTTGAACGGGTTAATGACCGCCGACAGCCGGAAAAGATTTAATCTGGTTTTTTATTTTAATGGAAAAACTTACCCAAGACAACTGCCGATTACAGGAGCCTCTGTGAAAGCGAAGAATAAATTAAGGTAAACGAGCTTCTCCCTGCCAGGGTATCAGTCCCGGCCTCCGGTCTGCTCAAGAGAAACTTTCTTTATGGCTGCAGAAGAGAAAAGGGGGTTCCGTGCTGAGAATTGTCTGAAAAATTTGAAACCGGGGCGAAATGAGGTTTCCTTGACTTTTCTCTGGAGCTGGAGTACCTTTTAGCTGAATTCGGAGAAATCTCAATCGGGAATCTACCGAAGGCTGATTGAGCAAACTCCGAAAGGAGGACAGAATGTTAGGTTCAATCGGGCCGACCGAACTATTATTGATCCTGTTAATCGTCATCATCATTTTTGGAGCCAGAAGACTGCCAGAGCTGGGCAAATCTCTAGGTGAAGGCATCAAGAACTTCAAGAAAGCGATCAGCAGCGCCAAAGAGGAAAACTCCTCAGATAACCAGCAGAAACCCCCGGCCGCCAGCTGAACCTCTGCCTGTCGTTCTTTGAACCATGCGGGGAAATCTGTACGCCGGTTTTGACCTTGGAGGAACCCAGCTTAAATATGGCCTGATAGATTCCGCCGGTCACATTGTCTTCAAGAATCAGGTCCCCAGCCCGCCCGATATAAAATCGCTGATGATTCTCCTGGGTGAACTCTGGCGGGAACTCGAGCGCAAATATCCCGGGCGAATCAGATCCGCGGGGTTCGGGTTTGCCGGATTCTTCAGCCTGAAGGAGAAGAAGATAAAACAATCGCCCAACTATCCGGCGCTCAACGATTTTCCGCTTTTTCCGGCGCTCAAAAAAATAATCCCCGTTCCTTTTGCTGTTCACAACGATGCCAACCTGGCAGCGTACGGTGAATATCTTTACGGAAGCGCCAGACGGGCTCACAGTCTGGTGTTTCTCACGGTCGGCACCGGTCTCGGCTCCGGAATAATCCTCGAAGGAGAATTATGGGAGGGGAAAGGCGGTTTTGCCGGCGAGCTCGGACATATCACCGTCAACCCGGAAGGACTCAAATGCGGCTGCGGCAACTTCGGCTGTCTGGAAACGGAAGTTTCGGCTCCTGCGCTTGTGCGTAATTACCTAAATTTTTCCGGAAAAGATGAGAATCTGACCGCTAAGGACATTTATCTCAGAGCGCGAGCCGGTGATGAAGCTGCCCGGAAAAGTTTTGAAAGATGCGGCTACTTTCTGGGAATTGCCCTGGGAACGGTCATAAACTTCCTTAACCCGGAGAAAATCATCATCGGCGGCGGTGTGATGAAAGCCGGGCGTCTGCTCCTGAACCCGGCCATAGCTGAAGCCAGAAGAAGGTCGATAGGGCCCTCCTTTGCTCTCTGCCAGATTCAAAAAGCCCGGCTCGGCAACGATGCCGGGCTGATGGGAGCGGCTGCCTGGGCCCGGCATCAGCTGGAATCGGGAAAAGCGGGCTGAAATCGGGTAACTTTTCTCATCTTCCAAAAGTTTTAATTATTTGATACAAATAAGGCTAAAAAAGATATAATGTTATTCTTATTTTCGGGTCAGAAGACCTCGAATTTACCTGAAAAAAGAAGTTCAGCTGATTTCAGCCCCAGGTTGTAAAGGAGGACCAGGTGGGCAGAAAAAGTTTTAACCACAGAATTATCTCATTTCTGATCATTCCATGTCTGCTGCTAATAACATTTCTGAGGCCGGTGAGTCTTAAGGCCACGGTTAAGCTGGAAGGTTCGATAAAAGGCAGAATAACCGACAGCGAAGGCCATCCGATAAAGGGCGCTTATGTATATCTTTCTTCCCCGGATATGGTTGGAATCCGTTACTTTTTAACCGGAAAGAACGGCTATTACCATTTCCCGGACCTGCCCGCAGGCACCTACCGGCTGGTGGTGGAGACGCCCGGTTTTCATACTGCCATCATCAGCGGAATCAGGGTAGAAACAGGCAAAACTCTCCATCTGCCGATAAAACTGGAGAAAGCTGAACAAACAGAAGAAGAAAAAGTTCTCCTCTATCCGCTTCCGGCCCTCGACAGAGAAAATCCTGGAATGTCCTACGTTATTGATAGAGATATTCTCGAGAGAATTCCCAGAACGAAAGACCTGGCAGGCCTGCTGCAGCTGATTCCAGGAGCCAGCCCTGAAAATCCTCCCCGAAACCTGAACATCTCAGTAAACGGAACACCGGTAGCTTCCACGACGATACTTCTGCACGGAAATGAACTCAACCATCCGATGAACAGAATTCCAGCCAGCCACCTGAATCCTGACTGGATTGAAGAGGTGGAAATAGTGGCGGCCGGCAACCCAGCGGCAAATTTCGCCGCCAGCGGCGGTTACCTCAAACTTATTCCGAGGATCGGACAGAATAAATTTGCCGGACAGCTGCAGTTTATCGGCGCCGACGGCAAGCTCGGCGAAAATCTCTGGAGTCAGGAAGAGCTGAACGAGATGAACAACCCTCCGGTGGTCAAAGACACCTACCACCTGGACTTCGCCCTTAACCTTGAAGGCTCGGTTCTGCCTGACCGGGTCTGGTATTTTACCAACCTCAGGTACAACCAGAGGTTAAAGCCAGCTCCTTTCTCACCCTGGAGAGACCCGAATAACATTCCCCATCCGATGTACAACTGGAAGGCTAAGGATTTCACCTCTCTGTTCCGTTTAACTTCCCAGGTTACAGCTGAAATCAATGCCTCGGTAATTCTGAGCTTCAACAAAAACAATCAGACCGTCGACCCTGACTTTATTTCTCCTTTCAATCCCCGGGTGGCCACCCTGAGCATTCCCGGTCACAGTTTCTTCCTGTTTAGCGGAAGCGGAAGTTATCAGCTTGAGAAGGACACCCGGCTCAACATGTTTCTTTTCTATAACCGTGAGAGACTTCCCCGGCGTCTTGATGAAAAAGCAGTGGATCATCCCCGCTACGTTGATCTGGTCAGCGGATATGCCTGGGGCAGCGGACCCTTCAACCGCGACCAGCTCGGAGAGGTGGTCAGAATAGGAGTTTCCGGCACCAGATTTCAGAGTTTGCCAGGCGGAGTTCATGAGCTGGTGGCCGGAGCAGAATACCAGAGCAACAGGGCTGAAGATTCCGTCTGGAAAACTGATAATCTTATTCATTACTACCTCAACGGAAATCCTTATTATTTCGGAACCGGGATCTCTCCCGAATCCGGCAATCTGGTGGGCAAGGGCCTGGTTGGATTCTACCTCGCCTCTGCCGCCAGAGACGGACTGCTGGTGAGGGGAAGTCTTCATCGATTGTCCTTTTACTTAAACGACACCTTCAACCTGGGGAAAAGACTCAATTTCTCGCTCGGGTTCAGGTTCGAAAGAATCCAGGCTGGACTGGCCGCGGTGTACAAGGGTATCAGCGGAAACAGTATTGCTTTCTATGCAGCCGAGGCCGGCATCACGCCTGTTTACGGAATTAATCCTTACAGCGCGATCACCTATCCCTCCTGGGATAATATGATCATCTGGCATCATCTCTCGCCCCGACTCGGTCTGGTGCTGGACATTTTCGGTAGAGGGAAGACCCTGCTCAAAGGAACCTTCGGTCGTTACCAGGACGAACTCTCTCTCGGATATCTGATGGCCTTTTCCCCGGCCCTGATCAACGGAGCGCACAACTTCTACTGGTATGACGAAAACCAGAACGGAAAGGCGGATGTCGACGACACCTACAGGCCGGTTGAGGAAGATTACCGTGTTCATTTGAATGATTATTTCAGGAAAAGAATAGCCCCGAAGCTTAAGGCTCCGGTTACCGGCGAATGGACAGCCACTCTGGAGCAGCAATTAAGCGACATCTTCACCCTCAGCTTTTCTTACATTTCAAGAACAAGAACAAGAATCATCGAAGATGTTCTCTATGATCCCGATAACGACCGCGAATGGTACCGTGCAGATCAGGTGCCAGGACTCTGGATCCCATTCGAGACAGTGGTGCCGGGCGGAAGCGGTTATGGAAATGTTCCGGTAACCGTCTACTATCCATCAGCGGAAGCCCCGGTTTTCTTCACCCGGCTCTCCAACGTCAGCGAGCTGAAACAAAAATACTCCGGTTTTCAGCTGGTTCTCAGAAAAAAGATGGACGCAAGATGGCAGTTTATGGCTTCTGCCACTTACAGCCGGGCGCGGGGCAATGCCGGACTCGGTCCGGGAGCTGTCCTGAGCCAGCTGGCAAATTCTCCTAACTCGCTGGTTAACCTGACCGAGAACAGCTGTCTTGACCTGGACCGTCCCTGGATTATTAAAGCTATGGGCACATATCATCTGCCGCGGGATTTTTACCTCAGCGCCTTCTTCCAGTACCTGAGCGGCAGGCCGTGGGCAAGAACCGTGACAGTTGTTCCTCCCGAAAGCTGGCTGGAGAGCCACCAGGCACTCAACATTCCGGCCACGGTTTACCTGGAAGAGCCGGGCTCGAGAAGATGGCCTGCCTTCCACAGTCTGGACCTCAGGCTTGAGAGAAATTTTAAGCTCGGAGACAGCACCAGACTCAACGTCTCCATCGATGTCCTGAATGTGCTCGGCAAAAAATACGCCCTGCGCGATTTAAACGACAACGGTTACTGGTACCCGGAAGCTGAAGGAAGTTCAAACGGCCTCAGGATTTTCAACCCTTCATACCAGAAGATCCTGGCTCTTTACGGCACAAGAACCGGCCAGTTGACCCTTACTCTGAAATTCTGACTTGCGGCTCAGGTCAGCTGTTTTTCAGGGGCTTTCTTCGGCTGTTCCTGAGAAGAGAATACCGGTGTCACAACTTTATTTCCCTGACCTTCTTCAGCTCTTTCCCGCCGACTCTCTGCTTCACGGTTGAATAAAGAAAATATTTACCCGCCGGAGGTAACGCGTACCGGCTGTCAGGAAGGTTGATTTCGATGCTCCTGGTGTATTTCAGGTCTCTATTCTTTTTTAGCCCATCCTCATCCTTGAAAGTCAGTTCGAAGGTCTCACCGCCACTCCAGATTTCCCTGCCGGCACTGTCCTTTATTTCGATGCTCAAATCCAGCTGGGTTTCCAGACTGGCATCATCTCTGGTTTCAAACCAGATGTCCTCATACTTCATGCTGAATTGAAGGAGAATGCTCAGGCTGTCTTTCGCTCTCTGAACTCGAATCGGTTTCAGTTCGTAATCAAAAAAGCTTTTTTCCTGAATATTTGAGCGCTGAAAATATCCCTGAGCCAGGTTGAGGTCCTGAAGATGTTCCAGGTTGATGGCCGCAAGAATGTAATTTCCCGAGCAGTGTTCGTCAATAAAAATTACCGGGAAATTCCCGTAGTACCAGACCTCGCGGCAGCGGCCAGCAGCTTCCATCGGAAAAGTATGGCGTTCGGTGGGCGGGCCGAACAGGATGTAAATTCTTCCCCGGTCGGTGAGCCAGCCCGGACGGCCCTCCCCGAGAAACATGTGGTTGGCCTGTTTGATTCTCAGGTAATATTCTTCTTTGAACTCATTAACCTCAGTTTCCGGCTCGGGATCCCTCCGTGCCCAGAATTCTTCTTTAAACTTTTCCCGTTCTGGTTCCGGCAATTCGAGAAAGATTTTCCGCTCTTCCGGAGTGATTATGTAGCGAACCTCCGACAGCCAGTCCTGGTCAGCAGGTTTGAGCTTTCTCTCGAGTCTGGCCATCTGGCAGGAAGAAGAAATCAGGCCGGTGACCGCAGTCAGCATAATTATCCAGAAGAAAAATTTAAGGCGCATCTAATTTGCTCCTTTTTATATAAGTTAGGCCTGGCAAAAACAAAAATCAACCCCGCCGGCATTCGGTTTTGATCTTCTCCAGGTCTTCAGGAGTAATCTGGCTCCAGGAAAAGGCAAAAACCAGTTTGTTGTGAAGGAGAGGATCAGCACGAGGTGGAAGTTTTCCCGAGTCCACCAGATGCTTCCAGTCACGCGTCCCTGGAACCGGCGAAAAATAAGCCAGGCGCGGGCGGGCACCGAGTTTTTTTACCAGTCTGATGCTTTCGATAACCTGCGCCGCCGTCTGCAGCGGATGGCCGACGAGGACGTAAACCGAAATTTCCTGCCTTCTGTACCCGGCCTCCTCCAGAAGAATAAGTGCTTTTTCCAGGTCAGCCGGGTCGACCTTCGGACCGGTCTTCTCCAGCCATTCAGCGTCCGCTGTCTCCAGGCTGAGAAAGATGGAAACAAAGCCAGCCTTTTTCATCAGAAACGCTGTTTCCCGGTCTATCCACCTTGGCGAAATTCCGTTCGGCGTATGAAAATTGAAAGCCAGGCTGAGCGAGATGATTCCTTCCAGTATCTTCTTCAGGTGATTTTCTTTGTTGATGAGCAGAGCGTCGTCATAAAAAGCTATATGCCGGACCCCGAGCTTTTTTAACTGCAGGATTTCCTCTATCACTTTTTCAGGTTCTCTCTGCTCGAAACGCGGATTAAGCAGCCTGCTGGCACAGTAGCTGCAGTTAAAAGGACAGCCGCGCGAAGTAAGAAGACAGGCTACCAGTCTGTTCTGACAGAAGTCATAAGCGGGAAACGGGAGCGAATCCAGGGAGTGAAAATCCCATCCGCGAGCTTCAGGGCGAATGATTCCGGAGCCACAGATTTGTTCGAGCGCTGGCAGGATTTGATTCTCGCCGCGACCCGCGATCACCATATCGGCTCCTGATTGCGCTCGGGCATGCTCCGGACATAGCGTCGGATAAATTCCGCCAAGTATAACCGGCACCCGGCCGAAAACTTTTTTAACCAGCTCACAGACCATCTGCACCCCGGGATACCAGTAGGTCATGGTGCAGGTCACCAGCACCACCTCGGGAACAGGGAGGGTTTTCAGACGCTCTTCAGCCAGAGCCACGGGCCAGCCGTAGCGGGAAAATTTCCGCGGAATGTGGCTCAAAACCTGCGGTTTTAAAACTTCTTCCTTGTAAAACGAGGTGCGACCGTCAACCCTGATCTTTGGCTGAAAGTCGAACCGGGCTGGAAGCTGACTGCAGTCCAGGAGGTCGAGAAAGGTTACCTGAAACCGGGTAAATTTTCTTATTATCGAAGCCAGATAAAGCAGCCCGAGCGGCCTGAGCCAGAAATCGCAGGCGGTGAAGTCGTAAATCCAGGGGTTGATCAGGAGCAGCTGTTTTTTGCGGGGCATAAAATAAAAATGGGTGGTGCGGAAGGTGGGACTCGAACCCACACGGCCTTTCGGCCATAAACTCCTGAGGCTTACGCGTCTACCAATTCCGCCACTTCCGCAACCAGCCTCGTAAACGCAAAATAATTATATATTTTTATATTTCCGCTGTAAAGATGCCTGATGTACAGATTTTCCGCAGCTTTCGGGAAAGAACTTCCGCATTCAGGTTTGTGCCGGTTTTTCCGGAGAGCCAGAAATAAGAAACTGAAAGGCCATCGTCGCCTCCCGGAAAATAACCTAACTTTTTTACGCCCCTGAGTTTTACTTGCCTGTTTCTTCATTTTGTTTTAGTATAAATAAGGATCAAACAGAGGGCGTCATCCTGAAATTCCAGCTTCCTCGTTTATGCTGTTTTTACCTGTTCACATCCCCGTTAAAGCTTTCTATCGCATTCGCTCTGTCCATGATCTACTAAATGGAGCAGACCATGCTGAGAAAACTTTTCCCTCGCCACAAAGTCAGACCTGACCAGGCAGGTTTCATCCGGAGGGCACTGGCTTTTGGCTTTGACGCACTGCTGATAGCCATCATCTCTTCGGTCATCTACACCAGCTACAGCGAACTCAGGGCCAGACTCATGGACAGGCCATCCCCGGTTTCCTCAACCCTGAAAATCCTTGAAGAGGATGGAAGCGCTGCCCGGTCACCCAAAAAAGGACTGGAAACCGCACCGGACAAAAAGCAGGAATATCTTAACCTTCTCAGGGGAAAAATTCCGGAGGAAGAATACCGTCATTTCCTGGCGGCCTCAGTCACCGAACAGGCTGGTCGGAAAGCCGCCAGGAGAACAGAAGCCAGGCTGGGAGATCAAACTTACAAAATAATAAAAGAATACATAATCACCCTGCTCTATTTTGTGCTCTTTTTCCGACCTTTTCGCCTCCCTGGGTTTCTGGCAGGTTCTCTGGGACAGACAGGGGCTAACCATGCATGACCGGATTTCAAGCACAACCGTCATCCGGCTTCCGTCGCCACCCCGGGTCCGGAAGATAAAAAAATCAAAAGAAAAATCAGGGGAAAAAGAGAAGACCGGCGACAACCGGTAAACATATTTCTCTTGACAAAGAGTGCTGCCGATATTAATTTTTTATCAGTGGCTTTAATAAGGGCCGGAACCCAGAAAATATTCTTCAAAATCCTGCCTTTTAGATTTATAAAAAGACCTTTTAAATTTTAAGAAGGAGGTCCCATGAAATTTACCAACTCTTCTCAAGCAGAAGCGTTGGCCCAGGTTAGGACTCATCCCTTTCAGGCCACCAGTTTTTATCTCAACACCGATAAAAGCGAACAGAATCTTAAAGCCATCAACGCCGCCTGGAAGGGAATTGTTAACCAGGCCCGGATGGACTTGGAAAAAAGAGAACTGACAAAAGAAGCGAAAAAGTCGCTTCTCGAAGACCTGGAAAAAATTTCTCAATTCTGCACTAACCGCCTGAACGGTCTTAAATCCCCGGGACTGGCCATTTTTAGCTGTTCAGCCATCAATTTCTGGCAGGAACTCGAACTGCCTCATGGGCCGAGAAACAGGCTGGTCCAGGATTTCGATTTTTACACCAGACCGCTTTATGCCATCCTGGAAAAATTCAAGAAGATATGCGCCTTCCTGGTAAACCGCAGAGAAGCCGTCTGGTATGAAATATACATGGGAGAGATAAAATTGCTCGACAGCCTGAGAAGCGAGGTGCCGAAAAAAGTAAAAAAAGGCGGCTTCGAGGGCTACGAGTCAAAAAGGATAGAACGTCACATCGAAAACCTGCTGCTGGAACATTTCAAGAAGGCTGCCCGCAGGACTTTTGACATACTGAAAACAAATAATTTTGACTGGCTGTTCATCGGCTGCGACAACCAGTTTTACCCTGACATCGAACCTCTATTCCATACCTACGTAAAGAATAAGATCAAAGGCCGCCTCAAAGCCAGGCCGGGCACTGAAACCTCCCGCGTCCTCGAAGAATGCCTGGCGCTGGAAGAAAAACTCAAAGAAGAAGAGGAACAGGAGCTGGTGAAAAAATTAGTCGCCGAGCTCGAGCGCGGCGGAAGGGCTGTTTCCGGCTTGCCCGAGACCCTCAGAAAACTGAATGCCCACGAAGTCCAGCATCTGGTCATCACCCACAATTTCTCAAAACCCGGAAGAGTCTGCCCTGAATGCCACTCTCTCTTTCTCACCGAGGAAATCTGCACTGCCTGTCAGGTAAAAACGGAAGAAGTTGCCGATATTGTGGACGAAATGATCGAAGTGGCTCTGAACAGGTCTCTGCTGCTCACCCAGGTAAGTCCGCCTTCAAAGCTCGACCATTATGGACACATCGGTGCTTTTCTGAAATACCGATCAGCTCAATAGAATTGACGGGAGTTTGCTTCTGCGAGCAGGCAGCCTGAGTGTCTTACAGAAGACTGGATTTCACTTAGAGACCGGTACCTTCTTCATCGGAAAAGTAACTTTTCTGGCAGAAACCCATTCGCCAGGTTTCCTCACGGCCACGGCCAGCTGACCTGTGCGTCGACCGGTCTTAATATTGACCACTAAAAAAGTCCCGGGGTTCGGGTCGTTGTTAAAAGCCCCGGAGCACCAGGTGGGGATGTTGTTCCAGTCAAATGACTGGTTAACGTGCGAATGCCCCCAGAAAATGGCGATAACGTTGTAACCCTGAATTGCCTGCAGAAAAGCGTTTCTCTCTTTCTGGGTCCACCAGGCTTCGCTCCAGGAGTCAAAACCATAATGCTGGAAAATTACCACCGGTCGTCCGCTGCCCCCAACGTTACGGCGCAGGTCTTCCACCAGAAATTCCAGACTGTTTTTCGGATAACGGGCATCTCCACTCAACCGGCGACGCCAGATCCTTAAATATTCCTCTCCGACACTTCCCGGATAAAGATTCAGGTGAACGAAATGGACCTTACCCCAGTCCCAGGAATAATGGTTTCCGTCGGCCGAAAGGCTGCGAAGATTCGGTCGCAACCGGTTCCGGCTCCGCAGATTAGTGCGGACAAGTCCATCAGACGGACCATCGTTCTCGCCAAATCCTTCATAAACCGGAAAAGCCAGTAATCCCTCTCCCTTCAGTCCGAAATCTTCCACGTATTGTTGCCAGAATTTATTGACTTCCGGAGAGCCGCCGTCATCCACCAGGTCGCCGAGAATCACCGCTCCTCGCGGCGTTCCGACAAATCCCTTCAAACCGAGCTCTTCCGGGAATTTCTCCCCCGCCACCCGGTTCATCTCCATGACCATCTCCCGGTTGATCTTTCGGGCGTTGACCGAACCGCCATAATGAAGGTCAGCCGCCACCAGAAAAACAATCTGGCTGTCATCGGGTTCGTCTTCCACTCGAAAAGACCAGACCTCCCCGGGCGAAGGGGGCAACGAGCCGTTCTTAGTGTCCACGCGCCAGAAGTAAGTATGTCCTGGCTTAAGAGTTTTTCCCGGGATGTAGAAAAGGCTCAGCCCCGTTTTCAGATCCTTAACCGCGGGCTTGCCCCTGGCAAGCTTCTTTAAGTCGGTGCCGAAATAAACATCCTGAGAGGTAGCCCAGGGACCGGGCGACCAGCTCAGCCGATTAAGGTCGCGCCTGACACTTCCGTGCAGATTATGGGGAACTGGATTCCGCGCGGCACCGTTGTCTACCGAAAATTCCCTTACGATCCCGGTCTCAAGCAGCTTTCCTTCCCGGTCAAGCTGATCCACTCGCCAGTAGTAAGTTCTGGCCGGCAGAAGACCGGAAACCTCAAGGGTGTTAACATCTCCCGGCAGACTCGCCCGGAGAGCCCTCTGGCTGCCTTTCTCCACTTCTTCCCTCTGGGTGGAAAAATAAACCTTAAAAGACGCGGCTCTCTCATCTCCTTTCAACCATTTTAAGGACAGCGCCAGCTGAGATACTATTTCCCTGTCAGCCGGAACAATCGGTATGGCTTCCTTGTGACCGGCCAGATTCCAGATCTCCAGCGGTGAATAGGCTGTATCTATCAGCTCAAGAGAAGCGAGATAACCATTGAAGGGGTCTGCCGGAAGCGGAAAGCCCTGAACAAATTCCCCTCCGATATAAAAATTCTTGTCCGGACTTATTTTCAAATTGGCCTCGAGTTCAGACTTCAACCAGCCGTCGACATAAACTTTGATGCTTTTCAGATCATAGACAAAAGCTACCAGATGCCAGAGACCTTCTTCCGGATAACCATTCTGATAACCGATTTTTTTCTCGCTGGAATTGTAAAAAGCCGCGCTGAGTCCTTTCCCCACGCCAAAGATCGCTGATTCAGAAGGTTTCTGCGACCAGGTAAGGATGGTTCTCTTCTGAGCCAGTTCTGGCAGAAAAACTTTCGCCAGAAGGGTAAAGGGGTGCCGCCCATTCAGGCTGGCAGGAGGGGAAAAAGTTGACCTCAGAAGAACATCCACAGCCGTCAGGTTAACGGCTTTCTGGTTCTTAACCGTCTCCACCATCGGGCGTGTCCGGAATACAGGAACAAATTGTCCGCCGAGTGTCCCCAGATTGCGCCAGGCTTCAAGCTTTCCCTCGGGCAGAACCGAGGCGTCAAGATATATCAATTTTCTGGGCGCTGGAAAGAGATTCAAGGAAAGGTTTAATAGTATGGCCACCCCGAGAAATATGGAGAATGATGTCTTCTTCAACCCTTCCTCCTTGGATGATTTTCGTTTAGATTAAGGATAATAAATTTTTTGTTCGGGAGCAAATTTCAAGTGCTAAAACGTGTCTGCAAGCGTTTTTACAAAAGCCGGAAGAAAAAAGAAGAGGCAGCTCCCGGCTGCCTCTTCTCTTAAGAGCTCTTTATTTGCAGGGCTGTTCTTCAGGCGATTCTGTATAGTCTCTGAAAGAAATGCGATTAAGCAGGCTGTAGACAACCGGAATGACGAACAGCGTAAGGAAAGTGGTGGCAATCAGACCCCCGACCACGGCCACCGCCATTGGCGAACGAAACTCAGCTCCTGAACCTTTCGATACGGCCATCGGAAGCATGCCCAGAATCGTGGTCAGGGCGGTCATCAGCACCGGTCTCAGCCTTGTTACAGCCCCCTCAATGACAGCTTTTCTTCTATCAAGACCGCGCCGGATCAATTGGTTGATATAGTCAATCATCACGATGCCGTTGTTAACGGCAATACCGGCGAGAATGACCACTCCTATCAGAGCTGGCAGGCTAACCGGCTTTCCTGAAATCAGCAGACCGAACACCACACCGATGATGGCCAGAGGAATCGTAAACATGATCACAAACGGATGGAGGAAATGCTCAAACTGCGAGGCCATAACCATATAAACCAGAAGAACGGCCAGGGCCAGCGCCGCTGCCAGAACCTTGAAGGCATCTATCATCTGCTCATAAGCTCCGCCGTATTCCATAAAATATCCAGGGGGAAGCTGGTTTTCCAGAGTTGCCAGACGGCTTTTTATATCCTTCATCACGCTGCCCAGGTCGCGTCCGGCGATGTTGGCCGTCACCGATATCTTGCGCATCTGGTTTTCTCTGGTTATCTGAATCGGACCTTCACCCCGGCGCCAGTCAGCAACCTGTTCAAGATAAATAATCTTACCGGCCGGAGACATCAAAGGAATCTTTTTTAATTCCTCCAGGCTTTCACGGTACTGTTTCGCCAGAACCACCCTGATGTTCACTTCATCTGACCCGTCGCGGTAACGGTTGGCAATTGTTCCCTGGGTGGCGGTCAGAATGGCGTTTGAAACCTGGGCCACGGTTAAGCCCAGCCGCGCTGCCCGTTCGCGGTCGAGGGCGAATTGATATTCCGGCTTTCCCTGAGCCAGGCTGTGAGTCAGATCCCTCAAGCCCTCAACGTCGGCAATTCTCTTAACGATGGTGTCCCCTATTTCCCTGAGCTTCTCCAGGTCCTTGCCAAAAATTTTTATTTCCACCGGCGCCGCGGCACCGCCCATCATGGCCGCCTCCATGTTGATCTGCTCGAACTTAAAATTCTCCAGCTTCGGAAGCTGCTGCCTGACCCTTTCCAGGATTTCCACATCCGTGTACTCTCTCTGGGATTTCTGAACCAGCCGGACCATAAGCATGCCTTCATGGGTTCCGGTAATACCCATACCGGAGGCCATGTCGGCCGGGTCTTCCTCCGCTCTCGAACCGGCCTGGGCAAAAACCATCTTAACTTCAGGCTGCTGGCGGAATAGATTCTCCACCTGCGAAAGCACCCGGTTTGTTTCTTCAAGAGAAGTGCCCACCGGCAGCTTTATCCTGACCATAAGGAAATTGCGGTCAGACTGCGGCATGAACTCAGTGCCCAGAAAAGCCGCGATTATAAGCGAAACAACAAAAAAGGCGAAGGCGGCCGCCAGAACAGTCTTTCTCTTTTTGAGAGCCGCGGTCAGAAGTCGGCGGTAGAGATTTTTGAAGGCGGCAAAGGCCGGTTCTTTCACCACGCACTCTTCATCCTGGCCTCTCGCCTCAGCCGATTTCTTTCTCGTTCTGGCTCTAAAAAGCAGAGCGGAGAAAAGAGGAACCAGGGTTAAAGCCACAAACAGGGAGGAGACCAGAGCAAACACTATGGTCAGGGCCAGCGGCTGGGTCAATTTCCCGGTAATACCACCGGCGAAAACCACCGGCAGAAACACGATGATAGTGGTCAGGGTGGAAGCGGTTATGGCCATGCCGACTTCTGATGCTCCAACCACGGCAGCCTGTTCCACAGGCTTTCCTTCTTCAATATGCCTGAAGGTGTTTTCGATGACCACGATGGCGTTATCCACCAGCATGCCGACTC
Source organism: Candidatus Saccharicenans sp. (assembly GCA_049659625.1). GTDB lineage: Bacteria > Acidobacteriota > Aminicenantia > Aminicenantales > Saccharicenantaceae > Saccharicenans. Next base: position 40,660 of record JBASPX010000039.1, on the reverse strand, counting down.
CGAGAGCCAGCCCGCCCAGGGTCATCAGGTTAAGCGTATAACCGGCAGCATACAGAGCGATAAAGGTGGTGATGATGGAAAGCGGGATGGCAATGGAAATAATCAGAGTTGGACGCCAGTTTCTCAGAAAGAGCAAAATCATGCCAATCGCCAGCAATCCACCAACCAGGGCATTGTTAGCTGTATTGCCGGTGACCAGTGTGATCATCTCTGCCTGGTCCAGAGCCTTATGGAATTCAATTCCAGCGGGTAGCGTGGCTTTAATTTTTTCCACTTCCTTTTTCACAGCGTTTCCAACGAGCGCCGAATTAGCGCCCGAGCGCTTGTTCACAATCAGATAAACTCCTTTCTGTCCCTGAACCCGGGCCACGCTTCTGGTTTCCTTGAACGTATCCTTGACCTCGGCGATATCACGCAGGTAAATCGGTTCACCTTTCTGGGAAAGGCCGACCACCACGTTTCTTATATCTTCAACTCCACGGAATTCTCCAAGCGCCCTGACGATTAAATCCTCATGTCGCTCGACCACATCACCGGCCGGAGTATTCACATTCTCGGCGGCCAGAGCCATCACCACCCGGTCAAGCCCCAGGTTGTAGGAAATCAGGGCATTTTTATCTACTTCCACCCGTATTTCCCGCTCATCTGTCGAGAACACAGCGGCCGAAGCCACACCGTCTATTCTTTCCAGCCGCGGTTTTACCTCGTCTTCAATGAGTTTCTTTAAATCATAAGTTGAATAACCGGAATTGGCTGTGATTCCGTAAAAAATTACCGGAAATTGAGACAGGTTGAACTTTACCACCAGCGGATTGGAAGCGTTGGTCGGGAGGAAATTCCGGTAAAGGCCAACCTGGTCTCTGATATCCTGCGCGGCGAAATCCAGATTCGTGCCCCACTCGAACTCCACCATCAGCACGGAAACCCCTTCAGAACTCTGCGAGGTTACTTTTTTCACGCCGCTGACCGAGCTGATGATTCTCTCCAGCGGCTCGGTAATCGTCTTTTCAATGTCCTCGGAGGAGGCGCCGCGATAGGTTGTTATCACTGAAACGGTTGGATATTCCAGGTCGGGAAAGAAATCCAGTCCGAGACGCGACAGGGCGATTACCCCGACGACCACCAGGATCATGGCGATCATCGAGGCGGTAACTTTTCTTCTGACCGAAAATTCAGGAAGTCTCATTTTATCACCTCGCCTTCCACTTCCACCGGACTGCCGTCAATCAGCCCGAAATTGCCTTCGACAATCACCAGCTCTCCCTCTTTCAGGCCGGAAGTGATCTCCACCATGTCGGTATTCTTCAGACCGAGAGTAACCTCTCTCTTTACCGCTTTGTTTCCTTCAACCACCATCACGTAAGAGTTTTCCAGGATGGCTTTCTGGGGTACAGCCAGAGCGTCTTCTCTGGTGCTGACTTCAATGATCACCCGGCCAAAAGTGCCTGGCTTGAGCGCCAGGTCAGGATTGTCAATGAGAGCTTCCACCCGGAATTTCTTCGTCTGCGGGTCAGCGCTGGTGTTAACCGCAGTTATCTGGCCTTCAAACTGCCGCCCGGGGAGCACCGCGCTTTCCAGAAGCACCTTCTGTCCCCTGCTCATTCTGAGCGCATCAGCCGGAGAAACATCAAACCTGACCTTTATTTTTGAATAATCAACCAGGATGAGCACGCTGGAGGAGGCGGAAAAACCGCCCATCATCGGGTTGATGACATCTCCCTCCTCCAGATTCCTGGCCGCAATCACTCCATCAAAAGGAGCCCGCATGATAGAAACCTCAAGAGTATGCTTTGCCAGATTAACCGCGGCCTCGGCCTGTTCCTTCTGGGCTCTGGCAGCTTCAAAAGCCAGCCTGGCCTTCTCATACTGCTGTTCGGTAACTGCCTTTTCCTTATACAGTCTTTCGATTCTTTCCAGGTTCCGGCTGGCATCCTCAAAATTAGCCTTGGCCAGGGCCAGAGCTGCCTCAGCCTGCTCCAGCTGCAGCCTTATCGACCTGGTATCGAGTTCGGCCAGGAGCTGACCTTTCTTCACCCGCTCCCCTTCGTTCACATAAATTCTGGCCACCTTGCCTGAGATATCCGGGGTGATAGCCTGCCTCTTCCAGGCTTCAAGGGTAGCCGTATAAAAAAGTCTTTCTGAAATTTTCTGTTTCTTTACTTTATAAACTTTAACCGGAGCCGGTTTGAAAATTTCATCCGAGGTCTTCGTCTCAACCTGTTTCTGGCATGAAACCAGAAGCAGCAACACAGCCCCGTAAGCTGCATATTTGATTTTGCTTCTCATTAACATTGACTCCTCCTCTTAACACCAGGAAAGGTTTTATCTCTCTATTCTTTCTGAAAGTGGCTCTCCAGTGGCTTTCTCCAGCTGGGCCAGAGCCATCAGACAATCGTAAAGGGCCTGAGCGTAATTGGTTCGGGCCTGACTCAGGGCCACCTGAGCAGAGGTCACATCAAGAGTGGTCGCCAGCCCTTCAGAAAAATTCAGTTCGGCTAAACGAACAGCCTCGGCCGCCTGCTCCACATTTTTCTGCTGGGAAAGCACCGCCTCCCTGGCCTGCTTGTAGTTCAAAATCGCCTGCTGCACTTCTAATTTTATGGCTTCGGTCAGACCCTTCATTGAATATTCCAGTTGACGCGCCAGAGCTTTTGCCTGCGCGGCCTGGGCCTGATTGGCAAAGCCGTTGAACACCGGTATGTTTAACACCAGACTTATGGTGTAATAATTTTCCCAGTTATTGCGCCTGAAATTCAGCAGGTTCGACCAGTAGTTGAGCTGACCGCCCACCGCTATCGTCGGCAGGTCAGCCGCCCTGGCCATTTTGACCATCTCCCCCGCCATCAACCGCTGATAATTCAACTGATGAATCTCAGGCCGGTTCAGAAGAGCTTTTCTCATGGCTTCTTCTGCGTTGATTTCAACCTCCTTGAAGGTCAGCTCTCCTTTTATTTCCACAGGCTGATTGAGGTCCAGGCCGAGAAGGTTTTTCAACGCCAGTTCCGAAATCTGCAGCGCGTTTTTTGCCCTGATGAGCTGTGGCCGCAGGTTGGCCAGCTGCACTTCAGCTCTCAACAGGTCAAATTTTGTAGCCATACCCACTTCCGCCAGGTTGCGCACATTCTTCAGATGCTTTTCAGCCAGAGCGACCGATTCTTCCGCCACATCCACAAACTGCCGGGCGAGCAGATACCCATAAAAAGCCTGCTTGACTTTCAGAATGGTTTCCTGGCGGGCCTGTCTGATCGACTCTGAAGTAGCCTGATAATTGTAGCTCGCCTGACGATAACTGGAGGTCAGGCGTCCCCCGGTGAACAGAGGGAAAGAAAAATTCAGGCTCATCTGGTAGGTCCTGGTAAAATCAAATTTAACCCTCTGGGGCTGACCGCCCGGAACCATCGGCGGTATTTCCACCGTGAAAACCTTTTTGTCCAGAATATCCGTTCCCTGGGCGTTGATCGTCGGGAAAAAGCCCGCCGCCGCCCGGTTAACCTGAGCCCGGGCTTCGTCCTCTTTTTCCAGGCTGGCTAAAAAGTAGGGATTCCTTTCAAGAGCCAGCTTCAAGCAATCTTCCAGACTCAGTTCAAGCTTTTCCATCGACGTTTCCTGAGCCGGAAGCTGGAGCCAGCCGGCTATCATAAATACCAACAGAATTAAAAGCCAGCGACCTGAGGCTTTCATCCTTTCACTCCTTTCTTAAGAGGCTCCCTGGCAATGCCTCCCATCAAGAATCGAAATACCTGTTCGGCCTCCTCTTTCGGCTCAATTCTCTCTTCCTGCCAGTAGCGGGTGTGAAGGAGACCTTCAACCAGGGCCCAGACATATCTCAGAATGGTTTCCGGTTTCATTTTTTTGAAAAGCCCGCTCTTTATGCCTTCGGCTACCACCTGGCAGCCTGTCCGGTATATTTCCTCTCTTTTTTCCTTGAAGAGTTCCAGCGCCTGCCGGTAATCACGAGATTCACTCCCCCGCGGGTCAGCAAAAAGACGATGGAAAAAATCATGCAGGCTGCGGTCCTGAAGAAAAAGCCTGGAAATATTCTCCTTCCGGGCCTGAATTTCCAGGACGGAATGTATCATCCTTTTGAGCTTTTCTTCAGGGGACAGAGAGGATTTCTGTATTTCATGGAGACAGCGGCTGATCTCATCGATGTACTGAAGGATAATTTCCATGATAATCCAGCCTTTGTTGGGAAAATACTTGTAGACCGTGGCTTTGGAGAAACAGGCCTCACGGGCAATCTCATCCATGGTGGTCGCCCGGAAGCCCCGACGCAGCAGCACTCTCTCGGCCGCTTCCAGCATCATCTTTTTATACTCAGCCTGAATGATTTCCTTTTTGCTCGGCCTTATTTCTGTCATCTTATTACCTCATTTTTTACTGATGAGTTTATTAAAAAAACTGATCAGTTCATTTTTTAGCCTGATAAGTTTTAACACATTATCACCACCAGAGGTGCTTGTCAAGGGTCATCCGGTTTCTTAGAATAAAATCGGGGAGAACAGTGGTTTGAGCTTTAAGAAATCGAAAGGCTGGCCTTCGGTTCTGGGTCTCATCTCCCTATTCCTGATCCTGACGGATAATGTCTGGCTGAGGGCAACCCAAAGCAGCCCGGTGATCTGGCAGCTGCGTCTAAACCTTAAGATCGAAGGAAACATAGCTGTTACTTTTTACCGGGAAACTGGCGGCACCTATCTTCTGGAAATCGACTGGCTGGGCTTTCTTGAGGAAGATGGACTGGATTTTGTCATCTACCACCTCGGTTCCTGTTCTTCCCGTTCAGAATTTTGCCCGTTTGCTCCCGGAAGCCAGGCCGTTCCCGTCGCGCCGCCCGAAATGAAGCTCGACTATGTTGAGGGTCGGGTCGAGCAGATTAATTTCTTTTATTCTCTGCATCCCGACACGGTCGTCTGCACCGCCACCGCCTTCAGCCGTCCGGTTAAGTTCAATCTTCCGTCTCTTCCCTGGTCCCGGCCAAAAGAGAGAGACCCGCAGCCAAGAAGAAGGTTGTTAAAAGGTGTCAGGAGCCTCACTCTTCCCAGAAGTTTATTGAATAAAGATACAATACGGCAGGAATTTTCCTGGGAGGAGTTAATCGAACAGGAAGGGGTAGAGGCTGAAATTCTGCCACAAATTTACCGGGTTAAAATCAGCCTGGAGCTGGAACGCTGCCGGTTGAGGCCGGAATTTCAGGCTCGCGGATGGAAACGGTCATAAATCTGCTTCAGTCGTTCGCGGCTGACATGAGTGTAAATCTGGGTGGTGGTGATCTGACTGTGTCCCAGGAGCATCTGCACCGCTCTCAGGTCCGCTCCTCTTTCCAGAAGATGGGTGGCAAATGAATGTCGCAGCACGTGGGGATGAATCTTATCTTTCAGGCCGGCTTCCTGACCGTAGGTTTTGAGGATTTTCCAGATTCCCTGCCGGGTAAAAGGTTTTCCCCTTCTGGTGAGGAAAATCACAGCCGAACCTTTTTTATCCCAGAGAGGGCGAACCTCCCTGAGATATTTTTCCAGCCAGCGTGCAGCCGCTTTGCCTACCGGAACGATTCTTTCCTTGCTCCCCTTTCCCCGGCAGATTAAAAATCCCTGAGCCAGACGAACATCTTTCAACTCCAGGGAGATCAGCTCGGAAACCCTCAGACCGCAACCGTACAAAACTTCCAGGATCGCCCGGTCCCTGACACCCTGAGGTTTATTGAGGTCGGGCTTTTCCAGGAGGCTTTCCACCTCCTCTATCGTCAGCACCCTCGGAAGCGTCAACCAGAGAGAAGGAGACGACAAACTTTCAGCCGGATTCTTTCTGATGTGATTTTCCAGCAGAAGGAAACGAAAAAAAGATTTCAGAGAAGAAATCAACCTGGCCAGCGAGCGCGGGGAAAGACCTGACTGAGCCTGGAGGTGAATGAACTCAACCAGGTCAGACTCGTTAACCCGGAGCAGACTCTTTTTCTTCCGACCGAGATGCTCAAAAAGTTTTTTTATATCAAGCGAGTAGGAAGCGAGGCTGTTCGGCGACAGCCCTTTTTCCACCGCCAGATAATCGCAGTAAATTTTCAGAAGCTCTTCCTGAATGGCTGGCATCGAAGCAGGTTCTCAGTGCTTTATTTTATCCGATAAAAGGGTTGTTCTCTTTTTCCTCTCCGATGGTCGTGCGCGGGCCATGGCCGGGCAGAACTACCGTTTCATCAGGGCAGGTAAGAACCCGGCTCCGGAGAGAATTGACCAGTTCCTTCCAGGAACCGCCCGGCAGGTCAGTACGGCCAACACCACCGCAGAAAAGAGTATCGCCGGAAAAAAGTATTCCGGGCGCCTGAAAACACACGCTGCCCGGGCTGTGTCCCGGGGTATGAATCACTTTCAGACTGGTTTGCCCTATTCTGATCTCATCTCCATCCGAAAGCAACCGGTCAGGCTGCGGAGTGGGCCTGGCTCCGAGCATCAACCCGATTTCCAGCTGAAGGCTTTCTTCAAGAAGCGGCAGGTCATCCTGATGAAGGGCTATGGGCACCCGGTATTTCTCTTTCATCTCAAAATTGGCTCCAGTATGGTCCACATGCCCGTGAGTGTTCAGAATGATTACCGGTTTAAGGTTCAGCTGCACAATCTGAGAAAAAATGCGGTCGGCTTCAGCCCCGGGGTCGATGATGGCGCACTCCCTGGTCTCGGGACAGAAAAAAAGATAACAGTTGGTTTCGAGAGGACCCACCACGATCAACTGATAATTCATTCCAGCCATCGCCTGACTTCCCTATATTATGTCAACCAGAAAAACCCGTCAAGCAAAAGTTTTCTTTCTGGCTGAGTTCAGGTATGTTATAATTTTCGCAAAGCTCATGGAATTGATTATTCTCGATGAAGCCCGGAAAGAACTGGAACTGAGAACCAGAAGCGGCTTTCCGTCGCAGGGTTATCTGCTTGGCCGGAAGACCGGTCCCGGCTGGTTTGTCCAGAAAATCTTCTGCTTACCATGGAAAGAGCTGCTTGATCCTGAAACCTTTTTCCGGGTTGAAGAAAACCAGGCTCTGGAGGTTCTCGGGGTATTTAACCTGAACTCCCGCGTCAATTCCCGCGAGAAACTCTACCGGCCGCTGTTTGCCGGCAAGGTTTTCCTGCAAGCGAAAGTCGAATCCCGCGGTCAGCTAAAGTTCCGGGCGAGCTTGATAGATTTTGAAGGGAAGTTTCACTCACAACCCTTGAGCCGCATCATCATCGACCTGGAGGGTATTCATGACAGAGAAAAATGATTTATTAACGGAAGAAGAAAAGAAATACCTTCTTCAGCTGGCCCGTCGTTCGATCGCTCATTATCTTAAAAATCGGGAATTGCTGGAAGTGGAGGAAGAAGAAATTCAGAATCCAAAGCTCAAGCAGAAGCAGGGAGCTTTTGTGACGCTTAAAGTAAACGGGCAATTGCGCGGATGCATTGGCTATCCTCTTCCTTATAAGCCCCTCTACCAGACCGTTATCGAAACAGCCGTGGCCGCGGCCAGCGAAGACTACCGCTTCCCGCCGCTAACCGGGGAAGAACTGGAAGACCTGGTGATAGAAATCTCGGTTCTTACCCTCCCCAGAAAAGTTAAAGGCCCGGAAGAAGTGGTGGTCGGGCGTCATGGACTGATCGTCAGCAAAGGGTTTCACAAGGGCTTGCTCCTGCCGCAGGTACCGCTGGAATACGGCTGGGATCTGGAAACCTACCTCAACCACGCCTGTCTGAAAGCAGGGCTTCCCGCCGACGAGTGGAAACGAGGCGTCACTCTGGAAGTCTTTGAGGCGCAGGTTTTTTCCGAAGAAGAATTCCGCGATTAGCCCTGCGGCTTTCCTGACTGCTTCCGGATCAATCTTCCCCTCTCTCCTTCTTACCAAGGCTGGCCAGTTCGGCTCTGGCTTCTTCCTTCAACTGTTTATCCTTGGCCGAGGCTTCCGGAAGCTCAAGACATTTTTTGAACTCCTGAGCGGCCAGGTCATATTTCTTCATCGCGACATAGGTGCGCCCGAGCTCCAGATGGTGGTTTATGTAATCTGGTTTAAGCTCCACGGCTTTTTTCAGCCACTTTTCCGATTCTTCTAAAGACCCCTTCGGAATCGAGCCGTAAATCAGGCTGCCGATGGCTCTCTTGGCCCCTCCGATTTCCGCCATCCTCCGGTGCCAGCGGCCGAGAGCGTGATAGGCCAGGTCGTTTTTCGGGTCAAGTTCTATAGCTTTATCGATAGCTTCTTTTACCTGTTTCGAAGCGTCTATCTGTTCTTTCTTGCCGAGCATCAGGACTTTTTTGCCAAGGGCTGCCGACAGGAAAAAGTATCCCCAGGTGTCGTTGGGATTAACGCTTATAGCCTCCCGGGCGTATTTTTCAGCTCTGGAATACATCTCGAATTTTTTCTTTTCCACTTCCTTTCCGCTACCGCTCATCAGGTCTGCCACATCGATGTGACCTCTGGAAGCCTTCCAGAGAGCTTCATAATTTTTTGAATCAATCTCCAGTGCTTTGAGATAAGCTTCCAGAGCTTTCTCGTCTTCCCACCTGGCATAGTGTTCATCGCCCAGTTTTATGAATTCTTCCGCCGTCTGTGAAAAAACCGGTCGGGCGAGAAAACCGATAATCGCCAGCACTAAACACAGCACCCTCAAGCTCTTTCCAGTCATATCCTCCCTCCTGAAAAATACTCAAATAAATATGCCTTTATCTTTTATCCTCTTTCGCCATGACTGTCAAGAAAATTGAACTACCGGCCCTAGGAAGTTCTATGTTCAGCACTCGCCCGGAGGGCGGGATTGACATTACCCGGACTCTCGGTAAAAATAGGGGGAGCTCTGTGAGAATAAGATTTTGAGATGCCGGAAAATAAAGAAGTGGTTAAGGTAAAAACCAATAAGGCGGTTCGGTTCCACCTGTTAATCTTATTTATGCTTTTTATGATGCTCACCCTCCCCGGCCTCTCAGAGAGCCAGAAGAATCTTCAGACCGGCAGCCAGATCTCGGCCGAACAGGTGGTCCAGAAGCTCGAAGCCAGATTGAAATCGATATCCACCCTGAGGGCAGATTTCCAGCAGTTTTATTACTCTCCGCTGACCCGTGAACCGGCAGCCGGACGGGGTCAGGTTTTTATACGCAGGCCCCACCGGATGCGATGGGAATACGCCGCACCGGAAAAGCAAATCTTCCTGCTCAAAGACGGCCAGTTCTGGCTTTACTTTCCCGAAGACCGGCAGCTTATCAAAAACGCACACACCCGGGAAGTTCAGGAATCCGAGATTCTCGGTCTTCTTGCCGGAAATTTCTCCCTTTCGCAGCGTTACCGGATAGAGTTCAGCTCATTCCCGGGTGAAGGGAAAAACGCTTACCAGCTCCGGCTGGAACCTCTGGAAGAAGGCCAGTTTTCCCATATATTTCTGGAAATAGACGGCCAGACCTGGTTGATCACCAGGGCCATTTTCTTCGAGCCGGACGGGGGAAAACTTGAATACCGCTTCAGCCGGGTCAGAACCGGTCTCAAGCTTCCCGAGGAACTTTTTGAACTAAAAATCCCTCCCGATTGCGAAATTATCGAAGCCGGTCAGATAAAGTAGAACTTCAAAACCTTCCCCGGTTTTTTTCGTATGAATAAACAGAAACCGAATATGAACGCCGATGAGGAAAAAGAACTCGTCGTCCGGAGTCTTAAAGGAGACCGGGGTGCCTTTGAAACGCTGGTCAGGAAATATCAGCAGGCCGTTTTCAATTATTTTATACGCCTGATTCAGGAGCGTGAATTGAGCCTGGACATGACTCAGGAAGTTTTTCTCAGAGCTTACGCCGCCCTGCATACCTACAAAGAAAAATACCGGTTTTCCACCTGGCTTTTCCGTATCGCTTCCAACTTGCTTATAGATTACTGGAGGAAGAAGAAGATACCGGCTCTTTCGATAGATGTCGACCCCCTGGCCGAAGACCGTCAGCCGATTCAGATTCCTGACGACACGGCTTCCCCGGCGGAAATACTCGAAAAAAAGCAGATGATCGAAAAAATAGAGCAGGCCATAAGCCAGTTGCCAGAATCCTGGCGGGAATTGTTTGTCCTGCGACATATGAATGACTTTTCATATGAAGAGATTGCCGCCATCAAAGCCCTGCCGGTGGGCACGGTCAAAAACCGCGTTTTTCAGGCGAAGGAATGGTTGCGAGCAAAACTGGAGGAAAAATGAGCTGTCCGGGTATTTATGAAATTTATTCTTACCTGGAGGAAGAACTGTCGGCGGGGGAGCGAGCCGCCCTTGAAGAACATCTTGCCCGGTGTCCGCGCTGCCAGAGGCTTCTGGCCGACCGGAGACAGTTGCTGGCTGCGATTTCAGAACTGTCCGGCCCGGAACTTCCCCCGGAATTTACAGCCAGGATAATGACCTCTCTCCCGCGGTTTGACACTCCTTCCAGGTTATGGTTCTTCCTGGCCGGGGGAATCTATGCTTTCTTCGCCCTTACAATGACTGTCCTGCTGCTTGGTTCCGGCGGTGTGCTATTCCGGTTTTGCTTCGAACTCTTCCGGGGTGCATTTAACCTGGCTTCCGACCTGAGCAGTCTGATTTTTAGAATCATTCACTCCATCTACGGATTGCTTAAAGCCATCATAATTTTCCTCAAGCTGGCGGGCGAAATTCTATCCCAGATTGCCCCGCCTCCCGGCCTGCTGGTTATAGCCTTCGTCCTGGTTTCAGTCCCGCTCCTGGCCCTCATCCGGGTCATGCTCCGGAACTCTAACTACTATCGAGGAGAAAAAGCATGAATCATAAAAAACACATGAAATTAATAAAGCTAATCACAATTTTTTCCCTTATTTTTATGTTACCCATGACCGCCCGGGCCACCTGGCAAAAATTCGACTCCAAAGTCAGTCCCTCCTTTGAGAAGGAAATCTTAATTTCAGCCGGGCAAACCCAGAAGAACGTACTGGCCTTCGGCAGCCGCGTGGTGGTTGAGGGAAAAATCGAAGAAAGTGTGGTGGTGTTTGGAGGAGAAATCATCGTCAGCGGCGAAGTCGGCCGCTCGGTGGTTGGCCTGGGCAGCCGCGTTACCATAAAATCGACGGCCATCATCAGGGAAGACGTGGTGGTCATCGGCGGCAACCTGGAAAAAGAGCCAGGCTGCACCATCGGGCAGGACACAATTTATATGCCCATGGGGAGTAAATTCGTCTCGGAAATTTTTCGCAAAGGGATATTCTTCCCGCTGGGAGCAGTTTTTCTCGCCCTCAAATTGATCGCTCTTTTCTTCGGAATACTGCTGACCATTTTTGTGGCTGGAATATTTCCTCGACAGGTCTATTTTGCAGCTGAAAAAATAAGAACTGACTTCTGGCCGGTTCTGGGAACCGGATTCCTGGCAGCGATAATATACGGCGGACTGATCCTTCTTTCCGTTCTCCTGATGTTCCTGATAATAGGCATCCCCATATTTTTCCTGCTGCTGATGGTTGGCCTGGTGCTGAAGATTTTTGGCGGGACCGCCTTCTCCCTGTTTTTTGGAGAGTCTTTCCTGAAAGCACTCGGAGTGAAAAAGATGCCGCACATTGTCTGGACAGCGGTCATCGGGCTGGTACTCGCCACCTTTTTCAGCCTGATTCCGATGCTCGGCTTTATTTTCTCGCTGGTGGTAAGTCTGACCGGGTGGGGCGTGGCCATCAGAACGCGTTTTGGAACTCTCGACAACTGGTTTGCTTCGAAGGGAAGCAGAATCTGATTAAAAAGCAGGCTGGAAAGAGTGTTTCAGAAAAATAACCATAAATTTTATAAAAGCCCGGGTATCAGGTTGACAGATTGATAAGGTGGCGGGCCTCAGGCTTGCATGATTTCTTTTTCTTTAGCCGCAGCTATTTCTTCGGCCTGCTCAATGTACTGGTCAAGCAATTCCTGAAGTTTTTCCAGCCCCTGGAATTTATCGTCCTCAGTTATTTTTTTGTCCTTCTCCAGCTTTTCTATGTATTCCTTGCTCTCGCGTCTCATATTTCTGAGAACGGTCTTCTCCTCTTCCAGCATCTTGCCGACCTTTCTGGCCAGCTCCCGCCGCCTTTCCTCATCAAGAGGGGGTATCGGCACTTTGATCACCCGGCCATCGTTAATCGGGTTGAAACCGAAATCGGATGACCTGATGGCTTTTTCCACTGCTTCCATGATGGTGGGATCCCACGGCTGGATGGTTATCAGGGTTGGGTCAGGAACACCGATCGTGGCCACCTGATTGATCGGGGTCGGTGTCCCGTAATACATGACTTTAATATCTTCAAAAATGCTGATGTTGGCCCGTCCGGTTCTGAGCTTGCTTAGTTCCTTGCGGAAATGCTCGATGGAATTTTTCATCTTCTTTTCTGTTTCTTTCAGAACCTCTTTCACCATGTTTTCCCTCCTGGTTCAAAATGAAAGAGCTCAGGAAACCATAGTCCCCACTTTCTCGCCAAGAATCGCCCTCTTGATGTTGCCCGGGACATTAAGGTTAAAAACGATGATCGGCAGGTTGTTGTCCTTGCAGAGGGTGATGGCGGTGCTGTCCATCACCTTCAGGTCCTGTTGAATGGCCTCGAGGAATTTTATCGAATCAAAGCGGGTGGCGCCGGCTTCGAGCATCGGATCAGCCGAATAAATCCCGTCAACTTTCGTCGCTTTCAAAATTACTTCAGCCTTTATTTCCAGAGCCCGGAGAACAGCAGCCGTATCTGTGGTGAAGTACGGGCTGCCCAGACCTGCGGTAAAGATAACCACCCGTCCCTTCTCCAGATGCCTGAGCACCCGGCGTCTGATAAAGGGTTCAGCTAAAGATCTTATTTCAATGGCTGAGATCAGCCTGGTGGTAATCCCTTCTTTTTCCAGCGCATCCTGAAGGGCTATACCGTTGATAACGGTTGAAAGAAGTCCGATGTAATCGGCTGAAACCCGGTCCATTCCTTCGTTAACTCCGCGGGCTCCCCGGAAAATATTTCCGCCACCAATCATGATGGCTACATCAACCCCGAGCTCGCGGACTTCCTTGATCTCCCGGGCTATTTCTCTCGTGCGCCTGAAATCGATACCGTAGGGCAAATCGCCAAGAAGAGCTTCCCCCGATAGTTTGATCAACACCCTTCTGTAGGCTGGCTTATCCTCGCCCATAATTTTTATCGCTTATCAATATTTGCCTATTTCAAAGCGGACAAAACGTTTGATCCTGATATTCTCACCAAACTTGGAAATATGCATATTGACCAGGTCCTTCACCTTCATTTTATCATCCCTGATGTAGGGCTGGTCAAGCAGACAGACTTCCTCATAAAATTTAGCCAGCTTGCCTTCGACTATTTTCTCGATGATATGAGGCGGTTTGTTGGCATCCTGAAGCTGGGCTCTGATAATTTCTTTCTCTTTCTCTATCACCTCAGCCGGAATGTCTTCAGGGGATATGTATTTTGGATTGGAGGCCGCCACCTGCATGGCCAGGTTCTTCACCAGCTCTTTGAATTCTTCGTTTCTGGCAACAAAGTCCGTTTCGCAGTTAACCTCAATCAAAACCCCGATTCTGTTGGTGGCATGAACGTAGGCTCCGATTATCCCGTCAGCAGCGGTGCGCTCGGCTTTTTCCTGAGCCCTGGCATATCCTTTTTTCCTGAGAATCTCTATCGCTTTTTCCATATCACCGCCGGCTTCCTGGAGGGCTTCCTTGCACTCCATCATGCCAATGCCGGTTCTATCCCTCAAAGCTTTGACCTGTTCAGCCTTAATCTCAACCATTTTTATCTCCTTTATTCAACCTGTCTATTCTTTTTGTTCTTCAGAATCATCTGCCAGGACTGTCTCCTGAGCTGTCCCCTCGCCAGCAGCCTCTTCCTTCTTCTCTTCCATCATTCCCTGCGCCAGCCGGGCTTTTTTGCCTTCTATGATGGCTTCCGCCACTTTAGAGGCAAAAAGTTCTATGGCTCTAACCGCATCGTCGTTGCCGGGAATCGGATAATCTATACCTTCGGGATCGCCGTTGGTATCCACCACTGCCACTATCGGAATACGCATTTTTTGGGCCTCGGTGATGGCAATCTCTTCCTTGGAGGAGTCTATGACAAAAATGGCTCCGGGCAGTTCAGTCAGGTTTTTAATTCCTCCCAGGTTTTTCTGAAGTTTTCTATAAAGCTTTTCTTTCCGGGACTGCTCCTTCTTCGATAGAAGCTCCCAGCGACCGTCTTCCCGCATCTCCTCGAGTTCCAGCAGTTTCTCCACACTTCTGCGGATTACCTTAAAATTGGTCAGGAGTCCACCCAGCCAGCGTTGATTGACATAGCAGGATTCACACTTCAGGGCATAATCCCGGATAATGTCCTGAGCCTGTTTCTTGGTGCCTACAAACAGAATCTGCTTGCCGCTTTCTGCCACGCTCCGGACAAACTGCAGGGCTTCCTTGAAATTCTTGATCGTTTTCTGCAGGTCGATTATGTAAATGCCGTTCCTCTGCCCGAAGATGTACTCCTTCATCTTCGGATTCCAGCGTCGGGTCTGGTGGCCGAAATGAACACCAGCTTCCAAAAGCTCTTTCATCGTTACTGAGACCAAAGGACTTCCTCCCTTTCCCGAACTTTATCTCTTATGATACTGCGGTGCCTTTCTGGCAGCCAGCAGACCGTATTTCTTGCGTTCTTTAACGCGGGCATCCCTGGTTATCAGGTTAGCTTTCCGCAGAACTCCTTTGAGCTCCCGGTTGAACTCGACCAGCGCCCGGGCAATACCCAGACGGATCGCTTCGGCCTGTCCTCTCACTCCTCCGCCCTCAACTCTCACGAAGATATCGAACTTATTCTCCATCTCGGTTATCATCAACGGCTGACGGATAGCATACCGCAGGGATTCAAGGCTGAAATAATCAGCAAACGGGCGAAGCCTTTTGTTGACTACCAGCGTGATATCGCCTTTACCCGGTCTCAGATAAACACGGGCTATGGCGTTTTTTCTTTTACCGGTTCCGTAATATTGAATCAGACTCAAGGTGCCTCCTAAGCAAGCTTGAATTCTTCTGGATTCTGGGCCTGATGCGGATGCTCAGGGCCACGATAAACTTTCAATTTCTTGATAATCGCCCGGCCGAGCTTGTTCTTCGGAATCATTCCCCAGACCGCTTTCCTGATGACTTCCTCCGGTTTGCTTTCGAGCAGCTCCTTGAGCTTCCTCTCCTTAAGACCGCCGGGATAGAGTGAATGATGATAATAAATTTTATCTTCCAGCTTATTTCCGGTAACCTTGATTTTCTCGGCGTTGATCACCACCACAAAATCCCCGACGTCAACGTTGGGAGCAAACTGGGGTTTATTCTTGCCCCTCAACAGAACGGCGATCTGAGTAGCCAGACGACCGAGAACCTGGCCTTCGGCGTTTATCAGCCACCACTTCCGTTGAACTTCGTCTTTTTTAGGATGATAAGTCTTCATTGTTCAACCTTGCCTTTACAGAAAAAAATATGGCTAATTTGATGAATAAAGATACTAAATAATGGCTAAATTGTCAACCGGCAGAGGTTTATAATTTTACTCTCATCCACACGTAAATTCAAGCCCTGATTAAACATAATAGAAACGGCGCCGCCTTTTCGCACTCTTGAGAATCAGCCCTGCCCCGGCCAGAAAGCCTCCTATATGGGCGAACCAGGCCACCCCACCCCCCATCCCGATGTTGGAAACCTGAAGAATAAACCATAATCCAAGCAGAATCCATGCCGGTATGTATACAATAGTAAAATAAAAAAACAGGAAAACCAGGGTTTTAACCCTGGCAGACGGAAAAAGCACAAAATAAGCTCCGAGAAGACCGGCAATAGCTCCACTGGCGCCGATCATCGGAATTTTAGAGCCAGGGTAAACGGCTACCTGAATCAGAGAGGCCAGCAGCCCGCAGGCGAGATAGAAAAAAATGAATTTTACCGGCCCCAGGAAATCCTCCACGTTATTTCCGAAAATCCATAGATATACCATGTTACCTAACAGATGAAGCAGGCTGCCGTGGAGAAACATCCCGGTTATCAGTCTCAGCGGCCAGAATATTCTGGGAACAGGCACGGCCGGCTGCCAGTGAGTAACTTCATAGGGAATGATGCCAAATTTCAGGACATAGTATTCCAGGCCCTGGGGGGAAAACACCTGGTAAAAAAACACCAGGCAATTTATGGCAATCAGAATGACCGTGATGATCGGAAACCTGAAGGTGGGATTCTCGTCTTTTAGCGGAATAAACATTTAGAAAATAAAAAGGGGCAGAGTTAAGTCCCCTGCCCCTTTATGAAATTCAGGCTATTATTTAACTCCCTTGAGCTCTTCCTCAAGTTTCTTCTTCTCAGCCGCTCTCTTTCTCAGTTCCTGGAATTTTTCCAGGTTTCTTTCAGCTTCAGCGTTGTACCGGGCTTCCTTGTCAGGCTCGAGCTTGGCCAGCACGCTCTTGTAGAGAACGCTCAGCCAGCTGTAGGGTTCCGGATAATTGGGATCCAGGTCTCGAGCTTTTTCTATGGCCTTTAAGGCGTCGCGGGCGATGGCCAGCCTCTCGGCCTCCGGTCTGAACTGAAAACGGTAAGCCCGGCTCCAGCGGTTAACACCCTTGGCCAGCCAGGCCTGAGGATTTTCCGGGTCCAGAGTTATCCTCATTTCCCAGAACATATTAGCCTTATCGAAGTTTTCCATAGCCTGCTCTGGATTCTGCTCTGAAACCGGGAGGTGTTCGTAGTAATTGGCAGCATAGGCATAACCCATCGGGTTTTCCGGGTCCGCTTCTATACGACGCAGGTACATGCTCTCTGCCAGTCTGGCCGCTTCAGGAATTTCTCCAGCATAACGGCTGTAAAATTCGGCTACAACGTAGAAATTGTCCATGTTCTGCGGGTCAAGCTCCAGAACCTTAAGATAAAGTTTTTCAGCTTCTTTAAACATTCTAAGCTTATCGTATATATCGCCGAGAGAAAGCACGACGTCCTTGTTCCGGGGATCGATTTCCAGAGCTTTGTTCAGGGCCTCTATGGCTTTCTGAGCGAACTCCTTGTTAAGAGGAGTGTCGACTCCGGGCTTAAAAAGCTGCTTGTAACTTTCGCCAATATACCGATACGCCTGAACCAGGTCAGGCCGGTACTTTAATGCCAGTTCATATTCCGCTACCGCATTACGGTATTTACCCTCTTTGAAAAGGGTGTTAGCTCTTTTGAAGTGATAGTTTGCCTGTAAATTGCTAACCTTTAGCTTCTCGCAACTGGTGGCGGTTACAAGAACAGCTAAGGCCAGAAGGATAACTGCCAGGCTGTTTATCCTCTTGCGAGACATAACGACCTCCTTAAATTCTGGTCTCAAGTAAGGTTAATTTATATAAGATTAAGCATATAAAGTCAAGAAAAAATGAAATTTTGCCGTCTTCGGAAGATGACTTTAACAGGCAGCCAATCATGATATTAACCGTACAGAATTAATTTTCCCTTACGCTTCAACCTTTCCTAATCATAAACCTCACCGGCGTCCCGACAAAACCAAAATACCGACGAAAAGCATCCTCCAGGAATTTTTCATAGGCTGGCTCGAGGAACGCTGACCGGTGTCCGAAAAAAATAAACGTGGGCGGCCTGACACTTCTCTGCACCACATACTTTATCTTCAGAGGAAGTCCGTCCCTGGTTTTAGGCGGGTAATCCCGCGAAAATTTCTCCCAGAACTTATTAAGCTCCGAAGTGCTGACCTTTTTTGAAGCCGAAGCATAAACTTCTTCAGCCAGGTCAAGTATCTTTACCACCCGCTGTCCGGTCAGGGCAGAAACGAATATCAGAGGCGCATAATCGACGAAATGCAGCCGGCTGAACACATGATTGCGCACTTCCAGAGGATTAACTTTCTGTTTCTCGGCCAGGTCCCATTTGTTAAGAGCGATCAGCATCGGTTTCCCCGATTTATAGGCCAGACTGGCGATATGGGCATCCTGGCGGGTGGGAAATTCCTGGATGTCCAGAACCAGGCAGATGACGTCCGCTTCCCTGATATTTTTCTGGGCGCGGATAATTCCTGCCTTTTCCCGTGAATCCCTGGTGCCGCTGAATTTTCTGATGCCGGCAGTGTCGATCAGACAGTAAGTTTTTTTATTCCGGACGATCAGAGTATCCACGCTATCCCTGGTCGTGCCGGGAATTTCTGAAACCAGTAGTCTCTCTTCTCCGCAAAGCCTGTTCACCAGCGAAGATTTGCCAACGTTTATCCGGCCAACTATGGCAATTTTTAAGGGGGGTTCTGTTTCGCTGGCTTCGGTTGCTTCCCCCGGAACCGGCGGCAGCATTTCTTTAATTTTTTCTTTCAGGTACTCAAGGTTGAGTTTGTGTTCGGCAGAAACGGTTATAAGTTCTTCCACCCCGAGACGGTAATAATCTGAAAGGTCCGGTTCCTGTTCCGGTGTGTCTATTTTGTTCACCACCACCAGCATCGGCCGATTGTATTTTTTTATTTCTCTGAAAAGCTCCTCCTCTCCAGGCGAGAGAAGCCTTTTACTATCGAGTAAAAAAATCAGCAGGTCGGCCGATTGCGCCGCCTCCAGAGCTTTCTCTTTTACCCTGGCTGAAATTGGATCCACCAGACTGTCGGCAAACCCGCCGGTATCCACCAGCAAAAATTTTCGGTCGTCTACCCTAGCCACCCCGGTGATCAGATCTCTGGTCATTCCGGGTAGCGAATGAACCAGAGCTTTTCGCTGCCCCAGCAAGCGGTTGAAAAGAGTGGATTTGCCGACGTTCGGATAGCCGATGATGACCACCCTCGGTAATTTATCCTTTTTCATTTTCGAATTTCATAAATTCACCTGCTTACCAGGGAATAATCCGGATTAAAAGGCCGCGACAGGTCGACGTGACCGCCAAGAGTTTCTCTTTCGTTGCCTTCAACCAGTAAACTCACTCTTTTTATGTTCTTGAAGTTGTAAGCGAGCGAATTCACGATAGAATAAACAGCCGCCATTTCTCCTGATGATCCGTAGTAACTGGCCTGAAGCACCTGGCGGCTGAGGTCCACGTAAGCGGTTCCGTCATCAGTGATGAAAACCTGCCTTACCCGCGTGGTCTCGGGCAGCACATTCAAAAAACCTGTTTTTGAACCTCTGATAAGCTCTTCCACGAGGGCCCTGGCTTCTTCCCCGGGGGTGGAAACGGGGATTTCCCTTTCTTCTGGATGAAGAAGATTGTCCGCTTCCGATAAAAAGAAAAGGGTGACCTTCTTCATCTTAATTTCACCGGTCGGTGCGGCGGCAGTGGTCACCGCTGAAGGCTTTTCCGGATGTTTAATTTTCTCCCGGTAACCAATTCCGAAAAAGAAAATAATCATCACCACTGCCAGAATTACCAGCAAAACAATCGTGGTGGTTAATTTTTTCTTCTTGCGCTTCATGGTTTCTCGTAAAGCTGCAGAAATTTATTCAGGCCGCGGTAGATGGCTTCGGCCACGGTCATCTGAAAATCTTCTGATTGCAGTTTCTTTTCCTCTTCGGGGTTGGTGATAAAAGCCACTTCCACCAGAATCGCCGGGCAGGCAACGCCGGTCAGCACCTTGAAAGGAGCCTGTTTGACTCCGCGATTCCTGGTATTCAGAAGCTCATTGAGTTCAAGCTGGACAAACTCAGCCAGCTGGCTGCTCTGTTTCAGGTAGGCAGACTGGGCCATGTCCCAGAGGATCAGCTTCAGGTCATCAAAATCTTTCTCCGGCACACGGTTTTCCAGTTCTTCCGAATTGTTTTCAAAATAGGCCAGTCGCCTCGATTCCTCATCGGTAGCATTAAGACTCAGAAAGAAAGTTTCCGAGCCGGTGGCCGCCGTCCGCCGGGAACCGTTTACGTGAATGCTGATGAATAAATCGGCCTTATTGTTATTGGCAAGGGCCGCTCTTCTTTCGAGAGGCAGAGTCACATCAGCCTCTCTGGTCATGAGCACACGGTACTTTAGTTCGCGTTCTATCACTTCCTTAAGCTTTCTGGCTATCGACAGGGTAACATCCTTTTCCAGGGTTCCATAGACTCCACGGGCTCCGGTTTCATTGCCTCCATGACCCGGGTCGATGACGATGGTTTTGATAAGCTTTTTTGAGGGTATCCTGACAGTTTCGGTTCGCTCGGGTTCGGCCTTTTGAGTTTGAGAGGAAATTTCTGTTTTTTCAGTTCCTGCAGTTCCTGTCTCCTGAGAAGCGGGCTTTTCAACTTTAGCCTTTACTTCAGGTTTAATTTCCGTATTCGGTTTGATTTCCAGCACCAGTTCAAAAGGTGCACGCCGGCTCGACTGATTATAGTTGAAATCAGCCGTTTCCAGTTTCAGAATGACCAGATAGGCTTCAGGAGATTTCGCCAGTTCGATACTTCTAACCATACGGCTGGAGAAGGGTTTCCGCTCGAACTTCAAGGGGTTCCTCGTCCTGAATGAAACGGTCAGAACAGCGCCGTTCTTCCTCAAGCTGTAATTTAAGAAAGTGCCGCAGGTAAACCTGACAAGAGTCACCTCACCGGTATCGAGAACTTCAATTTTAACCACCGGTTCGGAGACGACCTTCTTCTGTCCGGTGAGAGGCAGGAAGATTGAACTTAAAAGAATTATTGCGGAAACGAGCAGAGTTTCTATCTTGATTTTTCGTGGCATTTCTTATACTTCGCCGTACACATATAAAAAAATGGTGGAGGCGGCGGGAATCGAACCCGCGTCCGGAGGCATTCCACAGTTAGCCTCTACAGGCTTATCCTCTTCTTAAGTTCTCGCTGAGCGCACTCGAAGAGGAAAAGCGCAACTCAGCCAGCTCAGGTGGTGTTTCACCCGGAAGGCCCCGAGCACGCCTGCCGGGCTATCCTGCTGGTCGGCGTCTCTTCAGGCCCGCAGGAAAGGCCTCAAGAGACGGCTGCACTTTCTATCAGGCAGCGACTGCAACAGGTTCTGCAGTTAATTTTTTCCCACCTGTTTTACGAGGTTGATGGGACCTCGGCCTGCAGCTTCTGCTTCACTACCTCCGTCGAGTCCAGTTCGCCCCCGACAATTATGATTATAAATAAGATACAGTCCGGTTGTCAATCAATAATAAGGCGGAATACGCTGAAAACGTCTTTCAGAAAAGCTGTGGCCGCCGGGCTTCAGCCTTTTTCCGTCTGACTTTCGTTATCATCTTTTTTCTCAGCTCCGGATAAAGGCAGACTGACGTAGAATTTCACCCAGCTCCCGGGCTCCGATTCGTACCAGATACGGCCTCCATGACTTTCAACTATCTTCTTGCAGATATAAAGCCCGAGGCCGGAGCCTTTGACCCCCTCAGTTCCTTTCTGTTTTAACCTTTCGAACTTCCGGAAAAGCCTCTGCCCGTCTTCCGGTCTGATGCCCACACCCTGGTTGTAAACCGAAAAAATCATTTCCTCGCCTTTCACTTCCAGACCGAGCCGGATCTCGGTCCCTTCATAACCGTACTTGATAGCGTTGCTGATAAGATTCCTGACGAGAATTCTTAACAACCTCGGGTCACCGTTTATCTTAACATCTTCCGAAAAATCCTTGACCACCGTCATCCTTCTGGTATTCTCCCTGACTTCCGGAAGGCTCAGCACCTCGTCCACCACATCCCTGACAAAATAAATCTCCTCTTTGAAAGAATCCAGCTGATTCAACTCCATGCGGGAAAGGTCGAGGTAGCTGCGGATTATATCTTCAAGGTATTCGCAATTGCGAATTATCGTCTCCAGAAGCTTCATCTGGTCGGGCGAAAGCTGCCCGAAATAGCCCTTGTAAAGGGTGGAAGCGGTGGTATGCAGGGCGGAGACCGGACTCTTCAGCTCATGCGAAACGATGGCCATCAGGTCGAGCATCGTTCGCTGCTTGCCGGCCCGGGCTTCGAGCGCATTTTTTATAACTTCCCTGATTTCTTCTGGAGTAAAGGGCTTCGGGATGTAGTCAAACGCCCCGTTTTTCAACGCCTCCCTGGCCGTGTCGACGCTGGCATATCCCGTAAAAATGATAACTGTCGTGTCCGGCCTGACCTTTCGCAACCTCTTCAGCACCTCCATCCCGTCTATGCCCGGCATTTTAAGGTCGGTCACCACGATGTCATAGTCCTGATTTATCGCCTTGCTCAGTCCTTCCTCGCCGGACAGGGCGGTGTCGATTTCGTAATCAGAACCGGCAAAAATCCGGCGGCAACTCCGCAGGACTATCTCCTCATCGTCAATGAATAAAATTCTTGGCTTGCTCATCGTTTCCCCCTGATCGACTTTTATTCGACCGGCAGTTTTATTATAAATTCCGTCCCTTCGCCCACCTTACTCCTGACGTCTATCGTGCCGTTGTGTCTCTTTATCACTCCGTAAACCATGGCCAGACCGAGTCCGGTACCCTTTCCTTTCTCCTTGGTGGTAAAGAATGGTTCGAAAATCCTTTTCATGTTTTCCTCACTGATGCCCACGCCGGTATCGGCCACCCTGATGATAACCTGATTTTGTTCACGATCAAAGGAAGTGGCTATGGTCAACTCGCCTCCGGAGGGCATGGCATCAGCAGCATTCATCGCCAGATTGTTGATGACTGACCGAAATTCGTCAGCATCCACCCTGACTTCAGGCAGTTCAGGGTCAAAATTTCTTATTATTTTAATATTGTGGAAATTAACATGCTTCTCTAAAATGCTTAGAACTTCCTCAATCAGTTTATTGAGGTTCACCGGCACTTTTTCCGGCCGATAATCCCTGGCGAAATCCAGCAGCCCCCTGATGATTTTTCTGCAGCGCAGGGTTTCTTCTTTTATTACCCTGAGATCCTCCTCATAGGGCGTGCCTTTCAATTCTTCCAGCAGCAGGCTGCTGTAAGTGAGAATGCCGGTCAGCGGATTGTTGAGTTCATGGGCGATACCCGAAGCCAGCCGCCCGACCGAAGCCAGCTTCTCCGACCTTAATATAGTTTTTTCAGCCATCTCCTTCAGACGTCGGTCTCTCTCCTCCACGGCCCTGACCATCTGGTTAAAGTATTCAGCCATTTCCCGGACCTCGGCGCTTTCTTCGGGCGATAGTTCCACCGGATGATAGTTGCCGCGGGCAATTTCTGAGGTGGCCTGGATCAGCCTGTTAATCGGTCTGGTATAAAGATTAACCAGGTAGGTGGAAATGTATATGGCCAGAGCTGTCATCAGAAAAATCAAAAGAAAATACAGGAGGGCTGTTCGCCATAGAAGATTGGAAAATTTCGCTTCCAGAATGCCGACGTACAGGATGCCAACCGGCCGATTTTCTATATCGATAAGAGGAGTATATCCTGAAAGATAGTAATCATTGACGACAAAAGCCCGTCCGAGCCACTCCTGTCCTTCTTCGAAAACTTTGCGGAAAACTTCTTCAGAAATCAGCGTGCCCACCGCCCTCCGCCCGGTTTCATCAACCACGTTCGTGGCTACCCGCACATCTTCAAAAAAGATGGTCACCGTGCCTACATCTTTGTTCTTTATTTTTTCTTCTTTGAAAATCAATTTTTTGAAGCGGTCAACAAACCGGTCATTATTGTTAAGCAAAACCGCGGCGTAAAGAACCCCGACCAGACGACCGCGTTGAAAAATGGGCGAGACGGTCTTCATCACCAGCGCTCTTTCTTCCACTTCCCGTTTCTGAGCGCGAGCTTTCGGAGTGGGAATGATCGGAATCAGGGTTCTTTCGGCCAGTTCCGGCCCTTCTCTTTTTATGTTCTCGTACCCGAGGATTCCGGTGCCAGAGGCCGGTTTCCGGTGAGTCAGAACCCATTTTATATACTTATAATCAAGCACACTGTCGCCATAAGCCTCAAAGTTGTTGGCTCTTACCAGTATGGTGCCGTCAGGATTGACCACGTTAACTATGTCAAAGTCGAATTCTTTTTTAATCTGAACGAGCTTTTCATAAAGATATTCTCTCTGCCCGGCCGCAGTGGCGTTCACTATTTCTGAAGTGCGGGAAAGATATTCTATAATTCTCGCCCTGTTCCTGATCTCCTCCTGGTAGAGGTCAGAGATGGCTTTAAGGCTGTTCCTGACGTTATCATAAGCTTCCCTGATGACATTACGGTTGATCGAGCTTACGCCGAGGTAGACAGAAAGAGCGCCCATAAGAAAAACGATCGTCAGCAACCCGAAAATGAGCTTGAACCTCAAGGTCGACCTGAGGTAATCGATTTTTTTCAGCCATCCCTCAAAACTCATTTTTTGCGCTCCAGCGCGCTATTGATTTTTTCCAGCAGTTCATCCACCTCAACCGGTTTGGTCAGAAATTCGTTGTGGCCGGGAAGAAAACTTTCTTCCTGGTCGAGGGAAAACCGGGAATTGGTAACCTGGTCGATGGCCGTGAGAATGATGATGGGAATATCACGAAATTCCCGGTACTTCGAGTCCGGCCGCTCGCTCCGAATTTTGTAGACCGCTTCAAAACCGGCAGTGTCGGTTTCCATCATGACATCCAGAACGAGAAGGTCCGGTTTCACTTCCAGTAATTTATTAAGGCCCTCAGCAGCGCTGTGAGCCACCTCTACCTGATGGCCCGCAACCCTGAGAACCTGACTGAGGCTTTCGGTCAGATCCCGGTCATCGTCAACCAGGAGAATTCTGGCCATCTCTATCACCTCCAAAATTCAGACGGTCATCCTCTTCACCCAGCAATTTATAAATCACGTTGTTGATTTCGAGAAGACGCTGCCAGCGGTACATGTCGACCGGAAATTCCATCTGTTTGAGCTCCACCGGAGCGACCTTCTTATCCACCAGACCAAGGGCCAGAGCAATCCCGTAGACGATGGCTTCAGGACGCGGCGGACAGCCGGGAATAAAATAATTAACCGGGATGGCTTTTTCCCCGCCGCCGGCTACGTTGTACATGTCATACCAGCAACCCCCTCCGATGGCGCAGGAACCGACGGCAAAAACCAGCTTCGGCGCGGGAACCGCCCGATAGACCTTTTTCACCAGCGGGAGCGTCGGCCTGGTTACAGCCCCGGACAGCAGGATGGCATCAGCGTGGCGGGGAGAAGCCACCAGCCTGATACCAAATCTTTCCACATCGTAATACGGAGTCAGCACGTTGAGAATCTCAATGTCGCAGCCGTTACAGGCTCCGCTGTTGCAATGATAAACCCAGACCGAACGTCTGAAAGCTCTCTCCAGCCATTTCTTCCACATGGTCATCACTCCATTTTTTCAGGACGCTCATAAGAATTGTAGCGCTCGAGCATTTCCGGCGAAAAGTCGGCCGTCGAGCGGTGAATAACCTTCCTGAATTCCAGACAATCATACCGATAACCAAGGAGTGTAAGTTTATCTATATAATTCTTTATTTCCAGGTCGTAGCAGCGGCCGCAACGCTGACAGGTCATCATGAAAAGTTCCAGTGTCTGGGTCAGGTCCTGACGGCTATCGGTGGCCAGCTCGTAACTCTTACTCATGGTTATGGCCTTCTCCGGGCACAGATCGGCGCAGCGACCGCAATAGGTGCAGCGGGATGAATCATAAAGAAGTATCCTTATTTCCTGACAGATATCCCTCAGGAAAATTGTCCTGGCCGGACAGTGATTGGCGCAGCCGGCGCAGCCGATGCACCTGGTATGATCCCAGACCGGCTGGCCGCGGAAACCATCAGGCGCCGGCCGGGGTTCGAAAGGATAGCGCAGGGTAACCTTTCCGGCGCCGAAAAAAACCGCCAGCTGTTTCAATTTATTCCAGAGCCACATTTTCTTAAACCTTCCCCTTGAATAAACTTTGCTTCATCTCACCATCCTTTAACGCCGAAGCCAACTGCCAGCAGCGATAAAATCAGAAGCAGAGAATAATATTTCAAAGCCTGGTCGATCCGGAACCGGGGATGAGTGGCCCCGACCAGCGAAATAACCACGAAAATTAGAATGATAAAAAATGTCAGCGCCAGCAACCTCAGAATGAAACCGTCAGGAAGCCAGAAACCGAGAAAAGCGCTGGCCAGCAGCCAGCAGTAAAACATCCTTTTGATGTTAAGAGCATAACGGAAAAGCGCATAGTTTGGACCGCTGTATTCCAAATATGGACCTTCAAGAATTTCCACCTCGGCTTCCGGAATGTCAAAGGGCTGTCTGGAAACGAAAGCCTGCAGGGCCACAGCATAAACAGCCAGCATCAGGAAATAAGACACTCCCCTTGAAGCCGCCACACCCTCTATCGCTCCCGTCAGCGAAAAACTTCCGCTGCGAACGGCGCCCAGGACAAGCGTCATAGCCAGAACCGGCTCCAGCATAACGATGGTCATCATCTCGCGGCTGGCCCCGACGCTGGCAAACGGGTTTCCGCTGGCAAGGGCACCGAGCAGAAGAGCAAACCCGGCCAGGGTAAGAAAATAAATCAGGGTCATGAGGTCTGAAGAAGACGCCAGAAAATTCGACTGCCCCCAGACCGGCAGAATAGCTACAGCCGACAGAATCGAAGCGAAGGCCAGCAGAGGGGCCAGTCTGAAAACAAAACTGCCCGAAGCGTTAAAGTTTTCTTTTGAAAGAAGCTTGGCCAGGTCGAGATAGGGCTGATAAAGAGGCGGTCCCTGTCTCGACTGAATCCGGGCGGTCACCTTACGCATCACCCCTTCGAGAAAAGGCGCCAGCAGAAGAAAATAAATTAAATTAAAGAAAACCGCCGCTACCTTCATTCGAGGCACCTCCTGCTTCTCGAAAGCCGCTCAAGCTCTTCCCTCCGCAGCAAGCGTCTCTCGCCAGATTTCAGCTGCACCACGGCCACCCGGTCGGTGCAGGAAATGCAGGGATCTATCTGCCCGACTATGATCGGGAAATCGGCCAGCTTGTTGTTCAGAAGCATCTGCGGAACAGCCTGCAGGTGGGCATAGGTTGGGGCTCTCACCCGCCAGCGCTCGGGCTGGTGGCCATCGCCTGTCAGCACGTAATGAACGGCTTCTCCTCTCGGGGCTTCGACCACGGAAAGCCCCTGACGGTCAGGAGGAATTGGCTCCTCCAGGATGAGCGAAATCGGTTCATGTTCAGGCATCCGGACAATTTTATCCAGACACTGATTGATTATCTTTATGGCTTCATAGACTTCTTTGATTCTTACCACCAGAGTTCCCCAGACATCGCAGCTGTCGGAGGTGACCACATCGAAATCGACTTCATCATAAGCGGCGTAAGGATGGTCTTTTCTCACATCGATGGCCAGCCCGCGAGCTCTGGCCACCGGACCAATCAGGTTCCATCTGACAGCGTCTTCCTTCGAAAGATAGCCAACTCCCTTTGTCCTTCTGTGAACTGTTCTGTCCTTGATTATGGCTTTTTCCAGTGAAAGCATATCTTTTTCGACTTCAGTCAGGGTTTTTTTGATTTCTTCCGCCTTTTCCCGGTCAATATTCCGGCGGACTCCACCTATGATTACCATGCCGTAAGTTTTCCTGTTTCCGGTTATTCTTTCTGCCAGCCACATAATTCTTTCCCGGATACGCCAGCTCTGCATAAAAACTGTGTCAAAGCCGATCAGGTGACCGGCAACTCCGAGCCAGAGAAGATGCGAATGCAACCTTTCGATTTCCAGAATCACCGTCCGGATGAATTCGGCCCGGCGCGGGATCTTCAGCCCGGCGGCTGTCTCCACCGCCTGGGCATAATTCACTGAATGGACCGAGCCGCAGATGCCGCAGATTCTCTCAGCCACAAACGGAACATCGTTATAGGTGAGCTCTGTCTGGGCCAGCTTCTCTATTCCCCGGTGAACCATAAACCCCCGGTATTCGCAACCTTTAATGTCCTCGCCATCAACATAGACGGAAAAATGGGCCGGCTCATGAAGGCTGGCATGAAATGGACCGAACGGAATGATCGAAGTTCCTTCGGGCGCTCTCTCCAGCCTGAAAGCTACCTCTTCTGCCGATGGCGGCATTAGATCATGAGGCACATCCTTACGCAACGGATGAAGGCCTTCGGGCCAGTCGTCAGCCAGCACCAGTCTTCTCGGTTCAGGATGATGCCGGAACTTAAGACCGAGCAGATCCATGCCTTCTCTCTCGGACCAGCCGGCCCCGGGAATCACCGGAGTGAGAGAATCAAATTCCGGATCTTCAGCGGGAGCAAAAGTTCTCAGGGCCACCAGCAGGGAATCTCTGTCAAAAGCAAAGGTGTGGACCAGGCCAAATCCCCGGCCGGCTTTCCTGGCATCGTACCCCACAGCCATCTGATAGCGGCCGCCCTGATCGATCAGCAGCTGGCCGGCTTTTGCCAGCGCTTCCCTGGCTATGTCAACAAACAGCCTTCCGGGCACGCTGTCATCCGCCGCCAGCAAAAGGTCTCCGATTTCGTTCTTTAAAACACAAATGAGCTCTTCCCTGCGGCTCATGAAACGACCTCTTTCCGTCCTTCTAAAACCATTTCTTCTTCTGAATCTTCCACCACCCGAATATCATTAGCACCGGTCCAGCGGAAAAACTTTTTAAGGTCAGAAAACATATTTCTGTCAGCGTAAACATTATCCTGATTCAATTCCTGATAACCGCACAACCAGGCCGGCACACTGACTTCGGTTGAGCCGCCGGCCCTTCTCAGCCCGCGGGCGAGAAAAGCCAGCGTTGCCACCAGAAGAAGCATGACCAGAGGAGAAACCGCCGCCAGAAGGTTGAACCCGTCGGCGATTCTCAATCCGGACCAGCTCGCTTCCAGCGCTTTAAAAGGAGAACTCCCCACCAGAAAACCTCTGCAGCTGAGAAGAGAATTATCTATCAGCCTCACATAAAAAACCGGAGCAAAAGCCTGGCTCAGACAGATTACCATCAGGAATATCATGGGGATCAGCATCGAGGCAGGAACTTCTCTCGCCTCTTTTTTTAATTTCCAGCGGGCACCGGCTGAGGTGAAAGCCAGGCCGAAAAATTTCACATAACAGGCAAGCGTGAAAGCGGCCGTGAACAGCGCAACTATTCCGGAAAAAATCAGCAAAAGGTCATTCCGGCCGGCGAGAAAATTTCCTGAAATCACCAACCATTTGCTGACAAACCCGCTGGAAGCCGGCATTCCGGCAATAGAATACGAAGCCAGGGCAGCCAGAATGCCCGTGGCCGGCATGACCGCCAGAAGTCCTCCCAGCCGATTGAGGTCGCGGCTTCCGGTGGCGTGAAGGAGGTTGCCTCCGGCAAGAAACAGGAGGCTCTTAAAAATGCCGTGGTTCAGGGAATGGTAAACCGCTCCGACGAAAATGACCGCGGCCAGCGAGCGAACGAGGGTTGAATCAGAAGCCTGTGCCACCAGGCTGCTACCGAGAGCAAACACGATATAACCAACCTGGCCGATCGAACTGTAAGCCAGAAGTTTCAGATAATCGCTCTGCTTTATGGCCTGAACGGTTCCGATGAAAAGCGTCAGGGTGCCAGCCGCCAGCAGCACCCGGCCCCACAGGCCTGCGTCAAAAGAAGCGGCGGCTTCTCGCGAGACAAAGAAGAAGATGCGAATCAAGCCAAACACTCCGGTTTTCTCCAGAATTCCAGCCAGCAGAGCGGAAACTGGAGGCGGCGAAGTGGAATAGGCGCCGGGGATCCACAACTGTCCCAGCGGGAAAATGCCGGTTTTAATTCCAAAACCCAGCAGCAGAAATCCGAAGAAAATGGCCGTGGCTGCCGGGCTGCTTCCGCTCAATTTTTGCCCGATTACAGCCAGAGTATCTCCAGGATGATAGCCGGTGGCCAGAAAAGCCGAACCGGTAATCAGCAACCAGGCCACCTCCATGAAGAAAAGGTAGGTCAGAGCCGGCTTCAGAGAAAATTTTTCTGCTCTGCCGAATTTAATCAGGAAGAAGGAGGAAATGGCCATCATCTGCCAGGCCAAGGTAAAACCCGGCCCCAGGTCATCCACCGTCAGAAGTCCGATCAGACCGGCCAGGAAAAGCGGATAGGCCAGATAAATTTTCCAGAGCTTCTCTTCCCCGATTTTTTCAAAATAACCGTAAGCGTAAAGCGTGGCAGCCAGCGTCAGGACAGAAAATAACAACAGGAAGAGCGCCGAAAGCCCATCGAGCAGAAGCGGAAGATGAACCTTCGCGATTTTCAACTCAAGTTCAATTTGCTGACCGCCCCCGATAATTATCACCGCCTGCCAGGCTATGAACAAACAGCTCAACGAGACCAGAAGCGTACTGCTGGTTCGGAGCAGAGCGGTCTTTTTTTTCAGAAGAAAAGCCATAAGAGATGACAGGGCCAGAGTCAACAGGCTCAGCCAGAATCCTTCGGGACCGATCATTCGCTTCCTCTCCCTTTCTGCCTGATTTTCTGTTTTTCATCCGCCTGGGCGGTTTGACTTCCGATTAATTCTTCCAGAAGAGAAATAAGCTCATCGGCCGCCTGTCTTATTGATGGCGACAGGCTTCGTCCGAACTCCATCGACTCCGGAACCATCCCCAGAAGATAGACCTTTTTGCCGGTTTCCTCGATTACCCTGGCCGTCAGCCTTAAAGAAAGTTTGTGGGTGGAAGCAATTTCTCCCACCTGCTCCAGCTCTTCCAGCGGGCCGAAGACCACCGTGCCTGGCGGAGCGTCAAGGATGATGGCATCCACAAAAATCACGTTGCTGACATCGAGGTGGGAAATGGGAAAGGCAAAATTCTCCGGCACATCTTCGACCGTCAGCAAACGTTCCTCCGGCAGAATGGCTCTCTCTTTCATTTTTTCTATCAGATAAGGACCGAAGCCGTCGTCTCCGCGCAGGTGGTTGCCGATGCCGGCAAAACAGGTTTTTTCCTCCAGCAATTTCCGCAACAGTTCGAGCGAATTCATTTCAGATCTGTTCTCCCAGAGTTTTGATCTGTCTGTAGGTATAAACAGGGCCATCAACACAAACCAGAGTCCGGCCGATGGCGCAGTGCTGACATTTTCCGATGCCGCACTTCATGTGTCTTTCGAGGGTGGAATAAATATTCTGTTCTTTGATTCCTTTTATTTTTAATTCCTTAATCACAGAATTGAACATAACCGGAGGACCGCAGACAAAGGCCACGGTGTTCTCAACCGGCAGATCTATCCTGGCCACCAGCTGGTTGACAAAACCGACCTCTCCGTTCCAGCCGGGCTCCGGCCGGTCGATGGTAAAGTAAGTCTCAAAACCGCTGGTGGCTTTCCACTCTCTGATCGATTCTTTATACATCAGATCTCTGGAACTTCTGGCGCCATAAACCAGCATCACCCGGCCAAATTCCTGACGGTGCTGAAGCACGTGCACGATTGAGGAGCGGAGGGGAATAAGACCAATTCCGCCAGCCACGTAGACTACATTTTTCCCTTTTATTTCCTCAAAAGGAAAACCGTTGCCAAACGGACCACGGATGCCAATTTTATCCCCGGGCTCAAGCGAATGTAAGGCCGCGGTTACCTTCCCCACGTTTCTGACAGATATGTGCTTGCGGTCATTTTCCGGACTGAAAGGCAGCGAAACAGCAAATTCTCCTGCTCCAAAAACCGTGCACATGATAAACTGGCCGGAACGAATCCTGAAAGCCTCCTCGATTTCCGGACGGTCAAAAGTAAAGAAAAAGGTCTTCACTTCCGGAATTTCATCGCGGATTTCAACCACCGTGGCCACTTCCGGCACGGTCACAATGGGCAGAAGCTGATTGTTCATCTGTCTTCTTCTCCAGTTATTTCTCTGCGTATATAAGTAACCACATTAGGCAACCCTATATCTCCGGGGCAAACCCGGGCACAGCGCCCGCACCCGACGCACCCGGGCCGCAGATACTTTTTCGACTGAGAATAGGAAAGCTTGCAGAAAAATCTTTTATTCCGTCGGTCTTCAACCGGTTTTCTTGGATTATGGTCGCCAGCCATTTTTGTATATCCTTCAAAAGAACAGGAATCCCAGGTCCGGACACGGTCAGTTTGAGGAATTCTGTTCACGTCTTCCACGTTGAAGCAGGAGCAGGTCGGACAGACGAAAGAGCAGGCACCACACTCAAAGCATTGATGGCCGATGTATTCCCACACTTCAGGTTTTACAAATCCGGTGGTCAGGCGGTTGGTCGCCCGGGAGATCCAGGCCTTATTTTCCAGAGCAAATTTATCAAAGGAAGAAATCGATTCGTCTATGATCTTTTTTCTGAGCGACGAGGCCTCCGTCCCGGCCGGCTCCAGCTTCAGTTCATCCACCAGTTTCTGGCCTTTTCTGGAGCCTGTCAGAACCAGATATCCGTCGCCGGTGAAGGTCAGGTCCAGGTCAAACCCTTCTCTGGCCGCCGGCCCGCTGTCAGTACAGACACAGAAACACTGGGGGAAGGGTCGGACGCAGGTGCTGGAAATCAAAAATAATTTTTTCCTGTGTTCAAGGTAAAATTCGTCCACGAATTCCTGTCCGAGGAAAAAGCGATCGAGGCAAAGAATTCCCGTCAGGTCGCAGGAGCGAATTCCCACCAGGGCTTTCGGTTGAATTTTACTGAACTTCTCGATGGCTACCTGTTTTGACTTCCGGTCATAAGTATATTTGAGAATCTCCTCATAATGAGGAAACAGGATATACTTTGGCGGGTTGTAAGGGATCGGCGCCTGCAGGTCCAGTTGACCTGGATCGGTGAGCCGGTCAAAGATAACCTCTCCTGAAACTTCATCATGCCTGGGTCCGAAAACAGCATATTCCCGGGAGAGCTTTTCAACCAGTTCCCGCACTCGATTCTTTTCCAGCCAGTACATTGCTTAAACCACCTTCTCCAGATTGACCGGCAGGAAGAATTCCTCGCTTTTTTCGAGTTCAGCCACCTGCCGGTGCAAAAATTCCGGAATCATCTCATCGAAGAAATAAGGGATGTACAGCATGCCCGGCAGAATGTCAGGGGAAATGCGCACGGCCAGAGTCACCTCCGCCTTCTCCGAAACTATTTTCACCTGCTGCTTCTCTCTCAAACCTAAGGCTCTGGCGTCTTCTTCAGAAACTTCCACAAACCCCTTGGGGTACAGTAGCAGAAGAGCGTTATATTCTCTCCGGGGAATAAAGGTTCTCTTCATGATCGAATTCTGGTGCCAGAAATAGTTGCTTCTCCCGACCACCAGTTTGAAAGGAAACTTCTCGTCGGAAGTTAAATCAGGAAGATCGGAGGATGGGTCAGGGTGTTCAACAACAAACCTGAGTTTTCCCGAAAGTTCTTCCAGCTTCAGAAAATCCGACCCCTCAGGATGAAGTTCATCAACCGGCCATTTAATTCCCGGGCGCTCTTCGAGTTTACTGTAGGTAATTCCTGAATACCAGGGAATAACCCTGTTAATCTCTTTCATAACCTCTTTCGGGGATGGGTATTGCCAGTTGTGCCCGAGCAGAACAGCCAGCGAGCTCAATGTTTCTCGCAGCGGTCTGACTCCAGCCGGGGGCTCCACCTTTTTCCGGCTGAGCTGGACTCTTCTTTCAGAACTGGTAAAAGTGCCGTCATCTTCGATGTAGGTGGTTCTGGGAAATATGACATGGGCTAACCGGGAAAAAGCGTTTTCATAAGAACCGAAGTAAACCACCAGCTC
Organism: Candidatus Saccharicenans sp.; assembly: GCA_049659625.1. Taxonomy (GTDB): domain Bacteria; phylum Acidobacteriota; class Aminicenantia; order Aminicenantales; family Saccharicenantaceae; genus Saccharicenans. Next base: position 7,222 of record JBASPX010000039.1, on the reverse strand, counting down.
CAGCTGTTTTATTCTGTTCGCGTTACGGATAATCTCCTCGTCGTGGTCCACAACCACCAGCGCTTTTAATTCAGGGCTGTCCAGCAGGCAGCCGGCGACGCTTTTCCCCTCCCGGGGTACAAGCGGCGTCTGCCAGAGCTCCTCGAGCTTTTTCCAGCTGCTTTCATCCTCAGCCGGAAGATAACCCGGGAGAAAGCGCGGTGAAATGCCCATATCCAGGCTTCCGAGAAGGTTGCTGATCCCGGTCACCGGACAGATACCGCCTTTATTCCGGCCAATTTTCCCCGCCAGGAGAAAAAGGTTGAAAAGCGCGGCGATCGTCCGCCGGTCGAGACTCTGAATGCCAACCGCATAAAAGCCATAGGCCGAATTCGCTTCAGCCAGCCTTCTGGCCACCGTCGTCGCTTCCTGCGAATCAACTCCAGTAAGCTCGAAGATTTCACCAATATTCAGGGAAAGAAGATAATCCATATACTCTGAAGCATTCTCTATCCGGCTGTCGACGAATTCTCTTTCTACCAGGCCTTCATCCAGCATAATCCGGGCAATACCCAGGAGAAGGTAAAACGACGTCCCGGGCTCTGGCCGGAGGTGCATCCGGCTCAACTTAGCCATCTGGGTTTTCCTGGGCGAAATGGTGGTCACAAAAGCCCCGGCCCTCCTGGCGAAATGGATTTCGCTGGCGATTATCGGGTTCTGCCGGGTCAGGTCCCCTCCAACCACCAGGATAAAATCGGCCTCCCGCAAACCTGAGAGCGAAGCGGTCATCGCCGGCCAGCCGCATCCAGCCAGCAGAACTTCGGCGCTCTCTTCCAGACCGGCATCGGAAGACAGACTGAGGTTATTGCTCTTCATCACCGCCCGGGCAAACTTGCCGAAAAGATAATTTTCTTCGTTAGAAGCCCGGGGAGAACCGAGAAAAGCTATTTCCTCGCCTGCGAATTTCCTCAATCTTTCAGCGGTGAAGGCAAGTGCCTCTTGATAGGATACCTGTCGGAAACCGTTTCCGTCACGAACCAGCGGCTCGGTGATTCGCTCCGGAGTCTGGAGAAGCTCATGGATATGCCAGCCCCGAACGCAGAGACGGCCGCGGCTTAAAGGATGGCCGGGCAACGGATAGACCCCTCTCGGCCGGTTGTCCTCGACAAGCAGAAGATGTCCACAACCGGTGCCGCAGAAATTACACAACCCGCGCTGGTATGACACCTTTCGCTCCCTGGCTATTCTTTTCTGGAGAGTTTGAAATCTTTTCTCCCCTGCTATTAGATGGCAATATACCAGAAATATTTATTCTTGTAAACTGTCCCTGCCGCTTCTCTCGAGAAAAATCTTCAGCAGGTAACAAACGTTAAAAATGGTCGAAAGGCCGCCGAGAAAACGTTCCTTTATCATTCCCTTAGGCAGCTCGTCGACCGTCGCTTTCAGTTCGTTTAATTTCGTCTGAAGACTTTCAAACCAGGCTGAAAGTTCCCGCGACGACAGGCCGCTGGATTTCTCCTCCAGAAGACGAGAAATACTATCCGGACGGTCAAACGCCTGACGAAAAAAATCTTTTACTTCTGGCGGCAGGCCGGCCATGGCCCTTTCCAGCAGGCAGAACCTCGTCAGCTGATACCCGATTCTTACTTCATCCAGGTTTCTCTGGACATATCTTTCTGGATGCTTCTCAAAATAAGCCTGTCCCAGAGCTTCCATTTCGGAGCGGCTTAAATCAAACTGTCCCTCAAGCTGCATAACTTCACGCACAAAATCGTCAAGGCCGGGATAAAGACGGAATATATCAGCCAGAGACCTTTTCATGATTTTTTTCCGAGATGAATTTGGTTCAGCTTTTCTTCCGGTGTTTATCGAGAACGTTCAACAGCAGGTCAAAATTCACCGGCTTCTGAAAAACTCCGTTAAACCCGAGCTCGTCGAGACCTATGGTTCTGGCAGTGGCTTCTCCGATGGTGCTAAGCAGAAAAACCGGCAGCTCCGGTCTTTCTTCTTTAATGATTTTTGCCACTCTGGCTCCGGCGTCGATATCCTCCATCATCATATCGCAGAGCACGATGTCGGGATTGACCTGTCTGAAAAGTTCGAGGCCTTCTTTGCCGCTCAGAGCCGTAAAGGCCTGATAACCATTGGCTTCGAGAATGGCTTTCACCGAAATGCAGATGGCCGGGTCGTCATCTATAACCAGGACTTTAGTTTGTTCAGACATCAGTTCCTCCTCTTTTATTCAGGTTTTATTTATACCATACAAACGACCGGGTTAAAAGAAGATATTGATGACTTCTGTCCTGCGTTCAGCAATTTTAAGGCAGTAACAGGTAGCTGATTTTAAAGCGGGATGGCTGATAAAAAAATAATGGCGGGGCCGACGAGACTCGAACTCGCGACCTCCGGCGTGACAGGCCGGCGTTCTAACCAGCTGAACTACGACCCCGCCACGGGCAGCTAAATTATAGACAAAGACTCTTTAAGTTGCAAGAGAGCGAATGCCCACGGCTAAAACCTACGCGAAAATAATTCGCTGTCTTAGGAGAAAATCTACACGAAAAACCATTGCTTTCCGGTGGTCTGGAGGCGCAAAAGACAGAGAAGGGGAGTGTTGAACTTCAAGAAATTATATTCACACGGGGAGCTTACACTCTCTCCAGGGCCATTTTTTCCAGAGCAGCAATTCTCTCCTCGACGGGTGGATGGGTGCTGAACAATTTGTTTATTTTCCCGCCGACATTTTTCAGCGGATTCACAATGTAAAGATGGGCGGTTGCTTTGTTGGCTACTTCCAGAGGCTCGGGGTCAGCGGCAATCTTTTTCAGAGCTGAAGCCAGGCCCGCTGGATATCTGGTGAGCATGGCGGCGCTGGCATCAGCCAGAAATTCTCGCCTCCGGGAAATAGCCAGCTGTATCAGCTGGGCAATAATCGGTGAAAGGATTGCCAGCAAAATCCCGACCAGCAGAAGAATCGCTCCGGCATTTCCCTGACGCTCCCGGCTTTTCCGGCGGCCACCTCCCCACCAGAAAGTCCGCAGCATCCAGTCGCTCAGCAGGGCCACGGTTCCTACCATGACCACGGCCACCGTCTGGAGAAGCACATCGTAATTCTTTATGTGCGACATCTCATGGGCGATAACACCCTCAAGTTCGAGACGGTTCAATTTCTGAAGCAATCCGGTGGTCACGCAGATAACAGAATTTTTGGGATTCCTGCCTGTGGCAAAAGCGTTAGGAGCAGAGTCCTCGATCACGTAACAGCGCGGCGCGGGAAGCCCGGCGGCAATGGCCAGCCCCTCCACTGTATGATAGAGATAAGGAAATTCCTCCCTGGTGACCGGCCGGGCCCGGCTTATGGCCAGCACTATACGATCGCTGTAATAATAGCTCCCGGCAGCGGCCATGGTGGCAATAACCAGAGCCAGGATAAAGCCGCCCTTCCCCCATCCGGTGAGCTCCTGAAAAATCCAGACCAGCAGGAAAACAAAACCCACAAAAAACAGCACCAGCAGAAACGATTTAACTTTATTGCGGGTAATCTGTTCGTACATGAGTTGAGTTCGCCAAGAAATGGAATAAATTCAGTGATGCTCAGAAAGAAACTTTCACCGGGCCTCTGGCTTCAGGCTCTTCAATCTCGAAGTAATCGCGTTTCTTAAACCCGAACATTCTGGCGATTATGTTAGAAGGAAAAACCTCCTGCTTCATGTTGTACTTCATCACGGTGTCATTATAAAACTGTCTGGCAAAAGCTATCTTGCTCTCGGTTCCGGCCAGTTCCTCCTGGAGCATCAAAAAGTTCTGGTTGGCTTTAAGTTCGGGATAATTTTCCACCACGGCAAAGAGCGATTTCAGAGCTCCGGTCAGCATATTTTCGGCTTCGCTCTGTTCTTTAACCGTCTGAGCGTTTATAGCCTTAGCTCTGGCTTCCGTTACCTTCTCAAAAACTTCTCTTTCATGTCTGGCATAACCCTTAACTGTTTCCACCAGATTAGGAATCAAATCATACCTTCGGCGCAGCTGAACATCCACCTGAGCCCAGGCGTTGTCGCAGCGGTTTCTGAGCACCACCAGGCTGTTGTAGATGGCGATGCCTATGATCAGAAGCAAGCCAATAATTATTAATATTACCAACAGCGCGCCCATTCTTTTCTCCTTTCAAAAAATTGTTTTTCACCTTATCAATATATGGTAAGAATATAGATACCGCCCTGAAAAATCAAGCTTTTGATAAGGCAAAAAATAAATTGACTTAAAATAGACAAACGTGTTATATTCTTCCCTCAAAATTGTTCTTTTTTATTAACCTGAATCGCAATCTAAGCCTAAAGGAGGTTCTGAATGGCTACATTAAAGGAAAAATTTGTCTCCAAAATGCTCCCGATGAGAGAGAGAATCCAGAAGATTCTCAAAGAGCACGGGGAGCTGAAAATCTCAGACGTGACCATAGCCCAGTGTTAAGGCGGCATGCGCGGAGTCAAATGCATGATGTGGGAATGCTCCGCTCTCGACCCGGAAGAGGGTATCCGGTTCCGCGGCTACACCATTCCGGAAGTCAGAGAAAAACTCCCGAAAGCTCCGGGAACTGAAGAGCCCCTGCCCGAAGGCATGTTCTATCTGCTGCTGACCGGCGATATCCCGACTTATGAAGACTGCGTGGCCATCACTGAAGAATGGCGCAGGAGAAGCGAGCTTCCGAAGTACCTGATCGACTTTATGAACGCTATTCCTGTCGACACCCACCCGATGACTCAGTTCTCCCTGGCCATTCTCCAGCTGCAGAAGGATTCGATCTTCGCCGAAAGATACCGCAAGGGAATGCACAAGCTGGACTACTGGGATCCGATGTACGAGGATGTTATGAACATCCTGGCCAAGCTTCCGGCCATCGCCGCTTACATCTACCGCCGGACTTACAAAGGTAACGTTCACATTCCGGCTGACCCGAAGCTCGACTGGGGCGGCAACTTTGCCCATATGCTCGGTGTGACCGACGACCCGGCCTTCAAAGATCTGATGAGACTCTATCTGGTGCTGCACTGCGACCATGAAGGCGGAAACGTTTCCGCTCATACCTGCCATCTGGTTGGTTCTGCCCTTTCGGACGCCTATTATTCCCTGTCAGCGGCTATGAACGGACTGGCCGGTCCGCTTCACGGCCTGGCCAATCAGGAAGTTCTCCGCTGGATTATGGAAATGATGGAGAAGATCGGACAGGATCCGACGAAGGAACAGATCAGCCAGTACATCTGGGATACCCTGAATGCCGGCAAGGTCGTCCCCGGATATGGCCATGCCGTTCTGCGCAAGACCGACCCGAGATTCATGGCTCAGAGAGAGTTCGCCCTGAAACATCTGCCTGATGACCCGATCTTCAAGGTGGTCAGCAAGGTGTTTGAGGTCGCTCCGGACATTCTGATGAAGCACGGCAAGGCGAAGAACCCCTGGCCGAACGTTGACGCTCACTCCGGTTGTCTGCTCTGGCACTACGGCGTAACCGAATATGATTTCTACACTGTGTTCTTCGGAGTTTCCAGAGCTCTTGGTGTTCTGGCTCAGTTGATCTGGGACCGCGGACTCGGACTGCCGATCGAAAGACCCAAGAGCGTGACCACTGAATGGATTGAACAGTTCATCGCTTCGCAGCAGGCTAACAAAGCCTGAGAAGCTGAAAAACGAAGGAAAAGGGCTGTCCTGCGGGACAGCCCTTTTTTTTTTTGAGCTTCCAGCACTCTTTTAGTGCAGAAACAGTGCGACAAGAACAAAAGCAAAAAAAATCCATGTATAAAATCAAGCGGGCATATTTTCAGTTTTCTTCCCGACTCTTTAATGTCAGCGCTGCCGCAGGCTGCCAGAGAGATCAGTTTTTTTCCCAAAAATTTTTTTCACCAATTAATTCCGGAAGGTTCTTACTCTCTTTTACAATTGCTTCCGAATATGGCGGGATTGCCGCAGGCGTTCCTGTCTCAGCCGTTATTTACCGACTCAATCATGACCGTCAACACCCACAAATCATTTAAGTTTAAGACCGGCGCTATTTGTGCTAACATAGTCGATAAGATGGGAGGCAACCATGGAATACAGAATCATCATGATAGGATGCGGAACGGTCGGCCAGGGTTTGCTGGAAATCCTGGATAAAAAAGCTGCCTTTCTCCGCGACGTTTATGATTTTGAACCTAAGATTGTAGCCATTACCGATAAGCTGAAAGGAAATGTCATCTGGCCGGAAGGACTGCAGATTAAGCCGCTGCTGGAAACCCTGAAACAGGGGAAAAAACTCAACGACTATCCCGGCCCCGGGGAAAAAACCGATGAATTCGTCGACCCGCTCGACCTGATCGAAAAGGTGGAAGCGGAGATCATGGCGGAAATGACCTACACGGACATCAAAACCGGGGAACCGGCTACCTCCTACATCAAAAAAGCCCTGCGCACTGGAAAGCATGTGGTTACTTCAAACAAAGGGCCGGCTGCTCTCCATTATGCCGAACTCAGGGAACTGGCCCGGCTGAACAACCGGCATTTCAGGATTGAGGGAACGGTGATGAGCGGCACGCCGGTTTTCCACCTCTTCGAAAACGGACTGGCCGGAAACGAGCTTCTTCAGGTGAGAGGAATTCTTAACGGAACCACCAACTTCATCCTGACTAAAATGGAGCTCGACGGTCTGGAATATGATGAAGCACTTAAATTAGCCCAGCAGCTCGGTTACGCCGAAGCCGACCCCACCGCCGACGTCGAGGGCTACGATGCGGTGGCCAAGGTGGTCATCCTGGCCAATGCCCTGATGGGCGGAAACTTGAAGCCTGATGATGTCAGACGACAGGGTATCTCTCACCTGCGAAAAAAAGATATTCTTGAAGCCAGAGAAGCCGGCCAGAGATACAAATTAATAGCCAGTGTAAAAAAAGATGGCGATAAAATCACAGCCAGCGTTGCTCCGGAAAGACTTCCTCTCTCTGACCCTCTGTCTGCGGTCATGGGTGCACAGAACGCTCTGACCTTTGACACAGACCTGATGGGCAGAGTTACCATCCAGGGAGCCGGCGCCGGTCGGATTGAAACAGGCTTTTCCATCCTCTCAGACATGCTGGCCATCGCTCGCTGCGCCGCCAGATAGAATATAATCGTTTACCAGAAAAGCCGCTGGAGTTAAGTAATTCCGGCAAATTGGAAGATTCGGGCAAAGGAGTCTTTTGTGCTTTGCAGGTAAATGCCCTTGACCGGACCTTATTAC
>JBASPX010000038.1:0-1717 GCA_049659625.1 Candidatus Saccharicenans sp. | reverse complement strand
ACATAATCCTCGCGCAGGCGTTGAATCAGCTGGTTGTTGAGGGCTTCAGGAATAAAATCGGGTGAGGCGTTTTTGATGCTGTTGTAATAAGCTTCTTTTCTTACCCGGTCAATCTGGGCCTCGGTCAGTGCTTTGTTCACTTCATTCAACTTATCCAGCACGGTGGTCTCTTTCTCACTCAAAAGAACGATGTCCTTTTCCTGACCATACTTTTGCAGCTCCTGTTCTTTCTGGCTTATTTCCCGCTTCAGGTCGTTGATCTGCTGGGTAAGAAATTCGGTTGCCTGTTCGGTGGTCTCATACTTGGCTTCAATATTCATATCAATGAAGGAATCAAACAGAGCATTAACACAATCGCTGGCCAGGACCGGGTCGCCAGCCTTGAAGGAGACTTCCACCAGCCTGGTCATTCTGATCGGCTTGACCTCGAGCCGGCTTAAGAACCTGTCAATCAATTTTCTTCTGAAAACTGGATTCTTCAGGTCCTCTGGTGTGACTTCTTTCCCGCCGGAAAATTCTTTTTTTTCCCAGAGCTTCATACGTTCAATAGTTCTTTCCGCCAGGCTCCGACTCTGAAGCAGCTTGTATTGTGTCTGGAAATAATCGTCCCGAAAAGTTTCTATCTGGAATATATCTTCAAAGCTCAAAATGTTTGGTTCCTTCTCAATCATCACCGTGCCAGTGGCTCTATAAACAGGTCTGGTGACAAAGGAAATGATAAGAGATAAGACTGCAGCTATTAAAGAAATAGAAATCACCGTCCAGCGTCTGCGGACGATGATATCAAGGTATTTTCTCAGGTCGATTTCTTCAGTGGGTACCGCCTGTGCTTTAACATAATTATTATTATTCATCTTAAACCTCTTCCGGTATTAAAAAATGCTTTGTGGAACGAGCACCACGTCTCCTTCCTGGAGCGGGAGATCCTTGCGTTTTCCTTTTATTATATCGTTAAGATTGATTTTGAAATTTACTTCCTTCCCACTCTTCTCTTTCCTTTTGACTATTACGCCGCGTTTCGAAGCATTCTCGCTAAGTCCCCCTGCTTGAGCAATAGCCTGAAGTAGAGTAATCTTTTTCGACATTTTCACCTGAATGGCACCCGGATTTCTCACTTCACCCAGGACATAAATAGTTATTAATCTGTCTACTGGAACATTTATTACATCATTAGGTTGGAGGGGAATGTTCAGTCGTTGATTGCCGTTAAGCAGAAGATCCTCCAGGTCAATGCTGATAGAAGCCGTAACACCTCCTTCGCCTTCTCTCAGGATGTAAATTTCATTGGCTGCGTTTTCCTTGAAACCGCCCGCCTGAGAAATCATCTGCAGCAGCGTTTGCCGGCCAACCAGCTCATACATACCGGGTTTTTCCACCGCCCCGATGATGGCCACGCGAGAACTCTGATATTCTTTTATAAAAACAGAGACCTGGGCATTCTTAACGTATTTTTCTAGAAGTTCAGCCAGTCTCTGCTCGAGTTTTTCCTTCGTCAACCCCCGAACCTGGACATTCCCGAGAAGCGGCAGAGTAATCGAACCGTCTTCAGACACCCTGACTGTGTGGTCAAATTCCGGGAGCTCAAAAACTTTTATTTCCAGCAGGTCCCTCGGACCGATAACGTATTCTCTGATGAAATAATTGCGGGCAGCTTTCTGCATCTCTTGAGTTTCAGCCGGAACTCCTTTCTCCTGACTGAACCCGTACCCGAAAAGAA
>JBASPX010000037.1:0-29762 GCA_049659625.1 Candidatus Saccharicenans sp. | reverse complement strand
ACCACCAGAAAAAGGTCGCGGGCGGGAGGCGAAGGATAAAGTCCACTTTTGATGGCGGCGGTCAGAGTTGTCCGCTCCTGATAAAAATTTTCTTCCGGGGAAATCTTTCCGTCAGAGTTCAGGTCCAGCGGAATTATGGTCAGCCCTTCGTGGGGTTTCAGCGTGCGCGGATTGTAGGCAAAATTAAGGTTGTTAAAACCGATCCCGAGCGGGTCGCGACGGACAGCTTCCACCAGACCCGGGTCTCCAAAGATGGCCACCCCTTTCAGGTCTTCCTGATGAGCTCCGAGGAAAGCGGCCCAGGTTTCGGCCGCGCCGCAGGCGTCCGAACGGATGTAAGTTCTGATGGGAGTTTTAAGACCGGAAGCGAAAAGCTCTTCCCAGAAGCGAATCTTTCCTTCTATAAAAATAGCTCTGAGTTCTTCCCTGGTTATGCCTCTTTCGAGTATTGATGGGAGAAAGGGATTTTTTGAGTTGACTGTGCCAACGACCGCGTCCTTAGCCACGACCAGCGGCCAGGCGCCGCGGCTGATTTCCTCCGGGTGCACGTCTCGAGAAAGCATGCCGATGTCCACCAGCCCCGACAGAACGTCCGCCATTCCTTTGCCTGCCCCTCCTGCCTGCAGGTCTATTTTTACGCCGGGGTGTTCTTGCTGAAATACTTCTGCCCAGCGGGCTGCCAGCGGATAGAGCGCCCAGGCGCCGGAGATGCTGATGTTTGCGGTGAGTTTTGAATTCTGAAATTCTTTCGCTGGCGTTAAAACTCTGACTGCAAGCAGGGCGGTAAATGACATGAGAAAAATTAACAGGAAAAAGCATACGGTTTTTTTTCTGCCCGCCATTGGATTTCTTTTCTCTGCGATCATTCCTCAGACCTCAAAGGAATGTTCCTTTTTTGAAACCATCGGTCCCACCATAATCTTTCTGGCGGTTACAGGCCGACCTGCAGCTGAAGAAGAAACGCGTTGTAGTCGGGTCCATTTTCCACTCGATGGAATTCCACGTTAACCTGCGCTTTAGACGTCGCGCTCAAAAACCAGGTTGTCCCGGCGGTGAAGGTTGTTGCGCTGTTTCCGGGGATATTGTGATTGTCATTCAGGTAATCGAGCCTCAGGACCAGCTGATATTTTTTCTTGATCAGGTCGGCCGCTCCGAGAATGTACCAGCCTGATTTTTCGGTCGTGTGGTCTTTTGCCATTATGTATTCAGCCTGAAGATAAAAGGGAGCTAGAAGCCAGGTCAGATCAAACCCGTATCTGTTCCTTTTAAGATCCATGGCAGCGGCCGTGCTGAATCGCCGGCCATTGTAAATAGAGACGCCAAGAGAGAAACCCTCTATCGGCTTAAAGGCAATTCTGGCGACCAGGTCTTTGTGATCGTTATCGTCCTTTTTGTTGGCGCCGGTTCCGTTGACCAGACCGATAGCATAATGCACAGATGAATAGCTTCCGTAAGCCACCGCACCGATATCCCGGCCGGCGGTTCCGGTATCACGGCCGGGCGCCAGTTTTTCCACCACCTGAGAGCGGTTAATCGTCAGCAACTGTCCGGCCGAGGTGCTGTTTTCGAGGCTGAAAGGAACAAGAAACTGTCCGAGGCGAAAATTTATACCCCGGGTTATGTTTACTTCCGCCATCGCGTCGAGAAGAGACGGAGAGCGGCTAAAATCCACCTGGAGCTTGAAGTGGAGGTTTTTGATGATAGAAGCTCCCATAGAAAGCCGCGCGCGTCTCACAGAAAAGGTGTCGGCGGAATCTTTACGACCGCTGAAAAGAATCTGGGTATAGCCGGAAAGTGAAACCGGCAGGGAACTCGTTATCGCAGGGGAAGATGATTCTGAATCGACGGGTGTGGAGTAACCGGAAACGATTGGAGCGAAACAGGCTAAAAGAGGTATGGTCAAAAGACAGGCAAAAACGCGCTGGCGGGCTTCTTTCATCTTATGGCTCCACCGGACTGGTTCTTTTTAATCTCCAGATGTTTTCTTACCACATCCTCAAAGGTGGTCTTTTCCAGATGACTGGCTACCATATCCCTGACTTCTTTCCACAGCCATCTGAGACCGCAGCGGTTTTCAAACGGGCAGGGTTCATGGTCGATGACGCTCACGCAATTGATCGGCGCCAGCGGCCCGTCGAGCACCCTGATGACTTCAGCCACGCTGATTTCGGCTGGAGGACGCGCCAGATAATAACCTCCGGATGGTCCTTTCTTGCTCTTTACGTATCCGGCCCGTTTGAGCGAGAGGAGAATCTGCTCGAGAAACGGCTGGGGAATGGCCTGAGACAGCGAAATTATTTTTATCGGAACGGGCCCCTGTCCGTAGCGTAGAGAAAGTTCGAGCATCGCCCGGCTGGCATATTCTCCTCGCGTCGAAAGCCTCATGATTCGACCGTTAATAGTTGATTAATTCTATCAACTTTATCATATATTGAACTCAAACAGGAATGTCAAGCACTTTTTTCAGTCGAAATGCTCATTGGAGTGGCAAAAATAAGCAAACAGGAAAGGATAACAATGTACCGCTAAAAAACATAGAGGATATAGGGAGAAGATGCGATGCAGAACAGAAGCTTCAGGGGAAATCAGCATCTGAAATCGGGAAACAGAATATACAGGATGAAAAATACGCAGAGATCAACTTAATCGTTTTGGAAATAGGTTTTCTCTGAAATCTGCGTTTTGCGGGAAACATTTGATTTTTTTCAATATTGTCAACCGGCGAGGGTTGTGGCATCATTTTCCTGTGCTGGAAGGAGGAAATAATGACCCGCTACAGACGGCTAAGGCTTTTCTCAACAGTCTTTCTGATATTAGCCTCCGCTGCTCTGGCAGGTTTCTCTCAGTCCAGAAGTCCGAGAGTGGAATTCAGGGAGGAGAGCTGGAATTTTGGCCGGATAAAGCAGGGGGAAGTCGTCACTCATGAATTTGTGTTCAAAAATACCGGATCCGATGTTCTGGTGGTGAAGAATGTGACCACCTCCTGCGGCTGCACCGCCGCCCTGGTTTCTGAAAGGGAAATTCCACCGGGGAAAGAGGGAAAGCTCAGCGTCAGCTTCGATTCGAGAGGCTATGCCGGCAGGGTGATCAAGTATGTTTATTTTGAAAGCAACGACCCGCATCACCCGCGGAAGGAGCTGAAAATTGAGGTGGAGGTGGAAACCGGGCCGGCTCCGAGGATTGAGATTGAGCCTTATAACCTCGACCTCGGGCTGGTGCTTGAAGGAGAACCGGCTGAAGCTGAGATCAAGGTCAGAAACAGCGGACAGCTCGAACTGACCATTGACATTGATTATCCCGGTGTGAACTTTATGGCTGGAGGAAAGTCCATTCGTTTCCCTTACAGGATACCGGCTGGCAGGGAGATAGTCCTGAAAATTATGCTGCCGGCGGTTAAGGACAGAAGGGGAGCGCAGAGAGACTACCTGATGGTGAAGTCTAACGACCCGGCCCGGCCGGCCATATCGATCTTCATAAGCAGGTATGTAATCAGCCGGGAAGAATTGAAGAGTCTGTTTGAAAAATACGGGAAAATTCTGGGAATCAAGCATTGAGCTGACTGCTGTTGAGGGAGGGATGGCCGATTCAGGCACTGACCTGAGGCAGGAAAAAGGATAAAGCTTCTGCCATGATGATGTCAAAAAGAATTCTTGTGGTTAGAGTGCAACCAAGGTCATCAAAGAGGGAATTGATTAAAATTTCCGATAACGAATATAGAGCGCGCTTGAATTCTCCTCCGGAAAAAGGACGAGCCAATGAGGAGCTCCTGGAGCTTCTTTCTGATCACCTTAAAATTCCTGTTTCCAGATTAAAAATCGTCAAGGGACAGGCATCCCGCGAAAAGTGGGTGGAAATAGAGCCGTGAACTCAGCCCGCACCACAGAGACCTCAATTTTCGAAACTTTACTTTCGCCCGAAAATCAATCTAAAAATCCGGGGAAAGAATCATCGCCTGGAGGTTCAGCATGAGTTACCGGAATCTGGTGAGTCTGGCTGGCCTGCTGACGCTGGCCGTTGTTGCCTGGTTATTCTCAAAGAAGAAAAAAGTGATTAACTGGAAAGTTATTTTATGGGGATTCGGGTTGCAGATTCTGCTGGCCTTTTTCGTTTTTCTGGTTCCAGCCGGGAGCAGATTCTTTCTCCTGATAAATGAAGTGGTGGTGCGGGTGCTCGACAGCGCCAGCGCCGGGATAAGATTTCTGTTCGGCCCGCTGGCTCTTCCGCCGGGCACGAAAGGCGAAGGTGGAGAAAGTTCGGTCGGGTTTATTTTAGCCTTTCAGGGGCTGCCCACAGTGGTCTTCTTTGCCGCTCTGGTCGGGGCTCTTTATTACCTGAAAGTAATGCCATTTCTAATCCGGTTATTTGCCCGCATTTTTACCCGCCTGATGAAAGTCAGCGGAGCCGAGTCTCTCTGCGTTTCCAGCAACGTTTTTGTCGGCATTGAATCGGCACTGGTGGTCAGGCCTTATCTCACCCGGATGACCATTTCCGAGCTGGGAACTATTCTGACCGCGGGCATGGCCACCATCGCTTCCTCCGTCCTTTCGGTCTATGTGATGGTCCTGAAAAACGAGCTGCCGACGATTGCCGGTCATCTGGTGACAGCTTCTCTGCTTTCCGCCCCGGCGGCCCTGCTGACTTCCAAGCTGATCTTTCCAGAGACTGAAAAACCGGAAACACTCGGGCTTAACGTTGAACCGTATTACGAAAGGGAGGATAACCTGATTATGGCTATCATCAACGGAGCCCAGTCCGGTCTGAAACTGCTTGCTGGAATAGTGGCGCTTCTGCTGGCTTTCCTCGGATTGCTGGCTCTGCTGGACCTGATTCTGGGCTGGCTCGGCGGGCAGCTGAACAGTCTTTTCGGATGGCACTTCCACTGGCAGGTGGCAGGGATTTTAAGTTATGTTTTCTATCCCTTCAGCCTTCTTATGGGGGTCGCTCCGCAGGATGCCATGACCGTGGCCAGACTTCTGGCCGAGAGGGTGGTAGCTACGGAGCTGGTGAGCTATCAGCATCTGGCTGAACTTCTGAGAAGTGGAGCTTTCCACGAAGTTCGCTCGGCCATCATTGCTTCTTATGCTCTCTGCGGGTTCGCCCATGTGGCTTCGCTGGCCATCTTTGTTGGCGGGGTAGGAGCGCTCGCTCCGGAGCGGCTGAAAGACCTGTCGCGCCTGGGTTTTCGGGCGTTGCTGGCCGCCACGCTTGCCTGCATGGTAACCGGCGCGGTGGCCGGAGTTTTTTATTCTGGCTCTTCGCTTCTTTTCGGTCGATAGGCACTCCAGCCGGGCGGGCTTAATCATGTTTTGAAATTTCTTTATACAACAGTCTCCAATCAAACCGGTTTGGTTAATGCCTGCATCTCAGATAAACTTCGACTTATCCGCGGTTTTAACCTGTAATGGCTGCCTCAGATGGCACCCTCTGCTTTGCCCTCAATCTGTCCATCGAGATCTGTGAGAAAAAATTTTTTGACTGAGCGTCTTATGGGATGAAAAAAAATTTTCTTAATCCGGTCTGGCTGTGGTAGAATCGTAAAAAAGCAAGAAGGAGAACGAAAATGACCGGAAAAATCGAATCGATTCTCTGGGCCACTGACTTTTCAAAAGAGTCCGTGGCCGCTCTGGATTATGCCGGGTATCTGGCGCAGCAGCTGGGAGCAGATATTATGGCTTTGCATGTAATTCCGGATTTTGCTCCCGCGCTCTACGAGAGCCGCGGAGTGGTCGTGGCCGAGCTTATAAAGAAACAGGAAAAGAGCCGGGAGCTGGCCCTGAAAAAGCTGGAGAAGATTTCCGGCCAGAAAGGGATTAAATTTTCCCGCGTAATTGTGGAAACCGGTTCGGCCGGGAGCAAAATACCGGAAGTGGCTGAAAAAGAAAAATGTCAGCTGGTGGTCCTCGGCCGGACAGGCCTGTCAGCTCTGGAGAAAATATTGCTCGGCAGCGTGGCCAGCAGGGTACTGAGAAAGTCCAAAGTTCCAGTTCTGGTGGTTCCGGGGAAGAAAAAGACGCCGGAAATAAAGAACATTCTGGTCCCGACCGATTTCTCCGAGGCTGAGGAAAGAGAGAGGGACTATGCCTGGTGGCTGGCTTCCACCCTCAAAGCGAACTTGACTCTGATTTACATTCTGGAGCTTTATGATTTCAAGTTCTCTCCAGAAGAAGTAAAGAAGATGATGGACGAAGCTCTCGAGAGGCTCAAAAAAAGAAAAAGAAGGAAAACCGATTTTGAAGTGAAGGAAGTGGTCGTCCGGGATCTTAATGCTGCCGCCGGAATTGTTACTTACGCGGCCAGACATAAGATGGACCTTATTCTGATGAGCACCTGCGTTTCTCCGCTCGAAAGATTCTTCCTGGGGAGCACCACCGAGAAGGTTGTTTCTTATTCGACGGTTCCAGTCCTGGCTCTCCCCGCGGTTTATTGCAAAAAGTGAACGAAGAAAACAGGAAGCTGAGCTGGCTTGTCCTGAACTATCTGGTGACCGACGGGTTGCTTTCAGCCCGGAGGGCCATTGCCATCCAGAGAAGCGTTCCGCAGTTATTTCCGCCGGGAGAATCGGTTATAGATCCTTTTCAGGTGCGACCGGCAGTCCGGCAGAAGCTCCTTTCTGGAGAATTGCAGGCGAGGGCTGAAAAAGAACTTGAGAAGTTAGAGCGGCTGGGGTATACTCTTATAACCTTTGACGACCCCATCTACCCGCGGCTTCTGCGGGAAATCGTCGAACCGCCACCTGTTCTCTATTGTCGGGGGCAGGCAGAAATTCTCGACTGGGCGGCGGTGGCCGTGGTGGGTTCAAGGAGACCCAGCGGATATGGCCGGATGATGGCTCTGAAGCTGTCGGAGGAATTGGCAAGCTGCGGACTGGTGGTGGTGAGCGGTCTGGCCCGCGGTGTTGACACCTTAGCTCATCGAGGAGCTTTGAGAAGCGGGCGGACAGTGGCGGTGCTGGGTTCGGGCCTGGAAAATATATATCCGCAGGAAAACAGGATGCTGGCTGAAAAGATTGCCGAAAGCGGTGCGGTCGTGAGCGAGTTTCCTCTGGATTCTGGACCGCTCGGGTTTCATTTCCCTCTGCGGAACCGGATTATCAGCGGGCTCAGCCTGGCCTGTCTGGTGGTTGAGGCCGGGCTGAAATCCGGAGCTCTGATCACCGCCAGACTGGCTGCGGACCAGGGACGCGAGGTTCTGGCGATCCCCGGTCCGGTGGATTCGGAGCTGAGTCGCGGAACGAACTTTCTCATCAAGCATGGCGCCCGGCTGGCGGAATCGGCCGAAGATGTGCTGCTGGAATTGCCCTCTCCCTGGAGGGAGGCGGCGCTCAGCCGGCTGGCCGACAGGAAGGCGACCTTTCCCGAACTTCAGGCACGGGAAAAACAGGTGTTCGAGGCTTTGCCGGAGGCCGCCCTTATTCACATTGACGAATTATCTGATAAAATTCAAATACCGGTGGCCGAGCTACTGACAGTATTGCTGGCCCTGGAAATGAAGGACCTGGTGGTTCAGGAACCCGGGAAATTTTTTCGCAGGAGAATATGAGTGGGTAAATCTCTGGTAATCGTAGAATCTCCAGCTAAAGCTAAAACCGTAAACCGCTATCTCGGTCCAGGCTATCTGGTTAAAGCCTCGATGGGACACGTCTGCGACCTGCCTAAATCCAGGCTGGGAGTTGACCTGAAGAATGATTTCAAGCCTACCTACCAGATCATACCCGAGAAGAAGCGCCTGGTGGCGGAATTGAGAAAACTCGCCCGGGAAGCGGAAAAGGTGATTTTAGCCGCTGACCCTGATCGCGAAGGAGAAGCCATCTCCTGGCACTTGCAGCAGCTGCTGTCTTCCGAAAACGAGAACATTTACCGCGCAGTCTTCTACGAGATTACCGAAGAAGCCATCAAGGAAGCTTTCAAGAAGCTCGGGCCGCTCGACCAGAACAAGATCAATGCCCAGCAGACGAGAAGGATTCTCGACCGGCTCGTTGGCTATCTGATCAGTCCTCTGCTCTGGAAAAAAATCGGCCGCGGATTGAGCGCCGGGCGGGTGCAGTCGGTGGCCCTGCGGCTGATCTGCGAACGCGAAAAAGAAATTAAAGAGTTCAAGCCCGAGGAATACTGGACGATTGCCGCTATCCTGAGGGCTGAAAATCCACCGGAATTTCGGGCTCAACTTTCGCAGATAGACGGCAAAAAAGCCCGCATAAAAGATGAAAAGTCAGCCCAGGAAATTCTGGAAGTCTGCCGTCGGGAACCTTTTGTTTTAGAAAAGATTCAGGTTAAGGCCAGAAAGAAAAATCCTCCGGCTCCTTACATCACCTCAACCCTGCAGCAGGATGCCTACCGGTTGCTTAAATTTCCGGTGAAAAAGACGATGATGGTCGCCCAGAGACTTTATGAGGGACTTGAAATCGGCGAACTCGGTCCCGTCGGTTTGATTACCTACATGCGCACGGATTCAGTCAGGATTTCAGAAGCTGCCAGACAGGCTGCTAAAAAATACATAGCCGAAAATTTCGGACCGGAGTATGTTCCTGAGAAACCGGTGCCTCATAAATCGAGGAAAACAGCTCAGGAAGCGCATGAAGCCATCAGGCCAACCCATCTGGAACTGACGCCGGAGAAAATTAAACCCTACGTTAAAAAGGAAGAGTACGACCTCTACCGTCTGATCTGGAATAGATTTTTAGCTTCGCAGATGAGTCCGGCCGAGGTGGAAGAAACTCAGTTTGAAATACGCTGCTCCAGGTATGTTTTTGTGGCAAAGGGCGAGGTTATTAAATTCAAAGGTTACCTGGCTCTTTCCGAGAGAGAAAAACTTCAGTTTGAAGCGCCCCGGAACGGGGAGAGCAAAGCCGGGGATGAAGAAGAAAAAGACCAGGGACTGCTGCCTCCGGCCAGAGAGGGTGAAGTCCTCTCCCTGGTGGACCTGGAAAGCAAACAGAATTTTACCCAGCCTCCCCCGCGTTACACCGAAGCCACGCTGGTTAAGGAGCTTGAAGCCAGGGGCATAGGCAGGCCAAGCACTTACGCTCCGATAATCGCCACCCTTCAGGACCGGACTTATGTTATCAAGGAAGAAGGGCGGTTCCGGCCGACCGAGCTCGGGATGTTTGTGACCGATTTTCTGGTTAAATATTTCACCGAGCTTTTTGATTATAAATTTACGGCGAAGATGGAAGAAACCCTTGACCGCATCTGTGACGGCGAGGCTGACTGGCTGGAAAGCCTGAGACAGTATTATTATCTCCTCCAGGAATACCTGAAGAAGGGTCATGAGACTGAACCTGTCAGGAGGAACGGCATTCCGGTGGAAGACAGATGTCCGCTCTGCGGCAAAAATCTGGTGATCAGAGAGGGGCGTTACGGAAGATTCAAAGCTTGTTCCGGTTACCCTGAATGCAAGTATAAGGAACCGCTGGTGAAGAAGACGCAGAGCCATCTCCCGGAGAAAAACTGTCCCAAATGCGGTTCTCCTCTGGTGCGACGACGTAGCCGATTTGGATCTTTTATTGCTTGCTCCGCCTACCCCAAATGCGATTATATTGAGAAAAAAGCGGCTGTGGACACAAAACAACCCTGCCCGCTCGGCTGCGGAGGAACCATCCTGATGAGACAGACAAAGAGAGGCAAACCATTTTACGGCTGCAGCCGTTTTCCTCAGTGCAAGTTTTTGAGCTGGGATGAGGTGGTACCCCGGAGCTGTCCGAAGTGCGGGGCAAATTTTCTGCTAAAAAAAACCCCGGCCAGGAAAAAACCATACATATACTGTAAAAGTTGTGATTACGTTGAATATATTGAGCACCAGGGGACTCAGGACGGAAAACTGGCAGAAGCGACTTCCCCGCTAATCAGGCCAGAAGATCCTTCCGGATCGAATCCGGCCGGTGAGGCTCGCTCCGATGAAAAAAGAGATTGAACAATTTCTGGACTATCTTAAATTCGAAAAGAACGCTTCTCCTCATACTATCTCCAGTTACCGGCGAGATCTCAGCCAGCTGGCTGAATATTTAAAAGAAAAAGGCTGCAGCTGGAGAAACGTGGAAACCTTGACCCTGCGCGGGTTTCTGGCGGAGCTGCATGAACGGCGGCTCAAGAAAAGTTCGATCATCCGGAAACTGGCGGCCATGCGTTCTTTCTTTGAGTTTGCGCTGCGCAGAAAATGGCGGGAAGATAATCCGGCCAGCGCCCTGTCCACGCCGCGGAAGGAACAGCAAATTCCAGGCTTTCTGACTGAAGAAGAAACCGCCAGGCTGCTCGAATGGTCGGTCGACCGGGAAGATCCGCTCGAGGTCCGGGACAGAGCAATTCTGGAATTGCTTTACGCTTCCGGTCTGAGAGTCTCAGAGTTAACCGGACTCGACCTGGAAGACCTGCATCTCAGGGAAAGGCTGGTCAGGGTAAAAGGTAAAGGGAAAAAAGAAAGAGTCGTGCCTTTTGGCCGGGAAGCGGAAAGGTGGTTGAAAGAATATCTGGGCCGGCGTTCGGTGCTCGGGAAAAAAGCGCCGGCGAGTCCGGCTCTTTTTCTCAACAATCGAGGGCAGCGGTTGACTCCGCGTTCTGTCCAGCGCCTGGTGCAGAAACGTTTGAAACAGATTGCCGTTTTCCGGCGGATAAGCCCTCATTCTCTGCGGCATTCTTTTGCTTCTCATCTTTTAAGCCGGGGAGCTGACCTCAGAGCCATCCAGGAACTTCTCGGACACAGGAGTTTAGCCACCACCCAGAAATACACTCACCTCGACCTTAACCGTCTTCTGGAAGTCTACCGGAAATCCCATCCACGTTCCTGAAAAAAATTCCCGGATAGTAAAAAAAGAAAGGGCAGGAAAGCTACCGGTCTCTTTCCTGCCCTGAGAATTTCCCGCCGGGATTATTTAGCCTCGCCGACCGTGATCAGGTCCTTGATCTGATTGAAGACTTTTTCCCCGATGCCCCGAACTTTCATTATGTCTTCAATCTTTTTGAACGGGCCGTTCTGCGTGCGGTAATCAACAATTCTCTGGGCTACCTTCGGGCCGATCCGCGGAAGCGTCTGAAGCTCGCTAACGGGGGCGGTGTTAATGTTGATTTTTTTGGTGGTTGAGGCTGACTGATTCTGGGCCAGAACCAGGCCGGCGGCCAGAGCCAGCATCAGAACAACAAGGCTGAAAGATGTGACCTTTCTAATAGCTCCGGTCATTTTGAACCTCCTTTCATTCGAATAAAATGCCAGAAACGGGCCAGATTGCCGGCAAATATAAATTATTTTTTATCAAGAAGATAGAAGACGAAGGGCTGAATGCAGAGTAAACGGTGGTTTACAGTCAGCGGTATGAAGTAAATTGATTTTGTCAGAAGGAGTACATTCGTTTTTTCTTCAGGAGTTTTTTTCCTGCCATCAGCGGCTGTTCAGGTATGTTTTGAGGAAGCGCAGTAGTTTGCTCAAAGCCCTGCCGCGGTGACTCACCCGGTTTTTTTCTTCGGAAGTCAGCCGGGCAAAAGTTTTTTTGAGGGGCGGATAATAAAAAACCGGGTCGTAGCCGAATCCTCTCCGGCCATCAGGCTGGCCTAAAATAACCCCTCGCACCTGTCCTTTGAAGGTTTTGATTACTCTGCCCCGCTGCCCCAGGGTAGCCACGCAGACAAAACGCGCCCGACGCCGGGATGGCGGGACTCCAGACAGGAGCTTTAATAACTTCTGGATATTTTTTTCATCGGTGGCGCCTGGCCCGGAAAACCTGGCCGAACGAACGCCGGGCTGGCCCTGAAGCGCTTCCACTTCCAGCCCGGAATCTTCTGCCAGGACCAGTCCAGGATAGCGCCGGCTGTAATAGAGGCATTTGCCGCGGCTGTTTTCTTCAAAAGTTTTACCCGTTTCGCGGTATTTCCCGTACTCCGGATATTGCTCGAGACTTTCTATTTTCAGCGGGAGGCCGCGAAGAAGCTTCTTCAGCTCCCGGATTTTTCCCCTGTTGGTGGTGGCCAGTAACAATCGTCTTTCAATCAACCCGGAATTCCTCCAGCTCGCCAAGGTTCATGAGGGCATCGGCGAACTCGTGTTCTTTCTCTTCGCTTCCTGTGATGGAAAAATTCAAAATCAGATGCAGGCCTTCTTTTTGTATTCTCAGCCTTTCAAGTTTAATTCCATAATGAAAGCTCAGACGGCGAAGTCTGGAGAGCAGATCAGGAGAATCTTTGTATTTAAGGTGATAATGATAAACATTCTTTCTCAGGTAAAGCGCTTCTATCTTCCGGAAAGCCACTAAGGTGGCGATGATCAAAGCTGTCAGAATCAGCGAGGGGATGTAGTATCCGGCGCCGATGACCAGTCCGAGACCGGCGACCACCCAGATGGTGGTGGCGGTGGTCAGCCCGATCACCATCCCTCGAGCCTGAATGATCGTCCCGGCTCCGAGAAAACCTATCCCGGTGATCACGCCGGCAGCCATGCGGATGAGCGAGTCGGGAGTGGCCGCCGACCCCTGGACCAGGCCTACAGCCAGGCTCATCATCATGGCTGAACCGACGCAGACTAAGATGTTCGTGCGGAATCCGGCCGGTTTCTGGCTGGCTTCGCGTTCTATGCCAACCAGGCCACCGAGGGCCACAGCCAGGATCAATTTCAGGATGATTTCAAGTATGTTCATGCCTCTGCCCTTTCTTCGGGTTGCCGCCGTTTTGATTTACTGGCGAAATCGGAGCGGCTTCTACAATTTTATTAAAATCAAATAGAAAATAGAAGAAGGAAGAACCGGGCGGGGGTTAGATTTGTCGGAAGGGCTGTGCTAAAATTCAAAAAAAGCTTTTTAAGGAGAAAGCCATGAAAACCAGAATCGCCATGATCAAAGCGCGGGAAATCCTCGATTCCCGGGGAAATCCGACGGTCGAGGTGGAAGTCAGATTGGAAGACGGCACTCTGGCCAGAGCTGGCATTCCATCCGGCGCTTCCACCGGCGTCCACGAGGCTCTGGAATTAAGGGATGGCAACAGGAACAGATACAGCGGTAAAGGCGTGCTCAAAGCGGTGGAAAACGTGAACAGGTTGATCGCGCCCGAGATCTGCGGACTGGACGCCAGCGATCAGGTTGCCCTGGATAAAAAATTGCTCGAACTCGACGGGACTCCAAACAAAAGCCGGCTTGGAGCCAACGCCATTCTCGGCGTCAGCCTGGCCGCGGCCAGAGCGGCCGCCCTGTCGCTGGGTTTGCCTCTTTACCGTTATCTCGGCGGGCTGAACGCCCGCTGGCTGCCGGTGCCGTTCTTCAACATTCTAAATGGCGGAGTGCACGCCAACTGGCAGGGCCCTGACCTTCAGGAATTCATGATCGCTCCGGTGGGCGCACCGAACTTCCGCGAAGCCCTGCGCTGGGGCAGCGAAATTTATCACTCTTTGAAAAGTGTTATTAAGAGTCGTGGATACGCCACGGGAGTCGGTGACGAAGGAGGATTCGCTCCGGCTCTCAAGAATAATTCAGAAGCGCTCGACCTGATCCTGGAAGCGATTGAGAAAGCCGGCTACCGGCCGCTCGAACAGGTGGCCATCGCCATGGACCCGGCGGCCAGCGGGTTTTACGAAGAGGGGCTTTACCATTTAAGAACCGAGGGAAGAAAAATCTCTCCGGCGGAAATGGTCGAAATGTACGCCCGCTGGGTTGAACAGTACCCGATCATATCGATCGAAGACGGCCTGGCCGAGGACGACTGGGAAGGCTGGAAACTGCTCAATCAGAAGCTCGGGCAGAAGATCCAGCTGGTTGGAGACGATATCTTTGTCACCAACGTCGAAAGGATTAAGAAAGGCATAAGCGAAAACATAGCCAATGCAGTGCTGATCAAGTTGAATCAGATTGGAACCCTTACCGAGACCGTGGAGGCGATTGAAACCGCCAGACAGGCTGGCTGGCGGGCGATGGTCTCCCACCGCAGCGGCGAAACGGTTGACAGCTTCATTGCCGATTTCACCGTGGCCATGGGAACCGGACAGCTGAAGACCGGCGCTCCCTGCCGCGGGGAAAGAGTCGAAAAGTACAATCAGTTGCTGAGGATCGAAGAAGAACTGGGTGGGGCTGCCAGCTATGCCGGCTGCCTGATTCTGAAAAAATCATAAAACAATAATACGGATTCAGCCAGAAATTTAAGAGAAATTTTTTCAACCTGGAATTATTGGTATCGATATTTCTGCCTGCCGGTTGCAGGTGGCCAGGCTGAATAAAAGTCTTTGCCTCCGTGCTTCTCGCCAGAGGGCCTTTTTCTGTCAGTTCTACAAAAATTATTTTTGCTTTTTGCGGTTCTGTTATGTATTCTTAAATTAATCGAGGATTCAGGAATGAAGAGATTTCTCTGTTTTTTTATGGTCTGGGTTATTCTGGCGGGGGTTGTAAATCTGGAAGCCAGAGCTCAGGCGGCGAAAATCCGGCTGAGGGTGGTCTCGGAGCAGGCGAACATCAGAGTCAAGCCGGATATCGGAAGCGAAATGCTCTGGCAGGTAGCCGGCGGCACGGAGCTGCTTGCGGAGAAAAAGGAAGGCGAATGGTATCTGGTTACACTTGAAAAACCCGATGGCTCGCGAATTCGCGGCTATGTTCATGAAAGCCTGGTGGAAGAAATCTCAACAGAAAAGAAATCGACGGTGATGCGGCTGCCGGCGGAAAAAGTTACGGAAAAAGTTTCTGCCCCTGAAAAATCTGTGGCGGTGGTTGAAATGTCTAAGGTAAAGACAGCAAAGGAATTTTCCCTTTTCCTTTTTGGCGGCGGAAGTTATCTCTCGCCGGCGGAATTAAACCAGGCAGCTCAGGGAGTCACTGATTATTATTTGATGGCGCTGAACTCGGGGAAAAAAGTCAGCCTTAGTGGCCTGCATCCCGCCTGGTCTTACGGGCTCGATTTTTTTTATCACTTTAAACCGCAGCTGGCCCTCGGACTCGGTTTTGATTATCAGCAGGGTTCGAAGTATTCGTCGGTTGATTTTACCGTTAACAACCTTGCCTGCCGGATCCTGACCGAACCTGAACTGAGAAACTTAGCCTTCAGGTTTTCGCTGCTTTTTCAGCCGGCTAATATTTTTTATTTCAGAGCGGGAATAGAGGTGAGCCTGGCCCGACTCAGTTATCTATATCGGGTGGAACAGGGCGACTCCTGGATGGAATGGCGCGGCCGGGCCAGTGGATTTAATGCGGGCTGGATGGAGGCAGCCGGGATATTGATACCCGTTACCACGTGGCTGGAATTTTGTGTAGAAGGCGCTTACCGCTATGTCAGAATAAAGAATTTTGAGGGAACGAATTATTATTCTGACTCTGATGGTCTGCAGAAAACAGAGGAAGGGAAACTCTATTACTGGACAGTAAATTACGACTCGAGATATTACTCTGCCTTATTCGTTCGCGACCGGCTGCCGACCGACCCGGGCGTGGTGGACCCGAGAGAAGCCAGCGTCAACCTTTCAGGCTTCACTCTGAGAGCCGGTCTTCGTCTTTCTTTCTGAATCTCTCCTGACTTTTTTGCTTGAGTCGTTTCCAGCCTTCTAAGACTGATGGGATTGGAAATAAAGCAGAAAGATCTCTGAAGTAAAACTTTTTAAGATCCGCCCAGCGTTCTATCTGCGGGAGGTAGAACTCGTTATCATCGCTCTGAGGGGAACGCTCGACTTCGGCCTGATACTCTTTCTTCCCCCTGGGTAGTGGAAGGTTTAACCTCAACACCTTCCGCACCGTCTTCCCGGTCGTACCTGAAGCCCTGCTTTTTCAAGTGCCAGCCTGATAAATCCCTTCGCCCCTTCAACCCCTATCGCGATAGCTGGCCCACCACGCCTCCTCCATATACTAACCTTACCCTGGATACTATGTCTGTGCCCGGAAGAACAAATCTGTTTGTTTGCCTGCAGCAATTTTTCTTATAATGCTATCTTCGCTTATTTCCAGACCAAGACGCGGAGGTCAGGTTGACGCAGCGAGAACATTTTATTTCGCGACTGGGATTTGTGGCCGCGGCCATCGGCATGGCTGTGGGCACCGGAAATATCTGGCGCTTTCCCCGAATGGCGGCGCAGTACGGCGGCGGAGTATTCGTGCTGGTTTACCTCCTGGCGCTTCTTTTATGGTCTGCTCCGCTTCTTATGGTGGAGATGGCCATCGGGAGAAAAACCAGGCTGGGTCCGGTCGGCGGGTTTCGTGATTTTATCGGCGAGAGATACACCTGGATGGGTGGCTGGATGGTGGCCGTCTGTATGCTCATTACATTTTACTATGCGGTAATTACCGGATGGTGCGCCAAATATTTTGTTCTTTCGCTCCAGGGAGCTTTCACAGAGGGTGTGGATACAGCCGCTATCTGGCATAATTTCCAGCACAACAGAGTGGAGAATATCTTCTTTCAGGCTCTGGCCATCGGTCTCTGTGGTTTGATCATCTACAGGGGAATCCAGAAAGGCGTAGAACGAATTAATAAGATTCTGGTGCCCTCGCTTTTCGTTTTTCTGGCGATTGCCGCCGCCAGGGCCATTACTCTGCCGAGGGCCAGCCTGGGCCTGCGCTACCTGTTTGTGCCAGACTGGAGCAAACTGGCAGACCCGGCCACCTGGCTGCAGGCCTTCACCCAATCAGCTTGGTCGACCGGCGCCGGCTGGGGGCTGATGCTAACCTATGCAGTCTATACGAGCAAAAAAGACGATATACCCCATAATTGCCTGATCGTCGGGTTTGGTGATAACTGTGCGGCTTTACTGGCCGGCATGGCTGTTATCCCCACGATCTTTGCTCTTGCTCCCGACCCGGCTGTGGCCCGGGCTTCACTCGGAGATAATATGGGGCTGACTTTTATTTCTCTGGCGGGCCTTTTCCCGAAGATGAAAGGAGGGGTGATTGTGGCCCCGGTCTTTTTCCTGGCCATGCTTTTCGCAGCCCTGAGCTCTCTCATTGCTCAGGTGGAACTTGGAGCCAGAGCCCTGATGGATTTTGGCTGGAGCCGGAAGAAAAGCACGATCCTGATAATAATCATGTGCTTACTGTTTGGTCTGCCCTCGGCTGCTTTTCCGTCTTTCCTTCTCAATCAGGATTGGGTATGGGGCATGGCCCTTCTGGTGAGCGGCTTCTGGACGATTTTAGCTGCAAGAAAATATGGCCTGGAAAAGCTGCGACGGGAGATTAATGCCGGAGCTGAGCTGAGACTCGGCCGGTGGTGGACTGTAATCTTAAAATATATTTCACCTTTGATCTTTCTGACCGTGACCGGATGGTGGTTCTACCAGGCCATAACCTGGGATAAAACCTCCTGGTGGCATCCGTTTAAGACCTCCTCCGTGGGAACGATTCTTTTACAGTGGTTGATATTGCTGGTGCTGGTATTGCTGATAAACAAACAACTTGCCCGCCGGACCGGAAAACCTCTTGATTATGAGGATTGAGATGGAAGTAATTGTCTGGATGGTGGTAATTCTCGGGTTGAATTTCGGGGCGCTCGGTTATTTTCTCTGGAGGCTTCTCCGGAAAAAAGGCTCCTGAGAGTTCTGAACTGATTAGCAGTCTTCAGCGGAAGCACAAAAGAAATAATTCCCGGGCCCAGAATATTCTTTAACCCTTCACTTCCTCGTATTTATAACCAACTCCCCTGACGCTGTGGATGAAAGCTGCCAGAGGACCGAGTTTTTCTCTGAGGTGTCTGATGTGGACGTCAACCGTGCGGTGAATTACCACCTTTTCCTGACCCCACAGGCGGTCCAGGATCTCGTCTCTGGTAAATACTCTTCCGGGCCGGGAGGTGAGAAGTTCAAGAATCCTGAATTCGCTCAGGGTGAGTTCGACCGGCTTTCCCATGACCAGAACTTCAAATTTCTCCGGTCTGATGATGAGCTTGCCTCCGGCCAGCTTTTTTTCGGAAGTTTCCGGGGTGAGCGATTTTTCCCGGCGGCGGAGAACGGCTTTAATCCGGGCTTCGAGTTCGCGCAGTGAAAAAGGTTTGGTCACATAATCGTCAGCGCCCATTTCCAGTCCGGTTACCCGGTCGGCTTCCTGTGATCTGGCGGTAAGCATGATGATAGGAATGTCTGCCCGTTCCGGCTGGCTTTTTAACCAGCGGCAGATTTCCAGGCCGTCGCTTCCAGGCAGCATCAGGTCGAGAAGAATGAGGTCAGGCCGGTGACGCTCGAGATACCTGAAGAAAGATTCTGGATTACTGAAGCCCTCGACTCTGTAGCCGGCCCTGGATAAATTCGTCTGGACCAGTTTCAGGATGTCCTCTTCGTCGTCCAAGATGGCAATGGTTCTGGACATTTCTTGGTTCCTTTATATTCTAATATTTTTTTCTCCGGCTGTTCAAACACTAAAATTCTGCGTATCACATGTAATAACCGTAACAGTTCCGGCTCAGCCGAAGCGGCCGGTGATGTAATCTTCGGTGAGTTTGCAGGCTGGATTGGTGAAGATTTTTCGCGTCTGGTCGAATTCGATCAGCTCTCCTAGCCAGAGAAAAGCTGTGTAGTCCGATACCCGGGCTGCTTGCTGCATGTTATGCGTTACTATAACCACCGTATAATCTTTTTTAAGCTGGTGAATTAATTCCTCTACCCTGGCTGTGGCTATCGGGTCTATGGCCGAGCAGGGTTCGTCGAAGAGAATGATTTCCGGTTCCACGGCCAGGGCTCTGGCAATACACAAACGTTGCTGTTGACCGCCGGAAAGAGCCAGCGCGCTCTGGTGCAGCCGGTCCTTTACCTCTTCCCATAGAGCGGCCTGACGAAGGCTTTTTTCTACAATAGCTTCAAGTTCTTCCCGGCGGCAACGCCGGCCGACCTTCAGGCCATAAGCGATGTTATCAAAGATAGATTTAGGAAATGGGTTGGGTTTCTGAAAAACCAGCCCGACCTTTTTTCTCAGAGCCACCAGGTCGACATCCGGGTCATAGATGTTTTCTCCATCTATGAGAACCCGGCCTTCCGTCCGGGCTTCGGGAATCAGGTCGTTCATCCGGTTCAACACGCGGACAAAGCTTGACTTTCCGCAGCCCGATGGGCCGATGATGGCTGTTACTTTTTTCTCCGGGATGGACATAGAAATATTTTTAAGAACAAGCTTATTCCCGTAATACAGATGCAGGTTTTCAACCTGGATTTTTATCTGACCCTCAGGAATTCCGATGTAACTTTTCTCCATGGTCAATGTCTCCACTTCTTTCTAAGTCTGGCTCGAATCAGGATAGCGCCGAGGTTGAACAGAACGATGAAGGCAACCAGCACCAAAGCTGTGCCGTAAGCCAGCTCTCTGGCCCTGTCGATGGCGTGATGCTGGGTGGCCATTATGTAGAGATGGTGGGGAAGCGCCATAAACTGGTCTTTAAGCGACCGCGGGATGTAAGGAAGGTAGAAAGCTGCTCCGGTGAACATAATAGGCGCCGTCTCTCCGGCCGCCCTGGCCAGACCCAGAACCGCTCCGGTGAGCATTCCAGGAATCGCATATGGAAGGACATTCGTCCGGATCATCTGCCATCTGGTGGCACCGAGAGCCAGAGCACCTTCACGGTAGGCGTCTGGAACTGATTTCAGGGCTTCCTCGCTGGCGGTAATGGTCCAGGGCAGTGTCAGGAGTCCAAGTGTCAGTCCAGCCGAGAGTACGGAAGTTCCAAATTTCATGATATTGACGAATAATATAACCCCGAACAGACCATAAACTATCGATGGAACGCCGGCTAAGTTGCGGATTGAAAGCCTTATCAGACGGGTCAAACGTCCGGCTCTGGCATATTCGTTCAGGTATATTGCTGCTGCCATTCCAATGGGAACAGCAAATACGGCGGTAATCATGGTCACCAGAAAAGTTCCAACTATGGCCGGGAAGATGCCCCCTTCAGTCATTCCGCGGCGGGGAGCCTGGCTTATGAACTCCCAGGAGATAGCTTTATATCCTTTGCTGCTCAGGTCATAGAAAAAGTAGAGCAGGATGAAAAGGACCGAATACACAGCAATTCTAAGTAAAAGAAATCCAAGAAATTCTGTTAGCTGACTCCTGTGCAGTCTGGAAGCCTTCTTAATCGATCGGGTCATTGCAGTTTTTTCCTCTGCTTTTCCAGGATGATATCTGCTGTCAGATTGACACCAAAGGTCATAATGAACAGTGCCAGGCCCAGGGCGAAAAGTGCATAGTAATGCGTGGTGTAATAGGGAACTTCGCCCAGTTCGATGGCAATGGTGGCGGTGAGTGTTCTGACGGATTGAAGAAATCCGTGAGGAAAGGCTCGGGCATTTCCTGTGGCCATGAGCACGGTCATGGTTTCGCCGATGGCCCTTCCAAGACCGAGCATGAGAGAGGCAACGATTCCGGATATGGCTGCCGGGATTTTTACTCTTATTAAAGTCTGCCAGCGATTGGCTCCGAGAGCCAGAGAAGCTTCGGTGTAACTGAGAGGTACGGTTCTCAGCGAATCTTCAGAAATGCTGATGATGGTAGGAAGCGCCATTATGGCCAGGAGGATACTCCCGTTGAGGGCAGTCAGACCGTGGTTGAGCTTGAATATTCTGGAGATCAACGGACCGGTTATGGTTATGCCTATGAACCCGACGACCACCGAAGGTATAGCCGCCAGAAGTTCTATCACCGGTTTTAAGATCTCCCTCACCCGCGGGCTGGCCACATCGGAAAGGTAGGCGGCCACGGCCACGCCCAGGGGAAAGGCAATCAAAAGCGCTCCAGCGGTTACCATGATGGAACTGGCGATCATCGCCAGAAGCCCGTATTCGGGCTTTTCCGGCGAAGTCGGGTCCCAGCGGGTTGAAGTCAGAAATTCCTTAAGACTGATTTCTTTGAAAGCCGGAACGGAGGTGTAAAGAAGAAGGGCAAATATGCCCAGGAGAGCTATGATGGCCAGCATCCCGCTCGTCTGAAACAGAGTTTTTATAAGGCTTTCCCTGATGTCTCCCAGGATGCCCTTCTTCTTTACCGAGGTCATTTTTATCTTCCTTAAATGCTGGTTATCTTAAATTCTTTTCGTTTTGCTCCATCAGGTCTTTTCCCACTTTGAAGAAGCCTTCCTTCTCGACGATCGACTGGCCCTCAGGGCTGAGCACGAAGCGGATAAAGTCAGCCACAGCCGGTGACGGTTTTCCGTTGGTTGATTGATAAAGCGGTCTGGAAATAGCGTATCTGGCTGAATAGACCGCTTCTTTATCGAGTGGAGAATAGGCCGGGGCCTTTTCATCTTTTTTGATTTTCAGTACCTTGATGCCTTTACGGATTTCCCCTTTTTCGTCATACAGATAGCCAACCCCCACATAACCAATGCCGGCCTGATCCTGGGTGACAGCTTCTATGATCTGTGCGTTGCCGTTCATCTCCTTGACATCCGGAGAATAATTTTTGTTGTTAAGGACGTGTTCCTGGAGGAAGGCATAGGTTCCTGAATTTGACTGGCGTCCGTAAAGAGAGATTTTCATATCGGGGCCTCCGACTTCTTTCCAGTTTTTAATTTCTCCGCGGAAAATGGCACCAACCTGTTCCATCGTCAGGATTTCAACCGGGTTCCGTTCGTTGACTATTATGCTGAGAGCATCTACAGCTATGGCAAAAATTCGAGGTCTGATTCCTTTTTCAAAGGCCAGGTCGAGTTCCTTGGTCTTCCATTCTCTGGAATGGTTGGCAACATCGCAGGTACCGTTGATTAGCGCGGTAATGCCCGTTCCGGACCCACCGCCGAGAACGGCGATGGCTGTGCCCGGCTTTTTACTCATGTATTCTTCGGCCAGGATCTGAACCAGGTTGACCATGGTATCGGAGCCTTTGATCTGAATTATTTTCCTCTGGGCTGAAGCCGGGGCGGGCAACAACAGCCCGATGGCTGCCAGCATGGCGGCAGCCAGAAGCATGCCTGTTGCCAGTTTCTTAATGGTGGTGAAGAATTTATAATTCATTTTTTCCTCCTTCTTAATTAGAAACTCATCAGAAAGGTAAGGTTAAAAATTACATCGTTTTTCTTGAGTGGATCCTGATAATCGTAAATCCAGATGTTCGGCTGTAATTTGAAACTGCTGTGAAGCGGAGACCAGTCGAGACCGGCTATGATCAGTGATATCTCGTCGCCGGACAGAAGATTGTTAGGTTCGTACCGGTCAAACCGGGCGAAGAGATTCAATTTTTCCTTTATAAGTTGATAGCGCCCGAAGACCGAAAGACCGGAGCGGTCGTAACGCTGGCCATCAGTCAGGTTTTTATCGTTGCGGTAGATGAAGTATTCAGCTCCGATGGTCAAACCGGGGATGAATTCAAGGTAAAAGTCTCCTTTATAGGTAAGAGCGCTGGCTCCGGCGTCCTGCTTTTCATAGTCGACATAACCAACGACAGACACACCGGGCACTGGAATCAACTGCAGATAAGAGCTGAGCTTTTTATGTTTGTCTTTTTCCGGTTTGGTATAACCCTCACCACTGGAAAGCATGACTCCGTAGCGTAGCTGACGCATAATTTTCCCGCTGAGGCTTATTCCCAGGTCGGCACTGGTGGCGTCAATATCTTTACCTGTTATGTCTTTATAGCCGTCAAGCAGAGTCTTGGCCACGCTGCGGTAACCCCAGCGATCCTCGGCCAGCTTGAAGGTTATGGTGTCAGCCATGCCGATTTTGATGTCGGCATCGGGGATAAGGTTATTGATCTGCAGGTACATATGCTTCAGATAAGGTCGAAACTTGTCGTCGGGTTTTCCGGAAGCGTCAGTGGCTGTCAAAGTATCTCCGTCAAGGGTCAGGCGAAAGCTGATCATGTCGTTTATTTTGTTGTCGTAGCGAAAGTATACCCGGCGGAACTGCATGAAGTTATTCTTGAAGTTCGGGTTGTCGGGCGGGGGCGTGGTGATCGGACCATTTTTAGAAAGATAAAAGGTGTAATCAAAAAACACCGTGCCTGAAAACTTTTGCTGGGCAGAAGCTGAACTCAGCAGCATGGTGGTGGCCAGCAGGACGGTCAGACACAGAACGAACAGTCGGCGAGACCGGTAACCCGGTTTCTCTGATTTTCTCTTTGCTAACATTTTTCCTCCTTTTTTAGTTTTGAATTTTCCGGCGCCAGGAAAATTCAGTATTTCGAGAAGAGAGCATAAGACATTAAAATGAACATACGGCAAAGGAATTGTTAATTTCTGGTTAAGAAAAAAGCGCCCCGCCCTAAACTTGAGTTAAATTTTCCCAGCCCTGACCCGGCTGACCAGGAGTTGGTCTGATTAACACTGTAAGGGCTATCTGATATAATAAAATGTAATTTTCAAGGGATACAGAATATGTGTGGAGTAATCGGCATCTGGTCTAACGGGGAAGTGTTTCATGACCTTTATCAGGGCCTTCTGTCCATCCAGCATCGAGGTCAGGATGCGGCCGGTATCATTACCTACGACGGCAAATTTCACGAGAAAAAAGGCAACGGTCTGGTTCTAGATATCTTCGGACCTCAAGAAGCGGCTCAGCTGAGGGGAAATGTGGGTATCGGTCACACCCGTTATCCGACCATCGGCGGGGGCGGACATGAAGATGCTCAGCCTTTTATGGTCAACACTCCTTTTGGTATCATTCTGGCTCACAACGGAAACGTGATCAACTACCGGCAGCTGAAAAAAGAGTTGTTTGAAAAGAACCAGAGATTGTTGAATTCTGACTGCGACGCTGAGGTTATCCTGAATGTTTTTGCTCAGGAGCTGGAAGAGCAGAGGGTCAGACAGCTCAGCCCGGACAACATCTTCAAAGCGGTAGCCGGGGTTTACCGCCGGGTTAGAGGCAGCTACTCGGTGGTGGCCTACATAGCCGATCAGGGAATGGTGGCTTTCCGCGACCCGCACGGGATTAAACCGCTGAGTTTCGGCCGGCGCCGTGATGGACTGATTCCCTCCTATGCCTTTGCTTCGGAAACGGTCAGCCTTAACCTGATGAATTTCGGAGAAATAGAACACATCCAGGCAGGAGAAGCGGTTTTTCTCGACCGCAACCGGCAGTTGCACCGGCGGAAGATTGTCAACAAAAAACATACTCCTTGTCTGTTTGAGTGGGTTTATTTTGCCCGGCCGGATTCGGTTATAGATGGCGTCAACGTCTATAAAAGCAGGGTTAATCTCGGCCGGCTGCTGGCCGGGGAAATCAAAAAAAGGAATCTGGAAATAGACGTGGTGGTGCCGGTGCCTGATTCCGCCCGAGATGCAGCCATAGAAATTGCCCGCGCGCTGAAATTGAAATACCGTGAAGCGCTGGTGAAAAACCGTTACATTGGCAGAACTTTCATCATGCCGGCCGAGACCAAACGGCAGAGTTCCGTGCGGCAGAAACTGAACCCCATCTGTTCAGAGGTCGCCGGGAAGAAAGTCCTGCTGGTCGATGACAGCATTGTCCGCGGTAACACTTCGCGGGCGATTGTGGAGATGGTGAGAGAATGTGGCGCGGAGAAGGTTTATTTTGCTTCTTACTCGCCGCCGCTTCGCTATCCCTGTGTCTATGGCATCGACATGCAGACTAAAACTGAATTTGTCGCTCGTGACGCCGACGAGGAGCTGGTCGCCCGCAGGATCGGGGCAGACCAGGTAATATACCAGACACTGGCCAATCTGAAAAAAGCCATCCGGATGGAGAATCCGGCATTGAAGCACTTCTGCGCGGCCTGCTTTGACGGCAGGTATCCAACCGGCGACGTTACCCCCGACATCCTGAAAGCGATCGAAGAGGAACGTAAACTGGTGCAGGAAAGTCAGCTTGAACTGAATATCAAAACAGGTTGTTAGAGAAAGTTACCTGCGCCCTCAGGCCGTCTCTCTCCAGTAGTTGAGGAGATCAAGGATGGATTGTTTCAGGTTCAACTGCGGCTTCCAGCCGGTGAGCTTGACCAGCCGGGTAATATCAGCCAGCAAAATCGGGGGTTCGGGGAAGCGACTTTTCGGGTCTTCGGTTTCAATTACCATTTTCGCCCTGGTCAGACCCTGCATTAATTTAAGGATTTCATGGCCTGACCAGGCCTGGCCCGAACCAACGTTGTAAACTTCCCCCGGCTCACTCTTTTCCAGGATTAACCAGAGGGCTCGCACCAGGTCTCTGACATCCAGGTAATCCCTTTTGTTTTCCAGATTGGCCACTTTTATCAGCGGCTCTCTTTTCTTTTTTTCTATTTCGGCTATCTGCCAGGCAAGGCTTGATATCTGATAATGAGGTGGCTGACCCGGGCCGACCGGGCTGAAAATCCTGGCCCTTACGATCGGCAGGCCGTAGCATTTGAAATACTGAAAGCCGAGGAGATCCTGAGCGGCTTTGCTGACGGCAAACGGGCTGAGCGGCCGGAAGACGGCTGTTTCTTTTACAGGCAGCTCGTCGGAATAAACCAGACCGTAAGCTTCGGCCGAAGTGGCCACCAGCACCCGGGGTTGCAGTTTGAGCTCCCGGAGGGCTTCGAGCAGGTTAACGGTGCCCATTACGTTGGTGTCCATAAAGGCACAGGCCATATTATGTGAGGAATCCGTTGACGACAGGCTTGCCAGGTGAAAAATCCGGTCGGGTCGGAAATCCGTCAGTACCTGGAGAAGCGACCGCAGGTCCCGCACGTCTCCTTCGACCACTCTGATGCGCTCGGTCAGTTTTTTCGTTTGAGAGTAGCAGGAACCCGGCCTGACCAGGCCGGAGATCTCCACAGGCGATACCACCTGGGAGATGTATTCAATGAGATGGCCGGCCACAAAGCCGCTGGCCCCGGTAATCAGTATTCTCATCTTTTATTTCCCCGGGCAATACTCTTTTTCTTCATTTTTTTATTTTCCGTTTTTACTTAAATACCATATAGGGTTTTTTTCTCTGAGTGTCAATACTAAAATTCTCAAATGTTAAAAAAAGCAGACATAACTCTGGCAAACCTTTGCCTCTGCTGTCCCGGAATGAATAAATCAATTCGCTTTCAGGAAAAAAGCGCACAGGTTTTTTTCAGGCATACCTCAGACGAAACCCCGGAAGCTCTGTTTTAATTTTATCAATCGATCAACATCAATCTGATTACATTGCACGGTACAGGTCTAGCTCAGAACCCGAGGGTTCCCAGCAGGTCGGAGGTGTGACTGATATTACCCAGTCCGACAGAGAATCTGAACTGAGCTTCCGGCTTCGAACGATAATAAAAAATCCTGAGGTCGAAGCTGAAGTCCAGACACTGATAATGATAGGTGCCAGCTAAGGCAGAATAAAGAATTTTCCTGTTCTGGATGTCCACTTCGACCTGGGTCTTCAGCTCGATTTTCTCAGGCCAGCGAACACCGGCTTGAATTCCGGCCTGATGGCTGCGTAAAAAACTGTCCGGCGTGATTGCCTGGTAATACTTTGACCAGTTAAGGCTGAAGAAAAAACTGTCTTCTGGTTTTCCCCAGCCGGCGCTCAGCCTGGAGCTGAGCAGATTTTTTTCATAAGGGTTAAAATCGGTTGAAACATCCAGGCTAAACGGTCCGGACGGATAATATCTCAGATAGACGTTGACCGGAGAAAAGTGCCTTTCCTGGTGGCAGGGGTAATAATAGCGAATCGGACTGTGTTCAGGGTCGAAGAAAACCGTTGCCGTCAATCCGAGCGTCAGGATTTCTCTGGGAGAGCTGTCGGTTTTCGTCAGAAAATGCTGGGTCAGGCCGAATTTCAGGTTGTTGTTTCTAAGAATTCCGAAGGGAGAAATAATTCTTTCGAGCGTTTCCCGGGGTATCGGTGTATCGAAGGAATAAGAGATAAATGGCACCACCAGGTGTTTAAGATAGGCCTGGCCCTTCCTGAAGAAAAGGCGATAGACGACCGGCCCTTCAAGGTTAAGGCCAAAACTGCCCTGGGCTGTCAGCAGGGAATTTTCTGTGCGGATGTTTGTTCCCGGCTGATAGCTCTGAAAATACCAGACAAAATTGCCACCGGCGCGGAAAGTCAGGTTCAACCACCCGGCAGGCACCAGGGGGAAAGAAAGAGAAGGTCGGAAATAGGCCTGGCCGAGGTCGTAACCGGTTTCAGTCAGCTCAGTTTTCCATCTGTACTGCCAGTTGCTGAGGCCGGATTCAAAAGAGAGGTCGACCCGGGGAAATAATCTGTATTTCAGCATGTTGAAGCTGAGCTGGGGTCGGTAGGTGGTACTCACTTTCTGGCCGGTGAGGGGGAAGTAGCTTTCGAATTTAGAGGCCCGGAGGTTGAAATTGAAGCGCGACCAGTTTCTGGTAAGTCCGAGCTGATAGGACCGATTGTTTACCGTGGCCACGTTGAAATTGTTCTCAAACTCTCTCAGAAAATCGAAAGAACTGGAATAGTCAGCCCGGGCAGAAAGTTGAAATCCGTAAGGCAATTTCTGGGAATGGTCCAGGCGCAGAATGAAGGGTGTTTTTTGAGGCGAACTGTTTTCATCTTTCCACGGAAGAAAAAAGTAACCGTTAGCTTCGCCTCTTGTTCCCCCCGGCAGAAGATAACGGAATTCGAGACCGGCTCCGGTGCCTTTTCTTGAGTACCAGTCGACGGTGACGGTGGAATCTATGTTCCGGGCTATTGCCCAGTAAAAACTCTGGCTGAGAGTAATTCCTTTCACCCGGTTGAAACCCAGGCGAGGGAAGAGAAAACCGGTGGCTCTGGGTTTCAGCGGATATCTTAAATGAGGAACATAAAGGACCGGAATTTCTTTAACCCGGAAAACGGCCTGCTTCATGGTGAGATGGTCTTCAGGCTGAAATCGGGCTTCAGAAAAGGCAAAGCGCCAGCGCGGCACTGACTGGGTGCAGCTGGTGAACCAGGCTCTTTCCAGCTGGTATACACCGGTGACTGATTTCTGGATTCTCTCCGCTCCAAAAAGGGCGCCCGGACGACTTATAGCCCTGACTTCTTCCAGGGAGCCCTCTCCGGTTTTAAGGTTGTAGGAGAGGCGATCACAGGAAATCACCTCTTCCGGAAGCTGAAGGGTGATATGTCCCATGGCAATTAGTTCATAGGTTTCGAGGTTCACCTGAAGGCGGTCAGCCAG
Source organism: Candidatus Saccharicenans sp. (assembly GCA_049659625.1). Taxonomy (GTDB): domain Bacteria; phylum Acidobacteriota; class Aminicenantia; order Aminicenantales; family Saccharicenantaceae; genus Saccharicenans. Next base: position 1,834 of record JBASPX010000037.1, on the reverse strand, counting down.
AAGCACCAGCTGGCCGTATCTGAGTTCTACCTCTCCCTCGGCCAGCCAGACCGATCCATTCTTTTCCTGAAATCTGGCTTCAAGCCGAATGACCTCGTCCGCAAGGATAGAGTTTCTTTCCTGGCTTATATATGTTTCAGGCAGAGCCAGAGCGGGAAACAGAAGAAGGAGGCTGATAAAGCAGATGCTCTGCCAGGGAACAGATTTCCAGCCGTTCATTACGATCACTGTGTAAATAATATATAATTGCCGCCTTTCCAGGGGCAAGGAGAAAGTCCTGCCTGTTGCCTTGAAGTTGATTAGCTAAATGTGGTAAAAATTAAAGGCACCTGAGAAATGAAAACTCTGGCCGGTTTGAGAAAATTTGCTGTTCCAGTGTTAAAAACAATAGTATTCTGTCTGTTTTTTTCTTTCCTGACCGTCGAACTTATGGCCGAGACCTGGAAGGCTAAGGAACTTAGGCGGGCCTGGGAGGAGGCGGCCTGGAGGTTTGGGCCGCTCAGGGTTCAGCCTCTTATTATCATCAGGGATGCCGGCTGGGATTCGAACATCTATTATCATCCTGAAGCTATATCTGATTTCTGGCTGACCGCTGGACCAGGAGCGTATGCTTATTTGATGTTCAAAAAGAGAGTGATAGTTCGAGTTTTTGAATCGCCACAGTACGTTTATTTTTTAAAGACTGAAAGGGAAAGGACCTGGAATAATTACTTCAACGGAGACGTTTCGCTAAGCTTTAACCGGATTCTTCTGGCCGTCGGCGGGGCCTGGAACAATGCCCGCGAAAGATGGAACACCGAAATTGATATAAGACCGCGAAGAATAGAAAAAAGAGGTAACGCTTCTTTGCTTTATCAGAGGTCTTACCGGGTTTCTTTTGAACTTAACACTTCTATTGTGGATTATCTATATGAGAGCCTGGAATATGATTCAGTCAACATAGGAGAAAGGTTGAGCCATGTGGAGAAACTGTTTTCAGGAAAATTTTATTACCGGCTGAACCCGAGGATTCAGTTTTTTATTGAAGGCGAGCTGGGCAAGTATGATTTCAAGAGTGAACTGAGCCCGGGAGATTCGCAAAGCAAGGCAGTTTATTCTGGTTTTGAGTTTTCTCCTGCAGGCAGAATCAGGGGTCGTCTGAGACTGGGCTATAAATATTTTGACTCACGGGAAGAGGAACAACCGGATTATCGCGGACTCGTCGGAGACACCTCGATCAGCTGGGTGCTAATGCGTCCGCTGGTTTTGAGAGCCTCCTTTCGAAGGGATGTAACTTTTTCTATCTGGTCCCGCAATCCTTTTTATGTTGGAACCAGCTGGTCAGCCGGCACCTCTCTTTATTTGTTCCGGAAAAGAATTCGCTTTGATTATAGTTTCAGCCAAATAAAAAATGATTACCCGCTGGGAGAAGCGCCCGGTTCCGAACCCAGACAGGATTTTTATACTTTGAATTCAGTAGCTTTATATATTAGAATTAAAAAGACAGTGGGATTTGGAATTTCAGGAGGTTTATGGACCAGAGAGATAAATGTCTTTGACTGGGATGCAAGGAGAAAATTTCTCGGAGCAAACCTGACCTATGAATTTTAGTCCCGGGCTGGCATTAGCGCGGGTTAGACATTAGACAGTCGATAAAAGGTAAATAAAAAATGGAAAAAGTGGAATTTAAACGGCTCAATATCATTTTCGTGTTTCTGCTGGTATGCATTCTTTTCGGGTACGGGTTCAGTCAGGAGAAAGGAGTTCCGGCTGAAACTCAAGAGATGCAGAAAGCTGCCCGCAATTATTTCATCAGAGAATACGTTATCGGTCCGAGGGACCTGCTGGAAATAAA
>JBASPX010000036.1:0-10939 GCA_049659625.1 Candidatus Saccharicenans sp. | reverse complement strand
TCATGGTATCTGGGGTATATATATCTCGTCATTGGGCTTCGGGCTTCCTCCTTTCAGTTAAAAGTTTTAACAAAACTTTTACCGGAGGAAGCCCTGCTTTTTCAAGTGCCAGCCTGATAAATCCCTTCGCCTCTTCAACCCCTATCCCAATAGCTGGCCCACCACCACGCCGCCTCCATATACTACCCTTACCCTGGATACTATGTCTGTGCCCGAAAGAAGCGAAGATTTGACAAGGCTTTTCTTTTGTGATAATAATTTAATCAACCTTCGTCGGAAAGACGAAGAGAAGAAGGTTTACCATGAGCGGAGACGGAGAAAATTCTCTTCCGGACTTTTTAAGCCCTCCATAGTAATCAGTAATCATAGATAGTTCATAATTTTTATTAAAGGAGTATCCAAGAGGGGAAATACCAGGAATCCAGATTAGAAGAAGGCCATTTAATATAAAAAAATTCATCAGAAAGGAGGTAAAAGGATGAAAAATCTGATGAAACTCTCAGTCCTCGGCCTTTTGGTTGTTTTTCTGTTCTCCAGCTGCGCCAAGCAGCCGACCCAGCAGATTGATGAAGCCAAGGCGGCCATCGATGCTGTGGTTCAGGCGGGTGGCAACATCTATGCGAAAGAAGAGCTGAAAAAGCTGAATGATGACCTGCAGGCTGCCCTCGATGAGGTGAATGCCCAGTCAAAGAAGCTCTTCAAGAAGTACGGCAAAGCTAAGGAGATGCTGGCGAAAGTTAAAGCTGACGCCGAATCGGTGCAGGCACTGATCCCGGCCAGAAAAGAAGAAGCTAAGAATGCTGCCCTGGCTGCCTTGGATGAAGCCAAGGCTGCTTATGAAGAAGCCAAGGCCCTTCTGGAGAAAGCTCCAAAAGGAAAAGGCACGAAAGCTGACATCGAAGCCATGAAGACGGACCTGGCCGGACTCGAAAGCGCTCTGAATGAAGTTCAGGCGGCCATCGATGCTGAAGATTATTTTGGCGCGAAGGATAAAGCTCTGTCGATTAAAGAGAAAGCTGCCGCCATCTCCGAGCAGGTGAAAGCCGCCATCGAGAAAGTAAAGGGCAGAAAGTAATCACAGAAGAAAATCCATCCGGAGCAATGTTGATTAGTGAGGAAGCGGATAAGAGCACTGATTGCCGCAGTTCAGATTAGCCTGATTTTAGCTGCAGCAAGCTGTCGAACGGCACCGGCACCTTCAGAGGTGCAGCAAGCCCTGAAACAGGAGCAGGACCTCTGGAGGGCCGGTGCCTCTGTTTATGCAGCTGAAGAGTATGAGCGCTACTGCGAAGACCTTAAGGCAGCCAGAAAGTTCTACGAAGGCGAAGAGCTAAAGATAGGATTTTTCCGTGATTACAGGCGAGTGAAGGAGGAGTTTTCAAAAATTCTGGCTGAAGGAGAGAGAATCAGGTCCCTGGTGGAAAGCAGGAAAGCAAGCCAGCAGAATGAAATCAGAAAATTTCTGGAGAAACTTTATTCGCGGTTTGAAATGCTCAACTCTTTCAGCCTGGAATTGAGTCAGAGAAGTTTCGCCAGGAATCAGTTGAGCCAGGCTGATGTCATATTGAGAGAAACAGAGCGCCTGCTGGAAAAAGAAGAATACGACGAAGCGCTCGCCAGGGTGAAAACGGTTGAATCGCTTCTAAATCAGGCGGAAAATATATTGAGACAGCAGCTGGCGCGATACATGGATGAAGAAGAAATAGCCCGCTGGAAAAAGCTGGCCGAAAGAGCGATTGAAAAATCCAGAAGCGGAAATCAGCTGGTTATTCTGGTAAGTAAACTGGAGAGAAAACTGACTGTTTATAAAGGCGGTATACCGATCAGGACCTATGAGGTGGGGCTGGGGTTTAACGGATTGAACGATAAACTTCACGCCGGCGACAATGCCACTCCAGAAGGTGAATATAAAGTAATAAAGAAAATTGCGGCCAGCCAGTTCGGTCGGGCTCTTTTGATAAATTATCCTAATGAAGAAGATATAAGAAGATTTAACGAAGCCAGGAAAAAAGGCCGTTTAACACCTGCAAGTCAGATAGGCGGTCTGATTGAAATTCATGGTGGAGGCAAGGAAGGGCTGACGCGGGGCTGTGTGGCTCTGGATGACGGGGAGATGGAAGAGTTATTCAGGATGATCCCGGTGGGGACGCCCGTGACCATAGTTGGAACCACTGACAGCAATAATAAAATCGTAGCTATTCTGAAAAAGGAACGAAAATGAAGTTCTGGAAGGTGCTGTTAGGGCTGGCGGTTTTGATCTATCTGGGAGCGCTGGGGATTTTTTCTGTGGCCTGGGTACATCATCTCCGGCTCAGTTCAGAGTGGAAAACTGTGTGGAGTTTTCAGCTTGAGCCGAAGACTAAGGTAAAGCCTGAAGCCCGGAATGCGGCGCTTAAGAAGAAAATTAAAGATCTTCAGCCAAAAGATGTTTATATCGTGATAGACTCCGCCGAGAACAGGCTTTACCTGAAGAAGGATGGACAGATCCTCAAGGAGGCAGTGGTTTCCACCGGAAGCGGCGTGGTTCTGGTTGACCCCACCGGGAAGAGGAGCTGGGTGTTTGACACTCCGAAAGGGGAATTTTTTGTAAAATCAAAGATCAAAAATCCCTACTGGGTAAAACCCGACTGGGCCTTTATCGAAGAGAACGAGCCGATACCCAGAAGGCTGGAAGACAGAATAGAGGCCGGGGTGCTGGGAGATTATGCGCTGGGATTCGGTCAGGGGTATTTTATCCACGGAACGCTTTACACCAGACTTCTTGGACGAAATGTGACTCACGGCTGCGTGAGAATGGCTGATAAGGACCTGGAAGAAGTTTTCAAGGTGGCAAAGATAGGCACAAGAATTTACATCTATTAGCAAGGCAGAATGCCAGATGATTTTATGGCCGGGAATTTATCGTGGGGTAAAGATGAAAAGTGTGGGAAAAGGAATAAAAGACGAAAGTCAGGTTGCGATTGGAATAACAGGTGCGTTCATTTTCTGCCTGCTTTTATCTACTTTTTTGGTTGCCAAGCCGGGTTTCCCGGAAGAAAAGTATCCATCAGGCATGCTGATAGAAAATCCGGCGGTAACCGGAAATGAGACTCGGGCCGTTCCGCCGGAAACACGTGAAGCGCTTAAAGAAAACAGATTTCTGGAAGAAGAGTTAAAACTGGCCCGGACTCATCAGTATTATTTTGTCTTAAACTTGAGGGACGGAACGCTGGAACTTAAAGCCAGGGGCATGGTTTTAAGAGTATGGAAAGCCTCAAAAATTCGCTATACAGGAAAGCCGGTGCCGCTTCAGGTAACTTCTCTCAAGAATAAAACTGCTCTTAACCCGCCAGAAAGAAAAGTGGTGAAGCCCGGTGCCGAACAGTCGAAGGAAACGGAAAAAAAGGCCGGCGCTTCCATATCAGAAAATAAGAATAAGAACAAGGAAGAGAAGCGCGAAAGTCAGGAAACGGCCAGGACCGCTGCAGACAGCTTTGAAGTTGAAGCTCTTGAAATAACAGACATGCCCGCTTCTTTTGAGCTCAATTTTGATAACAACCTCAGAATTTATGTCCGCTCTCCAGCCGATTCGCGGGAGAAATGGAGGCGCATAAAGGAGAATTTTCTCTGGTATGCCTGGAATCCGGTTAAGTATCTGATTAACAGAAAAAGCGAACTCCAGCCTCAGCTCACCCTTTATTTTGACACCCCTCGCCAGGCCCAGGGAATATACTGGGCATTTGTGGATGGGATTAAGGGTATAATCTGGTATCCGTAAAAAAAGAACAATCCCTGACCTCTTATCCATTAAAAGATCGGGATACCACTACTGGCAAAGGGCCTGGATTATAAAATGTCTGACAATTCCCATCATTGAAAAAATAAATTTTCTAAATTATTTAAAATAAATTAAAAAAAATTTTACAAAAAACTTGACAAGTTTATACTCAACTTTTATATTAAAATAGAGCTAAATAAGAACAGGAGGTTTACAGATGAGCAAAATAATAGGCATAGACCTGGGTACTACCAACTCAGTAGTTGCCGTGATGGAAGGGGATAAGGTTACGGTCATCCAGAATGAGGAAGGCGGCCGGACCACCCCTTCAGTAGTAGGTTTTACCAACAAGGGAGAAATCCTTGTCGGCCAGGTGGCCAAGCGCCAGCGCATTACCAACCCGGAAAATACCATATTTTCCATCAAGCGGTTTATGGGCAGAAGATACAACGAGGTGCTGAATGAAATAAAGCAGGTCCCCTATAAAGTGGTTGAAGCTCCGAATGGCGGTGTCAGGGTGGTGGCGCAGGGCAAGGAATATTCTCCCGAACAGATTTCCGCTTTCATCCTGCAGAAGCTGAAAAAAGCGGCTGAAGATTATCTGGGCGAGAAGGTGGAAAAAGCCGTTATCACCGTTCCTGCCTACTTCAACGACGCCCAGAGGAAGGCGACCAAAGATGCGGGCCGGATTGCCGGGCTGGATGTCGTCAGGATTATCAACGAACCGACGGCTGCAGCTCTGGCCTATGGCATGGATAAGAAAAAGAATGAAATAATCGCCGTTTACGACTTTGGCGGCGGCACCTTCGACATCTCCATTCTGGAAGTGGGCGATGGAGTAGTCGAAGTAAAAGCCACCAACGGAGATACCCATCTGGGCGGTGACGACATCGACCAGAGGATTCTCGACTGGATTATAAGCGAGTTCAGGAAGGAAACTGGAATTGACCTGAGCCAGGATAAGATGGCTCTTCAGCGTCTGAGGGAAGCCGCCGAAAAAGCCAAAATCGAACTTTCCACCATGATGGAAACTGAAATCAACCTGCCTTTCATCACGGCTGACGCCAGCGGCCCGAAGCATCTGTTGATGAAGATGACCCGGGCTAAACTCGAACAGCTGGCTGAAGATCTGATTCAGCGCTCGATTCCGCCGGTCAGACAGGCTCTGGAAGATGCCGGGCTGAAACCCGAGGATATCGACGAGGTCATTCTGGTTGGCGGTCAGACCAGAATGCCCAGGATTCAGCAGGTCGTTCGTGATTTCTTCGGTAAGGAACCGCATAAAGGAGTCAACCCGGACGAGGTTGTGGCTGTCGGCGCGGCCATACAGGGTGCGGTGCTCAGCGGCCAGGTGAAGGATGTGCTGCTGCTCGATGTCACCCCGCTTTCTCTCGGTATTGAAACCCTGGGTGGCGTTTTTACCCGGATGATCCCGCGCAACACCACAATTCCTACCAGAAAGACAGAAATTTTCACCACGGCGGCTGATAACCAGACCTCGGTGGAAATTCATGTGCTTCAGGGAGAACGTGAACTGGCTGCCTACAACCGCAGCCTGGGTCGTTTTCACCTAGATGGCATCCCGCCTGCTCCTCGCGGAGTGCCGAAAATTGAGGTTACTTTTGACATCGACGCTAACGGAATTCTCCATGTTTCAGCCAAGGACCTGGCCACGGGCCGTCAGCAATCGATAACCATCACCGGTCACAGCGGGCTGGATGAGAAAGAGATCGAGCGAATGGTCAAGGAAGCTGAAGCTTACGCAGCCGAGGACAAGCGCCGTCGCGAGGTGGTGGAACTCCGTAACCAGGCTGACCAGCTGATCTACAGCGTGGAAAAGCTGATACGCGATAACCGAGATAAGATACCGGCCGATGAAGTTACCAGAGCGGAACAGGAAATCGCCAGCACCAGAAAAGCGATGGAGAGCGACAATCCGGATACTATCAGAGCCGCCATCGATTCTCTGGCGAGAGCATCTCACCGCATCAGCGAGGTTCTCTACCGTCAGGCTGGCGCCCAGCAATCTTCTCAGTCTCAGCCAGGTTCCGGTTATGAGGGTTACAGCCAGGGCGGTGGCTCCGCTTCCAGCGGAAAAGGCAACGGCCCGGACGATGAGGTGATCGACGCGGAAGTGGTTGACGACGACAAGAAGCACTGAGCCAGTGAATAGCTAAGCTGGACTTCAAGTTTTTCCGCCGGGCTGGGATCGGGCCCGGCGGAAAAGGGAGTCCATAAGAGAAAAAGAGGGCGGCCATGGCCAGAAAGGATTACTATGAAATCCTCGGAGTTCCCCGCAATGCCACTCTGGCTGAAATCAAGAAGGCTTACCGTAAGCTCGCTCGCAAATATCATCCAGACCTGAATCCCGGTGACAAAGCGGCCGAAGCTAAATTCAAAGAAATACAGGAGGCCTATTCAGTCCTCAGCGACCCTAAAAAGCGAGCCCAGTACGATCAGTTTGGCATGGTCGGGGACTTTGGTCCTGAAGCAGGCGCAGGAGCCGGTCCGAATCCGTTCAACTCCGGGTTTGAAGGCTTTGATTTTTCAGAATACGGGAACACCTCTTTTCGTGACCTGTTTGAAAATCTTTTCGGCGGCCTGGGCATGGAGCAGAAGCCTGCCGGTCCCCGGCGCGGCGAAGACCTGAATTATTCGATGACCATAAGTTTTGCCGATGCCATCAATGGTTTGCAGACAAGAATCAGAGTTAACAGGATGGTTCCCTGTCCGGTCTGCGGAGGAAGCGGCCAGGCCAGCCTGGGTGGAGAGAGGGTCTGCCCTGATTGCGGCGGAAGGGGGAGAACCTTTGTCCAGAAAGGTTTTATGAAGTTTTCTACTACCTGTCCAACCTGCCTTGGATCGGGCAGGATTAGCGGTCAGGCATGCAGCCATTGCCGCGGCGAAGGGAGGGTTGCCGGCAGCGAAACGATAACCGTGCGTATCCCGGCCGGTGTTGAGAGCGGTTCAAAGGTCAGGGTGCCCGGAAAGGGAAATTCCGGAATTAAAGGAGGACCTCCCGGTGACCTGTACATTATTCTTGAAGTGACTCCACATTCTTTCTTCAAGCGGGAAGGTTCCAACATTTATATAAAGATTCCTATCACCGTGCCTGAAGCTACTCTTGGTGCTAAGATTGAAGTGCCGACGGTCTACGGAGAGAAGAAACTGATCAGGATCCCGCCCGGCACAAAATCCGGGCAAAAATTCAGGCTGAAAGGTGAGGGCGCGCCGGTGTGCGGGCGAAGCGGCCGTGGTGATATGTACGTTGAGGTAACGATAGTTCCGCCGCCGGCGGTTGACCAGAGAGTGCGGGAGCTGATGAAGGAACTGGAGAAATTCTACGACCCGGATATCAGAAAAAATCTCGGGAGCTGAATTATGCCGGATGAAAGCTGAAGGAGGACAGAGATGCCCAGAAGAAAGAAGAAAAATGAAACAGAAGTCAGAACATCGACGGGATATTATCACATCAGCGCGGTGGCCCGAATGTACAACATTCATCCGCAGACCCTGCGACTGTACGAAAGGGAAGGGTTGCTCAAGCCTTCGCGCAGCCAGGGTAACACCCGATTATATAGTGAGGAAGACCTGCGTCGTCTCGAAATCATACTTAACCTTATCCGGGACCTTGGAGTCAATCTGGCAGGAGTAGAAATCATCCTGAATATGCGAGAAAAGATGAAACAGATAGAAGACCAGGTTAATGAACTTCTCAATTATATAAAGGAGGAATTCTTTAAAGGTCGAGAAGAGGAGTTTGAGGCCAGGCGTCGAAGCCTGGTGCATGTCGGGGTGTCAAAGCCGATGCCGGTGAAAAAGCCTGAGGCAAAGTCTAACCAGAAAGAATGAATTAAATTTAAATTTGGTTCTTTGAAATTTAAGTATTAAATATTCGAGTTTGAGCCTGATGACCTCCCTTCAAATTTTTGACGTTCCCCTCAATACCTCAGTGAACTGATTGGTGGAAGAAAGTTAATATTTAATCACCTGGCCGCCATTAATTTAAGGACGCTTTCTATATCGGATGTATAATACAGATAGTCTGGAAATAGTCGTCTGCAGGATCTGCCCTATAATAGTAATATAGGGTTTCAAGGCAGGTGTTTATCAGATTGGCCGAAGGCTCGGAGGTGCTGAAAACTTTTTCATCTGATAATAATGAATAAAGGGGGACATTTATTTCAGAATACTTAGTTTCAAAAATGATAAATAATTTAACGGAGGTCTGATATGTCTGACCGACTTTATGTTGAATTAAGAGAGCTCAGCCCCGTAGTGACAGGAAGCTTGATCAGGATGAGGGATGAGACCTTCAGGGATGCCGCAGTTCCTGCAAAATACAAAATACTCGCCGCCCTGGCAATTGTGGTGGTTACCAGATGTGAGCCATGTATTAAAGCCTATGCCAGGATGGCTTTTGAAAATGGTGTTACCCAGGAAGAACTGATTGAATTTCTGAATGTGGCCATAACTGAAGGCGGATGTCCGGGTGAACAATGGGCATTGAAGGCTTATGAGGTCTATAAAGAATTGCAGTCTGGTAAAGATATAGAAGGGGAGGCCTGCTGTCGATCCGGAGATGTTTGATTATGGTTAAACCAGCGTGATAGTCGCTGGAAATATTATTTCCGAAATATTAAAATATTCATTAGATAAGCCGGCAATAATAAGTGTCAGGGCACGAGGTTTTTATATACTTATGAAATATCAGGATTATCTTGAATCTCGAAACCTTAAACTTTATCTGGAGGAGATTTCAAAGATTCCGCCTGTTACCGAAGAAGAGGAAAAGCAGCTGGGAGAGCGTATTAAAAAGGGGGATCCTGAGGCCATCCGTCGCCTGGTGGAAGGGAATCTGCGATTTGTGGTTTCTTATGTCAAAAAGTATCAGGGAATGGGGCTGAGCCTGCTCGACCTGATCAACGAGGGGAATCTCGGTCTGATAGAAGCAGCCCGCAGGTTTGACCCGGACCGCAACGTAAAATTTATTTCCTACGCTGTCTGGTGGATCAGACAGGCCATAGTGCATGCCCTCTCGCAGGCTTCTCATTATTACAACCTGCCGCAGAAAGTTTCCGACAGAATATCGAGAATGAACAGAGAGAGGGAAATTCTTAAAAAGGAGCTCGGACGCGAGCCAACGCGGGAGGAGCTGGCCGAAAGGCTGAACATAACGCCTGAAGAAGTGGCTGAGATGGAGATAATTCAGGAGAAGGGGCTGTCGCTCTCCGACAGGCTGGGCGAGGACGATGACCTGGAAGTTGGAGACCGGATATCCGACGAGATGGAGCCTTCTATAGAATACCAGTTGATCAGAAGCTCGGTAGAACAGCAGATCCGGGAGATCCTGGACGAGCTGGATGAGCGCGAAGCGCTTGTGCTAAAATTGAGATTCGGAATTGACGGCGATGAGCCGATGACGCTTCAGGAGATAGGCGACCGCCTCGGCTTAACCCGGGAGCGGATAAGACAGATCGAACAGCGAGCCATGCGCAAGTTAGCCAGCTCGCAAAAACTCAGACAGTTGAGAGGATACCTGAATTGAAGGAAGAAAAGGTCTGTTCCATTTGTCAGGGCACCGGCTGGGTAGTAGAACAGACTGAAAAGGGTCCGGTGGCCCGCCGCTGCCGGTGTTTTGGCGAACAGAAGGTACAGCTGTTGCTGCGGCAGGCCAGGATTCCCAGACGTTACGAAAACTGCACGCTGGATAATTACGAGGTCCATCATCCGAGCCAGGCGGACGCCCTGAAAATTTCGAAAAAATTTGTCAAAAATTTCCCGGCCCAGGAAGTGGGATTGTTGTATATCGGGCCTTGCGGAGTGGGTAAGACTCATCTGGCGGTAGCCGTTATCAGAGAACTGATCATGAAAAAAGGAGCTTACTGTCTATTTTATGATTTCAGGGAGCTTATTCGCGATATTCAGAATAGCTATACACCTGATTCAGAGGTTAGTGAAACAGATATTCTGGCTCCGGTATTTAACTGTGAAGTTCTGGTCCTCGATGAGCTGGGTGCTAAAAGGCCTACCGCCTGGGTGGAGGAAACCATATTCTATATCATAAACTACCGGTACAATCAGAAGAGGATTACGATTTTCACCTCGAATTATCTGGACATTGAGGAGGAACCTGACCGGCGGGATAGTTTTTACAAAAAGGGGGAGGAGACCCTGGTCGACCGGATCGGGGTGCGGTTAAGAAGCCGCTTATACGAGATGTGCAAGGTGGTGAATATTGCCGGTGAGGATTACCGTAAGGTGGCCAAGCAGGCCAGTTATCGTTTTTGAACACTGGCTGTTTGATTCAATAAGATAGGCGGGAAACTGAAATTATTTTCCGTCTATTTTTCGCCTGGATATTGAAAATAGCGATGAATTTTGTTATAAATAACTAGCCTGCTCCTCGGTAGCTCAATCGGCAGAGCGGGTGGCTGTTAACCACTAGGTTGCAGGTTCGAGTCCTGCCCGAGGAGCCATTTTTATTTGAAACACTGAACACCGGTTGGATATAAAAACTTTTCAATTAAAGATAGGAAAGTACAGGCCTGAAATTGTAAATTAAAAGCCATCCTGAGCATTATCTAAAGAAAGAATTACTTGAAACTATTTACCCCACCCACCCCATAGTTTCGGTGCTCGGATTTCAACCCCTCAGGGGGTCTTCCGTTACCTGTGCTCCGAGCCTGCTTTCCCTGTAGGCTTCCTCAAAATACCTGCCGGTCATTGGCTTTAGTCCCGAATTTCATCGGGACAGAATTTTTGTAAATAAGGACAATGAGAGATTCTATAATTTTATTGGAGTCTGGCTTTCTATCTTTAAATCGGGATAATTTTAATAAAGAAAAAATCGTTAAAACCCTCCTCAGGCAGTTATCATCGCCAGCCTATGTTTTGACTTCCTCAAAACAAATAATAATCTTTTTCTACCCGCCACCGAAAAAATCAGAAAAAGAGTGACTTATGCTGTTTTATTTTGTATTATTTTGTTAAATTTTAGGGTTTGATAAAATATTAGAAAAAAAGGTTAGATTATTAAAGAGGAAGAAAGGGGAAGCTGGTGTACAAAATAGTTCGCAAATTGCGTTAAGGAGTGAGCCATCGTAAACTCTCCTTTTACAGTAATCAAAATAAAGAAAGGAGGTATTTCATTACGATGGCTCAAAGAGATTATAAGGCAAT
>JBASPX010000035.1:0-3923 GCA_049659625.1 Candidatus Saccharicenans sp. | reverse complement strand
TGCTCGAGCCGCCCCAGAAGGTGCGGTTTTTCCAGTCAAAGTAAATGGCGTTAATCGGGCCTGAGGTATATTTTTTGAACGACAGACGGTAGCCCATCCGGCTGAGTTTCTCCCTCACTTCCGGCGGCGTCTTTTCGTTGAGTTCGAATTTGGCCGGTCAAAGACCGTATTTATCTCCTTCCATCAATTTAATTTCTTTAATCGCTTTAACGGCCCGGTCCGAGAAAAAGTCCATAGGAACAAACACAGCAAACCTGCCGCCGTCTTTATTGCCCTGGTCGTAAAGCAGGACCTCCTGAAAATCATTCCTATTGAACAACTCGGAAATGGAAAAAACGGCCCGATAGCCGTCAGCTCCGAAAATGACTGCATACCCAGCCTTCATCAATCCTTTATTCAAAACAATATATTTACCTAAAATTTTTCTTAGCGAGACGCCGGAAAAACTTCTAACTCCATGAAAGCCCTTGCCCCGGCCAAAAAAGACAACGGGATATTCAAAAATCTCCTGGCCTTCCGGCATCGATTCTATTGCTGCAATTTCTTTATCCCCAATCAGCACCCTAATTTTTTCTGAATAGAGTGGAGTCTTATCTTTTCTTACCGATTCTGCTAAAGGGCAGGAGCGGACAGTTATCTTCACTGGATTTTGGAGGTTTCTATGCCCATAAAGGTCATTGGCCGCCACAACCTTGCACTCATCGGGCAACGGCCAGGACTCCCCGGTGGTTGATGGAATGATTGGCGCGACCCGCCTGGCAATGATGATGCGGTGCAATACATTTGGATAAAAAATTTCTCCCCAGCTAAAAACAGCCTTTTCCCCCTCTTTATTTTCTATTATCACCAATAAATCGATCGGCGAAGAAAAAATATTCTTATTATTCTTGTTCAGGGCGCAGTCCTTTAAGATATCAAACAGCGAATAGCCCTGGTACACATACGCTCCGATAAAAGTGGTCTTTTCGTCATTCTTTATGGCTTCCCGAACCTGAACCTGATGAAGGGGAAGATTTCTCCAGTCTACTATCCCGGGACTTTCAATCTCGCCGCTTATTTCAATTTTCCCAACCGGTAGTTCCTTAAAGGCGACGTTATCATAAAAATCATTATTTTCAGCCTTTGCATTTTTCTGGGCAATCGCTGGCCGAAGCATCATAAAAGCTACGCTGATGATAAGAACCCATGCCAACCTTACACCATGACGAATGTTCATATCTTTTCTCCTTAAATTTCATCTAATTTTCTGGATATAAATATCTAAAGCCCTGCTCTGAACCCGAAACCAATTTCAAATCGTCGGCAGGAAAGCGGATAGCCTGGCTCGGTATAATAAGCTCTATTAAAGAGGTTTTCGACCTTCAGGAAAAACGAACCTGCCCTGAAAAACTTCTCCAGGCTCAGATTAGCCGTGATATAAGCTGGAACTGTTATTGAATTCTGATTGATCAATGTTTCAGACTGCGAGGCACATAAAAACCAGATAGCCAGGCTGAAATTATCCGGTTTTATATAATTTAGCATGGTGCTAATCTGAGACTGGGGGACAAGGTCTAATTTTCTGTCCTCAGTTATGTTTCTGGCATCAAGAAATGTGTATTGAAGCTGAATAGTAAAATTCCCATAACTCTTGTTGGCCTCAGCTTCAAAGCCATTGACTCTGGCCTCACCTATATTCACATAACGCTTGGTACCATCTGGCTGGCGAATAACTGTTATTAAGTCGCGATATTTTGAGCTAAACAGAGCCAGGCTAGATTTGATCCAGCCAGAATAACTTGTCCCGAACTCTACGGTTTTACCTCTTTCATCCCGCAGGTCGGGGTTGCCGCTGGTTGAGCTATAAAGAGAACGCATTGAAGGGAAACGAGATTTTTGGGAATAAGAAAGATGAAAGGCCAGATAGGCAGACGGCAGAAACCTTAAGCCCGCCACCGGATTCAGGGAAGTCCGACTCGCTCCTATCAGCTTTTGAAGATAGTCAAAGCTGAAACCTCCTGTCAGACGCCACCTGGCAGTCAGTTTCCATTCATCCTCCAAACCGAAAGAGAAGGTACGGTGTTCATAATTTTCCCAGGGTGTAGTCTCGGAGGCTTGTTGTTGGACCTTATCCAGACGACTATTAAGGCTGAAGCGCATTTCGTGATTAGCCCGGGGATATATGGTTCCAATGACAAAAGCCCCGGCCGAGTAATTTTTGTAAATAGACTCCCATGAAAGCGAACTATATGTGGGGTCGCTGAAAGCATCCAGCACATTATAATAATTTACATAATAAGTTCTAATTTTCAGCGTTCCAGTCTTAAAGAATGAAAAAGTGCCGCCCAGACCGAGTATTAACCTTTCCCAATCCTTGAATCTCCAGTAACGAGGAGAATAAAAAGCTGTGGCTGGCGGCACTCCGTAAGAAGAATCATAAAAGGAAGCCTGAAAGAGAATTTCACTTTTTTGGCCAGGGAAAAAATAAAACTTCCCGCCAAAATAGTTATTACGGTAATCTGAATTTGAACGGTAAGTGGCAATTCCTGAATCATTGTACTTAAAGCCGTCTGATTCTTCATGGGAAGCTGTTAATTTCAAGGCAAAACTCGGGGTCACATAAGTCCCGTTGCCTGCGAAGCTAAAACTCGAGGTTGGTCCCATCCGAGCACGCAGTTCAAGGCCGCTTTTCTGCGGCCGCTTGGTCATAACCTCTATGATTCCACCCATGGTGTTAGCTCCATACAAAACGGACGATGGTCCCTTGCTTACCTGAACACGGTCAATGTCGTCCGTGGGAATGGTTTTTAAATCATAGAGATTGAAATAAGGTTCATAGACTGGAATGCCATCCAGCAGGAGAGTTGATTTGTCGTTATCCATCCCTCTGACCTTGACATGAGATTCAGCTTTGGAACCTGTGGTCACGTAGGTGCCGGGAGCAAAAGAAAGGATTTCTGCTATATTCTTTGTCTTCAACAAATCTAAAACACCCGGCTGAATGATAAAAACGGAGGCCAGCGGTTTTTCTTCGGGAGAAGATGCGGTTACCAGTATTTCCTCAGTCCTGGCTCTGACCGGTTTTTCTTCCTCTTTTTTGGGGTCAGTTACCTGGCTTTGGCTGGAGACCTGGTCGAATGAAAATAACGAATTAGTTAAAGACAAGATAAGAACAACCCAAAAAAACAACAATAATACCGCAGAATGATTGAATTTGAACTTAAAATGGCAGGACATATCACTTCTCCTTTCCAAAATGGGAGGCAAAGCCGTTTCCAGCTTTACCCTATCGGCCCGGTGGCCTGGCCGTATGGCTGTAGCCAGCAGGGCTCGGAGTTGTGCAAATTTTAATTAAGTAATCTTCGAAAGTCAACCAAAATATCTTCAGGGGAATAATTGGCAACGGGTTCTGCACAAATTTTTATCAAATTGCGATCTACATGACCCGCCCCGTTCCAGGATGGCTTATCTCGGGAAAAAAGCCTATGGCCACGGCGTTCCCTTCCTTATGCATTCAACCCCTTGCATGTGGAATACTCCATCGGCTGTGGCCAGAAGGAAAGGGGGGCCAGCTGCCTTTATTCGATTTTTTGACGGCGATTGCAGAAAAGAAGGCTTTATTCTTAAGAATAAAACTGGACATGTTACATCTCCCTGCTTTCAGGCTACAGGTGATTTAATATGGTTTCTGGGCAGATAGGCCTTCGTGCACCAGGCAGGTAACTTTAGATCGTTAAACCACAGCCGCAGCACAACAGTTTTAACCGCACATTTCCTGCTTAAACCGGCCAAAGCCAAAATTCTTTACCAGACGACGCCGTAGTCGTCGCCGTGGTTGCTCGAGCCGCCCCAGAAGGTGCGGTTTTTCCAGTCAAAGTAAATGGCGTTAATCGGGCCTGAGGTATATTTTTTGAACGACAGACGGTAGCCCATCCGGCTGAGTT
>JBASPX010000034.1:0-66844 GCA_049659625.1 Candidatus Saccharicenans sp. | reverse complement strand
AGTACACAGAAGACTGGTCGAATGAGTACGCCTATATCAAGCCGGATAGATTCATTCAGGCGTTGGAAAGTTCGCTGGCTCAGGCTGTTAGCTGAGGCTTAAAATGGAGAGACTACGATGGCTAAATTGCGAATAAAAGTTGACACGGCCAATAACCGCCAGGAAGGGAAAACATGAGCGTAAAACTGATCGAAGTTAAAACCAGGTCTCAGCTTAAAACATTTATTTATTTACCGGAGAAACTCCATCGTGACCATCCAAACTGGGTGCCGCCGATCTACATGGATGAATGGTCCTATTTCGACCCGAAGAAGAACAAAGCGTTCAGCTATTCTGACGCCATCCTTCTTCTGGCGGAGAAAGACGGTGAAACAGTCGGTCGAATTATGGGCATCATCAACCGCCGCTACAATGAAGTCCGCAACGAGAAAACCGCTCGCTTCGGATATCTCGAGAGCATAAAGGATCAGGAAGTGGTTCACGCTCTTCTCAGCCGTGTGGAAGAATGGGCCAGAGAGAAAGGTATGACCAGGATCATCGGGCCGTACGGATTTTCCGACCAGGATCCCGAAGGATTTCTCATCAAGGGGTTCGAGAACCGGGCTACCATCGCCACCTATTACAACTTTGAATGGCTGCCGGAGATGGTGGAGAAAGAGGGCTATACCAAAGACATCGATTATTTTGTGTACAAAATAGAGGTGCCGGAAGAGATACCCGAGATTTACCGTCGGGTTTCTGAACGAATTCTAAAGAAGGGAAATTTTCAGCTGCTGGAATTCCGCAGGAAGAAAGAAATCAAGCCCTGGGTCAGGCCGATTCTCTCCCTGATGAACGAAACTTACACCGAGAGCAACATTTATGGTTATGCTCCTCTGGACGAGAAAGAGATGGATGACCTGGCGAAGAAATACATGCCAATTCTCGACCCCCGCTTCATAAAATGCGTCCTGAAGGACGGCCAGGTGGTTGCTTTCATCATAGGCATTCCAGATATGACGGAAGGAATCCAGAAGGCGCGAGGTCGCCTGTTTCCTTTCGGCTTCATTCATATTCTCAGAGCTCAGAAAAAAACCAGACAGCTTGACCTGCTCCTGGGAGCGATCAAGAAAGAATACCGCGGAGTCGGGCTTGATGCTCTGATGGGCATGGCCATGCTGGAAGAAGCCCGCAAAGCCGGTTTTAAGGTCATAGACACCCACCACGAGATGGAATCGAACGTTCGGGTGAGAGCAGAAATGGAAAGGCTGGGCGGGCAAATTTACAAGATTTACCGCGTTTATCAGAAATCTCTCGTCTGAAGCGGATGGCCGGTTATTTAACCTCAGCCCAGTTCTTGCCCCAGCCGAGCCTGACCTTGAGCGGAACTTTCAGCGAACAGATGTTCTCCATACAGTCCCTGACCAGGGGTTCGATCAGATCCTTTTCCGCCTCCGGCACTTCAAACACCAGCTCGTCATGTACCTGAAGAATCATCTTAGTTTTAAGTCCGCGTGATTTTATTTCCCGGTAAATTTTTATCATCGCCAGCTTGATGATGTCAGCGGCCGAGCCCTGAATGGGAGTATTCAGGGCCATCCTCCGTCCGGCCTGGAAGGTATTGTTGTCAGGACTTTTTAGCTCGGGAATCTGCCGCTGACGTCCGAAAATGGTTTCAGCGTATCCTTTTTCCTTCGCCTGCTCCACTGCCCGGTCGAGATATTCTTTGACCCTGCGATGTTCGGAAAAATACCGGTCGATGAACTTCTGGGCTTCGGCCGGCGAAGTTTCAAGTTCCCTGGCCAGCGAGAAAGCCCCAGTACCGTAAATCACGCTGAAATTTATGATTTTTGCCCGGCGGCGCATTTCCTCCGGGAAAAGCTCCACGGCCGGACCGAACACCCGGCGTGCGGTCTCTGCGTGTATATCCCGGTCACTGAGAAAGGTTTCTATAAGCACCGGATCCTCTGAAAGATGGGCGAGAAGCCGGAGCTCTATCTGTGAATAATCTGCTGACAGCAGAAGATGGCCTTCTTCCGGGATAAAGGCCTGCCTGATCTTTTTACCCATTTCCCCTCTGGCCGGTATGTTCTGAAGATTGGGGTCAGAGGAAGAGAGTCGTCCGGTGGCCGTGACCGTCTGGTTGAAGGAAGTATGCACCCGGCCGGTTTCCGGATTCACCAGCTCGGTCAAGGCCTCAACGTAGGTGGACTTAATTTTCGCCAGCTGTCGGTATTCAAGCACAGCGCCAGCCAGCGGATGAAGCGGTGCCAGCTCTTCGAGAATTTCCGTGGCCGTCGACAAGCCGCGGGTAACGCGCGTCTTTTTTGAGGCCGGAAGGTTAAGTTTGTAAAAGAGAACCTGGCTGAGCTGCTGCGGTGAATTGATGTTGAATTCCTGACCGGCCATTTCATAGATCTGTTTTTCCAGCTGTCTCAGCTGGCTTTCGAGTTCGCGGCCGAGCTGACGGAGAAGGTTGAGATCCAACCGCACTCCGGCCAGCTCCATTTCTGCCAGCACCTCAATCAACGGTAGCTCTATTTCCAGATAGAGACGGTCGAGATTCCGGGCTTGCACTCTGGTCCATAGAACCCGACTTAAACTCATCGCCAGATGGGCATCCTGACAGGCATAATCCGTGGCCTTCTCCACCGGAACCTGGTCGAAAGTCAGCTGTTTTTTCCCTTTCCCGGTCAGGCTGTCGAAAGGAATCTTTGCCTCCTGAAGATAGTAGGCGGCCAGCCGGTCCAGACTGTGCTTGCCCCAGTTCGGCTCGAGAAGATAGGAAAGCACCATCGTGTCCAGATGGATTCCCTGTAGCTGAATCCCCTCTTTTTTCAGGACTATGTAATCATATTTAATATTCTGCCCGATTTTTTTTATCGCCGGGTTTTCCAGATAAGGCTTGAGCTCTGAAAAAACAGAATGAGCGGGCAGCTGATTCGGAGCCAGCGGGTAGCTGTGCCGGAGCGGGATGTAATAAGCTTCGCCAGGCTTCAGACAGAATGACAGCCCGACCAGACGGGCCTGCGTCGGAAACAGACTGGTGGTTTCTGTGTCCAGGGCGACTTCTTCCGCCTGACCGAGTTGCTGAAGGAAATCCCGGAAAGAATCCATGTCTGAAATCGTCCGGAAGTTTTGCCGGACAACTTCCTTTTGTTCCAGATGTTCCTGGAGAAAGGCGGTGAATTCAAGTTCCCGGTAGAGTTCAATTAAAGTTTCCCGGTCAGGGGCACTGGGTTTGAAGTTCTCGAGTTCGAATTCCAGCGCAAGGTTATCTTCCACCCGGACGAGATTCCGGCTCAATTCCAGCTGGGAGAGGTTTTTCCTGATGGCCTCTCTCACCCGCGGATTTTTTACCCGTTCGAGGTTCTTTATCAGATTCTCTATAGAGCCGAATTCCAGGATTAGGTTCTTCGCGGTCTTCTCCCCTATCCCCGGGACACCCGGAATGTTATCTGACGTGTCTCCCCAGAGCGCCAGAACGTCTGCTACCTGGTGGGCCCGGAGGCCGAAATAATCGCTGACAGTTTTAACTTCCCTGTTTTTGAACAACTGCTGGCATTCTGGATTGAGGCTGTCGTCAACGATGAAAAATTCTTTCGCCGGGTTGTAGATTACCACCCTGGGCCCGAGAATCTGGAGAAGGTCTTTATCCGTGGTCACCACCACGGCGCAGAGGTTTCTGTCCGCGGCCAGCCGGGCCAGCGTGGCCAGAACATCATCCGCTTCGTAGTCGGGATATTCAAAGAGCGGTATTCTCCGGGCAGCTATAATTTTTTTCAGCACGGGGATCTGGACCACCAGGTCCTCGGGCATCGGACGGCGGCCGGCTTTGTATTCTTTGTACACCTGATGTCTGAGGGTCGGTTTGCCGGTGTCAAACACAATGCCCAGGTATTCCGGCTTTTCGCTTTCAATTATTTTATTTAAGGTGCTGATGAAGCCGTAAATGGCATTCGTCGGGAATCCGGCCGAGTTGCTGAGCCTGGGAATCGCGTAATAAGAACGATAGAGAAGGGAGTTGCCGTCTATCAGAAATATTCTCGGGAGTGTCATTCGAGGAATCGGTCGTATTTGCCTTCGACTATTTCGTCCAGCACGTCAGCGTGCAGCTCTTCCACCAGACGCTTGATGATTTCCTGCAGGTCGGGTTCGTTCAGATGGGCAGAATAACTGGCCCTTCTGGAGAAAATAACCTTCCCGCCAAGGAAAATAAGAGACTCCACATAATTAAAGGCTGGACCCTTATCCTGTGTCTGCACCGTCAGCAGGTGGCCCTTGTATTCTATAGCTGTGGTGTAACCTTCCATTTCCACTCTTCCTGCGGAATCGCTACCGAGGTGATTATACTCCAAAAGCTCCTTACTTCAAGCGGAAAATTCTCCGGACCGGGTCAGGTTGACAAGGTGGGTCAAGCTGGTATAATACTTGGTCATAAAAGGAATTACCATGATTATCGATGTCAACGAAATCCCCCGTGAGGGGCTGCACATCGACCAGGATTTCGACTTTATAGGTCCGGACCTGGTCGAAGAGGATGCGGTCTTTCTCGAGCCCACTCATGCGGTGGTGGAAGTCAGGAAAATCGGTGCTGAGGTGCTGGTGAAGGGCCGGATCACCACCAGACTCAGTTTTACCTGCAGCCGGTGCCTGCGTCCGTTTGAATTCAACGTCGATTCTGCCTTTGACCTTGTCTATCTGCCGGAAGAGCTCGATGAGTTAAAAGAAGAGCTGGAAGAGGAAGACCTCGAGCGGTTTTTCTACTATCACCAGCAGCTTGACCTGAGAGCTGTTGTACTTGAGCAGCTTAATCTGAGCTTCCCCTTCCGCCCGCTCTGTTCAGAAGATTGCGAGGGCCTCTGCCCGGTATGCGGCGAGGTCATCAACCAGGGCCGCTGTGCCTGTGAATTTCACAGCGTTGATCCCAGACTGGGAAACCTGAAATTCTTTTTTAGAGAGAAGAAATAATGCCTAATCCAAAACGCAGACATTCACATTCAAGAAAGGGCAAAAGAAGGTCGCACGACCATCTGACTCTGCCTTCTTTCTCGCTCTGCTCAAATTGCGGCAGTCCGAAGCTGCCCCACAGAGCCTGTCCGGAATGCGGTTATTACAAGGGACGTCAGGTTATCGAGGGTCAGGAACAGTAATCGCCGGGAATGAAGGCGAGGGCAGAGGCCAGAGGGTTAGCTACAGTCCGGCCTTAAACATCCTGCCTGATGAGAGGGAAGAGGCGTGACTTCGTGGCGAGAAAAAGGCAGGGCAGGGCGAACGCCCCTGTTTGAAGGAAAAAAGAATAGCAATTTTACTGGAATAGAGGCCGGGGCTATGCTTATTTCCTCTGTCTCCGAAATTTCAAACGAATTTCTGCCCTGGTCATGCTTCCCGAACGAACTCTCCAGCCCCGGGCAAAAAAAACAGGTTGAAAAAATTTTTGAAAAAAGTAAATTATTCTGAAGCGTATGCAGATTGGCCTGGATTCGCTTTCCGTCCAGGCATCAAATTCGACGGAGAGCATTCGCGGGCTGAAGCCGGGTTTGCCCGGCAGGTTGGGTAAAAAGCTAAAAAATTAAGGTTAAGAAGGAGCGGCGGGATGATTTTTAAGGAGAGAGTATCGCTGGTAACCGGAGCTTCTCAGGGCATAGGAGAAGCGATAGCGGAGGAACTCGGTCGGGAAGGAGCCACGGTAGTTCTGGTTGGCATTCAGAAGGAAAAGCTCGACCAGGTGGCTGAACGTCTGTCGGCTGCGGGGATTAAGGCTATCCCCTTCGAAGCCGATGTTTCCGATTCCGCTCGCGTCAGCCGCGTGGTTGAGGAGGTGATTTCTTCCCTTGGAAGGATTGACCATCTGATCAACAACGCTGGCATTACCAGGGACACTCTATTATTGAGGATGAAGGAGGAAGACTGGGACCTGGTGCTTCAGGTTAACCTTAAAGGAGCTTTTAATTTCTGCAG
Organism: Candidatus Saccharicenans sp.; assembly: GCA_049659625.1. Taxonomy (GTDB): domain Bacteria; phylum Acidobacteriota; class Aminicenantia; order Aminicenantales; family Saccharicenantaceae; genus Saccharicenans. The sequence continues at coordinate 60,904 of JBASPX010000034.1, read as the reverse complement.
GGCGGCGCTCAAGCCGATGTTCAATGCCCGTTATGGACGTATCGTCAACATAGCTTCCGTGGTCGGTCTGATGGGCAACGCAGGTCAGACCAATTATGCCGCCTCCAAAGCCGGTCTGATAGGCTTCTCCAAATCGCTGGCGCGAGAGGTGGCCCCGCGCGGCATAACTGTAAATTGCGTGGCTCCAGGTTACATTGCCACTCCCATGACCGAGAAACTGCCCGAGGAAGTCAAGAAAGCTTTTCTTGATATCATCCCGATGAAGAGATTCGGGCTTCCGGTGGAAGTGGCCAGGGTGGTCAAATTTCTCTGCTCGGACGATGCCGCTTACATCACCGGCCAGGTGATCAGCGTCAACGGTGGTATGTATATGTAATCATAAAAAAAATCATAGGAGGTAAAGATGGAAAGAGAAGAAATCTTGAAGAAGGTTAAAAGCATCGTGGCGGACAAACTCAACATCGGCGAAGATCAGATTAGCGAAAACGCTTCCTTCACGCAGGATCTGGGTGCGGATTCTCTGGATACGGTCGAGCTGGTGATGGCTCTTGAAGACGAATTCGGTCTGAGCATTCCGGATGATGAAGCTGAAAAGCTGAACACCGTGGGCAAGGCTATTGACTATATAATGGAACATTATAAAGGGAAATAATCCCGGATTTCCTTCAAGAAGAAGGTAAAATCTGCTTTCATGTTGCGAAGAAGGGTTGTCATTACAGGTATCGGTCTGGTTACCCCACTCGGTTTAGGGGTCGAGTCTAACTGGCAGGCACTGCTGGAGGGCCGCTCGGGCATCGGACTGATTTCCAGGTTCGACACAACTCATTTCAAGACTAAAATAGCGGGAGAAATTAAAAATTTCGAGGTGCAGCAATTCATCGACCGGAAAGAAGCCCGAAAGATGGACCTGTTCATTCAGTACGCCATAGCGGCCGCCGAGCTGGCTGTGCAGGATTCGGGGATTGACCGCGAATTGCTGCGAGGAGAGCGCACGGGAGTTTATGTCGGTTCAGGCATAGGAGGAATAGGCACCATCGAGGAAACTCACCGGGTGCTGCTGGAAAAAGGGCCTGAAAGGGTTTCTCCGTTTTTTATCATACAGACGATCATAAACGAAGCTCCGGGACACATTTCCATCCGCTACGGATCCAGCGGGCCGAACATGTCTAATGCAACCGCCTGCAGCACAGCTGCCCATGCCATCGGGGAAGCTTTCCGCATGATTCAGCTCGGCATTGTTGACCGGATGATCGCCGGTGGAGCCGAAGCTCCGATCACCCCGCTGAGTGTGGCCGGTTTTTCCACCATGAAGGCGCTTTCAGAAAGGAACGACGAGCCGGAGAAAGCTTCACGTCCGTTCGACGCTCAGAGAGACGGTTTTGTCATGAGCGAAGGGGCTGGAGTCCTGTTGCTCGAGGAACTTGGTTGCGCCCTTAAACGCGGAGCCAGGATATATGCTGAAATTGCTGGCTACGGACTGAACGGTGATGCCTACCATGTAACTGCTCCCGCTCCCGATGGCGATGGAGCTGCCCGGGTGATGAAAATGGCGCTGGACGATGCCGGAATCTGTCCTGAGGACGTTCAGTACATCAACGCTCACGGAACATCCACTCTTTACAATGACAGAATTGAGACTCTGGCCATAAAAAAGGTCTTTGGCGATCACGCCCGCAAACTCGGCGTCAGTTCGACCAAATCGATGACCGGGCATCTTCTCGGTGCAGCCGGTGGAGTGGAGACGGCCATCACTGCGCTCGCTGTTTTTCATCAGGTAATGCCGCCGACCATCAATTACGAATTCCCCGACCCGGAATGTGACCTGGATTATGTGCCAAACCGGGCGCGTCCGGCTGAAATCTTTTACGCCATGAGCAATTCTTTCGGGTTTGGCGGGACCAACGCCTGTCTGCTGCTGAAGAAGTTTGAATGACCTGAGGCCAGCGGTCCGGACAAAGGAGCAGCGCTTCTCTCTTCAAAAATTCAGTAGCTGCCATTGCCTCGCCTGACCGCGCCTCAGGGCGGCAGCAGCAATTAGTTATCCAGGTTGAGATTTCTTTATAGAATCATTCGACCAGCGGAAGAATCAGCTGGTTCTGACGCGACCGGTGTTCGCCGATGCTGGTTACTCTTATCGCAGGCAGGTCCTGGACCACGCATTTATTTTCGCAGATGCCGCATCCGATGCAGCTTTCCACATTGACGAAAGGAGCGAGGTTGGTGGCTATCTGGCCGTCGGGTGTCAGGGTTTCTACCCTGACCAGCTGAATAGCCTTCGGGGAAACCGGACAGTGTTCCTCACAGACGATGCAGGGCTTTCCCAGGGCATAAGGAAGGCAGCGAGTTTTATCCACCCAGGCGGTTCCTATCTTTACGTTCACTTTTTCTTCTATCGTCAGCTTCCTGATGGCTCCGGTCGGACAGACCTGACTACAGAGAGAACAGTAATACTCGCAGTAGCCGATGCGCGGCACCAGCACCGGCGTCCAGACTCCTTCCGGTCCGGCTTCAGCGAGAGCAGGCTGCAGACCGTTGGTCGGACAGACCTTCATGCATTCTCCACATTTCACGCAGCGCCTGAGAAATTCCGCTTCGGGCAGAGCTCCGGGCGGCCTGATGATTGAACTGGCAGCCCGCCGGCCCAGCGGCGTTATCTTAAAAACTGGCGCGAGAAGAAATCCGGCAACGGCCGCAAGCAGCACCCGGCGGCGGTTTAAGTCAACGCCCTTGATTTTTTCAGCCTGCCATTTCAGGGGGAAGGAGATGGCGGCGGTCGGACAGATGGCGGCGCAGGTTTCACAGTAGATACATTCGGAACTTCTCCACTCCCCTTCAGGGTAAGGTCTGGCGTTTGTCTGACAGTGGATGGAACACAGATGACAGTTGATACATTTTTCCCGGTCGATTTTCAGCTTGAAAAGGTTGAAGCGGGATAAAAGCCCTAACAGAGCGCCGGCCGGACACAGATACCGGCACCAGAATCTTTCTCTGTAAGCATTGAGTAGCACTACCCCGAGAAAAACTATCCCGATAACCAGTGCATTCTGGAAAACGCTATTAAGGGTCAGATTGCCGTTGAGCTGATTCAGATGCTGGCCCAGGCTTTTCAGCCCGCTCCAGTAGCTCAGCTCGATGGTGTGTGAGAGGACCATGTTTAGCAGCGGCGAGAGGAAAACGGCTGAGGAACGATAGAGAAAAGAGAGGGGGTCAAGGTAGCCGGCCAGGTTAACTGAAAAAGCAGCAGCTGCCAGCATGATCAACAGGATTAAATATTTGGGTGCCAGGCTGGTCGTGTCGTCTTTTTTCGGTTTTAGTATTTTGCTTTTCTTGAATATGAAAGAGAAAAATTGATGGATGGAGCCAAGAGGGCAGATCCAGCCGCAAACAAATCGACCAAAAAGTAGCGTGGCGGCAATCGTAATCAGCGAAAGCAGCAACGCTGTGTATAAAGTTCTTGAGGCCAGCAGCGTGGCGGTCAGGATGAGCGGGTCGAAATGGAAGAACCTTTCGACCGTGGTTTTCAGATAGTCTTCTCCTGGATAACGGGTTTTCAGCAGCAAAATGAAAAAGAGAAGAAAAAATACAGTCTGGGTAAGAATACGAAGTCGTTGAAACCAGAAATATTTTTTAGACCGTTCTCTTTTCAATTTTGACCTTCTCCAGTTCAAAAATTCCCAGCCCGCGGTTCTGGGCCAGTTTCAGAAAAGTTAAGTCCTGAGGCTTCAGGTCAAAGAAAGTGGCACCGTAAGCATCCACGGCTACCGGGTCAATTCCGGCCACGACTGTTTTTTGCAGTCTGGTGTCGGATACTCTTCCTCCCTGGGGACCGTTCCTGAAGAGTACCCGGTAGGCGTCGAGCACGGTCAGTGCTGGCTTAAAAAAGGCTCCGAGGTCAACCACGGCCTGGTCTATTTTCTGGTGCAGTTGATTTCTGTTGCCGCCGATAGCTCCGAGCCAGTTTTTCAGCCCGAGGGTCACGCGGGATAGGCTGTGAACTTTAGCCACCGGTACGTTGATCAGCCGGTCAACTTCCACGAAATCCTGAAAAACCTCCCATTCTTTTAGCCACTCGCCCTTTATGTTCATCCGTTTCAAACGCTTTTCGTCAGTGTAAAGCACCCTGGCGCCGGCAGCTCTGGCTGCTTCCTGGATGCCCGAACGGGTGTAGCAGCGCTGCGGCTGGTTGATGGTATGGTCCATGACTATGACTTCCCGCGCGCCAGCCTCCAGGGCCATTTCCACCAGTGCGGCCACTACTTCCGGGTTGGTGCAGGCAGTCATTTCCGGTGTCCTATCCCAGCCGATGTTCGGTTTGATCAGAACCCGGTCTCCCCTCCTGACAAAGCGCGACATCCCGCCGAGCATTTTCAAAGCTTCCCGGGTGATCGCTCTTGGCGAGTCGCCCTCGACCACAGCCAGCTCGGGCGAAGAAGTCTGGCTGAAGGTTGGCGGGTTAAACTTCAGAGCAAGCCCGCCGATGATCAGGTTTTTCAGAAAATCTCGTCTTTCCATGGTCTATCCCTTTCCAAGAGATTTTACGTATTCAATAATACCACGAAAAATTCCCGCGGCTATCGTCTGACGATAGGGTTCTGTTTTGAGCGCGGCTTCTTCTTTCGGGTTGGAGAGATGCGAGGCTTCCACCAGGATGGCCGGCATTTCAGTCCCGATCAGAACCCAGAAAGGTCCACCTTTGACTCCAAGGTCTTCCCGCGGGCCGAAGCTCTGTTTCAGGTTCTGCATGAGATGTTTGTGAACTTTCTCAGCCAGGTCGCGGGATTCTTCATATTTAGTGTTTTTGATTATTTTATCCACGATGGATTTTAATTCGTGGATGTTTTTTGAAGATGAGGCGTTCTCCCGCGCGGCCAGTTCGTTCACGGCCGGGTCCGGGCTGAAATTTAAGTAGAAGGTTTCCACACCGGTGCGGTTTTTGCGCGGACTGGCATTAAGATGAATCGAAATGAACAGGTCAGCCTTTTTCTGATTGGCGAGAGCGGTTCGTTTTTCGAGCGGCAGGGTGATGTCGGTTTCCCGGGTGAGGAAAACTTCAAAATTTCCTTCTTTTTCCAGCATCGCTTTGAGCCTTCTGGCCAGGTCGAGAGCCACATCCTTTTCCTTAAGACCGGAGGGACTGATGCAGCCCGGGTCCTGTCCCCCGTGTCCCGGGTCGATCACGATGCGTTTGACTCCAAGTCCGAGCTGTCTCACCAGAGAATAGCCGGTTGAGGCTGGTTCCGGAGGCTTGCCGGCAGTCTCTCCTTTTCGCTGGTTTTCGGGGGCGGCCACGCTCGATGAGCTTGAGGTAACAGGCGGTTGGGCGGGACTTCTGGCTCCAGTCTCCGGATAAACGTCTATTACCAGCCTGGTCGGGTTCTTAAGATAATAAATTTTTTCTTTATGTCCGGGTCCGGGGATCAGTTCCAGCGCCAGCCGGACCGTGGAAGGGTTTTTCTGAGCGAGGCGAAGCGCCTTTACCCACGGAGATTTTATCTCGGCTGATGTACCATGGAGTCCGGGTTTGAGCTTTGCCTGAAATATATCTACGAAAAGCCTTTCAGGGTCCTTCAAACTGGCCGAATAAAACTCTCTAACCTTCTCTATTTCCAGGACCACCCGGAAGAAGTCCGGATGCTGATGGAAGCGGATGCTTAAAACCTCAGCCCTGGGGTCTGACTGCCGGGCTGAAGTCTCGAGAGGGAACAGGATCAGGCAAAATATCAAAAGCCTGACCCACGCCTTTTTCTCTGGCATTAAACAATATTATCTTTAATATCAAATATAGCAGCAAGCCAGAATTTAGACCGATAAAATTCCTGCTAAAAATCAGGCGCCAAATTTTTTTAACTTCAGAGCGCAGGCTAACATCAGCGGCATCGCCTGAAGCGAGGGGAAACGACCGAGACTCCCCCGGGCACAATATTTCTCTGTGAACCGGGTCACTTCGTCGGCCGGCGCCCGGTCTGATACGAGCACAAACGGGTTGGGATGCCAGGAGTGGGATTTAAGGACCGAAGGGGTTGAATGGTCTGAAGTGATAACCAGAACATCGGGTTTGAGCTGCCAGAGGCGGGGAATAAAACGGTCTATTTCTTCAATCGCTTTAACCTTATCTTCAAACCGTCCGCCCTCCCCGGCAGAATCTGTTTTTTTGTAATGGAGGTAGAAGAAATTGAAGCGTTCGTAATTTTTCTCCAGTACGTTAAAAATGTCTTCAGTTTCCGGGCCGACTTCGAGCACTTCCATTCCGAGCAGTCTGGTCAGACCGCGGTACATCGGGTAGCTGGCGATGGCTGCCGGCTTTATTTTGTACAGGTCCCCCATGAGGGGAAGGTTTGACGGGAACCTGGAGAAACCTCGAAGAAGAGCAAAGTTAGCTTTTGGCTGGCTGGCCAGAAGTTTTTTCAGTTCCTCCAAAAATTTATTAACCACTTCGGAGGTGAATTCAGCTTCCGGACTGAGTGGTTTAGCCGGCACAGGGGGGTTGCCTTCTTTCTGGGGGTCGGCGTCTGTGAGAGCGTCGGAAAGTCCGGGTCCGGAAAGCTTCAGAACAAAGCGGTGTTCTTTTCCAGGGTAAAGGCTGACCTTAATTCCGCTTATTTCCCTGAGTTCACGGTTGATAAATTCGCAGAGCCTCTGGTTTTCTTCAGTCGAAATCCGGCCGGCGCGCCTGTCGACCACTATACCGTCGCGCAGGGTGGCAAAATTTCCACGGGCCACGAGATCCTCGCGGCCAACCTCCACTCCGCTGCCCATCGCTTCGAGAATACCGCGGCCGAGCTGATAGCGCAGCGGGTCGTATCCAAAAAGAGCCAGATGGGCCGGGCCCGAACCTGGAGTAATGCCCGGATAGACGGGGTCGGTCAGGCCGCAAACACCGCGTCTGGCAGTTTCATCCAGGTTAGGCCTGGAGGCGGTCTCAAGTTCGGTCTTTCCGTTAACCGGAAGACCGCCAAGTCCATCCATCACCAGAAGAATAATTTTTGAGTCTGTCGGTTGAGTTAATTCCCTGGCAAGTTCTTCCCACATCATACTTCCATTATATTTAACTCCGCAGTGTTATTCAATAATTGAAAACCCGTCCCGTGGAGGAATTGAAGTGTTTTGTCCGGTAGGATAAAATTCATATGAGCGTTTTTAAAGGTAGATATTTCTGTTCCCGGCGCTTAAAAATTTCAGGGGGAGGGAAATGCTGGATATCATTCGCAAGGTAAAGCGAATTTTTGTCACCTGCCTTATATTTCTGATGATCATTGTCATCTTTCTTTCAATTCTCGAGCTCGGATACGAGATTTTTAAGGATGTTCTTTCACCCCCGATACTGTTTCTCGATGTCAGCGAACTGCTGGAGATTTTTGGTCTGATAATGCTCGTGGTCATAGGAATTGAGCTGGTTGAATCAGTGATGAAAACTTACCTGATAGAAGGGGTGGACCATGTCCGGGTTGTTCTTTCAGTAGCTCTTATTGCCATAGCCAGAAAAGTTATAATTCTTGACCTGAATAACATCTCTGGTTTGAGTCTGGTTGGGATCGGGGTTATCGTTCTGGCGCTTGGACTCAGCTATTATTTTGTCAGCCGGAAAAAGGCTGATGGAGAATAGCCTGATGGCGGCCTGGTCCTGGCTGGTGGTTCCGGACCGGGCAATGAAACCGATCGGGTGTGTATTCGTTTTATTTAATTAAAAACAGATATTGCCCTGGCTTTGAGGAAGATGGATGGAAGACCGACGTCTAAAAGATCGAGGTTATGAGAGTGAAGATCAGATGGATGAACGTCAGCTGGTCAGTCTGGCGAGAAAAGGAGACAGGGAAGCTTTCTCCAGACTGGTTCAGTCCTACCAGAATAAAGTTTTCAGCCTGGCGGTGAACATCGTGCGCAACCGGGAAACCGCGGATGACCTGGCCCAGGAAATTTTCCTGAAAACCTACCTTTCGCTCCCCAGGTTCAGGTTTGAATCAGAGTTCGGCACCTGGCTTTACCAGATTGCCATAAATCATATCAGAGATTATTTGCGGAAACGAAAAAAGGAAAAAAACGACCTGAGGCTGGATGATATTCCCGAGCCTTCGCTGCCGGAGAAGGAACCGGGTGAGAGGCTGGCCGAGCTGCAGGAAGAAGAGCGGCGAAAAAAGCTCCTCTGGCAGAAATTGGAAGAAATGCCGGAAAAATATCGTCTAATATTATCCTTGAGAGATATTCAGGGGCTTTCTTACGAAGAGATCGGAAAGATTTTGAAGCTATCTCCGGGAACGGTTGATTCCCGGCTGCACAGGGCAAGAAGGCTTTTAAGAAAAAAACTGGCTCCGTTTCTGAGCCAGGAAGGAGGGTGAGACATGAAATGCTCTAAGGCTGAAAAATTGATTTCAAGGCTGATGGACGGACGGCTGGAGCCGGCCCTGTCTTCCAGACTAGAAGAACATGTGAAAGCCTGTCCTTCCTGCGCTCAGCTGCTCGATGAATACAGGAGTTTGAAAAACGCCCTGGCCGGGTTGAAGATGCAGGAGGCCGAGCCGCTGCCCTGGTTTGAACAGAGGCTATTAGCGAGGCTGGGGGCAGAAAGCCGGCAGCCGATCTGGGCTATGGTCGAAAGATGGTACGCGGCAGCGGTGCCGGTGTTTCTGGTAGTGGCCATGGTGCTGGTGGGCATTCTGTTTCTTGTTCAGCCGGCAGAAGTTCAGGTGAGTCAGCCACAGATGCTTCTGCTTCAGGGACAGAACCCGCTGACTGAGACCAGCTCTATATTTGAAGCGCAGAAACCTGAGGAAAGACAGCTCCAGCTGCTGTTTGCTGGTGTTGAGTCTCAGGAAATTCTAAGGAGAGGTAAGCAATGAACAATAAGTATAAATTATGGGTAATTCTTTCTCTGGTTGCGGTGTTTCTGATCGGGGTGACAGCAGGAGTGGTCGGCGATCGCACCTACTTAGGGAAAAAGAAACCAGCTCCAAGACCGAGGCAGGAATCCTATCCCACTCTGGAAGTCATTTCCAGGGAGCTCCAGCTGACCCCGGAGCAGGAAGAGAAGATCAGGGAAATTTTCAAGCGGAGCGAAGAGAGGTTTGAAGCCTTCCGCAAAGAAGTGCATGGTCGTCTGTCGGAGTTGAGAGAGCAGTTGAAATCGGAAATGGATGAAGTGCTCACCGATGAGCAGGAGCAAAAAATGAAAGAATTGATGGAAAGATATATGCGCCGGCGCAGAAGGGATTCTCCCGAGCGGCGTGATAATATTACACCAACTCCATCTGAAAAGGAGAAGAAAGGAGAGAAAAGATGAAAAAGAAAACTCTGCTCATCATTCTGGTTCTGGTGGTGATAGTGGGTGTGGTGTTTGGAATCTCTCTGGCCAGGAAAGGTTCCAACAACAAGCCCAAATACCGGATAGAGAAAGTAACCAGAGGTGACATAGAGGCTGTGGTTACCGCTTCCGGCACACTGAACCCGGTCATCAAGGTAGAAGTGGGCAGCCAGGTTTCCGGAAGGATCGAGAAAATTTATGTTGATTTTAATTCTAAGGTTAAAAAGGGAGATATCCTGGCAGAACTTGACCAGGCTCCTTTGGTTGAGAGAGTCAAGCAGAACGAAGCTAATTATAAAAACGCACTGGCCTCTCTCGAGAGAGCGAAAATTTCGCTGGAAATCGCTCAGAAAAGATACGAAAGAGCCCTGAGCCTGTATGAAAAGAATTTGATTTCGAGCGAGGAAAAGGAACAGGCTGAAGCCAATTATCTTCAGGCAAAATCGGACCTGATCGCCCAGCAGGCGCGGGTGGAACAGGCCAGGAGCCAGCTTGAAGCCAGCAAGGTGGACCTGACCTACGCCATCATCAGGTCGCCGATAGATGGCGTGGTCATCTCGCGCAATGTTAACGTCGGTCAGACCGTTGCCGCCAGTTTCCAGGCGCCGAAGCTTTTTGAAATCGCCAACGACCTGACCAAAATGGAAGTCGAATGTCTGGTGGACGAGGCTGACGTGGGCAAGGTGAAGGAAGGACAGAAGGTCAGGTTCACGGTTGAAGCTTATCAGAATGAAACATTCAACGGAGTTGTGCGTCAGGTCCGTTATTCTCCGCAAACTGTCCAGAACGTAGTTTCTTATTCGGTCATCATAGATGTTGACAATTCGAGTCTGAAACTGCTTCCCGGGATGACCGCCACCTGCACGATAATCGTTGGCGAAGCCAGAGATGTCCTGAGAGTGCCGAATGCCGCCCTTCGCTTCACTCCCAATCTCTCCAACGAAGAACTGCAGAAAATCATGAGAGCCGCTTTTGAAGAAATGGCAGAGAGAAGAAAGCAGGAAGGCGGACCGGCAGCTGGTGCCGGTCAGGGCGGACAGAGAATGTTTGACCCCGCCCAGATGGCCCAGCGGGCTCAGATGGGTGGCGGACAGGCCGGTCAGGCCGGACAGATGGGTCAGCGCAGGATGCCTTCCAGGGTCTGGATGCTGGATGAAAAGGGCAATCTGAAGGTGGTGTTTGTCAGGACGGGTGTTTCCGACGCAGCTTACACGGAAATAAAAAGCGATAACCTTAAAGAAGGAGATGAGGTTATTGTAGGCTATATGACTGCCTCAACTACCAGGACGACCACCCAGCCCGGACCCCCAGGCGGCGGACTCTTTATGATGCCGAGACGCTAATGGCATATACCAGGTGGAAAATAAAATGAGTGAAAAAATAATCAGGCTCGAAAATATCGTCAGGATATATCAGATCGGAGAAACGCAGGTGCATGCCCTGAGAGGCATCACCTACAGCGTGGACTATTCGGAATTCTTAGCCATCATGGGACCTTCGGGTTCCGGCAAGTCTACCCTGATGGCTATTCTTGGATTGCTTGACCGTCCGACTTCAGGCCGGTATTTCCTTGAAGGAGTTGATGTCTCTCAGATGAGCCGGGATGAGATGGCAGCCATCAGGAACAAAAAGATAGGTTTTGTCTTCCAGAATTTTAATCTTCTTCCAAGGACGACGGCTCTCGAGAACGTCGAGCTCCCGATGGTTTATTCTCACATTAGCAGCAAGGAAGCTCGGAAAAGAGCGATGGAAGCGCTGGCTGCGGTCGGACTTAAAGGGTGGGAACATCACAGGACAAACCAGCTATCGGGCGGCCAGATGCAGCGGGTGGCCATTGCCAGAGCGCTGGTTAACGAGCCGTCGATTATTCTCGCTGACGAACCGACGGGCAACTTAGATTCAAAAACCGGGGCAGAAATCATGGACATCTTCTGCCGTTTGAACCAGGAAAGGAAGATCACCCTCATCATGGTCACGCACGACCCGGTCATCGCTTCTTACGCGCGGCGCCGACTGTACCTGAAGGATGGTCAGATTGTCGGAGAGGAAGTCAGCCAGACCGCCTGCGAGCGGGCTCCGGTTTCTGGAGGGTAAAATGAAACTGTTGAGAATAATGCGAGTTTCTTTACGGGCTCTTGCCCGGAATAAGATGAGGTCGTTCCTCACAATTCTGGGCGTCATCATCGGAGTGGCCGCGGTTATTGCCATGGTCAGCATCGGTGAGGGCGCCAAAAAGGGCATAGAGGATCGATTCGCTTCGATGGGCACGAACCTGCTTTTTGTCTATCCCGGCAGCCGCAGTGTTCGTGGAGTTCAAACCGGTTTTGGCGGTTTCACCAACCTCAAGCCCGACGACGCTAAGGCCATAGAGGAACGCTGTGACGCGGTGCTCGCTGTGTCTCCTTCGATCAGCACCCGGGCACAGGTGGTTTACGGAAACAAGAACTGGAATACCCAGATTCAGGGCACGGGTGAAAAATTTCCGCTCATCAGAAACTGGAAAGTGGTTGAAGGGACTTATTTTGACGAAACTCACGTGGCCGGCGCAGCCAAGGTGGCCGTGCTCGGAAGCCTGGTCAGGCAGAATCTTTTTGAGGATGAAGACCCGATCGGGAAAACCATCAGGATCAACCGCATTCCCTTTACGGTCATCGGAGTTCTCGAAAGCAAGGGCGAGCAGGGAGGCTTTTTTAACCGCGATGACATGATTGCCGTTCCCTACACCACAGTTATGCGCCGCCTGAGGGGCGTTGATTATATAAGTTCGATTGATGTCGCCGCTGTTTCGGCCGATAAGACCGCTGAAGCTCAGAGGCAGATAGAAGAGCTGATGAGAGAACGGCACCGGATTGCTCCTGGAGCCGAAGACGATTTTCAGGTGCGCAACATGACAGATGTGGCTGAAAGCGCCGCGGAATCGACCAGAATCATGACCATTCTTCTCGGCTCGATAGCGGGTATCTCTTTGATCGTCGGCGGAATCGGCATAATGAACATAATGCTGGTTTCCGTGACTGAACGCATCAGAGAAATTGGCGTGAGAATGGCGGTTGGAGCCAGGGAACGTGACATTCTGCTGCAGTTCCTTATCGAAGCGGTGGTGTTGAGCGTTACCGGAGGTGTGATTGGAATTATTGTTGGAGTGGGCGCTTCCAAGCTGATGAAATACATTTCGGTTTTTTCCACCATTACCACCGTGGTTACGATTGAGTCGATTCTTCTGGCGTTTTGCTTTGCGGCGGCCGTCGGTATTTTCTTCGGCTATTATCCGGCAAGGAAGGCTTCGAAACTCGACCCGATCGAAGCCCTGCGCTATGAATAAATCGAAAAGTCTAATCGGTTCAGGTATAAACCTGCTACGACAACTGGAGGTTAAGATGAGCAAGAAAATAAAAAGCCTGAGTTTGATAGTTATGACGTTGATTCTGACAGCCTCTATGCTGCTGGCTCAGGAAGAAAACGTGCTAAAACTGACGCTTGAGGAATGCATCCTGAGGACGATGAAAAATAATCTGTCGGTGGCCATACAGGAATTAAGTCCGGAGCTGGCTGCGGCCAATCTGTCCCGCGCAAAGGAAAAATACTACCCAACACTTTCTTTAAGCTTTAACCAGAGAAGAACTGAGAACGCTTCCTATTCCTGGCTGGAGGCTTCCGACCAGACGATAACTAAATACAATTCAATTTCCGGTGGTATTTCCCAGCAGATTCCATTCGGCGGGAGCCTTAGCCTCAGCCTTGATTCTTATAAAAATGACACCAATCAGCGTTTCCAGACGATCAACCCGCGTTTTGGCAGCACCCTGCGCTTTGATTTCACCCAGCCGTTGCTCCAGAATTTTGGCTATAACATAAGCCGGCGGGAAATCATCATAGCCAGGAACAATCTGGAAATTTCCCGTGTCCAGCTGGAAAAAAGCCTGATGGACATTATCTATCAGGTGGAACAGGCCTACTGGGCACTCTCTTATGCTATTGACAATCTCGAAGTCAGGCGGCATTCTTTAAAGCTGGCGCAGGAGCTTCTCGAGAAAAATAAACGTTCAGTGGAAATTGGCACCCTGGCTCCGATTGAAATCCTGAGCGCTCAATCTGAAGTGGCCACGCGCGAGGCTGACATCATTCAGGCAGAACTGGCGGTTAAAAATGCCGAAGATCAGCTGCGAGTCCTGATGAACATGAGCGAAGAAGAGCAGAAGAAATACACAGCCATAATACCGGTGGACAAACCGAAATTTGAACAGAAAAGTCTCTCTCTGGATGAAGCCCTGAGCATCGCCCTGTCGAATCGTCCTGACCTGAAAAGCCTGCAGATCGAACTTCAGACACAGCAGTTTAACCTCAGTGTCGCCAGGAATCAGCTTCTTCCCCAGCTCAACCTTAATGCCTCTTACTGGAGCCCCGGAATTTCTGGAACCAGGATCCTTTACCTGAACGACAATCCCCTTTCTGGGGTGGTGGTCGGAACCATTCCCTCCCCCAGAACCGATGCGGTCAAGGATGCGCTGAATTTCAAGTATCAGAACTGGTCAATCGGACTTACTCTGAACATTCCTGTAAGCAACGTGCTTTCCCGGGCTAATTACGCACAGGCGAAGATCAACCTGGAACAGGCTATGCTTAACCTGAAGAGGCAGGAGCAACAGGCGCTTCTCGAAATAAAAACAGCCCTGAGAGACGTTGAAGCCAATCTCAAGAGGGTAGAAGCTTACCGTGTGGCCCGCGAGTTGCAGGAAAAGAAGCTGGCGGCGGAAGAAGAAAAACTGAAAGTGGGGCAGAGCACCAACTACACGGTGTTGATGTACCAGAGAGATCTGGCTAATGCCAGAGCGGCTGAGCTCAAAGCCATCATCGACTATAACATTTCTCTGGCGAATCTGGAAAGAGCTCTGGGGCTGAGCCTTAAGAATAGAAATATTAAGGTAGTTGACTTCACCATTCAGGAATGAGTGGTAGATAATAAGCCAGATGAAGACGAGCCAGATATTTCTACTTTGCTTTTTATCCATATCCCTTCTGCTACCTCTTTCTCTAATCGCCGGTAGCGCAGGAAATTCCTTTGAAATTCAACCGGGGTTTATGAGTCGGACTCCGCAGATAGATGGCGAACTGGGTAATCCAGAATGGCAGGAAGCTGCGGTCATCACTGATTTTGTGCAGTACGAACCACAGGAGGGAGCCACTCCTACGGAAAAAACTATCGTTTACATCGGCTATGATAGAAAAAATCTCTACATAGCTTTTGAATGCCACGATCATCAGCCCTCTGCCATTCGCTGCACGCTCTGTCAGAGAGATCGAGTTCAGGGAGACGATGTGGTTTCAGTATATCTTGACACCTTTAATGATCGGAAAAGGGCTTTTGTTTTTCAGAGTAATGCCCGTGGAGTGCAGGTTGATGGAGTTTACACTGAAGCCAGCCCGAGAAGAGGTCGGGGGCGGGCGGAAAGCTTTGACCGTATTGATCGGAACTGGAATAGCTATTTCCAGTCAGCTGCTCGCAAGACTGATTTCGGGTATGTGGTTGAATTTGCCATTCCCTTCAAGAGCCTTCGATTCCCGAACAAAAATGTGCAGAACTGGGGTATAATCCTCCGGAGACAGATTCCAAGAAAAATGAGGACCTCTACTGGCCTCCGCGCTCCCGCAACATCAACGGTTTGCTGATTCAGGCCGGCAGGATTATTCTTACCCAGAGTCTGGCCAGGGGACGGAATCTTGAACTTCTGCCTGCGGTCGTCGGCAGTCAGTCTCTTGAGCAAAAGTTCAAGCCAGAAGTTGGAGCCAACATAAAATATGGTATAACTTCTGATGTTACGATTGACCTTGCCGTGAATCCTGATTTCAGCCAGATTGAAGCTGACATCCCACAGAACGAAGTGAATCAGCGTTATCCTTTGTATTATCCAGAAAAGAGACCCTTCTTTCTGGAAGGAAAGGATATCTTTGAAACTCCTTTTGAAATTCTATATTCCAGAAAGGTGGTTTCTCCCATATGGGCGGCCAAAGTTACTGGCAAGCTCGGGCGTACCAGCTTCGGCTTCATGTCTGCTCTGGATGATCGCCCGCTGGCCATTCAGATTTCTGGAGCTTCTGATCTGAATGAGGATGCCTCATATCGTTCACTGAATAATGTTTTCAGACTGCGCCAGGATCTTTTTTCGGAATCTTATGTTGGTTTTATAATAGCAGATAAAGAAATGGGATTGGCCGGTGATTCAATTTTTTCTGATTTTAACCGAGTGGCCGGGATTGATGGTCAGTTTAAGCTTTCCCGAACTGACCGATTGGGTTTTCAGCTGGCCGGGTCTAAATCGCGGGTGGCTGGAATAAAAACTGCTCTGGAGCCGGCGTTCAATTTCAGCTTTAACCATCAGGATCGGCATCTTAATATCTCGGTTGACTGGTTCAGCGTCCATCCTGAATTTGAAGCTGCCCTTGGATTTCTGCGCCGGAAGGACATACATTCACTCAATGTCAGAGCAGGCTACACTTTTCTCCCTCAGAATGATTATGTGATTTCAATAACGCCTTCTATTTCTTACCGTAGGGTTCATGATTTCAACTGGCAGCTTACAGACAAAGACGTTGATTATTCATTGATGATCAGCGGCTGGAGACAGAGTTTTATATTCATAAATTACAGCGATACTTTTGAAAGATACAATGGAATAGGGCTTAAGCCTCGCCAGCTCCGGGCCAGCCTGTTTTCGGCGCCGTTTTCCTGGTTAAGCGGACGAATCGGCTTTAACACTGGCTCCTCCATTTACTATAGTGAAAATCCTTATCTGGGGTATAGTCAGTCGGTTGAGGGAGAGATCAAATTTCTGCCGATCCAGAATCTGGTAGCTACTATCAGGCTGGAAGACCTAAAATTTTATGAATTCCGTGGGGGGCCTGAGGTCTACAGGGTGACCATACTCAGTCAGAGAGTGAATTTTCAAGTCAACCGGGCGCTCTTTTTCAGGGCAATAGTTGATTACAACAGTTATTATAAAAAGGTATACCTTAGCGGGCTGATCGGTTATGAATTGAACCCGGGCACCTGTTTTTATCTGGGAATGGAAGAACACCGGGAACGGCCGAACGCCGGTCCCTATGAACTTACTGGCCGGTATTATTTTTTGAAGTTCTCTTACTGGTGGAGAATCTAGCCGGGGTCAGCCTGTTCGACTTCCCTATCTCCAGGTACTTTTTTCTTCTTAGCGAAAACTGATGGTGATGGGAGCTGTGTTTTTATCATGTCAGCTTCGGTTTGATCCCTTTTTAATTTTTATCTGGCAGCTCCAGCGATAAAAAATAGGCAGCAGGAATAGTGTCAGCAGCGTGGAAGAAGTGAGCCCACCGATTACCACCGTAGCCAGCGGACGCTGCACTTCAGAGCCGGGTCCGGTGGCAAACATCAACGGCAGCAGGCCCAGAAGGGTGGTGGTGGCAGTCATTAAAACCGGCCTTAACCTGAGGCTGGCTGCCTGGACAATGGCTTCATCCAGAGTAAAGCAGCCGTTTTCCGTAAGCTGCTGGAAATAACTCACCATGACCACCCCGTTCAGAACGGCTATGCCCAGCAGGGCGATAAAGCCAACTGAGGCCGGGACTGAGAGATAGAGCCCGGAGAGCCATAGCGAGAAAACCCCGCCAATCAAAGCAAACGGAAGTGTCAGCAGAACAAGCAGAGCCAGACTGACCGAATTGAAGGTGGAAAAGAGAAGGAAGAAAATCAGCAGCAGAACCACCGGCACGATTATCGCCAGCCGGCGCATCGCCCGTTGCTGGTTTTCAAACTGGCCGCCCCATTCGATTCTGTATCCCGGCGGCAGGGTTATCCTGCGATTAATCTCTGCCCTGGCTTCAGCCACATAGCTGCCGAGGTCTCTACCGCTGATGTTGACCTCGATTCCGATTCTTCTGAACCCGCCTTCCCGGCTGATCTGCGAAGGTCCCTCTATTTCCCGGATGAGGGCGAGCTGCCCGAGCGGAAGTCTGTATCCGGCTGGAGTATCGATGAGAAGAGCATGGAGCTGTTCTGCCGACCGGCGCAGGTTTTCCGGATATCTTATCACCAGGTCAAAAATGCGGTCGCCTTCATAAATCTGGCTTATAGCCTTTCCGCTGGAAAAAGCCTCAACCTGTCCGAGGACATCGGTGGCCTGAAGACCGTGTCTTTTAAGAGCCTGACGGTCGATTTCAATTACCAGGTAAGGCTGTCCTGATATTTTCTCCACCATCAGGTCTGATGTTCCTCGAATTTCCTGAAGTATGGAAGCAATCCGTGCTGCCTTCGACTGCAGAACTTCCAGGTCTTCCCCGAAAAGCTTGATGATCAGCTGGGCTCTGGTGCCGGCCACCAGCTCGTCAATGCGGCAGGCAATCGGCTGGCTGAAGGAGAAGGATATTCCCGGGATATCCTCTATTGCCTGACGCATCCTGTCGAAGAGTTCCTCGCGGCTTCTGGCCGAGGTCCATTCCCGCCTGGGGCGGAGAGAACCGACGAACCCTGTTTTTTCCACACCCCTGGCTTCGAGCGCTATACCTGTCTGTCCTGTTCTGGATACAATTGTTTCCAGTTCCGGGAACTTCTTCAGCCTTTTTTCCACTTCCATCGTGATGTTAAGCGCCTGGGTCAGGGAAATTCCCGGCAGCATCTGGATATCCATGTCAAAAGCGCCCTCATCCATGATGGGTATAAATTCTCTGCCGAGACGGGGAAAAATCAGAAAACTTGCGGCTAAAAGCACCAGCATCAACCCGGCTATCAGCCAGCCATGCCGGAGAGACCACCTGAGTCCGGCGGCATAACCTTTTTGTAAGGTGCCTGTAAAATGCCGGTTGCGGCCCGCGTATGCCCTTAATACGAGATAAGAGAGGCCAGGAATAATGAAGAGAGATATGAGCAGCGAACACAGAATGGCGATCGACAGGGTAATGGCCAGCGGAGAAAACATCTTGCCTTCAAGCCCCTGAAGACTCAGCAGCGGTATGAAGGTCAGCGCAATGATCAACTCTCCAAAAATGCTGGGCTTCCTGACCTCAAGCACAGCCCGCAGAAATGTATCCTTATCTTTTTTGCCGGTTTCTGCCAGATGTCTCTGAATGTTTTCCACCTGAATTATGGCTGCATCGATAATCATCCCGATGGAAATGGCCAGCCCTCCGAGCGACATCAGATTGGCGGTCAGGCCGGTTTGTTTCATGACGATGAAGGTCAACAGTACTGTGAGCGGGAGCGATAAAATGATAACGAGGGAGCCGCGGAAATTGCGGAGGAAGATAAACACCACCAGAATTACCAGGATCGCTCCGGTCAGCAGGGCTTCCTCAATCGTGCGCACGCTTTTTTCCACGATGTCGGTTCTTTTATAAAAAGGAACGATCTTCAGCCCGGCCGGCAGGAGCCCGCTGGAGTTGATTTCCTCCACCTTCTTCTCCACGCTGCGGGTCACCAGGCGGCTGTTTTCTCCCCTGAGCATCAGGACTATTCCGCCCACCGCTTCCTTCTGCCCGTTGATTAAAGCTGCTCCCTGACGAATTGCCTGGCCGGATTCGACCTCGGCCACATCTCTCAGAAACACCGGGGTTCCGTTCGCTGTCTTCACCACGGTATTTTTAATGTCATCAAGGTGGCTGAAGAGACCGATTCCCCTGACGATAAGCTGCTGCTGACCTTTTTCCACAATACTGCCACCGATGTTCAGGTTGTTGTTTCTCACCGCCTCGATCACCTGCGAAAGACTGATGTCGTACTTCAGGAGCCTGGCCGGGTCGACAGTGATCACCAGCTGTTTGAGGTAACCACCGAAAGAATTTACATCGATGACACCAGGAACGCTCTTGAGCAGCGGAGCTATTACCCAGTCCTGAAGCGTTCTCAGCTCGGTTAAATAAGTTTTCCAGTCGCCATCAGCCGGAGGTTCGTTTCCTTCAATCGTGTACTGATAGATTTCCCCCATCGCCGTGGCTACCGGACCAAGGTACACCTGAGCGCCTTCCGGCAACCTGTCCCTGGCTTCGGCCATTCGTTCGAACACCTGCTGTCTGGCGAAATAGATGTCCGTTCGGTCGTCAAATACCGCGGTGATGACAGAAAGCCCGGCCCGGGAGACCGAACGCAGCTGGGTCAAGCCCGGGAGCCCTCGCAGGCTGATCTCCAGTGGATAAGTTACGAATTTTTCCATCTCAAAAGGAGAATACCCCGGAAGGTAAGAGAGTATTTCTACCTGAATGCCGGTGACGTCCGGGAAGGCATCTATCGACAGTTTAACGAAGGAATAAACGCCGAGGCCAAGAATAAGAAGAATCAAGAAAAACACCAGAAATCTTTCCTGAAGCGAAAACCTGACAATTCGCTCAATCATGGTGGTGGTCTCCTTCAAGAGTGTGCTTGAGAAGTTCGGCTTTTAGCATAAACGCTCCGGAGGCGACATAGTCCTCACCTTCCGACAGACCTGAAATCACCGGAAGCCAGCCTTTAACGGCCGGGCCGGTGCGGATGGCTCTCGGGACAAAAACGCCTGAACCTTCAGGAAGAAAAATCGTCTTCTGACCTCCTATTTCCACCACGGCTTCTTCCGGCACCGCCAGGATAATTTTCTTCTCCACCCTCAAGGCCAGCTCAACGTACATTCCCGGTTTCAACCGTTCACGGAAGTTGGGCACCTCCACTCTCACCCGGACGGTTCTGGTGGAAGAGTCCAGCGATGGATCGATGAAAGTCACCTTTCCGACTATTTCTTCGTCTGGATAAAAATTACTCCTGACAGCTGCTTCCATACCCGGTTTCAACCATCTGAGGTCTCTTTCTGGCACCCTTCCTTCAACCCAGACCCGGTCGAAAGAGGCTATCTCGAGTAGAACGGCGCCGGTATCAACCTGATCTCCCGGAAATATATATCTGTTGATTACCAGGCCATCAGCCGGGCTGGTCAATTCGTAAAGACTGCTCCAGGCTTCTGATTTCTGGATTTGGTCTATTTTTTCTTCGGTCAGGCCGAGCAACCGTAGCTTTTCCCTGGCTGATTTGTAGATTTTTTCGGCTGTTTCTTTTTCTGGCGAATTCATGCTCTCCGCCCTTTTGAGTCGTTCCAGGGAGAGGCGCAACTCGCCCAGGCTTTCGAGGTAATTAAGGCTGAATAATCGCGCCACCACCTCTCCCCTTTTCACCCGGTCTCCTTCATATGCCAGAAGTTCTTCCACCCGGCCGGGGACTCTGGTGGTCAGACGATAAAAAGAGCGCGGGTTAAGAACCACTTCGGCCGGAACTTCAATTTCGGTTTGAATCTCCTGCGGTGTGAGCCTGGCCAGCTTTATTCCGGCGAGTTCGATTGCCTCAGCGGTTAGAGTGATATGTTCATGCTGGTGTTCTTCTTCGGACAGTCTGGAAGAAGTTTCTGCCGTATTCTTCCGGCCGCATCCGTAAAGTAAAATGAGCGCTGTGGCCATAAGAACAAGTGCTGTTTTTATTGAAGAAATTCTTTTTTTAAGCATTTTTTTTGTCCTCCGGGATGAACTGTTTTTCATTAGACATCCTCTCCGGCCGCTTCCAGGCCGGCCAGCGAATCGTAAAAAAGATAGACTGTCCGGTAATACTCGAGCTGGATGAGGCTTGAGTTTCTGAACAGATCCAGGAGATTAAGAAAATCAATCCGTCCGAGGCGGTAATCTTCCAGCGCTTTCTCCAGCTCGGCGGCAGTCTCCTTCAGAAGACTTTCCTCAAAAATTTTCATCTGCTCGAGGCACTGGACGATTTCGGCTGTTGCCTGGCTTACCCGGCTTTCGTAAAATTTTTCGACCGCTCGCAGCCAGTCTCCAGCTTTATGACGTTCGGCTTCAGCCAGGGCTCTTTCGCCGGAGATTCTTTTTCCGGCAAAAAGAGGATAGCTCAGGCTGAAGCTGAAGCCGGTGGCTCCCGGTTTTTTGCTGGGTGAAAAAAGCCCGAAAGAGAAGTCCGGCAGCCTGTTGAGACCGGCCTGCTTCACGTTGAGTTCTGCTTTTTCCCGGGCAAGTTTTGCCATCCGGAGAGTCGGGCTGAGCTGTTTTTTGCTTGCGGTGAATTCTTCAAGTCTGAACCCTTCCGGGTTGAATTCCAGGCGGGAGGTCAGCACAAGCCTTACCGGCTGTTCCAGTCCGAGCAGAACGGCGAGTTCCTGCAAACTCACGGCCAGCTCTTTCTTAGCCTGGATCAGGTCGTTTTTCGTTCTGGCCATTTCCAGCTTTACCCTGATCATGTCCCGGTAAAAGGCGGTCTGAAGAGGGTACTTAGAAATGGCGTTTTTCTGAATTTCTTCGAGAAACTCCAGATTTTTCAACAGGATATCCACAGTTTTCTGTTGAAAGAGTGCCCGGTAGTAGGTCTTTTTAACCCTGGCTGATAGAAAGATGGAAGCTTTTTCCAGACGCAGAGCGGCCTCCTTTTCTTCGAGAAGGCCCGCCCGCTGCCGGAGTTTGATTTTCCCGGGAAATGGAATGTTCTGCACCAGCCCGAAGCTGGTTTCCTGTTCGACTGCAGGATGACCGGGAAATTTCAGGGCGGCGATTTCCAATCCTATTTCGGTGTCTGGAAGGGCCGAGTTAATAACGGTCTGGCTGCGGGCAATCTCCAGGTCTTTCTCCAGGGCTTTGATTTCCGGATTTTGCTTCAGCGCGATGGCCACCGCCTGTTCGACAGAAATGGATATTTCAGCTTTATCTGTTTCTGCTGACAGTGGCAGCACAATCAAGGATATGCAAAGCAAGAAAGAAAGCATTTTACCCTCCTGAACTCAATAAGATTCTGAGAAATTCAGGCGGTTTTTAATCAGGAGGGTGAAAGATGGATGGGGTGAATTCGACAGGCAGAGAACACTCAGCCGGCAGGCTCAACTTTTCCGCGCTCGGTTTAATCGTGGCGATCATATCCTGGTCGAAGTTCTCAGGGCAGCTGAAGGAATGATGGACAGGATTGGCCAGCTGATGTAGCTCTTCATGGCAGATGAAATCATGGATGATTATATTGGTCAGCGCGAAAAGAAACAGACCCCAGAGAACAAAGAATAAGCGGCCGCGCGAAAAAGTCTTCATCCTGATTTTACATTCTACGGTGATGAGACATAAAAATCAATTTGATTCTGGTTTCCGTCTGGCGAAATAAATTTTTTATTGCTTTTTTATTTTCAGGATGTTATCATTCAATCAAACAGTTTCCTTTTGGCGAGGGTATCTATGCAGAGAAAATTAATCCGGCCAGACCTTTCTGAAGTGAAAGAAAAGATAGCCAAAGAAGCCAAGGAAAAGGAGGCCGCTAAGAAGAAATCTCCTCCTCCGACTGACACCCACGCGGAAAATTATTACTTCCTGAAGCAGATGAACAAAAAGACTCCGATGGCCGTGATCATGGCTGACGGAGAACGTCTCGAAGGTTACATCGAGTGGTACGATCGCAACTGCTTCAAACTGAATCGGGAAGGCGCGCCCAACCTTTTAATTTATAAAAGGCAGGTGAAATATCTTTTTAAGCTTGAGCAGGAAGTAAAGGGACAATCAGAAGAAGGGCATCACAGCAACAAGAAAAGCAAATAATGAGCTCGCCGATTATCGGGCTGACCGCGGGTGATCCTGCGGGTGTCGGGCCGGAAATAATCCTTAGCATTTTTAGAGAAATCCATCTTTTCCCGGAAACTAAGTTTGTGGTTTTCGGACAGCGGCGAATTTTTCAGATCTGGTGCGAACATCTTCGCCTGGAGCCTGATTTCCTGTCCGACCTGTTTTCCTCCGGAAAAGTGGAGTTGAAGGAAACCGGCGAACCGCTGGAAGAGGTAATTCCTGGAAAGCCAGCGGCTTCCGGCGGAAGGGCTTCTTTTGAATTTTTTACCCGGGCGGTAGAAGCGGCTCTCACCGGAGAGGTTCAGGCGGTGGTGACAGCCCCGGTCTCGAAAGCTTCCTGGCACCAGGCCGGAATAAAGTACCGGGGTCACACTGAATACCTGGAAGAGACCTTTCCGGGAGCCATCATGAGTTTCTGGTCTGAGCGCTTGAAAGCGGCTTTGTTCACTCACCATCTCCCGCTGAAGGCGGCTGTTGACCGGGTGAAACAGGATGACCTACTGGAATTTTTCCGGAATCTTCAGCGGGCAGTGCTTCGCTGGAACCTTGGAATCGAGGAGATACTGGTGTGCGGACTTAACCCCCATGCCGGCGAGGAAGGAACGCTGGGAACGGAAGAATTAACGGAAATCATTCCGGCTGTTGCCAGGGCCAGGGCGGAAGGCATCAGAATATCCGGCCCCTTCCCTCCGGATACGATCTTTCTGAGAGCTGTTGACCGTCCTGATAAGATGGTGGCCTGCCTTTATCATGATCAGGCGCTGATCGCCTTCAAACTGCTTTCTTTCGAGCGCGGAGTTAACCTGACGCTGGGCCTGCCTTTTGTCAGAACCTCGCCCGACCACGGGACGGCTTTTGATATAGCGGGAAAAGGGCTGGCCAGCGCCGAAAGTTTCAGGGAAGCCATAAAACTCGCCCGGGAGCTGGTTAGCGGCCGGCAAACATGATCAGCCCAGACGCTTTTTGATTTCCGCCCGGATTTCTCTCTCCACATCCCTCTTTTTGATGGCTTCTCTTTTTTCATACGTTTTTTTGCCCCGGGCCAGAGCCAGTTCCACTTTTAC
This sequence comes from Candidatus Saccharicenans sp., assembly GCA_049659625.1. GTDB lineage: Bacteria > Acidobacteriota > Aminicenantia > Aminicenantales > Saccharicenantaceae > Saccharicenans. Next base: position 36,967 of record JBASPX010000034.1, on the reverse strand, counting down.
CAGTCCCCGATCATTCAGGTAAACTTTCGTCGGGACTAAGGTGAGGCCTCTTTCCTGCACCTTGCCGGCCAGCCTTTTGAGCTCCCGGCGGTGAAGGAGCAGCTTGCGGTCGCGTGTGGGCTGATGGTTGAAATAACTCGCTCCGTGGTAAGGACTGATGTTGCAGTCTATGAGGTAAAGTTCGTCTCCCTTAAAATCGGCGTAACTTTCTTTCAGACTGATACGGCCCTCGCGAATCGATTTAACCTCGCTGCCGGTGAGGGCGATGCCGGCTTCGAATGTTTCGAGGATTTCATAATTGTGGTAGGCGTTTTTGTTTGTGGCTACGACCTTCATCTGACCTGACCTTCCGGAGATTCAGGGAGGAGTTTAACCCGGATGAGGCTGAGATGGCGGCGGCTCATTTTTTCCACCGTGAACTCCATCGAATCAAGCCTGATTGAGTCCTTCTCAGCTGGCAGATGTCCGAAATGATAGATGAAAAGACCGGCCAGCGTAGTATAGTCCTTTTTTTCCGGAATTCCCAGGTTGAGCGTTTCGTTTATTTCTTTTATGGTGGCTGTGCCTTTGATCAGGAACTCACGGTCATTGATCTTATGGTACCAGGATTCCGTCTTCCGGTCGTATTCGTCGCGGATATCACCGACTATTTCTTCGATAATGTCTTCAAGGGTGACTATCCCCTCGAAGCTTCCGAATTCGTCCACCACCAGCGCCATGTGCATCGCCCTTTCCTGCATCTGAAGGAGAACCTGCTCGATGCTGGCGAGCTCCGGGACAAAAAAGGGTTTCCGCAGGAGGCGGGCGAGGTCAAAACCGGCCGGAGATTGGACGAACGGAAGAATGTCCTTCGCATGGACAATTCCTTCGATGTTGTCAACCGACTCGCGATAAACAGGATATCTGGAAAAGCCGCTTTCCTGGATAACCTGCACCACTTCCGGAAGCGGCGCTTTGATATTGATCGCGCGGACCTGGGTTCTGGGGATCATAATTTCCTTAACCGGCCGGCGGTTGAGGTCCAGGACTCCGAAGAGCATTTTTCGTCTGAGTCGGGAAAGTCCCGGGATACCGGAGCGAATCAACACCCTGGCCTCTTCTTCTGAAACCTGAGTCTCCCGTGGTTGACGCAGACGTTCCTCACGCGGCAGGAAAAGATGTGTCAGCAGGGAGAAAACACGGTTAAGAGGATAAAAAATGTAAAGAAGCAAGCGGATCGGGTAGACAAAAAACGAAGCCACCGGCATCGGCCGGTAGGCGGCCAGGGTTTTCGGGGTGATTTCAGCAAAAATCAGAATCAGCACGGTGGTGGTGAGGGTGGCCAGAATAACCGCTCTGTTCGGGTCGGGGCAGAGCTTGACGAAGATTGAAGTGGCTATGGAAGCGGCGGCCGTGTTTACCAGAGTGTTGCCGATGAGAATCGTCGACAGCAACTCGCTCAATCTGCCCATGACCTTTTTTAAGAGGCGGGCCCGCGCCGACCCCCTGGATTCGAGATATTCGAGCTTGAGCGGGTTAACTGAAAGAAAGGCGGTTTCAGACGAAGAGAAAAAAGCGCTCAGCGCCAGAAAAAGCAGGAACAGGCCAACCTGAGTCAGCATCGGGTGAAAATCAGACGACCGGTCCTGTCTTCAGGTTCTTAAGACAGCTGGCCAGGCACCGATCGAGTTTTTCGTTGATTTTCTCCGGGGAGAGCCCGGAAGATGCGGCAAGTTCGCTGATGATCAGTTCCCGGGATTTTTCCAGCATCTTTTTTTCTCTGAAGGACAGAGGCTTCACCTGGCTGAGGAGGAAAAGCATTTTGAAAACCTGGGCGATGTCTTCCAGATGGCCGGATTTCATCATTTCGAAATTTTCCCGGTAACGGTCTTTCCAGTCAGCGCTTATGTCCACCGAGCATTTTTTGATGAAGTTGAAGAGTTTGTTGACGTCCTTCTGGGAAACAGGCTTGCGCAGACCTATTTCTGCGGCTGATGAGCTCGGGATGACCACCAGCGTGTTACTGTTCTGAAGTCGGATGTAAAAAGTTCGAACAACCTGCCCGTCGAATATCTCTTCCTGAATGTTTTCTATGATGCCAATTCCCTGAGCGGGATAGATGACTTTATCTCCGACCTTGAGTGAGTGCATTTCAAGTCAAATTATATTCTAACCGGGGTTTATAGTCAAACCAGCGCCGGGCCGGGTCAGGAGCACAGAAAGCCGGCACTTGACAGAACTGCTTGTCTTCGTTTAAGATACAAGCTTAGATCTGCTGGTGAGAGTAGACCATGAAGAGAACGTTTCAGCCGAACAACCGCAGGAGAAAAAGAACGCATGGCTTTCTGGTCAGAATGCGCACCAAAGGCGGCCAGAAAGTTATAAAAAGAAGAAGGGCTAAGGGTCGCAAAAGACTTGCGGTCTGATGGATGAGCGCCTGAGACCTGATGAAAGAATCCGCCGGAAAAAGGATTTTAACGAATTATTCAGGAAGGGGCGCCGGATAAGAGGCAGATATTTTCATCTGGTATTTATGCCGAACGGGCTTGAATTTTCCCGGATGGCCGTGGTGGTCAGCCGTAAGGTTGGCAAGGCTACGGTTAGAAACAGGATAAAGCGATGGTTCCGGGAAATTTTTCGCCGGAATAAGAGACTCTGGCCTCAGCCGCTGGATCTGATTTTTATTGCTCAGAAGGAGATGGCCGGCAGCCAGAGGGCCGAGGTGGAAGCGGAGTTTTTTGAAGTGGCCAGTAAGCTTTCTTCCGGCTCAGGATTTGAAAAACGGAGCACTTGATGAAATACATTGCCCTCGGGCTGATAAAAGCCTATCAGCTTCTTATTTCGCCTTTGCTTGGAAGCCGGTGTCGTTTTTATCCGAGCTGTTCTGAGTACACCTACGAGGCGATAAAAAAATATGGCTTGCTGAAAGGCTGCTGGCTGGGGAGCAGGAGACTCCTGCGCTGCCACCCCTGGCATCCCGGGGGTTTTGACCCGGTGCCCTGAGAGGAAAATATGGAAAAGAGACTTATCCTGGCCATTTTTCTTTCCTTTTTAGTGCTTTTTCTTTACCAATTAATTTTTATCAAACCGCACAGGCCGGCTGAGTCTTTGCCGCCGGAAACTGCCGTCGTAGAAAAATCTGTTTCAGCTGAATCAGAATCTCAGAAAGGGAAAGCTCCGGCGGGTGAAGGAGAAAAAACAGAGCCGGCGATATCCGGGCAGGAAGTGGCCGCGGAAGAGGAACAGACGATTACCGTGGAAACACCCCTTTACCGGGCGGTCTGGAGCAATCGCGGAGGCGTTCTTATCAGCTGGCAGCTGAAAAACCATCTAAAAAAGCTTCCTGATAGAAAGAATCCTACCCGCGAGCCGCTCGACCTGGTGCCGGAGGATGCTTCCAGAACCGGCCTGTATCCGCTCGCTCTTAAGCTTGAAGACGAGAATTTGATGGAAAAAGCCAACCGGTCACTTTACCGGGTCGAAGGAGGTGACCTTCAGCTCGGCCCTGATGGTTCGGCCTCGCTCGTGTTCGAGTATTCCGATGGGAATAATATTAAAATCAGAAAACAGTTTACTTTTAACGGACAGGAGTACAGTTTCGGTATAAAGGTGGACCTGCAGGTGGGCGGGAAGGAGGCCGAGCCGGTTCTGCTGTGGGGACCCGGGATCGGGACTCCCAGCCCGGAGGAGCTCAAGGAAAGATTCAGCGCGGACCGCGGCGCAGCTTTTTTCAGCAGCCGGGAGGGAAAAGTATTCAGGCTGCAGGAGAAAAAAATAGCCCCGGAGAAAGAAGCCAGCCGGTATGCGGGATTGGGCTGGGCCGCTTATGAAGAAAATTATTTTGCGGCGATCTTCCTGCTGGAGAAAGGCCAGGGGCAGGCTTTTGCCTTTAAGCAGGAATTAAGCGAACAGCAGCCCGATGGCAAAACCACCGTGGTTCCGTATTTTTATCTGGCCGTCAACCGGCCAGGGGAAGCTTATATAGGGCCGAAAGAATACAGCCGTCTGAAGACCTACGGTCACGGCACGAAGAAAATAATAAATTTTGGGTTCTTTGGCGGCATAGCCGAGCTGCTTCTTCTGGCCACCAGGTATTTTTACGGGCTCATTCCAAACTGGGGAGTAGCCATTATAATAATGACCCTCATCATAAAAATTCTTTTCTTCCCGCTCACCTACAGCTCCACCAAATCGATGGCCAGGATGGCCGAGCTGCAGCCGAAGATTAAAGCTCTCCGGGCGAAGTATAAAAGAGCCAAACAGGACCTGGAGCAGAGAAGGCAGATGAATGAAGAGCTCATGCGCCTTTACAAGGAGCACGGGATCAACCCGGCGAGCGGCTGTTTGCCGCTGCTCATCCAAGTGCCGATATTCTGGGGATTCTTCCGGATGCTGGTGGTGGCGGTGGAATTCCGACACAGCCCGTTTATCTTCTGGATCAAGGACCTCTCGGTGCGCGATCCTTATTATGTGACGCCGATTTTGATGGGCGTAACCCAGTTTATTTCGCAAAAAATGACGCCTTCAACCGCCGACCCGGCCCAGCAGAAGATGATGCTGCTGATGCCCTTCATCTTCACCATTTTGTTTATGAACTTTCAGGCCGGGCTGGTGTTGTACTGGCTGACGAATAATGTGCTGCAAATAGCTCAGCAAGCCATTATGAACAGAATGATGGCTCGCAAGAGGGAGTCTGATGGAAAAAGAAGAAAAAAATAATCAATCTGAACGGACGCAAGTTGTTGAAAAAAAAGAATTTAAAGGAAGAACGCTTGAAGACGCGCTCAGCCATGCGGAGCACGTTCTGAAGCTCCCGCGAGAGCAGTTCAATTATGAGATTGTTACGGAAAAAACCAAGCTTTTTGGCCTGAAAAACAAAGAAATAGTCATCAGAGCCTGGCCGAAGGAAGACGATGAAACTGAACCGGTGAACAGGTTTCTGAGAGAACTTATGAAGGTTTTTCCGCTCAGGCTGTCCTACCAGATAAAAAAGAAAGATCAGATGATTTACGTGGTTTTTGACGGTCAGGACCGGAAACTGCTCCTGAAAAACGATGGCGCTCTGCTCCTGGCGATTCAGCACATTCTGAACAAAATTGTCAATCAGAAAGTTCAGGCCGACTGCGAATTTTTCATACGCCGGAAGGAAAAGCAGCTGCGGGAGTTTGCCCAGCAGGTAGCTCAGAAAGTCAAAGAGACCGGAGAGGAAGAGATACTCGACTTTATGAATCCTTATGAAAGGCGCATCATCCACCTGACGGTCAATCAGATTTCAGGAGTAACCACGGAAAGCCTTGGCGAAGGATTCTTAAAAAAAGTCAGAGTTTACCCGATTTCAGACGACAGCCAGAAACGGCGGCTTGAAGAAAGCTGACGAAGCCAGCTGACGGCTGATTTTACTATCCAGGCATCTCCGGATAAAATATTCTTATGAATCAAAGTTTTCAGGACACCATCATTGCCATTTCCACCCCTCCGGGAGCCGGAGGGATTGGAATAATCAGGATCAGCGGGCCGGAAGCCCTGCAGGTGGCCAGGGAAATTTTTTCTCTAAAGGAACCCGGTCAGGAAATCTCCCCGCGGAGAATGCATTTCGGATACCTCGTTGACAGAGAGGCCGGGGAAACTCTCGATGTCGGGTATCTCTGTTATTTCCCGCCCGCGATTTCTTACACCAGAGAAGAGGTGGTGGAGATTTATCTTCACGGTTCACCTGTTTTGCTGGCAGAAGCGGTGAGAATGGGGATAAGAGCCGGCGCCAGACAGGCAAACCCGGGAGAATTCACCCTCAGGGCTTACCTCAACGGTCGCCTTGACATAATCCAGGCTGAAGCCATCAACGACCTGATTCGGGCCTGCTCGCTCGACCAGGCAAAAATTTCTTTCAGGCAGATGGAAGGTAGCCTTTCTAAAAAGATTGCCAGCCTGAGAGAGAAAATAGTTGACCTTCTGGTTCTGCTGGAAACCGCACTGGAATTTCCTGAGGAAGAACTTGAGGTATCAGGGGATCAATTGAGGGAAGCGGTCTCGGCCGTAATCACGCACCTTGATAATCTTATCAGATCATACGAGAGAGGCAGAGCTCTTATGGAAGGGCTGACGATAGCCATCGTCGGCCGGACGAACGTCGGCAAATCCACCCTTTTTAACGCGCTCCTCGAAGAGGACAGGGCGATTGTAGCTCCTTTTCCCGGAACCACCAGGGATTTCATCAGGGAAAACATCCAGGTTGATGGAGTGCTGATGAAGTTGATCGATATGGCCGGGTTCGGACAGGCCAGTCATCCGGTCGAAGAGGAAGGAATGGCCAGGGGACAGAAGTTAGCCGAAAAAGCTGATGGTTTGCTGGTGGTACTGGACGCTTCCGTCATGGAAAATCAAGAAGATCTGGAAATTCTGGACAGATTCAGTGGAAAAAAGAAAATTCTGGTTTTTAACAAGTCAGACCTTCCCCGGGCGATGGACAGAGAAAGAGTTATAGTTAAGGCACCGGGAACGCCTTTTATCGAGGTTTCTGCACTGACGGGTTACAACATCGACCGGCTTAGAAAATTCATGCTCGAAGTCTTCGGGCCAAAAGCCGAGAAACAGGACGAGGTCATCCTCCATGAGCGCCAGAAAATTCTTCTCGAGCGCGCGAGGGAGATTCTTCAAAAAGCGCGGATGATGCTGGAAGAGGGATTCGGGGAAGAACTGATCGCTGAAACCATACGGGAGAGCCTGCCGTTGTTCGGACAGCTTACTGGTGAAATAAAGAGCCAGGAAGTTCTCGAACAAATCTTCAATACTTTCTGTATAGGGAAATAACGCAGATGCCGTTCGTCGAAGATTACGAGGTGGTGGTGGTCGGGGCCGGGCATGCCGGCTGTGAGGCGGCGGCTGCAGCCGCGAAAATGGGTGCATCCACCTGCCTGATCACCATCCACCTGGAAACGATCGCTCAGATGTCCTGCAACCCGGCGATCGGCGGTCTGGCCAAAGGGCATCTGGTTCGGGAAATAGACGCCCTTGGCGGAATAATGGGACTTCTGGCTGACGAAACCGGAATTCATTTCCGACTCCTTAACAGAAGCCGGGGAGGGGCGGTTCAGGGACCAAGAGCCCAGTGCGACAAGGCTGCCTACCGCCTGACGATGAAAAAATGGCTGGAAGAAATAAAAAACCTGAGAATTTTTCAGGCGGTGGTGACGGGCGTGATAGTGGAAGATGGGAAGGCTGCCGGTGTCGTTTGTCAGGATGGCACGGCTATCGGAGCTCGAGCGGTCATCCTTACCCCTGGCACATTTCTTAACGGCCTGATTCATATCGGTCTGCACAGCTATCCAGCTGGCAGGGCTAACGAACCTCCGGCGGTGGAGCTGGCTCATTGGCTGAGAGAGGCAGGGTTTAAGATTTTAAGATTGAAAACCGGCACTCCTATGAGGCTGGATAAAAACAGCGTTGACTGGGAAAAATTCAGGCCTCAGCCTGGAGACGAAGACCCGGTGCCGTTTTCCTTCAGAACCGAGCGGCCTCTCCGGAACCTGATTGTCTGTTACGTCGGCTATACCAACGAGAAAACTCATGAGGTAATAAGGAAAAATCTGGATAAATCCCCTCTTTACAGCGGCAGAATAAAAGGCATAGGTCCAAGGTATTGTCCTTCGATTGAGGATAAGGTGGTAAAATTCCCCCACCATCCGCGGCATCAGTTTTTTTTAGAGCCGGAGGGCCTGAATACCGCAGAAATATACGTTAACGGTATTTCCTCCAGTCTTCCCTACGAGGTTCAGAAAGAAATTTTGAAGACCATTCCAGGGCTGGAAGAAGCTAAGATACTGAGGCCGGCTTACGGGATTGAATACGATGCGGTTTCTCCGGTGGAGTTGCTGCCGACGCTTGAGACCAGAAGAATAAAAAATCTTTATCTCGCCGGACAGATAAACGGCACTTCCGGCTATGAAGAGGCCGCCGCCCAGGGGCTGATGGCGGGAATAAACGCCGTTTTGAAATTAAGGGGAAAAGAGCCTTTTATACTAGGAAGGCATGAAGCTTACATAGGAGTTCTGATTGACGACCTGATTTCCCTTGGGGTGGACGAGCCTTACCGGCTGTTCACTTCCAGGGCGGAGTACCGACTCAATTTAAGGATAGACAATGCTGACAGGAGATTGCTCCCGTACGGATACCGGTTTGGTTTGATAGGCGAAAGCGAATACCATCGCTTCCTGGAAAAAGTTAAGAGGACTGATAATGCGCTGGAATTTTTAAGGCAGGAAAAGGTGAAAGATGAGAAAGGCGACTCGGTTCCAGCCGTCAATTATCTGAGGAAACCCGGGATCACCTGGAAGATGTTAGAAGAAAAACTCAAGCTGCCAATCGAACTGTCTTCCGAAGAGATAAGGTATATTGAATCTGAGGTCAAATATGAAGGTTATCTGAAAAAGCAGGAAAAAGAGATTGCCAGGATTATGAAACTTGATGGCATGCCGATTCCGGCCGGCCTTAATTACAGAGAAATTCCCGGATTAACCAGGGAACAGATAGAAAAGCTGGAAAAACACAGGCCCGAAAACATCGGTCAGGTTAAAAAAATCTCTGGAATTACGCCGGCAGCAGTTTATAATATTTATCTATACCTTGAGGTCATCAGGAAGAAAGACCTCGGGGAAAATGTTCCACGTGGAACATCGGAAGAGGATGGATGAACAGGGTAATAGCTATAGCCAATCAGAAAGGCGGCGTGGGGAAAACCACCACGACGATTAACCTTGGAGCTGCCCTGGCCATCAAGAGCTTCAGGGTCCTGATAGTTGATATGGACCCGCAGGGTATGGCCACGGTTGGTCTGGGGAAGCCAAAAGAGAAAGGGAAAGGCATTTATCAGGCACTACTCAACGGTCAGAATATCATAGATTGCGCCACAAGGACCGAGATGGAAAATCTGTATCTGTGCGGTTGCTCGCCTGAGATGAGCGGCGCTGAAGCTGAGCTTTATCATACAGAAGGAAGGGAAAAGAAGCTCAAGAACGCGATTCAGGAAGTAAAAAAATTGTTTAATTTTATTCTTATAGATTGTCCGCCATCCCTGGGCTATCTGACGATAAATGCTCTGTCTGCTGCTGATTCTATCCTGATCCCGGTCCAGGCAGAATTCTTCTGTATGGAAGGAATTCCCGACCTTTTTCATACCCTGGATATCGTCCGGACCTATTTTAATCCCCAGCTTTACATAGAAGGCATTCTTCTTACGATGTTCGACGAAAGAACCAATCTTTCGCGGCAGGTGGCTGATGAAATAAAAAAATCACTGAGGGGGGTTCTCCTCAACACGATAATACCGCGAAGTGTGCGACTGGCTGAAGCTCCGAGTTTCGGAAAACCTGTCATTCTCTATGACCCGAAATCCAAGGGAGCTGAAGCCTACATGAATCTGGCAGAGGAGTTGATTAAAAGATGACCAAAAGAGGACTCGGAAAAGGTCTCGGAGCTTTTATCCCGGAGGAATTCGGGATTCTCAAGGAAGATCGTTTCGCTGAGGTCGAAATAGAAAAAGTTCGGCCGAATCCTCAACAGCCGAGAACGATTTTCGATGAACAGGCGATCGATGAGCTTTCGAAATCCATCAAGGAGACCGGAATTATCCAGCCGATTTTGGTGGTTCCTGAAGAGGACCATTACCGTATCGTTGTGGGCGAGAGAAGGTGGAGGGCTGCTCAGAAGGCTGGCCTGCGCACCGTCCCGGTTATCATCAGAAATCTCCCCCGGGAGAAGGAACTTGAAGTCCAGATCATAGAAAACATTCACCGGGAAAACCTGAACCCGCTGGAAATCGCCCAGGCGTTTCAGCAGCTGAGCACAGAGCTTGGTCTAACCCAGCAGGAAATTGCTGAAAGGGTGGGGATGGATAGAGCCTCGGTCGCCAATTATCTGAGGCTTTTGAAGCTCCACCCGGAGATAAAGCAATTCATCCTTGAGGGAAAGCTGTCGATGGGACAGGCAAAGGCGCTGCTGGCGCTGGAAGATGCCGACCTCCAGCTACAGGTGGCCCGGTTGGTGGTGGAGAAACAGCTTTCCGTCAGGGAAACAGAAAAGCTGGTTCAGAAGTACAAAGAAAAGCCACCACGAATCCAGAAGTCTCTTGAAGACCCGGACCTGAGGGCGGTGGAGGAAGAGTTGATCAGATTGCTCGGGACAAAGGTGGCTATCTCTGGCAACCGCAACAGGGGAGCCATTAAAATATTTTATTTTTCGCTGGATGACTTAAACCGAATTTATAATATGCTTAAAGGAGCCAGGTAATGAAAGAGAAAGAAAAGGAAAGAGTGAGAGAGATCGTCGATGAATCCCGGCTGGCCGGTCTTATCGACCATGGAACTGAATTGAAAGGCGAGTTGAATTTCAAGGGTTCTTTCCGGATAGAAGGATATTTCCAGGGAAAAATCAATTCTGATTCGATGCTGATAGTGGGAGAAAAAGGAAAGGTGGAAGCCGATGTTAAGGTCGGGCAGTTAATCATTAACGGTGAGATAAAAGGCAACCTTCAGGCAAGGGACAGGATTGAAGTTCACAGCAAGGGCCGGGTGTTTGGCACGCTGATCACGCCGAGGCTCGTGGTGGAAGAAGGAGCTTATCTCGAAGCCACCTGCCAGACAACTGAAGTTCCCGAGAGCACCACGGGAGAAGTTTTGTCCAGACAGAATAGCTGAGACAGGCAAATAACTTTTCCCGGGCTTTTCCATATCTCGCGGGAATTTAAATAATTAAAATCAGGATACAGCTAACCTCATAAAAAACATACTTTCAACGTGATGAGTTTTCCCGGCCGGGTATTTTTCGCCGTAAAAGTAAAAAAGTAAAAAATAATTTATATCGATTTTCAGGTTGTTCTTCAGAACTGACAGGCTTTTCTGGAAAAAAACAGCACCGGATGTTTAAGATAAAGGCATATATGAATAATTTTTCATATATTACCGGCAAAGATGGCCATGACCCGGGATGATGTCTTATGGAAATATATGAATAGTTTTTCATATATCAATTTCGCCCGGGAACCTCATCTCCTGGCGACGATCTTCCCCTCAGATGGTTTAACAGCCTGAATCATCAATTCTCTTTATTGAAATTTTGGTATTAAGAGAGCGAGCAATCTGCCCCCGGCGCAAATTTTTTGACCCGGTCAGTTGAGTCTGGCTGAAATTAGATTTATAATCAGGCAAAATAATCTAAAAGAGAGAACCGCCATGACAAAGTTTATTTTTGTGACCGGAGGTGTAATATCAGGTCTTGGTAAGGGAATAGCAGCCTCCTCGATCGGATTGCTGCTGGAGTCACATGGCTACAAAATTACTCTCCAGAAATTTGACCCTTATCTGAATGTCGACCCCGGCACGATGAGTCCCTTTCAGCATGGCGAAGTGTACGTTACCGACGACGGCGCCGAAACCGACCTCGACCTCGGGCATTATGAGCGTTTTACCTCAACCCGAACCAGCAAACTGCATAACTGGACGGCCGGGAAGATATACGAATCGATCATCAGAAAGGAGAGAAGAGGAGACTATCTCGGCAAGACAGTCCAGGTAATTCCCCATGTGACCGACGAGATAAAGAATGCCTTTTATTCCGTTGCCGGCAATAACGACATAGTAATTGTGGAAATAGGCGGAACTGTCGGAGACATTGAAGGACAGCCTTTTCTCGAAGCTATCAGGCAGATGAGGCTTTCGCTCGGTCCCGAAAATACGCTGTTCGTTCATCTGACGCTGGTGCCCTACGTCGGCACCTCCGGCGAGTTAAAAACGAAACCGACACAGCACAGCGTGAAGGAGCTCCGGGCGATCGGTATCCAGCCGGACATCATACTTTGCCGGAGCGATCGAGAGTTGCCTCCGGAGATCAAGGGCAAGATTGCCCTTTTTACCAACGTTCCTCTGGAGGCAGTCATTACTGCCGTAGACGCTCCTTCGATGTATGACATCCCGCTTAATTTTGCAGCCGAAGGACTCGACCGGATCATCCTGAAGAAGCTCAATCTTGCAGCCAGACAGCCGGACCTTTCGCGCTGGCAGGAGCTGGCCCGCCGCTATCATCATCCGACCGGCGAGGTGAACATCGCCATGGTTGGCAAGTATGTCGGTCTGCACGATTCCTACATCAGCCTTTATCAGGCTCTGGAACACGGGGGTCTGGCCAACCGGGTAAAAGTAAATATTGACTGGATTGAAGCCGAGGACCTGGAACAGGGCCGACCCGAAAAAATTCTCCGTAACAAAGATGCGATTCTGGTTCCGGGCGGTTTTGGCCACCGCGGGATTGAAGGCAAAATAAGAGCCATTCAGTACGCCCGGGAAAAGGGGCTGCCATTTTTCGGAATATGTCTGGGGATGCAGTGCGCCACGATTGAGTTCGCCCGCCATGTGGCCGGGTTAAAGGATGCTCACAGCGAAGAATTTTCTGAAAACACCCCTCATAAAATCTTCCGTCTCTGGCGTTTGCTCAGGAAAGATTCTGACCTCGGCGGGACGATGAGGCTTGGCGCTTACAATTGCCTGCTTAAAAAAGGCACGCTCGCTTATTCAATTTACAAAAAAGAACTCATCAGCGAACGGCATCGCCACCGTTACGAATTCAACCCGGAATACGAAAAGAGGCTCGAATCGGCCGGGCTGGTTATATCGGGCAGGAACCCCGAACACGGGCTGGTTGAGATCATAGAACTGAAAAAACATCCCTGGTTTCTCGGCTGTCAGTTTCATCCGGAATTCAAATCGAGACCGCTCGAGCCCCATCCGCTATTCGTCTCATTTATCAGGGCTGCCTGTAGATTCAGGAAAAAAAGGTAGTTTGCCCGGTATTCTTTGTCTTCCTTATATAATTGATAAAAAAGGAAATACATAATGTGTGAGATTTTCCGAAAAATCAGGAATCTTTTTCAGGCTCGACGGGCGAGAAAAGTTCGCCTGATCCTGATGGATGTTGACGGCACCCTGACCGACGGCAGGATTTACGTTCTTCCCGACGGAGAGGAAGTTAAGGGTTACCACGTTCACGACGGACTCGGAATTTTCCTGGCGCATCTGGCAGGGCTTCAAACCGGGATCATCACAGGCAAAACCTCAGCTTCGCTGGAATTAAGGGCGCGCCGGCTCGGACTGTCTGAATTTCACCAGGGTATACTCGACAAGAAGAAGGTTTTGCTGGAAATAGCCGGGCGCCGTCAGCTGGCTCTGGATGAAATTGCTTATGTCGGCGATGATCTGGGGGACCTGGAGGTAATGAGGATGGTAGGGTTCCCGGCGGCTGTGGCTGACGCTCATCCGCTTATCAAAAAAGCCGCCTGCTATCGCTGCCAGAAACCTGGAGGAAGCGGAGCAGTCCGGGAAGTTATCGAATTCATCCTGAAAGCCCAAAGCCGCTGGAAATCGCTGGCTGAGCGGGCTGCCGAAATAAAAAAATGATTCACAGGGCAGGTGAAAATGTATTAATCTATTTCTGAAAGGATGGAGGCGTGGTCATGAAGGTCCGCCAGGAAATTTTCCGTGAATATGACATCAGGGGTGTTGTTGGAGAGGACCTGACGCCGGAACTGGCGTTTCTCATCGGTCGGGCCGTGGCCAGCAAGGTAAAAAAAGCCGGCCGGAATGAAGTGGCTGTCGGCCGCGACTGCCGCCTGAGTTCGCCCGAGCTGGCTGGAGGGTTGATCGATGGACTTCTGCATTCCGGCTGTCGGGTGGTGGACCTCGGAGTGATTCCCACACCTCTGGTTTATTTTTCTGTCTTTTACAGGAAAAAGGAAGCGGCGGTGATGATCACCGGCTCTCACAACCCGCCGGAATTTAATGGGTTCAAGATTATGATCGGCGAGGAAACTCTTTACGGGCCGGAAATCCAGGACATATACCGGATAATAAAGGAAAAGGATTTTCCTGAGCCCGCGCAGGGCACGCGGGTGGAATACGACCCCGTTCCTGATTACATAGATTACGTTGCCGGCCAGATCAGTCTTTCCCGGCCGGTCAGAATAGCGGTCGACCCCGGCAACGGCACAGCCGGACCGGTGGCGGTTCCGCTTTTCAAGCGTCTGGGTGCCGAGGTGGTGGAGCTTTATACCGAGATGGATGGACGTTTTCCGCATCACCATCCGGACCCCACTCTGCTGGAAGCGTTAAAAGACCTGATTGAGACGGTGAAAAACACTCAGGCCGAACTGGGCATCGCTTACGATGGCGATGCCGACCGCATCGGTGTGGTTGACAACACTGGCCGTGTGATATGGGGTGACCAGCTGATGATCATTTTCGCCCGGGACCTCCTGCCGAAACACCCCGGGGCAGCGGTGATTTCCGAGGTGAAAGCTTCGCAGCTCCTGTATGAGGAGATCAGGCGCCTCGGCGGTCGGCCGATCATGTGGAAGACTGGCCACTCGCTCATCAAAAAGAAAATAAAAGAAGAGCGAGCGCTACTGGCCGGGGAAATGAGCGGGCATATTTTCTTTGCCGACCGCTGGTTCGGCTTTGACGATGCCATCTACGCCTCAGCCCGGCTGCTGGAAATAGTCTCACGTTCCGGGCGGAAGCTTTCAGACTACCTGGCAGACCTGCCGCCTGTTTTCGGCACGCCTGAGATCAGGATATATGCTTCCGACGAGGTGAAATTCAAAATAGTGGAGAAGGTAAAAGAAAAGCTCTCGCAGGCTCCTGAGGTAAAACAGCTGATTGATATTGACGGCGTCAGAGCTGTTTTTGAACGAGGCTGGGGTTTGCTCAGAGCCTCCAACACCCAGCCGGTGCTTGTCCTGCGGTTTGAAGCCAGCAGCGAGAAGGACCTGGAGCAGCTCAGGGCTAAAATTCAGTCGGTGATGGAAGAGGCAATCAGGGAATTGAACGGCGCCGGCTGATAAAATTACAGCAAGGGGGATAAAAGTGGCCCGGGAAAAAAAGAATGACAGTGGAGCTCACGGCAACCTGGACCTGAGGGCGGTAATCCTGGCCGGCGGGAGCGGCACCAGGTTCTGGCCGCTCAGCCGGAAAAAACGGCCAAAGCAATTTCTCAGCATCATCAGCAGCAGTTCTCTGGTCGAGGATACGGCCGGGCGGTTGAAAGGGCTCATTCCGCCATCGAAGATTTATACGATTGCTGTCGCCAGTCAGACCAGGGTCCTGAAAAAACTCCTGCCCGGTCTGCCCGAAAAGAATTTTCTGGTGGAACCGGAAGCACGGAACACCGCGCCCTCTCTCGTGCTGGCCACAGCGGTGATATACCTGAAAAACCCTGAGGCCGTGGTGGTGGCTCTGCCGGCTGACCATTTTATAGAAGAAGTGGAGGAGTTCAGGAGAAAGCTGCTGCTGGCCGCCAGAATAGCGCACGCTTCTGGCAAAATTGTTCTTTTTGGCATTCCTCCCGATTCTCCTTCGACGGCCTATGGGTATATCCATGTTAGCTCGCGTGATCGGGAAGAAATCGACGGTGAAAAATTTTACCGGGTTCGAGGCTTCAGGGAAAAGCCAGACCTTTCGACTGCTCTGGAATTCGTCCAATCTGGGGAATATTACTGGAACAGCGGGATATTTCTCTGGCGGGCCGACGCTTTTGCCGAACATCTGAGGGATTTTGTTCCGGAAATATTTTCTGCCTGGATAAAGCTTCTGCCAGCCCTCCGGAAGAACGATCGTCGGGAAGTTCGCCGCATTTTCCAGGAAATACCGGCGCTGTCGATAGACTACGCGCTGATAGAAAAAGTTCATGGGGCGCTGATGAACCCTGGAGATTTTGGCTGGTCAGACCTGGGCTCATGGAGCTCTCTGTATGAATACCTGCCGGCTGACGAGAACTGCAACGTTTCCCGCGATCGTTTGATACCGCTTGACGCTCGAAACTGCCTCGTTTTTAACCCCGGAAAGCTCACGGCTCTGGTCGGGGTGGAGGACCTGATCGTGGTGAATGCCGGTGACGCCCTGCTCATCTGCAGCCGCGATCAGGATCAGAAGGTGAGAGAACTGGTCGAACGGCTGAAAAAAGAAGGGCCTGACTATCTCTGAGTTGACCGGAGCTTCAGCTCGAGCCAGGCTGGCCACCGGCGTTTCCTCTGAGATAGTTCTCTTCCCAGATGGGGTCGAGCAGGCTGGCCACCTTCCGGTCGTACTCCACCAGACCCTGGTAATATTCCGGGTCGGTCAGGGCTTCTGCAGCGTTCTCGTCGATCGGCCGGGGCCGGTGCTTCTTCAATAATTCATACAGCTCTCCGAAATGATCTCTCATCGGGCAGGGCATGATCCAGTTCCTGACGGAGCCTTCAGCGGACAGGTTGCGTCCGTATCCGTACATGCGCTGCCATTCCCTGAGGTCGGCGAAGAAGGGATTGGCCCAGACGTCGATGAGATTCCTGCCCCGACCGTAAATTTCATAGATGTTTACCGGCGAGTAGGGGAGGAAAACGCAGGGAGTGACCGTGCCGTCCCAGTTGACCACCAGGTAACCGCCTGACCTTCCGGCTGAAATGCATCCGTGGGTGGCGGTGCCGCTGTTCCAGAAATCCACCAGGAAAAGGTGTTTTTTGTAAACGAGTTCCCAGGCGCGCCGGTACATCCGCAGCCGCTGCTCGGGAGTCGGGAGAAGGTCAAGAGTGAAAGCCCGTCCAATCGGCATGTACTGGAAAACCCAGGCAAAATGAGCTCCCTGTTGACCGAAGTAAAAATCAATCACCTCGTCGGAGAAAACTTCATCGGCGTTATTTCTGGTGACGGTAAGGGAAATTCCGAAGAACACTTTTTCTTTTCGCAGGTTTTCAAAGGCTCTGAGAATGCTGTCAAACACTCCCCGGCCGCGCCGTCTTTCGGTTGATTCTTTGAGCCCTTCGACCGAGATGGCCGGCATGATGTTGCCTGCTCCGGCCATTCTCCGGGCTAATTTTTCGTCTATCAGCGTCCCGTTGGTGTACATCAGGAAAAAGACGTCGTCGTGCTTTTCGACCAGGTCCATTATGGTGTGCCCTTCATCTTCATAGAGAAGCGGTTCGCCACCGCTGAACACCATAAACCTGGCTCCCCAGAATTGTTTTGCTTCGGTCACCAGGCGGTCGAGCACCGGCCAGGACAGTTTAATTTCTGTTCTGTCGGAATCCGCGTAGCAACCGATGCAGTACAGATTGCACTTTTTGGTCGGACTGAGCAGCAGGAAAGCCGGCGGAATCACCCCGTACTTCTGGCGGAAAGCCTCTTTGATGGAAATTTCCCCTTCTTTGACGATGGCTTCCGCCAGCAGCACCTTCAGCAATTTTTCCACCGTTCGGGGGGAAAGGCGGTCTTCGATGATCGCCCGTGTTACCGTTCTCAGGATGGCTATGCCCATTTCTGCCCGGTCGCGGATAGCTCCTGGTGGTTTCTCCCTTCTGGCCATGTTCTGCTCAGCGCTCTTTCTGATCTGTTTTTCCCAGGAATTCGCCAGATACCAGGCTAAGGGCTTGATGTTTTTAAGGACAGGTATAAGTCTGGCGATAGTTTTCAAGCGAGCCGCTTTTGCTTCTCTCCGGCGATAGGTTATCTCTCTTTCGGTGGCCATGACGACCTCCTTTTTCCCCTGTGTAATTAAATAATTAATCCTGGCGGGGTAATTGTCAAGCGCGGCTGAGCACGGGTATTTATAGCTGTGTCAAAAGTATACCTGGGCGAATGAGCGCCCGAGACCAGCAGCGCAGGGCTGGAGAATTTTTATCTGGAAATAGCGAGAAGCTTCTGGCAAACTGACGGCTTTCCAGCAATGTTAGTTGTGTAGGCCTGTTTTCCGGTGTTTTTTATTCCTGAAAGCCTGGATTTACATAGCCTTCTGGTACCGGTTCTGGAGCTTTGAATGTCGCACTCCGTAAACAAAATAAAAAATCAATCCGGCGGCCAGCCAGGCAGTGAATCGCAGCCAGGTAAGTGCCGGCAGGCTGGCCATCAGGTAAAGGCAGAACCCGATGGTAATTAAGGGAGTGAAAGGAACCAGCGGCGTGCGGAATTTTCTCTCAACCTGCGGCTGGGTGTGGCGAAGCACGATCACCCCCACAGAAACCAGGATGAAGGCAAACAGAGTGCCGATGTTGCACAGTTCTATGATCACATTCAGCGGGAAAAAGCCGGCTATGACGGCCGTCAGCGCTCCGGTGATCCAGGTGCAAATGGCCGGGGTGCGGTGTTTCGGGTGCACGCGGGAAAAAACTTCGGGTAGCAACCCGTCCCTGGCCATCACCATAAAAATCCTGACCTGGCCGTAGACGGTTATAAGCAGGGTGGAAATCATCCCTATGATCCCGCCGGTAGCCACCAGCGCGCCGCCCCAGCGTATCCCGATTCTGGCCAGTGCTGCCGGGAGCGCGTTGCCGATATCGATTTCTTTGTAAGGAACCAGCCCGGTCAGGACGAAGGCGACGCCGACATAGAGAATGATGACCACGGCGAGACAGAGCATCAAGCCGAGCGGCACATCCCTTTTCGGGTTGATAGTTTCTTCGGCGGCCGTGGAGACCGCGTCGAATCCGATGTAGGCAAAGAAAATGATGGCTGCACCAGCCATGATACCTTTCCAGCCGAACGGGGCGAACGGCGTCAGGTTTTTCAGGTTGACATGGCTGATGCCCAGGACAATGAAGAGCACGATTACGGATATTTTAAGAACGACGATTATGTTGTTGGTAATCGAACTTTCTCTGATCCCTAAGTAAAGAATCCAGGTGATCAGCAGAGTGATGAGAATTGCCGGCAGGTCGACGATTCCACCGGCCAGCGGAGTAAGACAGAGAGCTTTTGGCAGCTTAACTCCGAGATTTTCCAGAAGCCCGATGAAGGTGGTGGACCATCCCGAAGCCACCGCGCTTCCGGAAACCAGGTACTCTAACATCAGGTCCCAGCCGATTATCCAGGCAATCACTTCTCCGAAAGCGGCGTAGGAATATGAATAGGTGCTGCCAGCCACCGGGAACATGCTGGCCAGCTCGGAGTAAGTCAGCGCGCACAGTCCGGCCGTTACCGCCGCTATGATGAACGAAAGGAGAACAGCCGGACCCGCGAGATGGGCTCCCTGCCCGGTGGCCACGAAGATGCCGGTTCCGACCACCGAACCTATTCCCAGCGCCGCCAGGTCGACCGCTCGGAGGCTTTTCCTCAGTTGAGTGTGTTCGGAGGCCTCCTGCAGCTCTTCAGGTTTTTTCTTTACCCAGAGGTTCATGGTTCTTAGCTCCGGTAGAAAAATCTACAAGTTTTGAATGATACTAATCCCGGCGGGATTTGACAAGAAAAAATAAAATAAAGAAGGGATATCAACAGGTAGGCCCGTTATCAGAAGCGACAGCCTGTTTATATTTCTATTTCTCTCTGAGTCTCCGGTGGCGGGCGGAGCGTGTTATTAAAATGCGCGGATGAACTTAAGATAAAAATTTTAATTCAACCAGCCGGAAAAATGAAAAATTGATAAAGAGGGCTGATTCAGCAGGGGAAGAAAAAAGACTTCCCCGCCGTCATAAAAATTGAATAAAATATGAATATGTATATTTCGCCCATGAGGGAGGTAAATTTATTTTCTCTGTGAGGAAGGAGGTAAAAATATGAACCGGAAAGGAGCAGCTGTCTTCTGGCTGGCCTGCTTCCTGCTTCTGGCTATCGGCGCGGTGGCTTCAGCCGAGATCAAGCTGGAAGTTAAGGAACACGTGCTGGCCAACGGTATGAAAATCCTGATGGTGCCAAAACCTGGAGTTCCGCGGGTTGTCTGTCATATCTACTACAAGGTCGGCTCGGTCAACGAGAGGCCGGGCATAACCGGAATTGCCCATCTCCATGAGCACATGATGTTTAAGGGAACGAAGATGATGGGGGTGAGCGATTACGAAGCTGACGCCGCTATCGACCGGCAGATCGACGAGCTGATGGAGAAAATTTACCGCGAAAAGTACTGGAAGAAAGACGGTGATCAGCAGAAGATTGCGGAATGGCAGAAGCAGGTGGACAAGCTGGTAAAAGCCCAGAAAAAATACATCATCAAGGACCATCTCTGGGAAACCTACATGAAAAACGGAGGTACCGGTCTGAACGCCTCCACCTCGGATGAGGTCACCGGTTATTACGTGACGCTTCCGGCGAACAAGGTCGAACTGCAGATGCTGCTCGAGTCCGACCGGATGATGAATCCTGTTTTCCGCGAATTCTACTCTGAGAAGGACGTGGTCATGGAAGAAAGAAGGCTCAGCGAGAACAGCCCGGGGTTTCTGTTCAACGAGCAGGTGAGGGCAGCTTTTTATGTTGCTTCCCCCTACCACTGGCAGGTCATCGGCTGGATGGATGACCTCAGGAGAATCACCAAAAAAGATTTGATTGAGTTCAACCGGAAGTATTACGTTCCGAATAATGCCGTGGCCGTCTACGTGGGAGATTTCAAGCCCGAAGAAATCATCCAGCTGGCAGAAAAATATTTCGGTCGGATTCCAAGGGGCGAGGACATCGAGCCGATCAGAACCAGCGTTCCTCCGCAGCATTCGGAAAAGAGAATGTACGGACAGGGACCCGGAATGCCCAACCTCCAGATGTGGTTCCACATCCCGCCTGAAGGTGATCCCGATGTTCCGGCATTAACCCTGCTGGCCGGCATTCTTTCCGGTGAGACCGGTCGACTGACGAAAGTTCTCGTTCAGGAAAAAGACCTGGCCATAAGAGCGATGGCCATGGCCCGGCCGCAGTGGTACGCTGGAGCTTTTACTTTTAACGTAATTCCCAAACTGCAGAAAGGCGTCAAACCGGAAGATCTGGAGAAACCCCTCTGGGAGGAAATCGAAAAGATTAAAAAGGATGGCGTGACCCCGGATGAACTGCAGAAAGCCAAGAACCGGGCAGAAGCCACCTTTGTCAGGGGACTGGAAAGCCCTATGTTTATCGCCATGAGAATCGGCCGGGCTGAACTTCATCGAGGCTGGCGCGCGCTCCTGACAGACCTGGAAGATTTGAAGAAGGTCACTTCTGACGACATAAAGAGGGTGGCGGCGAAATATTTTGTTAAGGATAACTGCCTGGTGGCCGTTTACAGCCGCGGTCTGGGAAGGTAAGGAGGGATGACCATGAAAAGAATTAAAGCAGCCATGATATTACTGGGGCTGATTTTTACCTGTTTCAGCCTGGTTTCAGCCCAGGTCAGTCGTCCGGAAGAGCTCAAATTTCCTCCTCTTAAGTTTGAGCCGCCGAAGCCGGCCGAATTCCGCATGACGCTGGCCAACGGTTTGCGAGCATATGTAAAAGAGGCCAGGGAACTTCCGATCGTCAACATCATCGCCATCATCCACACGGGAAGCCTTTATGTTCCGAAAGAAAAAGCCGGACTGGATGAGCTGCTCTCACAGTGTCTGATCAAGGGCGGCACGAAAACCAGAACCGGTTCTCAGATCGAGGAGAGGATTGATTTTCTCGGCGGTACGCTGAATTTCTCTGTGGGAGAAAGAACAGCCGCTCTGTCGATGTCGGTTCTGAGCAAGGATCTGGATGAAGGTTTGAATATTTTCTTCGACGTGCTGATGAACCCGGAATTCAGGGAAGACAGCCTGAAGCTGGCCCGCGACCGGATGATTGAACAGATGAGGTCAGCCAACGATAACCCCAGCCAGGTGCTGAGCCGCGAATTTCAGAAAGTTCTTTACGGAGAACATCCGCTGACCTATCAGGCAACTAAAGCCACCGTCGAGAGCATCACCCGCGATGACCTGAAAGCTTTCCACGCTCGGTACTTCTTCCCGAAGAACATAATCATCGCCGCGGCCGGTGATTTCAGCCGGGAGCAGTTGAAGAATAAAATAAATAAATATGTGGCGAAATGGCAGAACAGGTCGCTCTCATTCCCGGCGGTGAGCAAAAATTTCCCCGAACCCGAGCCCGGAGTTTATTTCATCCAGAAGAAGATCAATCAGGGTTATGTGTCGGTCGGTCATCTCGGTATCGAGGATACCAACCCGGATTATTTTGCCGTTCAGGTGATGAATTTCATCCTGGGCGGAGGAAGTTTCACCTCCAGGATCACCTCAAAGGTCAGGTCTGACGAAGGACTCGCTTACAACACCGGAAGCCGTTTCACCTACAGGTGGGGGTTCCCGGGGACATTTTCCGGATATGTCCAGACGAAATCGGAAACGGTCGGTTATGCCATCTCTTTGATCCTGAAAGAGTTTGAAAGAATCCGTCAGGAGCTGGTTTCTGAAGCGGAGATGGAGACGGCCATCAATTACTATCTGGAAAGTTTTGCCGATTTCTTCCAGAGCCCGATCAACACCATGGTCAATTTCGCCATGCTCGAACTTCAGGGCAAACCGATGAATTATTACGATACCTACCGCGATAAGATAAGAGCAGTCACCAGAGAAAAGGTGCTGGAAGTGGCCAGGAAATACATCCATCCGGATAAAATGGTCATCATGATCGTCGGCGACTGGGAACCCTGCAACAAAGGTTCGGAAAAGTGGCCGGGCCCGCTGGAAAAGCTGGGCAGGGTGCACCGGGTAAAGCTGCTCGACCCGCTGACCGGACAGCTGGTGGAGTGAGCCGGAAATAATTTCTCAATATCGAGCATAAGCGAAGGGGCGGCCGTGAGGCTGCCCCTTTTTATTTCCTGGGTTAAGGATGAGAGCGGTACAGGATATTTCTACCAGGCTGTAAAACACACGGGGAAATTCTATCAGGGTTTCGGCCTGGCAAATAATTTTGATTTTTTTCATAGACCAGCAGATGATCTATTTTTAAGAGCAATCCCGTAATCGCTTTTTGTTTTCTCCATGAGGGCGATTTATTCGGGTTTGTTCCGCTGAACCGATTCCGGGCTCGGCTTCAGCCATGTTCCTGCTGGCAGAAGCGGGATAGGACCTTTTGATTTGAAGTCCGTTAAATTGCCGAAAGAAAAACAGAAGGAATATTAAGGCAGGAAATTTGTCTGTTAGAAGGGGTTAAACCGGACTGTCCTCTGCAGGAAACATCTGTATTCGAGCCAGAACAGACAGGGTCTGGCACTATCTGTTTCTCTCCCCTAAACAGCAACTCCTCGAGCTGGCATGTTTTTTGCCTGAATGAGAATCGGTAATGAAATGAATTTTTCAAGCGGCAAGTTTCTTCACTGGATTATTGAAGATGATCTTTTCCGGAGAATCTATTGAGTGGGGATGGTAGTACAGGTATGGATGAGGTTCAGACATTAAACCATACAAAATTTCAGGCGCGATCGATCGCCATAGCTCTTCCTCTCGTCATATCCATGGAGATAAAGTCGAATCGTAAACCGGAGCCAAATAATATTTATAATAATATGAGTTGAATTTCGACCCTCATAAGGCCAGGGCAATCATCTTTAAGGAGGGTAAAAATGAGGAAACGGACAGGAACATTTTTCCTGGTCTTCCTGCTGGCCGCGACGCTTTCGGCGGCTCCGGTTGAAACTGGCTTCAGGCTTTCGGGCGGTCTGTCGCTGGCTAAGTACCAGGGAATTCCGGTGGCCGTGGGAATACCTGAAATCCAGTATCAGAATGCCTGGAGGACCGGGGTCGGGGTCGGAGCAGGGCTCGAACTGAAACTCAGCCAGATTCCGTTAGCTTTTGTGTTTGATGTGAACTATCTGGAAAAAGGGACTAACCTGGATGTGTATTATCTGGATGAAAAGACCGGTTCTCTGCCCTACCGGCTCGGGACTCTGAGCCACACCGGTCTGACTAAGGTCAGTCGCGGCGGCCAGTGGGCACCATATCTCCTTGCCGGTTACGAGCTGGCTTTTATCCTCCGGCACAGGGGCGAGCCATTTGGACCCGGGGGACCCGACCTGAAGAATGATACCCGGAAGGTGGATTTCGGACTGGTGGCTGGAGCCGGTCTGGAGTTCAGGCAGGGAAAAGCGAGTCCGTTCGTGGAGTTTCGTTATTATCACGGACTGACCAACCTCAGCCTGGGCACAGGGGCTCTGGAGTTCTATCCGAGCATTAAAACGAGAACCATGCTTTTCTCCGCCGGCATAAGATTCCGTAAATAGAAACGCGGGGAAATTAAAAGTCTTCCAGAAGAGATGGGTCTGCAGAACTTAGATGGAAACCCATATCCGGAGGAGATATGCGGAAGTGATTTTTCCCGGGTTATGCCGCCCCTTATTATTCAGGTTTAACCATTAACCTTCAGTGATTTTTATCCCCAGCTCATCCAGCTGTTTCGGGTCGACCGGGGAAGGTGAGCCGGTCATGAGACACATCGCGCTCGTGGTCTTCGGGAAGGGAATGACTTCCCTTATCGACTCTTCTCCGCAGAGTAGCATGACCAGACGGTCAAAACCGAGAGCGATGCCTCCGTGCGGTGGGGCTCCGTAACTCAGCGCCTCGAGGAAGAAGCCGAATTTCTCCCGTGCCTGCTCCGGAGTGAGTCCGAGAATCTTAAATATTCGGGACTGAAGTTCCGGTTGATGAATCCTGATCGAACCACCACCGACCTCATAGCCGTTGAGCACAATGTCATAGGCCAGAGCTTTAACCCTGTACGGGTCGGTTTCAAGAAATTCCAGGTCGGCCGGGTGTGGAGAGGTAAACGGATGGTGCATCGAGACAATCTTCTGTTCCTCTTCGCTCCACTCGAAAAGCGGAAAATCGGTAACCCAGCAGAAAGCCAGCTTATTCCTGTCCAGACGGCCGTCCTTTATCTTTTCAAAAATAAAATTTTTGCGGAATTCGCCCAGAACTTTAACCGCGGTGGCTCTGTCGGAAGCTACCAGGAGCGCCAGGTCAGAATCCTCAGCCAGGAGTGCCTGCCAGATGGTCTGGAGTTTTTCCTGTTCAATTTTCAGGGAGCTCTTAAAACCACCCTCGGCTTTCCGCACCCAGATGAGGCCGCCAGCTCCGAGGTTTCTGGCTTCTTCCTGAAGTTTATCCAGCCGGGAACGGGAAAAACTTCCTCCGCCTTTAACCAGCAGCGCCTTCAGCACGCCTCCTTTTTCTATAATTCCTTTGAGAAGTTCCGAACCGGAAGCGCGCCCGAGTTCGGTCAGGTCGACAATGGCCGTTTCATCCCGGAGGTCAGGTTTGTCCGTCCCGTATCTATCTATGGCCTCTTCGTAAGTAAGCCTGAGGAAGGGCCTCCTGACCTCATACCCACCGATGGAGAAAAATTCTACCATCAGCTCTTCAATCAGCTCAAAAATTTCCTCGCGGTCGGTGAAGCTCAGCTCGATATCGATCTGGGTGAACTCAGGCTGGCGGTCGGCTCTGAGGTCTTCATCCCGGAAACATCTAACGATCTGAAAGTAACGGTCGAATCCGGAAATCATAAGAATCTGCTTGAAAAGTTGAGGTGATTGAGGAAGCGCATAGAATTTTCCGTGATGAATCCGGCTCGGCACCAGGTAATCCCGCGCTCCCTCCGGGGTGGATTTCGTCAGAAAAGGAGTTTCAATCTCTAAAAAGCCTTTCCGGTTGAGAAAGTTCCTCGTCAGCAACGCGGCTTTATGTCTGAGGATGATATTCTTCTGCATCCCCGGACGTCGCAGGTCGAGATATCTGTATTTCAGCCTGAGTTCTTCCGAAGCCTGGGGAGGGTCGGAAATAACAAACGGCGGAGTGGCGGCCAGATTGAGAACTTCCAGGTCCTGGATTTCTACTTCTATTTCACCGGTGTCCAGTTCCCGGTTGACGGCTTCCGGCGCCCTTTTTCGCACCAGGCCGCGGGCCTGAATCACATATTCTCCACGCAGCTTTTTAGCTTTTTCCAGGATTTCCGGACGGTCGCTGCTGGCTACCAGCTGAACCAGACCGGCGAGGTCTCGCAGGTCGACGAAAACCAGACTGCCGATATCCCTGACCCGCTGGACCCAGCCGTTCAGCACCACCTGCCGGCCGGCGTCTTCCGCCCGCAGATTTCCGCCGTAATCAGTCCGTTTCCAGAGAGTGCCTTCTTTCTGTTTTTCCATTTTCTTTCCCTGCAGGGTTTAACCGGTCTCCAGGATTTTCTTCCCTTTGATGATCGAGGCCAGCTCCATCAGGCTTCCTTCAAACTGTCTGGCTCTGGTCATATCCTTAAGCTGGAATTTGCCTTTCCGCAGTTCGTCCTCGCCGACGATCAGCACCCACTCAGCGCCGAGTTTGTTTGCCCGGCTGAAGTGGTCTTTCATCTTTCTTTCCCTGAATTCAACCAGACACTCAATTCCTTCCGAGCGCAGGCTGCGGGCGAGCTTAAGGCTTTCTTTTTTGGCTTCCTCCCCGAGGTAAGCGAAGTAAACAAAGCTTCTTTCGGGGACCTTGATGCTGGCCACACTCAGCAATCTTTCCACCCCCATGGCAAAACCGATGCCGCAGAGGTCGGGGCCGCCAAATTCCCTGACCATATCGTCGTAGCGGCCTCCGCCGCAGATGGCGTTCTGGGCTCCCGTCTCTTCGGTTACTATTTCAAAGGCGGTTTTGGTGTAATAATCGAGACCGCGGACAAGAGTCGGGTCCACCCGGTAGCTTATTCCATAAAGGTCAAGATATTCCCGGAATTTCTTGAAGTGCTCGGAGCATTCCTCGCAGAGAAAATCTGTGATCCGGGGAAAACTGGCGGCCAGTGCCCGGCAGCTTTCCACCTTGCAGTCAAAAATACGCAGGGGATTGATCTCAGATTTTCGCTGGCAGTCCGGGCAGAGCTGCTCTTTTACCGCCAGAGCAGCTTCCCGGAGCTTCTGACCGTAAGCCGGACGGCATTTCTTGCAGCCGACCGAATTGACCAGAGTGAACACTCCGGTAACTCCCAGAGAGGAGAGCAAACGGTGGGCCATCTCGAGAATTTCTGCGTCTATCGCCGGGTCTTTTTCCCCGAAAACTTCTATGTCAATCTGGTGGAACTGGCGGTATCTTCCTTTTTGAGGCCTGTCGTAACGGAACATCGGCCCAATGTAGTAGAAACGTAGCGGTTGAGGCTGAAGGTCAAGGCGATGTTCGATGATGGCCCTGACGACCGAAGGGGTGTATTCTGGACGCAGGGTGATTGAACGCCCGCCCTTATCGGTGAAGGTGTACATCTCCTTCGTCACGATGTCCGAGGAGGCTCCTGTACCTCTTTCGAAAAGCTCCGTCGGCTCGATGACCGGTGCCCGGAGCTCGCGGTATCCGTAAAGTTCGAAGATTTCCCTGGCGGTGGCCTCAGCTATCTGCCAGAGGCGAACTTCAGAAGGCAGAATATCCTTCGTGCCCTTGATGGCGCTGATAACTTTCTTTCCCTGTTCGCCGCTCATTTTGATGATAACCTCAGTGCCGGATATTCTTCTTCACCGGCGTGGAGTCACTTTCTGACCTCAAAAATGCCCTGACGCCTGATCTTCCGGTAACGTTCGTCCAGAAGCTCTTCAATCGTCATCTGCTGGAGTTTTTTCAGCGTCTGGCTCAGATGCTTATCGACGTTTTTGAAGGTGGTTTCGTAATCTATGTGAGCTCCGCCGGGTGGCTCGGGTATGATTTTATCTATGATGCCGAGTTCATAAAGCTTCTGAGCACGGAGACCGAGATTCTCAGCGGCCTGCTCCACGGCCATCGGGCCCTGGTCTTTCCAGAGGATGGCGGCGCATCCTTCCGGGGAAATGACTGAATAAAAAGCGTATTCCAGCATGAGAAGAGCGTCGCCAAAGCCGATGCCCAGCCCGCCGCCGCTTCCCCCTTCCCCGATGATCACGTTGATGATCGGGGTTTTAAGCCTGGCAATAACCTTCAAGTTGTAGGCGATCGCTTCGGCCTGCCCGCGCTCTTCAGCCCCGATTCCAGGGTAAGCGCCTGGAGTGTCGACGAAGGTAATCACGGGGAATCCGAATTTCTCGGCCTTCTGCATGATTCTGAGTGCTTTGCGGTAACCTTCGGGGTTCGGCTGGCCGAAGTTCCGTTCGAGTCTGGCCTTGGTCGTTCTGCCCTTCTGATGACCGATCACAGCTACTGTTTGTCCTTTGTAAAAGGCCAGGCCGGCGACGATGGCCGGGTCGTCAGCAAACCGCCGGTCGCCGTGAAATTCCATAAAATCTTTGAAAAGCGCGTTGATGTAATCCAGGGTATAAGGTCTTTTGGGGTGTCGGGCAATCTGAACGATGTGAACGGCTGTCAGTTTCGGGGCTATTTTTGCCCATTCTTTTTCGATCTGCGCCCTGAGCGCGGCAATTTTCTCCCGGCGGTTGGAATCCTCGCTGGCTTCGAGCGCGTCGATCTGCTCTTTGAGAGCGATGATCGGGCGTTCGAGCGAATAAAAATCGATTTTCTCTTTCATTTTATTTCTTCCGAGATAATTTTATCAGAAAAGTTAAATCCAGAGTATATTAAAGATAGCGGGGTGGATCTGTCAAGTAAGGTTTTTCCGCCCGGAAGTGGCCTTTTCCCGCGATAGCTCAAACTAAGATACCGGGCTTTGCAGATTTCCTGAGCTCTATTTTTCCGGAAAATATCAATAATAATTCTCTTTACTGACTGTAAAGATCAAGTCTTCATGCGTCAGCATAAAAGCTCAAAATTTTTTTAACCGGATGAAGCGAGGCTCTGTTTGATCGCTTCGCAAAGCTGGGCTCTGCGATTATCTATCTCTAACGGAAGGATTCTGAGCTTTACCAGCCGGCAGTCAATGAAGACCACGACCGGCTCGGCCGCTATCCGGAACATCCGGTAAAGTCGGCCTTCCCGGTCGTGGACCACCGGAAGCGGCCAGTTTCTCTGTCCCACCATATCGGTCAGATCTTCTTCGGAATCCCGGCTGACAGACACTATCTGAACCCCATGATGCTGGAATTCCTGTACATCCAGAAATACCCTGAGCGCTATTTCCAGGCAGGCCGGGCAGCCGGTGCTGATGAAGATCAAAACCGTGCGCGTTCCTGGCTGAAGAACCCAGGTCTGACCGTCCAGCAACCGGAGGGATACAGATTCCTGAAATTCATCTCCTTCCTGAAAAAAAGTCTGGCCGTGTCTGCTGGAAGTTGAAGCCACAGCTTTTTTAAGCTCAGCCATCATCTCCCGGTTCGCGCGCTGGCAGTCCTGCCATTTCTGCCGGTTGTTTAGACCCCAGAATAGCAAAGCTATCAGGATGATGGAGAGCAGCACAGGAATTTTCCCAGACTTCATCTCGGTCCTCTCTCTGTCAGTATGAATTTTCTCAGGTCGTAATTTTCATCTATGAGGTAAAGCTCGTCCTCCGGGCTGAAAGCTATCAGTCTGGCGCGCAGGGGTAGAATGATCGTCCCCAGATATTTGCCCTGACTGCTATACCTGTAAATCTCCCGGCCTTTTTCCAGGCTTCCGTCCTGTTGTTTTCCGCTGTTGCCGGCCAGAAAGTAATAATTGTTGGCTGAATCGAAGGCCACGTCCAGAACCAGAAGTGCGACTTTTTGCAGGTCCTCGTTGCGCTGAATCTTCAGGTCGAGACCGGGCGGGCTCGATTCTGCGCCTTTGTAGATGATTTCAAATCGCCTTATTAATCTCCCCTGCGGGTCGAATACCTGAACTTCGTTAAGAGCAAACTGCCTTGCGGCCAGGAGCTGGCCGTTCCGGTCTATTTTAAGGATGATGGAATTTGCCAGTAGATTCATGGAAATATCGTTCGTTGTTGCCGGCTTTAAAAATTCTCCTTCCGGCTCAAGGTTGTGGTTGTAGATTTTCACCAGCCCTTCATTTTTGATAAGCAGCGAGCTTCCAGGAAAAGCCAGTATGTACAGTCGGTCTCCGGATATGGCCACTCCGGTCGGGGGAAAGCTCAGGTTCAGCGAGGCTTTCAGTCTGCCCTCGAAGTCCAGGATCTGGATCCGCCGGCTGGCCGTGTCGGCTATTACCATCCTTCGCCCTGGAAGGTCCAGGCAGATGCCTTCCGGTCGGTTGAACTCTCCCGGTCCCTTACCCCTCTTTCCTATGGTCTTTATAAAATTGCCTTTCCTGTTAAAAAGCCGAACACAGCCGTCTGCGCTATCGAGAACAAACAGGGTTTCTCCGGCGAAGGCCATGGCAGCCGGCTGGCTGATGATGGCTTCGCTTTCTCCGGATGTGTGGAATGAGCTATCCTCTATCACAGGGATTATTCTTTCAATTTTCACCGGTGCCGGCGAATAATTTCCCTTCAGGGTTGAAAGGTATCGATACAGGATGAATATCGTCATCACCATCAGTATCAACAGCCCTGAAATCAGCAGTAGAGAACGGCTCCCCCATAATGTTTTGAGAGGGGGTCTGAAACCAGACCCCCTCCCGACCGTTTGCGGGTTAAGTGTTTTTCTGCTCATTATTTTAACTGGCTTTTAATGCACTTGATGAGCGCGAGCTCACAGTCCAGAAAGTCGAAGGTTGAACCCGGAAAAGAAGTTCTGACATTATTTACACACTCTTCGAATTTTTTGAAGCAGTCAGTATCGGTACTTGCCGGAACGGAAGTGGTCACAGCGGCCAGGGAAATGGCCGGCACCAACCCGAACACCAGAGCGAAAATGACCAGAAGAGTAACGGCCTTAATTTTTGTGTTGTTTCTCATGATAACCTCCTTTTTAATTTGTTCTGCCCTCGGGCATCGCTTTAGTTAAAAGCAAGCCGGATGCCAGAAGTTTCTGCTGAAGACAAATAGCCGGCGCTGAAGAAATCACCGCGGCGAGGGTAAACGCCTCTTTACGTTCATGAAACGACGGGTAAACGGGAATTTACGCTACAGATCGGCTGCCTTTTATTTCCGGTTGAGCATTCACCGGAAGCGCCTTCCGACTTTCCGGCGAAAATTGACTCACATGCCACAGGCCTCGATCTGGATGTGATATCCACGGGGCAAACTAAATTTAACAGAGGAAAAACAAAATTTTTTCCCGTGGAGCCTTAATAAAATAGCAAAGTCGGTATTTGATTTATCCGAATGACTTCGGATTTCCTTGAGCCTTATTTAAATTTAGATTTATGAAAATTATTTCAGGTGTCGTGAGAAAATTTCTGCCGGTGGGACGTCTTTTGATCTGACAGATGAATACGGGAGGAGAGAAAGAAAATTTTTCCGTGACCGGAGGAAACAGTCGAGGAATCATCGTAGTTGAGAGAAGCCATTCTGATTTTTTAACAGGAAAAGGCGGCGAGCAGAGAGGGGTTGAAGTAAAAAGGGGAGGGCTTCGCGAAGGAGCCCTTTTTCTTTCTGCAGCTCAAAGGCCGGCCCGTTTATTAAAGGAAGAGCGGCAGGATGGCAGTTTTCCGGAAAGAGTGTATCAACTGGATCCGGAACTCAGAGCAAAAAGGAGCGTCAGGAGTGCTGTTTTTGTCTTTTTCGCGCAGGCTAAAAAATGTTTGAAAGTTTTTTACTGTTTCCTGATAATAACAACAATGTCGATAACGGCGGAAATTATCACGGAGATGGAGAGTTTTAACCTGATCCTGGGGGAATTTGAAAATTTCATACGAATTTTCAGACAGCCTGAGTTTCCGTAGAGGTCTATCAGGAGTTTTTTAGCTTGCGCCTGAAAATTGCAGGACTCCATCGCTGGCCGGCGGCGGTCAGCTGGTTTTACGCGCTTTTGAGTTAATGTCGGGGAGGAGAAATGCTTCTGGAAAGCATCAGGATTACCTGGAAAAAAATTCTCAGGACCAACCGGGTCAGCCTCGTTTTAGTCGGGTTTCTCTATCTGAGCTTTCTTTATCTTATGTTTGCTGAGGGATATCCAGAAGCCGGGTTAAAAAATATGCTGTCCTTTTTCCCGATGATGGCTGTCCTGCTGAGCAGCGGACTCGTGCGCGACGAGTTTGAATCGAGACAGATTGACCCTTTTATCAGCCGGGTGAAAGTGCCCGCGATGTTCTGGGGCAAATTTTTGGGCTATTTCCTCATTATCTTCGGGGCGCTTTTACTGGGGCTTCTTCTGTCTTTTCTTTTTCTGGCGATCAGGGGACAGTGGTGGGCTGCACCTGATATTCTCAGGATATTTTTGTTGAAGCTGCCGGTTGCTCTTTATTTTATCGTGGTGGGCTTTTTCCTGGCGGTACTGTTGAAGGGGGTTATGAATTTTGCCGCTCTGTTTTTAATTTATTTTGGCACGATCATAACGGTGGGCCTTTTATTTCGGGCTGAATGGCTTTTAGAAGCGGCCAGCATCATAAAATTCCGCTGGGAAAACGTGGTGCTTCTTTTGCTGCTTCCGTCAGAGATGAAACAGGTTCCCTGGCATTATGTGCTGATACTTACAGCGACCGTCGGGTGGCTGGTTTTATCCTTCCTCATCTTCCGCTCCGCCGTCTGGAAGAAAAATCTGATTTTCGCCAGCGCCTCCGGCTGCCCCGAGCGTCTGCGAATTTCCGGTTTGCGCAAGACCTACCGCGAGGGGCTGGCCGGTCGCCATAAAAAGGAAGCCCTTAGAGGAGTGAATTTTTCCATAAAACCCGGAAAGCTCACCGGGTTTCTCGGCCCGAACGGCGCCGGCAAGACCACCACCCTGAGAATCATCCTTGATTTTCTTAAACCTGATGAAGGGCGGGTTGAGTACTTCTCTCAGAATCCTGAAAACCGCAGAGGCGGAAGGTTGAAAGCCGGTTACCTCCAGGAAACGGCCAGCCTTTATCCCTTTCTGACCGTTAGAGAAACCCTGCGTTATGTTGCCCGGAGCGAGGGCTGGCCCGGCGAAAAAGCGAATGAACTGGCAGTTGAACTGGCGCGGAAGCTCGGGCTGGAAGAGCATCTCGACCGGCGGATAAAATCCCTTTCAAAAGGAACTGTGCAGAAAGTAGCTTTTGGAGTGGCCACCATAGGTGAACCGGAAATTCTTATATTTGATGAACCCTACACCGGTCTCGACCCGGTCATCATGTATGAAATAAGGAAATTCATCCTTGAACTCAAGAAGAAAGGAAGCACCATCTTTCTTTCCTCGCATCTGCTGCCCGAGGTGGAAAAAGTCTGCGACGAAGTGATTTTGATAAACCGGGGGAAAATCGTCTGGGCCGGGGAAATCGACCGGCTGAAGGCGGTCTGGTGCCTGTATCAGGCTTCAAAAAATAACCCCGAAGTCGCTGAGCGGATGCGACAGCATCTGGGAGAAGAGGTTCAGGGGAAGCCTTTCAGCTATTTTGCCGGGATCGAGCCCGGGCCGCTGCTCGAAGATCAGATTGTGGCCGCGGCCGTGAGAGAAATTCCGGTTCCGGATATCGAAAAGCTTTTTCTGGAAAGCGTGCTAAATTCCTGAAGAGCCGGGATTCCGCTCACTGTTTTTCTTTTCAGCCTGAAGCCGCTGGCGGACCACTTCGTAGAAAAAGACTGCAGCCGCCGCGCTGACGTTGAGGCTGTTCACCTGCCCGAGCATCGGCAGCGAAAGAAGTTCGTCGCATTTTTTTTTCACGTTCTGCCTTAGTCCGTGACCTTCGGAGCCCAGGACGATGGCCACCGGGCGGGTGAAATCAAATTCGTACCAGCGCTTTTCCGCATCCGCCTCGGCCCCGACCACCCATATGCCTTTCTCTTTCAACTGTTCAATCGCCCGCGAGATGTTGGTCACTCTGGCCACAGGGAGGTGTGAAATGGCTCCTGCCGCTGCTTCGGCCACAGCCGCCGTCAGCCCGGCCGAATGCCGCTCCTGAATGATCAGACCATCGGCTCCGGCGCCCTCGGCGCTTCTGATGATCGCTCCGAGGTTCTGCGGGTCGACCACTTCATCTAAAATTACCAGAAAGGCGTTTTTCCCCGGGACGAGCAAATCTTCCAGCTCGACGTATTCTTTTTCTGCCAGCAGGGCCACCGCGCCCTGATGGTCAGGGTGGAGCTTAGCGAGTTTTTCTCGCGGGGCAAAAACCACCGGGATGTGGTTGTTTCTGGCCAGGCGGATGATTTCAGAAATTTTCTGATGGCCTTTTTCTTTCTGGATAAAAATTTTGTTCAGACGGCGCGGGGAGGTCTTCAGAAATTCGATGATGGCATTGAGCCGGCCGAGACGATCCCTGGGTTCCATAACTATGCTTCCAGAATGCGGGAAAATTCCCGTATCCTCTCCAGACAGTTTTTAAGCTTCCGCGGCCAGTCAAACCGCGAGCCTTCTTCCACCAGAGGTATAAATTTATCCAGCTCAAGCCCGGAGGCCCGGGCGGTCAGCGCCACCCTGAGCGGGTGGAAAAGGTCTTTGCCCTTAACCCCGGTTTCTTTCTTTATCTCTCCGGTAATGGCGGCAAAGATTTCGTAATTGAATTCTTTTAGCCCGGCGGTTTTCTGGATAAAAGCTGCGAGAACCTTCCGGGCTGAATCCGCCTGAACGATACTGCTGGCTTCTTCGTCGAGATTTTCAGGCTGGTAGTCGAAAAGAAGAGAGAATTTTCCAGGAAGCTGGGAAAATTTATCCACTCCTTCTATCAGGATTTCCACCGCTTTCTCCAGCCATTCCCTCTGTTCCGGGGTAACTTCCGTCCCGACATACCCTGCTTCCTGAAGATAGGGAAGCGCCAGTTCGAGCTTCTTTTCGGATGGAAGTAGTTTTATGTGCTGTCGGTTGAGCCAGTAAAGTTTTTCATAGTCAAAAATCGCGGCGGAGCGGCTCACCCGCCGGAGGTCAAAAAGCCTTACCAGCTCTTCGAGCCTCAGCACCTCGTGTCCTTCCGGCGGCGACCAGCCGAGAAAGGCCAGATAGTTGCAGAGAGCTTCCGGAAGTATGCCTTCTCGCCTGAACTGGTCGACCGAGGTGGCTCCATGTCGCTTGCTCAATCTCGTGTTGTCTTTACCCATGACCATCGAAAGGTGAGCGAAAACCGGAGGTTCCCAGCCGAGCGCCCGGTAAAGAAGAATCTGGCGGGGGGTGTTGCTCACGTGGTCTTCACCCCTGATCACATGGGTAATTTTCATCAAGGCATCGTCGATGACCACCGCGTAGTTGTAGGCCGGCATGCCGTTGGAGCGAACGATGATCGGGTCTCCGATCAATTTCAGGTCAAATTCGACCAGACCGCGAACGACATCTTCGAATTGAATTGAACCTTCATCCGGCACCCGCAGGCGAATGGCGCCAGCTTCTCCTGCCGCCAGCCGGCGTCTGGCTTCCTCCAGAGCGATATTCCGGCAGCGCCCGCTGTAAACAGGCATCCTTCCTTCCGCCAGGGCCGCTTCCCGTTCTTTTTCCAGTTCTTCTGCGGTGCAGAAACAATAATAGGCTTTCCCTTCCTCCAGGAGTTGATTCGCGTATCTGTGATAGAGCTCCAGCCTTTCCGACTGACGGTAGGGACCGAAGTTTCCGCCCGCATCGGGTCCCTCGTCCCAGTCAAGACCGAGCCAGCGCAGGTCCTGGATGAGGTTTCGCTCATATTCTTCGCGCGACCTTTCGATGTCCGTGTCCTCCACCCGGAGGACGAAAACCCCGCCGTTCTGCCTGGCAAACAACCAGTTGAACAGGGCAGTTCTGGCGTTGCCCACGTGGATGTATCCGGTCGGGCTGGGAGCAAATCGCACTCTGATTCGTTCGGTTTTTTCCATTTTCATAGCCTTAGAATAATGCTGGCCAGGGCAAAAATCAAGGAACCACGCTTGCGAGAAATCAGCTTTTCAGCCGCAAAAAACAGGCTGATAATCAGAATCCCTGAAGATCTTCAAGCTCAAGCCTGTCTTTCTTTTTGTAATCTTTAGGGATGGCATATTTCCCTGCCGGAGGGGTTTTGCTGGAAATTTCCAGCACTTCAGCCCGCGAATTTACTTCGTACCCCATAAAGGAAGCCTTTGTTTCGTATGCTATCCATAAACCCCTGATTTTGTTTAATTCTGAAAAAGCATTCTCTGCAAGTCTCATCTGTATCTTGAGGATTTCTGGCCAGACCTTCTCCAGGTAATTTTTTAAGTTGACCGGAAGGTCCTCTGAGGCCCAGATGGTCATTTCCATCGGATACATCATCACGGTCATCTCCAGCCGGTATCCCAGGCTCTTTATCCCGTTGATTACTTTTGTTTCACCGAGCGGCGTTACTGATAGCGACATCTGCTCTAAAGCCTGGGCCATCTGGCTCATTTCTGGTGGCAGGAGGTCAAAGATGTTAACAGGAGGCTTGATTTCTATGTAAGATTTTGTGCGGGGAAGTATCAGATAGATTATGCTTTTTTTCAGATCGTAAAGATAAGAAAAACCATCTTCTCCTTCCCTCAGATAAAAGTTGTCGCTTATCCACTCTTCGGTGTAAGTTTCTCTGGCAGGAATGCTCTGACCCATCACGTTGATCGGATCCACACGGGTAAACGTTTTTATGTAGACATCGGCGGAAAGGCTGGCAGCAAGGAGCATAAAAATCAGCAGCAGAAAAGCAGTTCTTCTCATTCTATCCCTCCTTTTAATTTTTAGCCGGGAATTAAGACCTGAGGCAGTCCGCTCTGGACACGCTCTCTTCCTTCCCTCAGGCATTTTACTTTATTTTAAGACTTGAATCCAGGCGCTTATGAAGTAAAATAACCCTCTGGCGTGTTTTAATGACAGAAAAGAGAATCGAATTTGTCCGAACGGTAATAAGGGTTTTTTCTTTTCTCGCGCTGATAACAGCCGTTCTTTTAACCGTTCTTATCCTGCTTTCAAAGATAATTCCCGGACCGGACAGGCGGATGCAGGAGCTTGCCGGGACAGATTTTTTCATAAAATATGCTCTGTCTATAACGCTGGCAGCTCTGATTTTCGGCCTGCTCGGGCTTCTGGCTGCTTCTGGAATCAGACGCCGGCAGCCGTGGAGCTGGCCGGCCGCTCTGGCCATTTCCATCCTGCTTGTTTGTCTTTTCCCCCTCGGAACACCGTTCGGAATAAAAATTCTGGTCGACCTTTTAAGTCGTCAGGTCAGAGAGTGGTTTCGAAGCTCAGGCAGACCTGCACCCCCCGTTTCTGGCGGGCGGGCAGAAGCCTTCCGTCTGAATGCTGGTGACTTCCTGTCCACCGGAGAAGAAACCGGGAAGAAATAACATAAAGCGCTTCGCGCCGGTTTTCAGGAAGAATACCGAATAACTGGCAGACTGGAGCCAGGGAGAGTTCGCATGAAACGGGAAAATTTCTGCAGAAAAAACCTGTGGCCGCTGGCCGTTCTCTTACTTATGTC
>JBASPX010000033.1:0-12071 GCA_049659625.1 Candidatus Saccharicenans sp. | reverse complement strand
CCCAGAAGCTGGTCATTGCCTGCCTTTTTGCTGGCGTCGGATTGCTGATTTACGGAATACTAAAGAAAGGCTGGTACATGGAAGAAATTGCCGCTCTTTTTCTGGGAATCGGCCTGATTTCCGGATTTCTGGCTAAGATGAAGCCCTCAGAAATGGCTAAAAATTTTGTCGACGGCGCGAAAGATATGATGAACGTCTCCCTGATAATCTCTGGCGGCCGGGCGGTTCTCATCATCCTGAAGGAAGCAGCCGTCCTGGACACCATGCTTCAGGGAGCGGCCGGCCTGATTTCCAGCGTGCCGGCTATTCTGACCGCCCAGATCATCTTCTTGGTGCAGGCGGTGATCAATTTCTTCGTTCATTCAGGAACAGCTCAGGCTGCTCTGACCATGCCGATCATCGCTCCGCTGAGCGACCTGGTTGGCATCACCAGGCAAACTTCCGTTCTGGCTTTTCAGCTGTGTGAGGTGATAAACCCCATTCTGCCCACCTCGGCCGTGACCATGGGCGTGCTGGGTGTGGCTAAAATACCCTGGGAAAGATGGGCTAAATGGTTTGTGCCGCTGATGCTGATATTGATGGTTTTCAGCCTGCTGGCCCTGATCCCGCCGGTCCTGATGAAGTGGGGACCTTATTGATGCGGGCATAATTATAAGGTTGGAGTTTTTAACAGAAAATAAGAGAGGAACTTCTTCTGTCTGAATTTCTGCTGGAAAGGGATGTGGCCAGAGCCGGATTTTTCAGTTCAGGAATAGATATAAGCTGCCCGGCGTTTTTATTTCTGCTGCCGATGAAATATTTTTAATCGCGTTAGGCAACCTGTTGATAGAAGCTGATTTAACGAGGTGTAAGGTTTAAGGTTCTGAAATTATGAAAGGCCTGGTAAAATTCTTTTTTACTCGATTTCTTCCTTAATGATTCTATCTATTTCGTCAGGGGCGTGACGGAGTGCCCACATCAGTTTTGCACAGAGGATTTCCAGGCTCTGCGCGCCCCCTTCTATAACTCCCATGGTCAGAGCCCTTCGGCCGACCTCATACATGTTCATCAGCGTTTTCCCGTAAAGGCACTGGGAAGTGACGATCACCGGGAGATTTCTGGCTCTGGCTTTTTTGAAGAAATTTTCAAATCCATAGGGGATGTTTCCCGTGCCGTAGGCTCTGATGATAATTCCCTTGATATTTTCCCTGTCCAGCAAGAATTCTAAATCGCCCGGGTCGCAGCCGGGGGAGAGAGTATGGATAAAAATGTCAGATTCGAAACCGGGATAGATTTCTATGTCGTGAGGTTCGCTGATTCTCTTTTTTACCTGACTTTTCATTCTGATTTCGACAGAAATCTCTCCGGCGTCATCACCGTTCACGCTGCGAAAAGCGTCCAGGCTGGATTCGGAAGCTTTGGTCGCCCGGCTGCCGCTGATGATCCGCCGGTCAAAAACGATAAAAACGCCCGAGTAAGGCATGGTGGCCACCCTGAAGGCGTTGACCAGATTGCGGCGGGCGTCGCTTTCTATCCTGATGGCCGGGATCTGACTCCCGGTGAGCACGATCGGCTTTCCCAGGTTCTTTATGGACACGCTCAGCGCGGCCGCGGTATAAGCCATGGTGTCGGTGCCGTGGGTGATGACGAAACCGTCGTAATTCTGATAATTTTTTTTCAGGCAGAGGATAATCCGGTCCCAGTCAGCCGGGGTTATGTTGGTGCTGTCGATGTTGGCGATGAATTCTATGTCATAATCGGCGATGGCTGAAAGCCGGGGTTCCACTTCCCGGAGTATCTTGATGGCGGATTCTTCGCTGTCGGGGACGGCTAAGGACCCATCTCCCTTTTCTTCCATCACAATGGTCCCGCCGCAAAAAAGAACCAGGATTTTTCGCCTGCCGTTCATGCTTTATTCTCCTTCGGTCAGCAGCTTATTTTACCAAAACGGGGGACACAATACATATTCACCAATTTTTTCTGAAATAAGTCGAGGTTCCTTAGACGAAAAATTTAATGGCACCACTCATTAAGAATTTTTCCATTATCGGAAAGCAACAAATTGTTTTCTGGTCGCTCAAGGCATCAGAAAGCAAGCTGAGTTGGCAATTAAGAGATTTCCTGGATTTTTTTACGGTTGCTGCCGAATGTTGCGACAGGCTAAAAGCCGGTAATTTTAAGCCTTAAATTTTACTTCCTGATTTATAGTCTGGGGTCGTCAGCGGCGAAGCCCGGGACAGATAGCAGGTTTTGTCTCAGTGATTATTTGGCTTTTCTTAAACTTTCGGGCGCCGTTTTTATTTGAATAGCATAGCATTTATTGCGATGTTTTAACGGCCCGCAGGTGACGGCGGATCAGCCGCGAAATCTGTATGGCGGCCGGCGGGTCGTAGTTCGATAGCACAATTATCGTATAGCCGGTGGATGCCTCAAATTCCAGAGCCGCGTTGATGCCGGGCGCTCCGCCGGCGATGGCCAAATTCCAGCGGCTGCGGTCCGGTTTAATCTGGACTTCTTCTTTTTGATTGGAAACTCTGACAACTCCGCCTTTAGCGGTGGCTGATGACGAGCCAGATTTCGCCGGCACAGTTTCCGCTCGTGGGTTTTTCTCCAGAATTGCGGCGCTTCTGTCATCTTTGCTTTTTGACTCTGTTTTATCTCCGGCCGTTTTCACCGCGGCTGTGGCTGGCTCGATACCGGTGAAAACCCAGTTGGTCCAGGCATCGTTCAGGAGCCGACCTTCATAAAGGGCCCGCGCGAAGCGCAGCAGGTCTTCGGCCGTGGCGTAGCCACCGCCGGCCGCGCTGCCCCGGGCCGGCCTGATGTAGATATTCCGCCGCCAGTTTTTCTGTCCCTTTTTTTCTGCCGGCTCAGTACTATTTGTTTTTTCCTGCTCCGGCGCGCTTGAGGATTTTTCCCGGGTCTGAGCTGGTTGCTGTTCTGACTTTTCTGGCGAATCCGGAGTTTGTCTTTGACCTGAAGCGGCAGAGCCAGGCTCTTCCTCCTCATTTAGCCTGGTATAGCCTTCGGCCACATTTTCCACCACGGCATCCGCCTGAAACCAGCCGGAATCTTTCATCCCGGCCGGCTCAAAAATGTTACGTTCTATGAAATCGTAATAATCAAGACCGGAGGCTGCGCTTATGATCTCCCCGAGAACTACATAGCCGCCGTTAGAGTAAACCTCTCTCGTTCCCGGCTCGAAAGCCAGCGGTTTGTGGGCAAAGAGCTTCAGGTAATCGCGGTTGTGCCGGAGGAAATTCTTCGGCGTCCTGTCAAATTCCGGCCCGAAAAAATCACCGATTCCGGAACTCATATTAATCAGATGGCGCACGGTTACTTTTTCTCTGGCTTCGGCATTCGGGTAATCCGGGAGGAACTTTCCCAGTTTATCGTCGAGCTTCAGCCGGCCCTGTTCTGCCAGCTGTCCGATGGCCACCTTTGTAAAAATTTTATTGATTGAACCAAGATTGAAGCGAGTATCGGTTCTATTTGGCGCACGCAATTCTTTGCTGGCGAAGCCGTATGACTTAAAGAAAATCGGCTGGAAATCCCGGGCGATCAACACGACACCGGAGAAGCTGTCTTCCTGAACGGCTTTTGCTATCTGTTGCTCGATGGCCGCAAGTGCTTCCGCCAGCGTCATCGGAGGCAGGGGAGGGGCCAGTTCTTCCGGCCCGGCTTCATCGACGGTCAGGCCTTTTAACCAGAATGTTTTGCCCGGTTTTTCGAAAGACAACGTTAACCTGAGTAACTCGTCGTTCGCGCTGGCAATAAAAAGGCTGATTTCCCCCGGCGATTGCTGGATTACCTTAATTAATTTCAGCTCTTTACCCAGTCTTTGCCTCAGCCCGAGAAGTCTCCGCGCCCTTTCCCCGGCCGGAGTCTGCTGGAGTTTCTCGGGCGGCAGGCTCCCGGAGAAAAAAGCCTCCAATCCGGCGGCTTCTGCCCTTTCAAAGGCCTTCCAGAATTCCTCCGCCTTCTTCCCGACCCCCGTCCCCGGGAAGACGATTGGGGCCGGCTTTTCCGTTGTGCTCAGGCTATATTTCGCCTGGATAAATAAGGGTTCAGAAGAGTGTTGATTTTCTGAAAGATAATGCTCAGCACTGGTTTGAGATAAAAGACTTGTAAATAGCAGAAAAAACGTCAGAAGGGCAATAAATCCTCTGTCTGTCGAGGCGAATTTTTCGGTTTGCAATCGATGTTTCATTTTCACCCTCACAGGCTTTTGATCACAGCATAAATAATTTATACCAGTAGGTTTCTCATATCAAAAACCGGCAGTGGATTGAAATAATTTCATATTTTGAATGGAATAGTTTGGGGTTCTGATTTAATAGTCTATGGTGGGTATATTTAAAGAGAGAACATTTCAAAAAATTTTTTAAGAAAAGTCATAGAATATCAAAAAGGAAAGGTCTGCTCTATCAGGCTTTATTTGATATAAATCAAATAATCGCCTTTTTTCTGACGTCTGGCCGATAAAAAAATATTGATTTAAGCCTTATAGTTGTGCGAAAATTACAAAAAAATGCGGGAAAAGCTTGAAGCCATCAGGTTGCCGCAGGAAAAGGAACTGACAGAGAGTATGTCTTCTCTTCTTAACCTTCGTCTAATCCAGGATGTTATTGATTTATTTCCCCCAAAGCAATCTGATAGAGAATTTTACTATTTCTTAAAGGCACATTCTCTGCAGATCAGAAATGGGCTCATCACCAGGGTTGATAACGTATTCAATAATGTGCGGACAAGGCTTGAGTTAAAGGATGAAATTGAGCTGTTCGTCAATCCGGACAGGCCGCTTAATGCCAGCTTTTACAGAAGAAAAG
The DNA here is from genome assembly GCA_049659625.1 of Candidatus Saccharicenans sp. GTDB lineage: Bacteria > Acidobacteriota > Aminicenantia > Aminicenantales > Saccharicenantaceae > Saccharicenans. Next base: position 7,263 of record JBASPX010000033.1, on the reverse strand, counting down.
GTATTTTCATACCGGATATTCTTTGCATCGGCAATGAATTTATCACCCGGATGAACGATGCCCAGATAGCTTTTGTTATCGGACATGAACTCGGCCATAAAACATTCGAGCATTCAGAAATTAATGAAGCTATAAATTTTTTGTACTCAACAGAGAGTAAAATCCCTCCTGCCATAAAAAAACAGTATTTATTCTTGAAAAAGCTGCACGAAATTTCGGCTGACCGGGTGGGCCTTCTGGCTTCTGGTGACCTGGAAGCTTCAGTCAGGGCGTTGCTTCTGGTGATATCAGGCCTCGAAGATGGCCTTCAGGAACTCAGTCTGGATGATATTTTTAATTATGCCAGCTCCCAGCTTGATGAACTGAAAAATTTGAACGTTCATCTTGAGATAACTCATCCGGCCGTGCCGGTAAGGGTTCAAGCTTTAAGGATTTTTGCTGAATCTAAGCTTTACAGAGCATTTATATCTGGAGAAGCCCTTGCTGATGATAAAGAACTTCAATCGAAAATGTCTGAACTTGTAAGGTTAATCCGGGCATATCCAACAAACGCCGAAGAATACTGGACGATGATGGCTGAAGCCTCAGCTCTATATATGATTGCCATGGCTGACAGAGAAATGTCCTTTGATGAAAGGCTGGCCATTCTTAACACCATTTCTAATTTTTGCTGGTGTCCTGCAGAAGTGCTGGATGAAATCCAGAGGAAGGGCCCGGAAGATTTTCTTAAACTTGCAATTGAATATTTGAAGTTAAATAGAACGGAAAGAATGAACGATATCATAAGGGAAATGGCCCTTTTTGTGATCCGCGATCAGAGAATCGATAAAGCTGAATATGAGAAGTTTCTTGAAATAATGCAAACCTATTTTGAATCTGATCAAACCAGAGCTATTACTGCCATTGCTGCCGCAATAAATATTAGCAATAAGTTAAATATGAGTTAAATATAGTCAAAGGATTTTCATATGAAAAAGAATGAATTAACCTGGAGGGGAAATACGGGTACCAAAATAAGAATGGAAATAAGTAAACAAAAATATGTGCCAGATTCAAAAGCTCCATATAATTTTGTTCCATTAGATGAAAGGGTAATCGCTGCTCAGGAAATACCTTTTCTTAATTGTTATCATAAGAATAGAATGACAGGTTATATCGAACTTGAAATCACGGCTCTTACCCCTGTGTATATTCGAGATACGTTATTTGGAGAAGAAATTAAAAAGAAAGCAGACTCAGACAAATCAAACAATCCCTTTTTCGGCTCTAATTTCTATTCTCCTGGAGGCCTTTTCAGAATTCCGGGGAGTTCGCTACGTGGAATGATCAGAACTATCGTTGAAATATTAAGTTTTAGCAAACTAATTTTTTTTGATAGAGATAAAAAATTTTCTTATAGAGCTCTGGCTGATAAATCGGTTGATTTTAGAAAGCAATATAGCACTAAAATGATAGCCGGCAATAAAGAAAATGGCTACAGGCCGAGAGCGAAAGCAGGTTATCTTAAAAAAGAGGGGATGAATTATTTCATCGTTCCCGCTATAGAATTGGAAGGAGTACAGTATTTCAGAGTAGAAGAAGATGATGTGATTAAAGCCGGTGTGATTTCAGAAAGAATGTCCAATTTTGATCATTACACATGTGAAAAACACAAAGAAATTAAAGAACAACAGCAGGGTTCTTGTCCGAAGTGTGGGCTACATCTTAAAGAAGTTTATGTGGGAAACCCTGCTTATAAGAGTGGCTTCAAGCCAGTTAAGTTTAAGTATGATTCGCCCGGGAGATATGATCATTCTGTGCCTTTATATTATTCAAAAGTAGTGAAAATTTGGAATTTAGATGATGCAACGGCTCCAGCCGATTCCGTAGATGGCGTTCTTGTCATGACTGGATGGATGCAGGGACGTTTAGGGAAAAAAGGAAAACATATGCACTGGGTTATCGGACCTGCATCCAATGAGAAACTAAAAATTCCTGATGAAGTAATAAAGAACTATGAGGGAGACATCGGACGAGATGGAGAAAAAAATATAGATATTATTAAAGAATTAGAAAAGAACCCGGAGACCAAAATACCCTGTTTCTATTTAGAAGAAAATGGCAAAATAAAGTCCATCGGTAATACTGCATTTTTTAGAATCTCTTATGAAAAGTCTTTAAAGGAGTTTGTTCCAGAAAAGCACAAAGAATTTGATATTATTGATATGGCTGAAGCAATTTTTGGAAGCGATATAATCACAGAAAAAAGAAACTCTATAGCCGGTCGGGTTTTTTTCGAAGATGCTTTTCTGATAAGCGATCTGCAAAGTGTTCTGATGGCAGAAGAAACACCAAAAATATTAAGTTCTCCAAAACCAACTACTTTCCAGCATTATCTTAAACAGAATCATGATAATCTATATACATATGATGGAAAAATAGAGGGTCTGAAAACTTATAATGATAAAACGGTTATAAGGGGCTATAAATTATACTGGCACAGGTCTGGAAATGGTTGGATAGAAAAAAATAAAAATGAAATTTCAAAACACCCTACGCAATATACAAAAATCTGCGCAATTAAACCAGGGGCAAAGTTTAAGGGGAGAATAAGATTTGAAAATCTCTCTCGCGTAGAACTTGGAGCTTTATTGTCTGCATTAAATTTGCCAGAAGGCTGCGCCCACAAACTGGGAATGGGCAAACCGCTCGGTCTTGGCTCGGTTAAAATTGAATCAAAGGTGTTTTTGTCTGATCGAGAAGGAAGGTATAAATTATTTCAGAAGGAATGGAATGGATTAAAGGCTTTAGGGGATGAGGACACTCAGAAGTACATTAAAGCTTTTTGAGACATTTATATTGACAAAACTTAAAGAGCGAAGCTTATGCTCGATATGGGAGCTGGATAGAATGAAAGAGCTTAAGAGGCTGCTTGATTTTAAGAACAAGCCGGAAGATATTAAAACAGAATATCTGGATGTCCAGGTATTTAAAAAGAGAAAAGTTTTACCTGAGGCATCAAAAATATAATAATTGAAACACTTAAATATGAGCAAATTGCTTTCGGAAAAACTATTTATTGCGATGGCAATTGCCCTTGAAGCACATAAGGAGCAGAGAAGAAAGGGAAAATTCTCAACTCCTTACATAATTCATCCGGTAATAGTTGGTATGCAGCTTTTGAAGCTTGGTTATGAAGAAGACGTGGTTATTGCCGGCATACTTCATGATTTACTTGAAGATGGCTTTCCTGAAAAGGATAGGGAAGAGGTCAGGGAAATAATAAAAAATAATTTCGGCAAAAATATTCTTGAAATGGTCGAAGCGTTGAGCGAACCAAAAGATCCTGGTATGTCAAGAGATGAACGCAAAAGAACCTGGGAAGAGCGAAATCAGAAGAAGCTGGAAAAACTTTCTAATTCATCACCTGAAGCCAGAGCTATTGCCGTCGTGGATATTTATGCCAATATGTTGGAAATGAAAAAGCTATTTATTGATGAAGGGCAAAAAGCAAAAGGTTATTTTAATTTTCCTGATTTTAAAAAAAAGAAACAACATATTGAGAAAATGCTAAAAATTTTTGAAGAAAAAGATAGGAATGCATCATACCTTGAAACGGTTGATAAAATTAAAGAATACCTGAATGAATTAAGCCGATTATTGGGGGAAGTGCAGGATGAAAAAAATAATTAATTTCTTCAAATTTCCTGCAAGAATATGGAGAGCATTGATAATTGCCATGCTAACGGTAGCCTCGATTGAACTGGCAGGCAATGCTTTATTCAGTGGATATTCTTTTCTTGGAATAGCTTTATTTATATTGTTTGGATTTTTTTTCATTTTTCTTTATCGGGAAAGAGGAGCATTCTTAAACGTTTATGTTCTTTATAGACATGAATGTGATCCACACAAGGGTCTGATAATGCTGGTTTCTACTCCTTTTCCAGAACCGGTAAAAGAAAATGGCAGCTGGGTAATAAAAGGAAGAGAAACAGAAGTTACCCTGACCACATCTCTTGAAAATGACATAAAAAATATGGAAGATGCAAAATCAAAAGGATTGCGATGGAACTGGCAGCAGTTATTAAGAGCGCTTGTTCCGCATGTGGAATCAATACAAAAAGTGTATTTAATTGGCTCTCCGGATAAAACAGGACCTGGGGGAAAGACTACTGGATCATACAATTTTTTAGAATGTGCAAGAGAAATAATTGAAGGCTATATCGGTGCTGATAAGGTTTATATTTATGAAAAGCCGGTTGATTTTGAAGATTTTGACAAATTGATTATCACTATAAATGACTGTATTTCGTTAATTAAAGGAACAGGTATATCGGAAAAAGACATTGTCATTGATATTACCGGCGGACAGAAAACAGCCAGCATCGCAGGTGCGATGGCCACTATGAATACCAGGGTAACTTTTCAGTATGTAGATACAAATCCGGACCCTCATACTGGAGAATATAAAGTATGGGCATACGATGTGGCCATCCAGACCCCACCTTCAATTTAGTGATGAAAAAATTAACATTAAAGATGAGATAAAAATATTCCTTAAGCTCTAAATATTTATGATTGAATATACAGGGGTCTGGTTTTAAGTAAGCCGGGAACTTTCCAAAAAAAACAATAAGATACCCACCCTCTCCACCGTCCTTATTCAGCCATTGGATTCACCAATATTTCTCTGATCATTAATGTTCATCCCCAGTACTGAGGATGTCCCTTCTGGACGCATAGAGTGGAAATTTTAAGTGGAAATTTAGTTTCCGTCCCCAGTACTGAGGCTGTCCCTTCTGGACTCTGTTTGAGAGGATGAACCAGGAACTGATAAAGGTTTCCGTCCCCAGTACTGATGATGTCCCTTCTGGACAATGAGAGGTTAAAGAAATGGTTGCTGATTTTAGTTTCCGTCCCCAGTACTGAGGATGTCCCTTCAGGACTAAAGCTGCAAAGAGAAAATGATGATGAATTCGTGTTTCCGTCCCCAGTATTGAGGATGTCCCTTCAGGACAAAATTATTCCTGTAAATTCAGGGGCGTTCGAGGGTTTCCGTCCCCAGTACTGAGGATGTCCCTTCAGGACAATAATGACTGCCATCGCCGCCCAAGCTGAAAAAGTTTCCGTCCCCAGTACTGAGGATGTCCCTTCAGGACAAATTGAAAGTTGGGGCTCTAGAGAAAGTTGTGTTTCCGTCCCCAGTACTGAGGATGTCCCTTCAGGACTTGCTGGAAATTTGGAGTTGAGTGGAAGTTTGTTTCCGTCCCCAGTACTGAGGATGTCCCTTCAGGACTCTACCCTTTCTATCATATTGAAAATAAAATAAGTTGCAAGCAAAAAATTCAGAACCCCCCTCCACCCGGCTGAGTTTTCCACAGCTTTCGGGGGAGGTTCTGAATTCATTTTTTAAGTCAGCCATTTTTAGCACTTATTTTGTTATAAAAATAACAAGTTTTGGAAATATTTTACTTCTGGTAAGCAAGCTTATATATACCAAGTTTTTTATGCTTTGCCTGCTCATCTGTTTATATAATGGCTAAAAATTATCTCAGATGTCAATTGAAAATTTCTTTCAGGCACAGACATAGTATCCAGGGTAAGGGTAGTATATGGAAGAGGTGTGGTGGCAAGCCGGCAGTTTCTTTCCGGCGCAGGCATGGTATCGAGATAAAGTGGCGGGTATAGAAACCCAGGCGGATATAAATTAAATCCGGCCATTGAGATGGATTATCGTTACAAGGGCTAGAGTTGTAAAAAATCCTTTTCTTAAGCTGAGCTTCATGTCTGCTTTTTGCGTATGCCTTTACAGATTTACTTTACGCGACCTGTTCTGCCAAAAAGCTTTAATTCTAAATAAAACCACCATAGGTTTATCTATGAAAGATAAGGCCATATGCACAAACCTTAATAGGATAAAAAATGAGCTTAGAAGGTTAGGGAAGTCTGGTCAGAGAGGGCATATAGAGAAAGGGCCCAGGACACATTGATGTACTTCCGAACTTAACTGGCGATGGATGATCAACACTTTCAGGCTATTCCTCGGAACCGATAAGAAATTATTCCAACAATGGTGTTTTTAGAATTAAGCTTTCTTTTGGCTTTAATGTGGGCTAAATCGGTATATAGAGCTATGGGAAAAATCTTATGAGATGGTCGGGAAGCGAAGGTGCTAATAAAGATGGCCAGCATGGTGCAAGTTTTAATTTAGCCTGTCTAGGTTAACTAAGATCCTGTAATAGGGATAACTTACTAACGAAAATCCTTTCTATTTTCTGGCTCTGAGGAACTGTGTCTTTAACTTAGATCCTGTCAATGTGAGGGAATTTAAGGTCTGTTTTGAATTCCCCAGTACTGAGGATGTCCCTTCCGGACAAAATAGGCTTCCTAAAATTCATGGCATATTGTTTCCGTCCCCAGTACTGAGGATGTCCCTTCAGGACATGCACTCCTTTGGGGCTTAGTGTGGCGGTAGGTTTCCGTCCCCAGTACTGAGGATGTCCCTTCAGGACAATTTTATTGGATGCTGTATTCGAAAGGAAGATTGTTGGTTTCCGTCCCCAGTACTGAGGATGTCCCTTCTGGACTAAAGTTCCTCAAGATCTTTTGGAGCACTTTTTGTTTCCGTCCCCAGTACTGAGGATGTCCCTTCTGGACTTTTGTTGGGGGTTGCTATAGCGATTCAAATAACAGTTTCCGTCCCCAGTACTGAGGATGTCCCTTCTGGACTAAAATGATTAATGTAAAATTTTTGAGATTGGTTTCCGTCCCCAGTACTGAGGATGTCCCTTCTGGACTCTACCCTTTCTATCATATTGAAAATTATATAAGTTGCAAGCCAAAAATTCAGAACCCCCCTCAACCAGGCCGAGTTTTCCACAGCTTTCGGGGGAGGTTCTGAATGCCTGTTTTAAATTTGCCATTTCAAATAAGAGTTTGTTATAAAAATTAAGAAAATTTACAAACGCTTTACTTTCAGCAAGCATGCTTTTTGACTATATTTTCCTTCCCATACCCATCTGCCACATGCCAGCAATATAATCGCTAAAAATTAATTTTGATGTCAATTGAAAATTTCTTTCAGGCACAAACATGGTGTCCAGGGTAAGGGTAGTATATGGAGGCGGCGTGGTGGTCGGCCAGCTATTGGGATAGGAGTTGAAGAAGCGAAGGGGTTTATCAGACTGGCGCTTGAAAAAGCAGGGCTTCCTCCGGTAAAAGTTTTGTTAAAACTTTTAACTGAAAGGAGGAAGCCCAAACAGAAATGACGAGATATATATACCC
>JBASPX010000032.1:0-2726 GCA_049659625.1 Candidatus Saccharicenans sp. | reverse complement strand
GGCCAAGTCGGTAAATTTTCCAAAGAGCCTCGTCTATGAGTTTCAATTTCTCAAGCTGCTCTCTGTAAGCTTCCCTTACTTGCCTGATAGGATTATCATCTATTGTTGAAACGTGAACCGTAGCATCTTTTCTCTTCTCATCGAAAAACATTTGCTTTATCCACGCCGCCCTTGCCTCATCAGGGTTAAAAGTTAAAATCGTCTGATGATAGCCCGGCCCCGGTTCACGCAGGCATAAATCAGCAACCAGAAAGTCATCTCTGCTAAACTCCGTCGCCTCCTCAATCCATATGCCCGTTATCCCCTTGATTGACTTTATCTTTTCTGGATCATCCAGCCCCTCAAACAGCAATTCGTTCCTTTTCCCATCCGGCGAATTAAAAACTATTTTTCTATCCGAAGAATAATACTCAAACTTAATGTTATTCTCACTCAACAAGGCCTCAAATATCTTTATCACACTCTCTTTAAGCGTCCTGCGAATTTTCCGCATTACTAAAAATCTATGCCCACCCTCTTTCATCGCCCTGTAGAACAACTTTCTGGCCGCAAATTCAGACTTACCTGAACCACGCCCGCCGCATAGCACGAGATACCTATGCGAGTCGTCAAGCAAAGGCTGAAAGGATTTTGAAACCGTTATCTTCATTTCTTCTCTTTTGTCTCGATAACTTCAATTATGAGCTTGTTATCAGGAGTTCCAACCTGACCAGAAAGCTCGTGATAAGAGCGGTCTCGCCATAAGTCGGGCCTTCTATTCTTCAGCCAGAAAATCATCGCTGTCGTATCGCCGTTCATTGCCTTTTCATATAGCCTTTTTGCCACCTGGCTGTCAGCCTTTATTTTCCCCCTTTTTAAGGCGTGCCAAAACTCCTGACTTTTTTTATACCTCTCCAACGTCCGCTCCCCGATCCCCAGAACCAACGCTATGTCCTCGTCCGTCAGACCGAGAGCGGCCATAGACTCCACCTGGCGCAGGTCAATCTTTTCGTATTTCGACGGCCTTCCCCTTTTAGCCATGTTCCACCGTTGCCCTTATTTCTTCCTCCGGTATACCAGTATAATCAGCATACCGGGAGATAATGATATCACAATATATCGGGTCAATTTCTATGCCAAAACAGGTTCTGGCTGTTTTTTCTGCCGCGATAATCGTTGTGCCGGAACCGAGAAAGGGGTCAAAAATTATTTCTCCCGGTGCTGTGAAATCAAGAATAATTTTTTCAAGCAAACCGACAGGTTTCTGTGTCGGATGAACTCTTTCTTTCAAATCTTCCTTTCTACTTCCAGCCCGGCCCCAGCCCCGCCAGAGATGTCTGTAAATTCTGGCGGGTTGGTCAAAAGAAGTCCACATAAGTTCACAATCGGCAAAATAATTACTCAATCCCTTTTCCCTTTTGTCCCACACAAGCCAGCAGGAACTTTCCGGCAGTTTTGAAGCAAAATAATTGGCGCCAAAAAAAATTTGATTCCGCCCCAGATTCAGAAAAGGCTCAGGATTAAACGGCTTATCATCGCCGGCAATTTTTCGATATTTTTTACTAGTTCCAAGACGATTCTTTTTGTCTGATAAAATATTTATGCCGTAAGGAGGATCGGTTATTACTATATCTACTTCTTCCCCCTGTAATAATCTTTTTATACTTTCTTCTTTGAAACTATCACCACAGAGAAACCGGTGCCTCCCGAGCTGAAACAAATCACCGGGTCTGGTTTTCGCAGGCCCGTCGTCAGGAACAGAAACTGAATCTGCCTCATCATCAAGGCCGGGGCCAAAAGCAGAAACTATTTTTCCCAGTTCGGTCGGGTCTCGCAAATCAATTTTGAAATCATCAAGATTTATTTCGGCCAGATGAGAATAGACAAGCTCCGCAAGCTTTTCCTCCTCGTAGTAGCCTGCGCGGTCATTGTCGCTCAGAGAATATTTGATTTTCTCCGCCTCTGTCGGTGCGTTGACAATGGAAACATCAACCTCCCCGTATCCAAGCTCTTTCAGTGCTCTGATGCGCATATTCCCGCCAAGAACGATATATTTGCCGTTTTCCTCACAAACAATAAGCGGCTTGTAGACTCCAAGCTCCTGAATTTGCTTTTTCAGCCGTTCGAAATCTTTCTTTGTGATTCCACGGGGATTCTTTTCCCACGGCTCAACCTTCGAGATGGGAACCTTCCTTATAATCATCTCTGCTCCTCGTAGAAACCGATGAATTCCGCCTGAACACGGCTTGTGAGTTTTTTCCTTTCGCCCAGCACAACCGAAACAATCCATCCGCCAACGTTCGCCGCCAGACTGTGCTGGGCCATGAAAGGCATTCTCATTTCCTCCTTGAGTTGATTTTTGCTTCAAGGCGTGAAAGGCGCTCCCGAATATCACCCAGAACACGATGGATATTCTCATGCTCACGACTGTTCTCAATCTTCAACTCGTTCAGGTCCTGCTGCATCTGGTTGATTTTTACTTCTTGCGTGGCGCACCTCTCCGGGTTTGCTTTAAGTCCCGCTTTTTTGGTAAGTTTTACTTCCCTAATTTTTTCCCTGGCGATGAAAGCGGCCAGGATTATGATTGCCAGACCATAGATTATCTGTGACAGCTCCACCTTGGCCCCCTATTTCAGAAGCGCGTGGCCGCCCGCGCCGACCAGCGCTCCCAGGATAAACGCCCAGAGTTTCTGGCGCTTCTGGTTCTTGGACTGCCTCTCGTAATTAGCAATCAGGGAGTTCAGAAT
>JBASPX010000031.1:0-8977 GCA_049659625.1 Candidatus Saccharicenans sp. | reverse complement strand
GGGCAGGTGGCGGAACTGGCAGACGCACTAGGCTTAGGACCTAGTTCCTGACGAAGGAGTGCGGGTTCGAGTCCCGCTCTGCCCACTCCTGGCAGTTAGAGATTCCCGCAACAAATCCGGCTGCCGGCTAAATTTTATTCTGAGGAAACCGATGGAAAACAACACCAGTCAGGAAAAACTCAAAACAATCAGCCCGACCACCCGGGAGCTGGAGCTGGAAATTCCGGCGGAAAGGGTCAGGCAGGAATACGAAAAAGTTCTGAAGGAATATGTGGCCAGAGTGAAGCTGCCGGGATTCCGGAAAGGATATGCACCCAGAGAAATGGTTCAGAGACTTTTTGACGCGGAAATCAAAGAAGCCGTGCTCGACAACCTGATTCCGGATACGCTGCGAGAAACACTGAACAGCCTTCAGGTGATCCCGGTGAACGTTCCAACGGTAAAAGACGTGAATTTTACTGACGAGGGCGGTGTTCAGTGTCTGGTCTCTTTTGAGGTCTGGCCGGGCTTTGAGCTGCCGGCAGATTATCTGGAAAAGAAAGTTGAAGTCTCCAGACCGGAAGTTGAAGAAAGCGAGGTGGAGGCGGTTTTGAACCGTCTCAGAGAAAACACGGCTGAATACCTCCCGGTTGCTGACAGGGGAGTTCAGGACGGCGATTATGTGGTGATCGAAATTCAGGGCAGGGAAACCGCCAGTAAAAAGCTCCTGCCGGCGGAAAAGGTGGTGGTTCTGGCCGGTCATCCTGATAATGAACCCCGGCTGAACGAGGTATTGCCTGGAATGAAGCCGGGAGAAGAGAAAATTTTTACCGTCCAGTATCCCGAGGATTTCCGCCAGAAACGATTTGCCGGGAAAGAAATTGAATACCGGTTGAAAGTGCTTGAAATCAAAGAAAAAAAGCTTCCTGATCTGAACGATGACTTTGCCAGGCTGGTTGATGAAGAAGTGGAAGGGCTGGAAGCTCTCAGGGAGAAAATCCGCCAGGATCTGCTGAAGCATAAGGAGCAGGAGGCGATGGACCTGGCTCTGGATAAATACCTGGAAAATCTGGCGGCCGAGATCAATCTGGTGCTGCCCGAAAGCCTGGTGAGGGAAGAGGCCCGGGCAATAATTGCCAGCCGTTTCCGGGTGGAACAGTTGAAAAATATGCCCGCGGAATTGCTGGCGAATCTGGAAGAACAGGCCCGTCTGCAGGCAGAGAAAAAGCTCAAAAAGCATGTTCTCCTGAGGGAAATTGCCGCCCGGGAAAAACTGGAGGTTACACCTGAAGAATTCAATCAGGAGCTCAAGGAATTCTCTGAATCGAGAAACATCCCGCTGGAGCAGGTGAAAAATTACGTCGCTCAGGATGGCCGTGATGAGGACTGGAAGCTGAGCCTCCTGCTCAAGAAAACGGTTGACTTTCTCCAGGCCAGGGTTATAATAAAATAAAGCATATCTTATGGCCATAATTCCTTTTGTCATCGAATCAGAGGGGCGCGCCGAGCGCAGCTATGACATATATTCAAGGCTCCTGAAGGACAGGATAATCTTTCTGGGCACCGAGATTACAGACGAAGTCGCCAACCTGATGATTGCCCAGCTGCTGTATCTCGAAGCGGAAGCCAGCGATAAAGACATTTCTCTGTATATAAACTCGCCGGGCGGCAGCATCACCGCCGGGCTGGCGATTTATGATACGATGCAGTTTATCACTTCGCCGGTAAGCACCATCTGCCTGGGACAGGCAGCCAGCATGGCAGCGGTTCTGCTGGCAGCTGGAACGACCGGCAAGAGGTTTGCCCTGCCGAACAGCCGGATCATACTCCATCAGCCCTTTGGCGAGTTTCAGGGGCAGGCTACCGACCTGGCGATTCAGGCTAAAGAGATTCTCAGGCTGAGGGAGAGCATCAACCGAATTCTGGCGAAACATACCGGACAGCCGCTGGAAAAGATACAGTCAGAGGTGGAACGCGACCTGATTATGACCCCGGCTCAGGCGCTGGAATATGGTCTGATCGACCAGGTCATAGCTTCCAGGAAGGATGCTCTGACCTGATCAATTATTAGCTCCCGGCAGGGAGCGGCAAAGGCATAGAAAATGACAGCCAGCGAACAAAATTCCAACACGGTCAGGTGCAGCTTCTGCCACCGGACGCAGAATCAGGTGAGGAGACTGATCGCCGGACCGCAAAAAGTCTACATCTGCGACGGTTGTGTGGAAATAGCTCACGCCATTCTGATTAACGACCGGCAGCGAGAGCTGGAAATAAAACCGGCCCGGCAGAGCTTTCCCACCCCGGTTCAGATAAAAAAGGCTCTTGACGAATACATCGTCGGTCAGGAAGAAGCCAAGAAAAAGGTTTCCGTGGCTGTATACAACCATTACAAGAGGATCAATCAGCCAAAAGGACAGGATGAGGTGGAAATCACCAAGAGCAACCTGCTGTTTATCGGACCGACAGGAACCGGCAAGACTCTTATGGCCCAGACTCTGGCCAGGCTCCTCTCTGTGCCGTTTGCCATCGCCGATGCCACCACCCTGACGGAAGCCGGCTATGTGGGAGAGGATGTGGAGAATGTCGTGCTGAAACTTTACCAGGCTGCCGGCGGCAATATCGAAAAGACCCAGAAGGGGATCATTTACATTGACGAAATAGACAAGATCAGCCGGAAGAGCGACAGCCCCTCAATTACCAGAGATGTTTCAGGTGAGGGAGTGCAGCAGGCTCTTCTGAAGATCATTGAGGGAACCGTGGCCAACGTCCCACCGCAAGGAGGAAGGAAGCATCCTTATCAGGAGTTCATTCCCATAGATACATCTGATATACTATTTATATGTGGCGGAGCCTTTAATGGGCTCGATAAAATAATTGCCCAGAGACTCGGCAAATCGACTGTTGGCTTCAAGGCCGAGCTGAAAAAATTCACAGACCGCAAGGATATCTACAGTAATCTGATGCCTGAAGATTTGATAAAATATGGATTGATACCGGAGCTCGTTGGGCGGATGCCGGTGGTGGTGATTTTTCATGACCTAGATCGCGACCATCTGGTGGATATTCTGACGAAACCCAGGAACGCCATTATCAAACAGTATCAGAAGCTTTTTGAAATGGAAGGGATTAAGCTGGAATTTACGCCCGAAGCCCTGCAGGCTATTGCCGATAAGGCCATCGAAAAGAAACTGGGGGCGAGGGGGCTCAGAGCGATAATTGAAGATTTGATGCTCGACCTGATGTTTTATCTGCCCTCACAGAAAAAGGAAACGACGATCGTCATCACCAGGGAAATGGTTGAGGAGCAGAGGTTGAGCTATGAAAAATTTAAACAGGTAATGGGAGCTTAAAATGACCGAATCTCACGAAAACTCCGAACTCATCAGGAACATTCCTCTTATTCCGCTGCGGGACCTGGTTGTTTTTCCGGCTACCTTAGTTCCTTTTGTGGTCGGTCGGCCTTCTTCCATCAAAGCGCTGGAGAAAGCCTACGAAAAAGATAAACTGATTTTCCTGGCAGCTCAGATGGATGCCAGCATAGATAACCCCCTGCCCAGGGATATTTACACCATGGGGGTGGTGGCGAGAATCATCCGCACGGTCAAAAGCGATGACCGGAATATGAAGGTCATCGTCGAGGGGCTTCACCGGGCCCGCATAGTGGAATTCCTGAGCACCTATCCTTATTACCAGATTCTGGCCAAGGTGGTTAAGGAGATAGAAGATAATTCGCCGGAAACCCAGGAGCTGCTGAAGAAGGTGCTGGCGCTGTTTGAAGAGTATCTGAAGGTGAACCAGAATGCCAACCTGGATTCGATCATCCCGGCGCTGCGGGAGAATAGCGTCGACCGTATTGCCGACATCATTTCCTCTCATCTTTACCTGCCTCTGGAGGAGAAACAGAATCTGCTGGAAACTCTGAACACGCGGGAAAGGCTTAACCGCCTGAAATTCCTTCTGCAGGAATCGCTGGTTAACACCATCGGGCGGGAGACAGCCAGCTCCACGCGGAGAAGGGGAGGGCAGAAGGAAGCCGGACAGCGGACTCTGTTCCCCGGAGGGCAGTTTAAGAAAGAAGAACAGCCGAACGAAATAGAAGAGCTCAAGCGGAAGGTCATAGAGGCTCAGATGCCTCCTGACGCCTACGAGAAGGCCATGAAAGAAATCGAGCGGCTGGAAACGATGCCGCCGATGTCGGCTGAAGCCACGGTCAGCCGGAATTATCTCGACTGGCTGATATCCCTGCCCTGGAATAAAAAGTCCAGGGAAAAGAGAGACTTAAAAGAAGCTGAACGCATTCTGAACGAAGACCATTACGGTCTGGAAAAGGTCAAGGAGAGAATTCTCGAATACTTAGCCATCCGGCAGCTGGTTAAAAACCCAAAAGGAGTCATCCTGGCTTTTATCGGACCGCCGGGCGTCGGGAAAACCTCTCTCGGAAAATCGATTGCCAGGGCTACCGGCCGGAAGTTTGTCCGCCTGTCTCTTGGCGGAGTCCGGGATGAAGCTGAAATAAGAGGACACCGCAGGACCTACATCGGGGCTTATCCTGGCCGCATAATTCAGATGATCAAGAGGGCCGGGACGAAAAATCCGGTTTTCCTGCTGGATGAAGTAGACAAAATGAGCATGGATTACCGGGGAGACCCGGCCGCCGCTCTGATGGAAGTTCTTGACCCGGAACAGAATAAGGAATTTTTAGACCACTATATCGATACCGATTTTGACCTTTCCCAGGTGATGTTTATCATCACCGCCAATTCGGTGGACCCGATACCCAGGGCGCTGCTTGACAGGATGGAAATTATAAGAATTCCTGGCTACACCGAAGACGAGAAACTGCAGATTGCCAAACATTTTCTGATCCCGAAGCAGCTTAAAGCTCACGGCTTGAGCTCCTCCAACCTGGAATTCACCGATCAGGCCATCCTGAGGATAATCAGAGAATACACCAGGGAAGCTGGAGTCAGAAATCTGGAAAGAGAGATTACCTCGATCTGCCGCAAAGTTGTTAAAAAGGTAGTAACCAAGGGAAAAGATTATCACGAAAAAATTACTCCCAAGTCGGTAGAAAATTATCTGGGCGTTCCCAAGTACCGCCGGCTGCAGATCGACCGGCAGGACGAAGTTGGCGTGGCTCTGGGTATGGCCTGGACGGAATTCGGCGGAGAGCTGCTGACCTTTGAAGCCACCAAGATTCACGGCAAAGGAAATCTGATGCTGACCGGACAGCTCGGAGAAATAATGCAGGAATCGGCCCAGGCCGCCTACAGCTATGTGCGCCACAAGCTCTATGAGCTCAACATGGGGAAGGAGCTTGAGAAGAATTTTGATATCCATATACACGTTCCGGAAGGAGCCACACCCAAGGAAGGCCCCTCTGCCGGCATCACCATCGCCACGGCCATCATTTCGCTTCTTACCGGCATTCCTGTGTCGAAAAAAGTGGCCATGAGCGGTGAGATTACCCTCCGGGGGAAAGTTCTTCCCGTCGGCGGAATCAAGGAAAAACTCCTGGCCGCCTATCGCGAAGGCATTACCCGGGTTATCCTTCCGGTGGACAACCGGGCGGATCTCAAGGACCTGCCGAAAAAGCTGAAACAGAACATGGATATTCATCTGGTGGAAAACATGGACCAGGTGCTGGAAATTGCGCTTACCAGGGAGCTGACTCCCAGAGTAAACCCGGAAGAACCGGAGAAAAAGGAGCAGCCAGAGGCTTCCGGTCCCGGGGTGACCAAAGAACCTCAGATGACCAATTAAAACTGAATAAAAAGATTCAGATTCCGGTATTCCTCAGCGATAAATATAAAAAGTAAATCCAGAAACAAAAAATGAGCAAAAATAAAGGAGGAGAGGTAGAGGAGATGAAAGAATACAGTCTGCTTGACCTGGAAGAAAAAGAATTATCGAGCCTGAAGAGGATTGCCCATTCTATGGGCGTGGAGGACGAGGAAATTGAAAATTCTAACCGTCACCAGCTGATTTTCAAGATCCTCGAAGCTCAGGCGAAAAAACAGGGTTTGTTGTTTTCCGAGGGAGTGCTTGAATGCCTTGAAGATGGCTTTGGATTCCTCCGGGCGCCTGAGTTCAGCTACCTCCCGAGCCCGGACGATATTTATGTTTCCCCCTCCCAGATAAGAAAATTTCAGCTGCGAACCGGAGACACCATCTCCGGAGTGGTCAGACCTCCGAAAAACGGCGAGAAATACTTTGCTTTAATTAAAATAGAAGCCATCAACTTCCTGCATCCTGACGTGGTGCTGGAAGCCAGGAGAAATGTCCAGTTTGAGCAGCTTACTCCGGTATATCCTTTTGAGCTGATCAAACTGCAGGATGGAAACCCGAAAAATATGAATGCCCGGGTGATGGAATTGCTCACGCCGATAGGGAAGGGGCAGAGGGGACTGATCGTTTCGCCTCCCCGGGCCGGTAAAACCACCCTTCTGAAAACCATCGCCAAGTCGATAGAAAAAAATCACCCGGAAATATATCTGATCGTTCTTCTGATCGCAGAAAGACCGGAAGAAGTGACCGACTTCAAAAGAAGCGTCAACGGCGAGGTGGTTGCCTCAACCTTTGATGAGCCGCCGACAAGAAACGTCCAGGTGGCCAACATCGTCCTGGAAAAAGCTAAGAGGCTGGTGGAATTGAAGAGGGATGTGGTTATTCTGCTTGACTCCATCACCAGGCTGGCCCGCGCCCACAACGCCATCGTTCCTCCCTCCGGTAAGGTGCTTTCTGGCGGCATTGACGCCAACGCTCTGAACAAACCGAAGAAATTCTTCGGTTCTGCCAGAAAGATTGAGGAAGGTGGCAGCCTGACGATCGTGGCCACCGCCCTGATCGATACCGGAAGCCGTATGGATGACGTTATTTACGAAGAATTCAAGGGCACCGGAAACATGGAAATAGTCCTCGACCGCCGTCTGGTCGACAAGAGACTGTTCCCGGCCATTGACATCAGCCGCTCCGGAACCCGTAAGGAAGAGTTGCTGATTCCTGAAAAAGACCTCAACCGCATCTGGATTCTGAGGAAGATTCTCAGCCAGTTGAACGAAGTCGAAGCTATGGAGCTGCTGCTGGAAAAACTCTCAAAAACAAAGACCAACCAGGAATTTCTCGAAGCTATGAGCAAGGGGTTGTAATTACTGACCGCCTGGTTTGATCTTTTAATGACCAGCGGCATTTCATGGCCATGAATTAAAAGCTCCTGACATGATAAAAGAGTCCATAGGCTGAAATACGGCACCTTGATGTAAACATAATAAAAAATAGAAACGGATAATAAAAATTTCCATGGATAAATTCTTTTTAAGCAGCTCAGCCTTTAGAGGAGCGAAGACACTGCAGTTAAGATACTCCAGTTTAGCCATCGATTTACCTCCAAACTCCTCTCCGTGGTCGGTCTGTAACGTGATCTTGTGTTCCGCAGGAGAAGTGCGTCGGGGGAGGTGAGTTCCAGGGCCTGCCTAACCTGTCCTTAAGCCCCGACTCTGCCTCTCAACACCTCCCGCACCGTCTTCCTGGTCGTACTTAAAGCCCTGGATACTATGTCTGTGCCTGAAAGAAATTTATCCTTGACAAATTATGAACATATGTTCATAATATAGGTGAGCCTGTTATAAGGCTTCAGTAAATAAACCATTTAGGGAAACAGCAATGCCGAGACCGTTCTGCAGGAGGCGAATTAACTGGAAGCCAGAAAAATCCAATTTTTTTCCCGAAGGTGCTGATCCAGATTCAGCGGATTTCATAATACTTAGCCTGGACGAACTCGAGGCCCTTCGACTGGTCGACTTAGAAGGTCTTTACCAGGAACAGGCTGCCGAGCAAATGGGAATTTCAAGGCCCACTCTGGCACGCATTCTCGAATCTGCCAGAAAGAAAGTGGCTGATGCTCTGGTCCACAGCAAAGGGCTGAGGATTGGGGGAGGACCGGTTGAATTTTACCACACGCCACATCTGCCGGGCCCTGGACCATCTTTTCCCTGCAGAAGCGGGCAGTCTTTCAGGCATCGGCATGGCTGTTTCAGAAGGAGAAAACAACCATGAGTAAAAGTCAAGGGCAGCATCGAGTTCAACGCCTGGGTCTGGGACCTTTCGGATTTTGTTTATGCCCGAAATGCGGCCATCGTCAACCACACCGGCCGGGTGTGCCCTGTCGGGAAGAACGATGTCCAAATTGCGGCACTGCTCTCGTTCGTGAAGGCTCGGAACACGACAGGATGATAAAAGAGAAAAAAGGCAAAATAGAGTAAAAACCGGGCTGTTGAACCAGTTGATGTATGTTAAATGGCAGGGATACTTTGAAACAGCTGGCTTTCTTTAATAAATTAAATGATTTTTTTCGAGGAACCGGATTTTTCAGAAAAATTTATGACAACTGCCTGGCTAAGAACCATATAAAGGAGGTTTTTAGATGAAATATATAATACGACATTTTGGTCGCGGCTACGGCCATGGATTTGACCGGGGCTGGCACTTTTGCTGGCCGACAGCATTCCGGTCACCAGAAGGCTTCAAATATCTTGGTCCCTGCCGCTGTGGCTTCGGCCCTCATGCATACTGGCAGGATGAAAGAACCGGAAGAATTTATTGTGGTTTCCCAGGATATGGAACGGCTGTTAGCCCAGGGTATAGCTGGTCTGCTGAAAGTTTGACTTCAGAAGAAATAAAGTCTGAAATAGAATGGCTGAAACAGGAAAAAGAGGCGCTGGAAAAAAGAATCAGGGATCTCGAAGAAAGACTGAAACAAACGGATAAAGAGCCTCAAAAATAACTTTT
Organism: Candidatus Saccharicenans sp.; assembly: GCA_049659625.1. Classification (GTDB taxonomy): domain Bacteria; phylum Acidobacteriota; class Aminicenantia; order Aminicenantales; family Saccharicenantaceae; genus Saccharicenans. The sequence goes on along the minus strand of JBASPX010000031.1, from coordinate 211 downwards.
TTGACTCTGAGAAAAAAATTTTGACTCTGAGAATTAGATAATAATTTTAATCAATAAAAGCCATAAATTATATTTTTATCGGCTTTGCTGGTGTACAAAATAGTTCGCAAATTGCGTTAAGGAGTGAGCCATCGTAAACTCTCCTTTTACAGTAATCAAACTAAAGAAAGGAGGTATTTCATTACGATGGCTCAAAGAGATTATAAGGCAA
>JBASPX010000030.1:10000-24148 GCA_049659625.1 Candidatus Saccharicenans sp. | reverse complement strand
ATTCCAGAGACGATGCGGAGTACAGAGCTCGTTGCTGGTTCAACTTAGCTCTTAATTACTGGAATCAGGGAGAAGTCAGCCGGGCTGAAAATGCTTTTATTTATGTTCTGGTTGTGGCTGAAAATTTAATGGATGAGGATCTGAAGGACCTTTCTCGTACAGCTTTACAATTAATAAAAATTTATAATGAGGCAAAATTAAACGCTCAGAAAACAAAATACAACGAGTCTGAAAATTTATTTAAAATAGGCATTGCTATTGCTAAAAGCCGAAGATTAATAGAATTTGAAAACAAATGTTGGTTCCAGCTTTCATTTACGTATTATAGTCAGGGTAATTTTGAAGGTTATTTTGAATGCAACAAAAAGGTATTATCGACATCAGAAAAATTAAATAACAGCTGGGACATATATAGAGCATTAATAAACATCGGGAATTATTTATCGAAAAAAAGAGATTTTTATAAAGCGTGTGATTATTTTGACAGAGCACTGGTGTTGGCCGAGCAAAAAAATTTGCTGAAGAGGGAACCCGTCATCCTGGTCAACCTGGCTGTGGTCAGTAAATCTCTCGGGCTCTATGAACTTTCAGAGCATTATCTTGAAAGGGCGCTCGAATTCTACCAGAACAGCGAGGACCTGGAATCAACCATCTGGATTCTCTCAGAACTGGCGCTTTCTCAACATCGCAGAGGCTTGCTTGGAGCATCAAAAAATAGCCAGCGACCGGTTGAGCTTCTTGCCACCGCCCTGGGGCTGAGCCGTCAGGCCAGCCTGAAACCCCTGGAAGCCAGAATGCTCAACAACCTGGGGTTTGTTCTTATTGAAACCGATCGGGAAAAAGCCCGCGAATTGTGTCTTGAGGCCTTGAAAGAGGGAAAAGAGCAGAACGACGCTGAAGTTATGGTCGCTTCGATGAACAATCTGGGGACGTTATTATTTAAGGGTGGTGAAATCCTGAAGGCGCGCGAATTCTTCAGGAGAGCATTGAATCTGGCCCTGAAAATCGATTACTGGCCGGAAATCTGGAGGAACCATTACGGTCTGGGCCAGACTTTTGAAGCGCTCGGTGATTACCGGAGCGCTTACAGGAGTTATAGCCAGGCCTTAAAATCTCTTGATCCGCTGCGGGAAAAGGTTAATTTTGACCTTTACCGCGTGGGTTTCGACCGGGAAAAGCGAGAGGTCTATGAAGGCTTGATCCGCTCTCTGGTGAAATTGTGGATGAAAAAACCGCAGTCCGAGCTGGAGGATGAACTTTTTAACTCTTTAAACAAAGTCAAAGCCAGAGTGCTGGCGGAAGAACTCGGCCGGCCTCCAGCCGATCATCCAGCCGGAGAGAACGGGGATGAGCTGGAGAAGATAGACCGGATGATCAAAGAGTTTTTCAGCCGGCCGGAAAATCTTAAAGACAGAAATGCCCGGGAAAAATTATCTGAACTTGAATACCGCTATCTCAGGCTTCAGGAACGCAGGTATGGTCTGAACCTGAATCATGATCGGGAAAAGTTTCCAGGATTGAGTTTCCTGCAGAAGGAATTTCTCCCGAAAAATCGGCTGATCTTTGATTATTTTCTCGGACAGGATGAATCCTACTGTTTTGTCATCGGCAGAAAGAGCTTCAGGGTCATATTGTTGCCTTCCGAAAATGAAATCGAAAAATCGATAAAACTTTACCTAAAGCTTCTGGCCTCCAGGGAAACCAGAGAACAGGATCTCAGGCTCGCCGGGAGAAGGATAGGAAGTCTTCTGCTCCCGTTTGAAGAGCTGGCAGACCCGGAAATAAATTCTCTCATCATCATACCCGACGGGCTGCTTTATTACCTGCCGTTTGAAGCCCTTATCTTTGAGCAGCCGGGAAAGAGCGAGGGTGGCTATCTTCTTGAACGATTCAGTATAAGTTACAGTCCGTCAATTTCGACTCTGATTCGTCTGAAATCCGCCAGGCAATCTTCCGGCCAGTCAAAAGAACTTCTGGCTTTTGGTCGCCCGGCTCACGGCCGCTGGTTCAAGAATCAATTGCAGAACAGGCTTCATTATATTAAGGGAGCAGTATCATCGGGCGACATAAACCTGCCCTCTCTACCTTTCTCGCGCAAAGAAATAAAACAGCTGGCTGATTTATTCCCGGCTGAAAAAACAGACGTATATCTCGGAAGAAGCGCCAGCGAGGAAAATCTTAAAGCTCTTGACCTTAACCGCTACCGGATCATTCACTTTGCCTGCCATGGACTTATCAGTGAAAGATATCCCCAGCGCTCTTCGCTCGTGCTGACTGCCGGGAGAGGCAGCCGGGAGGATGGCTTCCTTAGTGTGAGGGAGGTCTACTCCCTGAGAATGAGGCCGGAACTGGTGGTTCTGGCTGCCTGCGAGAGCAGCCGGGGACCTATTGAGAAAGTGGAGGGGGCCATAGGGATGCCGCGAGTTTTCATGCTGGCCGGCAGCCGGGCGGTAATTTCTGCTCTCTGGGCGGTAAACGACCTGGCTTCCCAGGAGCTGATGACTGAATTTTACCGGCAGCTTCTGGAAGGAAAGGCCAAAGATGAGGCTCTCAGGCAGGCTAAGATTAAATTGCTTTCCGGCTCGAAATCCCATCCTTACTACTGGGCCGGTTATGTTCTCAGCGGCAATCCGGAAAAAATTTACTGAGGTTTCAGGTGGACTTTTCTTACGGGAGATTCAGTGATTAGATTCTCTCCGCTGTATACAAGAAGTTGCCAGAAAAAATAGTCGTCATCCCGCAGCGAATCAACCACCTCCGCTGGAAGCTCGATGCTGGTTCCTGAGATCGCCGAGCTCTGCCAGAGAAGGTACATATATTGATCAAATACTTCAACGCGGTAGAAGGAAGTGCCCTCTACCGGATTCCAGCTCAATTTAATTCTGGTCGGATAAGGCAGAGTAATATCTTCCGAAAGAATTATTTGCTCGACGGGAGGAGTTTTTCTTTCCTGGCGGAGGGAGTTCCAGTAGTTCAATCCGGTGTATCCCAGGATTAAAATGACGACAAGAGAGATAGAGGCAACAGTCAGCTTCCATAAAGGAAAAGGCAAGCTGTATGGCTTTCTTTCTGTTTCGGTTGCCTCCGGTTCATCAACTGCCGTTATCTTCTGAAGGTCTGTTATCAACCGGTGGGCTGCCCCGAGTAGCTCGAATTCCCTGCGGCAGGCGGGGCAGATAGCTATATGGTCGACTATCTTCGACTTTATTTCCAGCGGGCATTCCGGGTCAAAAGAAAAAGAAATTTCTTCCGGAGAGGGGCAGCTTTCGCGAGAAACAACCCTTAAAAGCTCGGGGCCCTGCTGAAGCCTTTTTTTCTTGTTTTTCTTAAATAATTTCATCTTCCAGACCCATTTTTTTTATGATGTCTTTAAGGTCGGCCAGTCCGCGATAGAGGAGGTTGCGGGTCTTCGCCTCGGTGTAATGAAGGTAGGCTGCAATTTCTGGCAGGCTCATATTCAGAAGATAGAGTTTCACCACCGTCCTCCTGGAATCCATCAGCCTGTCTGCCGCCTTAAGCACCGACTGTTTGAGTGAGCCGGAGAAAGCAGGAGTGTTGACCGGTCGCGGGTCGAGTTCGGAAATCAGTTTCTGCTGTTCAGACAGGTAGACTTCTTCTTCCCGCCTTATTTTCCGGATCTGGTCGATCACGGCTGACTCCACCACTTTCTTTATGTATGACGCCGGATTGTGGATGTTTTTCTCATCGTCGATGATTTTCCAGAGTTTCAGCCTGATTTCCTGCAGCAGGTCTTCCGGGTCGAGACCGAGCCTCTCGAGCTGATATTTGTAGACTAAGGAACGGATGTAAGCGGAAAATTCGTTGAGAAGTTTCTGAAATTTCCGCTCTTTTTTGCGCCTGGAAACCATGCCCGCCCGTCAAACTCGAAGTGTCAATTATAATAGATGTTCCAGGCGCAGAAAAATTCTCATTTTTTAAAATTTTTTCTTAGAAATCAGCGGTTTTCTCGACGGGTCAATATTTTTCGTCTGAAGAGCAGAGCTCCGACAGCCAGCCCGAAAAGCGGCAGGGCCACAGCCAGTGGGGTTCTGTAATCCGGGGCAAAAGTCTTCAGGTCGCCGTATCCGTTGAGGATGAAGGCGGCCCAGTAATAGGGGTGGGAAACCACACCGGAGTCGATCATTTCGAGTTTTACAGCTCTTAAGGCTTCTGCCTGTTTGTGCAGGGCCTTCAGGTGGAGATAGAATCTTTCCATGAACTGCGCGGCCACCTGATCGTTTATTGTCCAGAGACTTATGAGAACCGAAGAAGTACCGGCGTGAAAAAAAGCCCGGCTAAGGCCTTCGAGACCTTCTCCTCTGATGAACTGGCCGAGACCGGTCTGACAGGATGACAGGACGACGAGGTCAGCGTTCATTTTGAGATTGAGTATCTCTCTCATCTGGAGAAAGCCGTCTTCTGCCGGGTCGTTATCGAGTGTCAGGACTATCGACGATCGAGAGGGTTTGCGGTCGTCGATCAACCCATGAGCGGCAAAATGCAAAATCCGGTAGTCGGAGAGGTTCATAATCTTTATCAGGTCTTCGGATGCTTTTTCTCTGGTGAGAACCTGGGTGCGAGGGATCAGGCTGGAGATGCGGCGGACTTCTTCATCGGAGTAGCGCAGGCGGTAGAATTTCATGTCCGACAGGCTGTAAAGATCCTGAAAGATGGTTTTGGTCGAAAGGTCGCTGTGTTTTTCTTCCAGCTCGCCGTAATAGGGATCGCCCACGGCCAGCAGGTTGTACGCCGGTTTCGGACGGTTTTTCCTGTTCTGAAAATGGGCCAGGCCCTTCAGTGAAGAAATGGATGGGGCGTAGTAGACGGTAAAATGCTTTATCAGCCAGTCCCGGGTTTGTTCTGAAACCAGTAAGGTCTCAAAGGGCAGGACGGTAAGGATATCGTCCGGTATGATGATTAATCTTTTAACCCTGCTTTTCAGCTCGCTGTCCAGTCCGGGCTCGACGAGTATTCTGTAGAGTTCATAACCGCTGCTGAAATCCTGATTGTCCGTGTCGGAAATCGCCCGCCGGTGCCGGGTGACAATTTTTTTAAGCTCTTTCTCGGCCGGAATCGGATAAACCTCTGTCCCCCGGGAACTAAGGCAGAAAGCGTAAGCCGATTCCTTGCCTACCTGATAGGTGATGATGACAGTCTGGCTGTCGATGAATTCTTTGCGGGCCCGGTCGAGCGAAATAATTTCCGGAAAGGTTAAGGTGGCATAGGCGGGATTTTTTGCCCGTATCTGCCGCCTGACGTTTTCCAGGTCCTCTTCGAGAAGTTTTATCTGGCTGAGAAGTTTCGACCTTTCTTTTTCTTCTATTTCGGGATTTAAAAGGCCGGTGTAGATTCTGGAAAGCTCGTTCATCAATTCTTTTTCTCTGTTGGCCAGCCGGATATCCACAGGATACTGATGGCTCAAACGGGAGGCTTCGAGGCTTTCCAGAAAAGCGCGCGCCCTGGCTCTTTCGGTGTATTCAAAAGCCTGAGCCAGGAGGGATTCAGAGATTTTTTTGTTACTGACCGCGTCAGAAACGAGCATGTCGATCAGATTGTGGTAGGCATCGAGCCTTTTGTCGCTTCCGAAGAAACTGGCTTTGTCCTCTTCAATCAGAAGCTGGGAACGCAGTCCTTCGATGATGTTGATCGAATTCAGGTAGTAAAATTTTGCCTGTTCCAGCTGCCCCTGTTTTCTCAGCAGGTTGGCTTTTTCCAGATAGCTTTCCCAGAGGCTCCGGTTTTCGTTTTGATCCACGGCCAGGCTGATGGCTTTATCGTAAAAAAGAGTGGAATTCTGATAGTCGCCCAGACGGGCGTAGATGATCCCGAGGTTGGTGTAGATGAACGGCAGGTAAGAATTCAACTGAAGCTCTTCGGCCAGCGTCCGGGCTTTTTTCAGAAAATAGATCGCTTCGTAGTTTTCTTCCAGATGGGCTTTGATCGAACCAAGATTGTTCAAGAAGATGACCTCAAGATGTTTATCTCCTATTTTTTGAACCGCTTCCCAGGCCTGATTGCAATAGTGGAAGGCCCAATTAAAATCATCACTGCTTCCGGTGGTCAAACCTTTTTTGGCATAGGCATAGCCAAGGTTGTTAAGGGTGGCGGCGAAATAGGAATTTTCCGGTGTGCGGGAGATTATTTCCAGCGCCTGGCTGAAATATTCAATCGCCCGGGTGAAATTGCCGATTTCTGCGTAAGCGGTTCCGAGGTTATAGAAAACGTCAAATACATCTTCCGGCAGGGTGTCTTCGTTTATATAAGATAATGCCTGGGTGAAATAATCGATGGCTAAGTTTATGTTGTTGTTAGAAAAATGATAATGACCTATATTGTTAAAAGACATTATTATTTCATATGAGATTTTCAATTTTTTTGCGATTTTATTGGTTTCTAAGCTCGTGCTAAAAAATTTTTCTGTTTGGTGAGTGTTCAGGAAAGAAGTAGCTTGCCTTTTAAGACATTTTAGTTTAAGTGTTTCATTTTTAATGGATTCGCTGATTTCCAGCGCTTTATTCATAGTGTCAATTGCCAGGTCGTCTTTATTGTCCTTCTGGTAGTTTTTCGCTCTGTTCAGAAGGTCCAGCACCTCCAGCGATTTCTGACAGTAGTCTGCCATCCGGACATCGCCCTGTTTCCTGGCGATTTCCAGGCATTGCTGATACCTTTCCGCCGCCTGCGCCAGCTGGCCCAGACTGGCGTTAGTTTCCGCAAGGTAGAAAAGAACCGATTTTTTATCTTCCGGAGTTTTAGCCAGGTTGAGGCTTTTAAGGAGAGATTTTTGTGCCTGAGAATATCTTCCTTCAGAAAGCAGGTTCAAAGATGAAGCGAGAAGCCCGGGGAAGTTGCCTGGAGCAGGTGGCGAAGGTTGGGCATAGGTTAAGGCAGGGAAGAGGTAGAAAAAAAGGGCTACAACCGCAGCTCTAACAAGCTTCTGCATTAAGGAAATCCTCAGGTTAAATTAAACAGGGATAGAGTTTTTTGTCAATGGCTGAAAAGGAGGATAAAAGGGGTGAGAAAATTCTTTCTTTCTCACCCCTCAAGGTGAGATTTATCGGGTATTCAATTAAAAATCAGTCTCTTCCATTTCCTGGCTTGGTCGGAAACTGAATCTCAGCGGTGGGCTTCAGGCTCTTCTTAACAGTGGAATTGCTGCTGGCTTTGCTTCCGGTGTCCACGACCGAGCCGAGGAACGGGAATATGGAAATCAGCATGTTCAGCGGCTTCTGCATGATCAGCCGGTCATCCTTGGTGATTCTCTTTTCCGCAGCGTACATCGCCGGAACCAGGCTTACGGTGAAAGCCAGGCAGGCCAGAATGGCAACGACTTTAATTAAAGATTTACGCATGGTGAAACCTCCATGAGCTGAATTTAGCCCGGAGGAATGACAGACCAGGCGGGATTAAAATTGAAGAGACAATACCCCCTGACTCTCATTCTCATCCAAGGCGCAAAAAAAATGTAAGACTTTATTCAGCGTCTGTCAAGTATTTTTTTGGCGGCGGGACGGCCCTGTTTTCAGCCAAAAAAGAAGGCAATTTCGTATTCGGCCGTCTGGGGACTGTCTGACCCGTGGACCGCGTTCCGCTCTATGGAGAAACCGAACTGTCTCCTTAAAGTACCAGGTCTGGCCTGAGCCGGGTCAGTCGCCCCCATCACATCCCTCCAGTGTTTGATGGCATTTTCTCTCTCTAACAGGAGGACAACTGACGGACCGGAGGACATGAAATCCGTCAGGCTCTCATAAAAAGGCTTATCCCTGTGCACGTAATAGAATTTTCTGGCTTCTTCTTTGGTCAGATGAACCATTTTCAGGCCGAGGATTTCAAATCCTTCGTCTTCGATCCTCTGAATTATCCGGCCGATGACCTTTTTCCTTACGGCATCGGGCTTGATGATGGCCAGGGTTCTTTCTGTCATTTGCCGTCGCTCCTTGAGAATCTCCCGGACCTCAGGTCCTGAATTTAACATATACTTCAAAAAATGGCACGGGTCAACCGCCAGGTTTTTGACTTCTTGCTACGGGGCAATTAAAATAATCGCATCATGAACGGCAGATCCCCTGAAACTGATTACGAATCACTCAAAAAGTTCTGCCTGGAAACCCTGAAAGTCGACCTGTTCGGGGTGGCTGATATCAGGCAGGCCAGGGAAGATTTTTCCCTTTCAGCCGGAGTGGCTGCTCGCTATGATTTTGCCATTTCTCTTGGCAAGGAAGTACTGCTTTCAGTTCTCGATGAGATAAAAGACGCTCCGACCCTTCTTTACTTCCATCATTACCGACAGCTCAATGCCTATCTTGACCGGGCAGCGCTTGAACTGGCCTCCTTCATCAGCCGTCAGGGCTACCTGGCGCTACCGGTGGCTGCCTCTCAGGTTACAGACTGGAAAAATCAGAAGGCCCATCTCTCGCACAAGAAAATTGGCCAGCTGGCTGGACTTGGCTGGATCGGTCGTAATAACCTTCTGGTAAACCCGGTTCTTGGAGCCCGCTTCCGCCTGGTGACCGTTTTGACCAACTGGCCGCTCAGGACAGACTCGCCGCTCCCTTTCAGCTGCGACCAGTGCCGTCGCTGCCTGACCGTCTGCCCGGCCGGAGCCATAAAAGAAAAACCGGAAGAATTTGACCTTCTCGCCTGCTTTGCGAAGCTGAAAGAATTCCGCGACCGGGGACTCGTCGGCCAGTATATCTGCGGTATCTGTGTAAAAGCCTGTTACGGGCAGAGAAAACTTGAAGATTATCTGAAGAAAACAGAAGATATCTAAGGGCCGGGGTTAAAAGTTAAATGGAGTCACACCCCTCCTTTCTGAACATTTTCCAGTCCTCTTCGGGTAAGGCTTCCGCTTTCAGCTTTTTCTGCAGGGTATCCAGATTTCCGTACGCAGGCTGCTGCGGCTTAATCTCGAAGGCTCCGGGTCGAGGTATCTTTCGAGGATCGGACCATTCTGAACATAACCGTTCTCTTCGAGCCATTCCTGCATCTTCAGGATGGTTTCTCCGGTCTGGTCATATGGGCCCTGATGAACACTTACGGCCACGGTGGTAAAAGTCCAGACCTTTTTTTCGAGAGGAGCAAGCACCTGAGCCTGTTCGCTGATCGGAAAGCCGAGCTCCCACTGCATTTTCTCCGGGTCGGAAAGATTCGGGTCCCCATGAAAAATTCCGATCATCGGTCCCATCGGGAAAATATTCTGCAGGTGCATGTTCTGAATGAGTTCTCCGGCTGCCTCCATGATTTCTGAGAAAGAACCGGAGCGGCTGAGAGAACAGTAGACAAATGGTTCAACCGTTCTTATCTCCACTCTGCCTGGAGGTGGAAGTTGCTGCTGGACGCTTTCTGAAGTTGCTGTCAATGTGCTGACCAGGGAAAAGATTATCATTAAAAAAATGAAGAAAAACATAGAATTTTTTTCAGGCCGGTTTTTCATTCTGTCTCCTTTGCCTTCTTTCTTCTATATTATCCTAACATTTTAGTCGAGCGAGTTGAAGCCTTTTGATCACAAAAGCTCAGGCTGATTTTGCCGTGAAAAAGCTCCAGAATTCTGCCTCTGATAAGCTTAACAATATGATTATCAAGAATTTAAAATTCTGTCTGCCGCCGGGCTGCACAAAAAATGTGCAAAATACCAGAATTTATTTATAATCAGTGCGTTAAAACAGAGATTAAATGAGATTTCCACAAATTTTTGCACAGGAATTGTGGAAAAGTTTTCATCCCTGTTTTTCTTTTTTTTGCTTTTTTTCTCCCTGATCATGGAATAAAAAAGTTTGTTAAGGGAGAAACAAATTTTGCTATCGTTAAAAAGCAGAAAAAAGTTTTTAGAAGCAAAAGAAATATTGCGATTAAAGAGAAAGAATGTAATTAAGCTGAAGGAAAAGCCCGAACAGAGATTTCAGCTTATTAAACTAAAATCTGAAATATCAGAAAAATTTTTTTCGCAAAGATCCTTCCCTTATTAATTCATGACTTATTGATTCATGATCGCGCGGTTTTTGTTTTTAGCCGCGAGTTATTTGGTAATTATATTTTTTTATTTTTTATGACGCCTTTTAATTAATCTTTTACCTATTTTCTGTTCTTCACGTAACGGTCAAACCATTCGATCATCTCCGCCAGCACATGAAGAATAGATTCTCTGGCGGCATAACCGTGGCTTTCATAAGGCAGCATTACCAGTCGGGCGGTTCCGCCGAGTCCCTTGATGGCGGCAAAAAGGCGCTCTGATTGTATCGGAAATGTTCCGCTGTTGTTGTCAGCTTCACCGTGAATCAGCAAGATCGGCTCGTTTATTTTGTGGGCGTAGATGAAAGGCGAAACTCTGATGTAAAGCTCTGGCGCTTCCCAGAGGGTTCTCCTTTCGTTTTGAAATCCGAAAGGAGTGAGCGTCCGGTTGTAAGCTCCGCTGCGGGCAATGCCGGCGGCAAACAGGTCAGAATGGGCCAGCAGGTTTGCCGTCATAAAGGCGCCGTAACTGTGACCTCCGACTCCGATGCGCTTCCTGTCTGCGATTCCCATACGGTCAAGAGCATCTATGGCCGCTCTGGCGTTGGCTACAATCTGCTCGATGAAGGTGTCGTTTACGGTCTTCGGGTCGCCGATTACCGGCATCTGGGCGTTGTCGAGTACCGCGTATCCCTGGGTCAGGAAGAAAAGCTGGCTGGCTCCGCGGTAAAAGGTGAACCTGTAGGGCGAACCGCGCACCTGCCCGGCCGTTCCAGGGTCGGTGTATTCCAGCGGATAAGCCCAGACGACCACCGGCAGCCTTTCTCCTTCGCGGTAATCGGGGGGCAGATACAGCATTCCGGAAAGTTCCACCCCGTCGTCTCTCCTGTATTTAATGAGCTGTCTCTTTACCGCCGTCAGCCGGGGAGCGGGGTCAGGGAAAGAAGTAAGAGCGGTCCTTTTGTTTGATTTGAGGTCTACCAGGTAGTAGTTGGGAGGAACAGTCGGAGACTCATAACTTATGATGATGCTGTCTCTCCTGTTCCCGACAAAACCGACAAACGTCTCATAAACGCCTTTTCCACATTGGAATAACCTGGTTTTCTTCAGTGTCCGCAGGTTGAATTTATCCAGGAACGGACGATCCCCTTCGGGGGAAGCGCCGCTCCCGTTGAGGTAGATAAAATCTCCGTCCTGCAGGGCGATCCGGTCACCCGCCGGCGTCCAGGTCATCACCGGCCTTCCCGGGTCGTTGTACTGGTCCTGAGCGCTCAGGTCAAAAATTTTTCTGAGGACGCCGGGTTTAGCCTGGTCGAAATGGTAGGTTGTCCTCCAGCGCTTTTTCCATTCGAATTCGCTGACGAGTCCCTGGCCAGCCTTTCCCAGCCAGATTATGCCCTGGTATCTCTGAGGAAGTTTGAAAAGTTCGACCGGCTCATGATCAAACGGCGCTTCCAGAGCCAGCACCCGGTCGCGAAATTCCGCCGGTTTTTCCGGGTTGCCTCCGTCCAAAGCTTCCACCCAGACGACAGTGGCCGGTTTTAGCGGCTGCCATTCTGGAGAGCGAGGTCCGGTAGGCACGCCGTTTCTCGGGACTTCCTCGGCCGGCGGCAGGTCAGCTATCACCTTCACCTGATTTCCCTGCGCATCCCATATTTCCAGAGTGTGGGCGAAGGAAGAATACGGAACGCTGTAGGAATAGGGCCTTTTGATTCGTTTCACCAGAAGATATCTTCCGTCTGGCGATGGCCTCACGAATTGATAGATTCCCGGCCGTCCGATTTTCTCAATGTTTCCTGATTTCAGATCCAGCCGGTACAGCTGCACTGTGGCGTAATGCTCAAAAAGTTTTTCGTCGTAAGGAGTCCGCAGGAGGTCCTGGTAGGTGGCTACCTGGGCGAATTTCCCGGAAGTTTCCTGGATGTTAGGTCCGACAGGAACACGCGGAGCTGGAGGTTCCGGGCCGCGGCCTTCAGGATTTCCGCTGACCAGCAGGCTCTGGCCGTCCGGCATCCAGCTGAACCCATCGGTCAAAACTGAATTCAATTGCGGCCCGAAAACTTTTAGCGCCTCACCCGTCCGGGTGTCGGCCACCCAGAGCTCCTGGCCATAATCAAAATAGCGTTGAAAGGCTAAGAACCGACCGTCGGGCGAGAATTCCGGCTGACTGTAGCGCGGTTCTTCTGGAAGGTTCACCCTGATTTCCTTACCGGTTTTTATGTTTTTCAGGACAAACCCGGTATAGAAGCGAAGTACCTGCCGGCTGTTGTTGTGCGGAGTGATTCTGATGCCGGCCAGCCGGTAAAACGGTCGGCTCAGTTCTTCTATCGAAGGTATCGGCCGGTAATAGCTTAAAAGCATTACTTCTCCGGCCGGGTCGAAGCTGACCATCGGCAGCGGAGGAGCGTCCAGGATGTCAACAATTTCCTTCGGTGGAAGTTTGTAAGGTTCCTGGCAGAAAATTGACGGCTGAAATAAAAACAAAACGAAAGCCGCCGCCAGAAAATATTTCAATAATCGATGATTAAATGAGCTTAACCTTGTATTTTCCATCTGTGCCTCCTTCCTGTTTTTCTGCATCAGATATTTTTTATAAGATATGCCATCCTCAATTGCAAACAGAATTTTAAGCGGAGGCAAATTTTCTTTGAACATCATCCGGGCATAGGCCGGAAGACTTTTTTAATCCGTTCTGACAATCTTTATTCTTCCAGTGATGGCCACGGTTATCTGGTAAGCTCCGTGTTCATTTTTTATTCTTATGGTGGCAAGGTTCGAAACCGTTCCCTGAGGATAAAAAACCGGAGAATTGCTGGCAGCCACCTCAACGCCTTCGAGAAGCTCGCGGTTTTTTACGAACCACTCAGATTCCTGGCTGTGGTATTCGGCCAGCTCTAAGAAAGGTCCCGAAAAGCTGACCCTGATGGGGAGCTGTCGCTGCACTGATCGAAACCGGGCGACCGAAAGAGTCGAATGGACCTTGCGCACGGCCACTTCCAGCTGATGTTTCTTCGGGTTAATTCCGGGCGAGGAACCAAGAAGAAAGAGCATGGCTATGATGGATAAAGCTAAGGTTATTTCCAGAAGAGAATAGCCTGAGCGCCTTGATATTTTTATTTTCTTTTTCATCTCAGAGACCTCCATTGAAGAATTCTCAGATGGCTCAGGTGAAAAAGTGGCGTTTCCGAGTAAACCTGAAGGTCTGGTGCTGAGTTCTGAGAAGGTTCGGGCGGCCTGTGGTAAATGCTGACCTCCCGGCCTCCTGTGCTAAAAGATTTGGCGGCTAAAGAACCGATGATTTCCGCTTCGCCGGTTTCAGCCGAAACCGTCAACCCGCTTCCGCCGGCCACCAGACTGGCTTCAATAGTAATCTTTTTTCCCGGAGCTTCTTGAATTTCTATTCCGCCCATGACGGTCTCGGCTGTCTGGAAATCTTTTCCTGTTGACCAGATAATCAGCTCTGACTGCTTGCTCCTGAGGTAAGGAAGTCCATTCTTCCAGTCGAGACCTTCGGAAAAAAGACTTGAGGCGATTGTTATTTTTCCCGAACAGACGACCGTTATTCTTACCATGTTGAGAAAGGCCGGAGTGCTTTCGTCTTCAGCTGGAGTCAGAAAACCATCTTTTCCCGGACGTCCGGTTCTTAACTCGCTCACCTCTCCATTCACCATTACCAGCGGGATCGGAAGTTCGGCAAATTCCCTTCTTCCTTCAGGCGAGAAGAAATGAGTGGTGGCGGTTGATGGATTAAAGCGCAGAAGCCAGCGGGCTTCGCCCTGCTCCAGCTGGATCGACTGAAATCCCCGGTCGATTCCGAAAAGCAAGCGGTCGAGGTCTCCCTGGACGTAGAGCCCGCCGGGGCCGAGGCTGTCCTCAACCAGGTAGATGCCTTCGGGAACGGGATCGTTTCCAGGCTCAAGTCCGAGGGCCTGCCGCAGAAGCCAGTTTGGTATACGTTCGGGTCTGAGAATCTTAAGTGCTCTGGCCAGGAGAGGCAGAGCATCTTCCGGAATAAACTTTCCGGAAGTTCTTTTTACGGTCGAAACGGGCGCAACCCCGGGTTGCAGTTCCTTTAATTTTATTTTGTGAATTTCTTTTTCAGAAATCCCCGTTTTTTCCACAACGGCTGGCACCAGGTTCAGGGGCAGGTGTCCGGCGAGCAGGACGAGCTCGGCTTTAACCTCCTCGAAACCTGCTCCGCTG
>JBASPX010000030.1:0-2500 GCA_049659625.1 Candidatus Saccharicenans sp. | reverse complement strand
TACTAATAGCCCGTGAGACTTGACCATAAAGTTTATCAAAGTGAAAACATGCCGCTTTGTTAAAACGGGACATGTACTTGTTACGTGTCCCGGGTATAAAAAGGGACATGTACTCGTTACGTGTCCCGGCTTCGAGGATTGTAATTAATCCCGGCAACCATAACGGAGGGGAAACACCCGATCCCATTCCGAACTCGGAAGTTAAGCCCTCCAGTGCCGATGGTACTGCGCGGGGAACCGCGTGGGAGAGTAGGTCGTTGCCGGGTTTTTTATTTTAAATGAAAAAAGATGAAGGTGATTGGCATAGATTCCAGATTTGCTGCAATTTTATAGCAAATATGGAATCTATCCCAAAAATCAACGCTGTTAAAATTGCCGCCCGGGAGCTAATTCAGCCAGCGCAGCAGAAAACCGATTTCCTGTTCTTAAAAGATGAGATATCCGGCCTTGAGCTTGAATTCATAGAGATAATCCAGCAAATAATTTTTTATCAGGCCGAGGCAGGGCAAAATAAAATATACTCGGCCCTCCTTTCCGACCCCATAAAGAGTTGGAGTGTAATCAGGGATAAACCGTCTCCATTTTTTTGCGGTCTTCAGTGGAAAATTAATATTAAAGTTTTTGACGATTTCATCCCGGAAACCCGACTCTTTTTGGGGAATAATTCCCGCAACTTTTATTCCCTTGTGTGGTTGATTTAGTAAATCTATTACTTGAAGAAGGCAGAGCTGGCAATCTTTCTTTGAAAAGAACAGGAATAAATACAGAGCAGCCTCCTGGCTGTATTCTGGCCCGATTACTCCAATCGGAAATTGGGTCAAGACAGGGGTCACTCGCTGGCGATAAATAACGCTGCTAAGGTAAAAAATAATTACTAAAGCCAATACCGCCAACAGTTTTTCATGGTTCTAACTGATATTTATGAATCAAATACTTTGTGAACTCTGTGCCGTAAATAATTGAACATAGATAAAGATAACGGCTGTCTTTTTGATAATACAACGGGACGATTCTTTCTTCGGAATAAAACGAAGTTAGTCGCTGTTCCCTCAGGAGTTTTCCTGAATGGTCGTAAATTTGAACATAGGGAACATAATAAAGCGTGTCACCTATTTTTTTCTCTCTGTTGACATAGATGACTCCCACGAATTCTCTGTCTGCGAAAATGCCGCTGACAAAGGAATGTTTGGTCATAATATCTTCAAGACCAGATCTGGTCTTTATTAAGGTCTCTTTTGTAATTTTATTCATTTTCACCGGTCGGAAGTTTTCTCCTTCCTGACCAAAAATTTCTATCTGGTTAAACTTCAGGTTGACCTTAATGATTTTTAACCTGACATCACTTACATAAAAGACGGTGTCGTCGTAAACATCAAAGAAGGCAATGGCTGAAATTCCCGAAACTTCATCTACCACTTTTTTATGCTCACTCATTGAACGAGCCCCATAGCTGTATTCGATAGGCAAAATATATCTGGTTTCTTTTTCATTAAAATCCCTCATAAACAGCCCATATTTTTTCCCCTGTGGTGAAACGATGAAGCCCCAGATCAAAACACTTTTATCGTAAATTTTAATGTTGCCACTCTGCTCCCAGGCCAGAATGTCGCCAATCCTCTTAAACTCATCATTATTAAGCTTTTTAAATATGTAGATTCTACGTTTGCCTGCGTCCGAGACAGCCAGATAAGGGCTTTTATAATCTGGGAAACCTAGGCCGCCGAACTCTTCGGGACCGGGACCCATTTTGCCCCAGGCTTTGATAAGCTTTCCGTCCTCATTGAATATTTTGAGTTGGGAATTTTTATCCCGGATGTCGGTGAAAAGAAGCTTTCCATCTTCGAGTACGACAAAAGATGCTGATTGTAAAAGAGAACCTTCATCCACAGGAATCTGTTTAACTAACTTCAGCTGCCAGCTGAAACTGATATTGGCAACAATCAAAAATAGGGTAAACATAAATAATACTTTTTTCATTCTAATTACTCCTTGGGGAGGAGAAGACCGAGGATCCTATTTTCTTTTTTTTTAAGGGGCAACTATACAACATTTCGTTGGCTCCCAAACGCAATAGTATCTAACCCCGCCTTCTGTATATAGATACCTACCGTTCAGTTCCCACCAGGAAGCAAGATAAGTAGTTCCCGGTGTTACCGTTCCATATATTGTACTCGGAGGTGAAGCATAGATTCCAACACTAAAGTTCATTACTCCCATCACCATTCCCCCAGCTATGAGAATCATGACAAGAAAAGATAAGGCTTTTTTCTTCATGGCAAACCCCCTTTTTAATTTTTTCTCTTCTCCTCCCTATAAAAAGATAAATAAAAAAAAAAAAAACACGTTGTCAAGTATTTTTTTCTTTTCGGCTGAGAGCTGGTGTACAAAATAGTTCGCAAATTGCGTTAAGGAGTGAGCCATCGTAAACTCTCCTTTTACAGTAATCAAACTAAAGAAAGGAGGTATTTCATTACGATGGCTCAAAGAGATTATAAGGCAA
>JBASPX010000029.1:0-38134 GCA_049659625.1 Candidatus Saccharicenans sp. | reverse complement strand
TTGCCTTATAATCTCTTTGAGCCATCGTAATGAAATACCTCCTTTCTTTATTTTGATTACTGTAAAAGGAGAGTTTACGATGGCTCACTCCTTAACGCAATTTGCGAACTATTTTGTACACCAGCATTTCATTTAGGCTGTAAAAGAAATCATTATGGATTTAAATAAATTATCAGAAAAAATATTCGTCAGGAGGTTTTGAATGTTCAAGGTGAATGAATATTTTGAAGGAAAAGTGAAATCTATAGCCTTTAGCACTGAAGGCGGTCCAGCTACCATTGGAGTTATGGCGGCGGGTGAATACGAGTTTGCCACTTCTACAAAAGAAATAATGACGGTTATCACCGGAAAAATGGTGGTCAAACTTCCCGGAAGCGATGATTGGAAGGAATTCAAAGCCGGAGAGACCTTTGAAGTTCCGGCCAACCAGAAGTTCCAGCTCAAGGTTTCGGCTGACACCTCCTACCTCTGCCTGTATCGCTGAAGATCTGATTCCTTTTCTGGCTTGAGTCGGGGCGATAATTGCCACCTGAATCCTGTTGTTATAGAGAGGAAAGTAAGTTGATAACCGCTGGGCATGAAAGAAGGGAGTGCCCTGGACATAAGGTGTGAATTAATATGGCCAGAGGTTGAGATTACTCCGGCGCGATCATCCTAGTCTGAAAAAATCCGCTTCGAAAATAAATATCTTTCTCAGTACAGATATCCTGTCTTCCTTAGCAGAGAGGGCTAAATTACAGATCAGATTGGGTCCAGGTGCCGTCGACCAAGCGCCACATCCGGCCGTTCGGATTTTTCGAGCGCAGTTCTTCCGGCAGATGCTCCTCAGGGACGTTGTCATAGCAATGACGGGCGGCAAACCTCAAAAAAGCTGCCGGGAAGCCGACCGAGGTGAAGCCTGGATGACCTGTAGCCGGATAAGGACCGCCGTGATGCATGGCCGGGGTGACCGCAACTCCGGTCGGCATTTTATTGTTGAGCAGACGTCCAACTTTTAATCTGATGACAGGTTCAAGTCGCCGGTATATCTCTTCATCTTCGTCTGATGGGTTATAATAGATGGAAGCGGTGAGATTGCCTTCAAGGCATTCAGCCACTCTGACCATCTGCTCGACATCGTCCACCACCACGGCCACGGCCAGCGTGCCAAAGGCTTCCTGCTGGAAGGTGGCCGGATCCTTGAGGAATTGTTCGCCGGTGATGGCAAAAAGCGTTGTCTGAAATTGAAATCCGGGCGCATCAATCTGATTCCCACCGGCCAGAAGCACTGCACCAGCAGCTTTAAGCTTTTCCACCGCTTTTTTCAGGTTATCCAGGACCGCGGGGGAAAGGAGGTAGCCAGAGAGAGGCTGGTTAAAGATCTGCTGGAGTTTCCACAGGAATCTGCGACCGGGCTCGTCGTTGAGAAAGATTACCAGACCCGGTTTCGTGCAGAACTGACCGCAGCCGAGAGAACAGGAAGAAAAATGCTCCAGGGCAAGCTCCTCGGCTTTCTCCCTGAGAATTCCGGGCAGGAAGAAAACCGGGTTGACGCTGCTGAGTTCTCCGTAAAAGAGCTTACCGGCTCTTTCTGCCACTTCCTTCAGCTTGAGACCCGCCACCCGGCTTCCGGTAAAAGCCACCGCGGCCACGGCCGGATGGCTGACCAGACGAAAGCCGTCTTCGTTGCCGAAGTGATAGAGCATCTGAACGGTGGAAGCAGGCATGCCCGACTGCTCGAGCGCCTGAAGCAGGCATTCCGCCATCAACCTGGTGGTTCCCGGATGGCCCGGATGAGCCTTGCAGATGACCGGATTCCCGGTAGCCACCGCGCTGGCCAGGTCGCTTCCGGCCACAGCGTTAAAAGCGAGCGGGAAATTGTTCGGGCTGAAAATTACGACCGCTCCGCCGAGAGGTCCGTATTTTGCCCTGATGTTCAGCCTGGTATCTATCGTTGCCTGACACCAGCTTCTTTCATCCACCGCTGCCGCCGCCTGGCGCAGCTGGTTGAGCATGCGGGGGAATTCGGTGCTTTTAAGCCGGGATTTAAGCGGCAGGGCGGTTTCTAAATGAGCCATCTGCGTGATGGCTTCTTCGTTTTTTTCCAGCAATTCGGCATAGATTCTAAGGAAACTGGCAATTTTTTCAGGGGAGGTGCGGGCCAGTTCCAGCTTGATTTTTGAGCTTTCCGACAGAGCCTTTTCCAGGTCTTCCCAGCTTGATATCGGATAGACCTCGAGCAGTCTTTCTCCGCTGGCCGGATTGCAGGCCTGAAAGGCGCCGGCCAGCGAGGCTGGCTGCCAGCGGCCGCCAATCAGAACCGGGAAAACCGGCTTCTGGCTGTCATATGAAAATTCATTCATATATCCCCCGTGCTCCTTTCTCCACCCGGCGCTGCCGGTCGGCCTTCAGAGCCAGCTGACTTTATTTATCCAGGCATTTATCCAAAAATCCTGCTTCGGGAAAATGATAGCTACCGGATAATTTTAATCAACCGCCAGAATAAAGAGGCGAAATCGCCAGGCGGTCGCCGTCATTCAGCTTTTCACCGCTGGCCACAGCCTGACCGTTGCGGGTGACGATTTTCGGTCTTTTCGGGTCGAGCGGCAGGGAAGAAAGCACTGTTTCCACCGTTGCTCCGTCCGGAAAGCTGAGCACTTTTTCGGAAAACCCGATCTGGTTGACGAAGGGTCCGATGAGTTTGACAGTTATCTTTATTTCCGGGCTGCCCATTTCCTACTCCTTTTTTAGAAACGGAACTGAGAAGTTGAATAGTGAAATGGCACTTAAGATTTCTCAGATAAGTTCAGCTGCCGGATTACAATTTCCTACCTTCGCCCTGAACAGCCAAACCGGCTCTTCTTCTTTCTGCTTTAAGCTCTGCGCTTTCTCCAATTCTATTTTATTCCAGCCTGGTAAATTTTTCTACCTCATCGGCTTCCTGTTTCAGACCGAGAGCTTCAGCCGTTTTTCTGGTGGGAATGCCGCGCTTGTCCCAGCCTCTCAGTTCGTAGTAATAGTCCAGCAACCGGTTGTATTTATCGAGCTCGAGATACTTCCCGGCGATCGGTCCTTCGGTGTCGGCGTTTTTCGGGTCAAACCAGATCATCGGCGGGTAGTCCCTGGTTCTGTCCCAGAACGGAAATTCTCTCACCCAGAAGAACTTCATCAGTGCATAG
Source organism: Candidatus Saccharicenans sp. (assembly GCA_049659625.1). Lineage (GTDB taxonomy): Bacteria > Acidobacteriota > Aminicenantia > Aminicenantales > Saccharicenantaceae > Saccharicenans. Next base: position 34,976 of record JBASPX010000029.1, on the reverse strand, counting down.
ATGCGGTCAGCCACTTTCCAGAAATCGTCGAGAGTCCAGTTGAGCCCGGTAGTCTTGTTGAAATATTCAGCGTAGTGTTCAAGCTCCCAGCCGAGCTCGATCCAGGGGAAACGACAGGCCACGATGAATTCAAAAAGCCCGCCGCGGATTCTCTGCAGCTCGATGACCTTGGCCGCTTTTTCCGGGCCGTAGGAATCACGCTGGGACTGTTTCAGCTCATAGGTGATCACCCAGCTCTCCTTGTGATGAGCCCCGATCGGGCTGGTGCCAAAAGCCAGAGCCATGCCCGGGATGAACTTGCAGTTGTAAGCGGAAATTTCCAAACCTTTCACCTGCATGGCGTAGGCTTCGGAATTGTGGCCGATCTGTCTGGCCATGCGCAGGCTGCCGTCGGCCAGCAGGTTGCCGACTTCACCTTCCCGCCGGGCGGCCATTCCGAGGAGTTTTTTGGCCATTTCGGCGTCGCCAAAACGGAAATCTCCCTTTATCGCGCCCTGCTCGATGGCGTCGGCATAGAAAGCCAGCGTGCCGCCGGCGGAAATGGTATCCAGCCCGTAGTCGTCGCAGAGGTAATTGAGCGAGGCCACCTGGTCAAGCTCAAAGATGTCCAGGTTGCTGCCGAGCATGCCGATGTTTTCATAGTCGAGCTCGGATTCGCGCCCTTCGCGATCGAGAATGGTGATGCCGCACCTCATCGTGCAGTTGGGGCAGCCGTAGGTGGCCACCCGGGCATTGTTCAGGCGCTCGCCGTCAATCCTCCAGGCTTCTGGATGGTGCGTCTTTCTCATGTTGTGAACCGGAAGAGCGGCCACCTCATTACACCAGGCCAGAACTCCGGTCGTTCCCTGGATTGACCAGCCAGTTTTTTTGTCGATCTCTCCGACTTTTCTCAGGTCTTCCAGTCCGAGCTTCCTCATGCCTTCGGGGTCGGCCACCGGAATGGGTTTTGAACCTTTAATGACGATGGCTTTGAGCTTTTTAGAGCCCATAACCGCGCCGATTCCCGGACGGCCGCCAGCCCGACCTTCAAGGCTGCGCACCATGGCGTAAAGGTTCATATTTTCGCCGCCCTGTCCGATCGACAGAACACCGGCGCCCTTGCCGTATTTTTTGTAAAGCCAGTTATGGGTGTCGTAGGTTCCACGGCCCCAGATTTCGTCGGCCGGCAGGTATTCAACTTTATCGTCCTCAATATAAAGATAAATCGGGCTGTCGGATTTGCCCTCGATGATTATGACGTCATATCCGGCCTTTCTCATCTGCTCGGTTACCCTGGTTCCCAGATTGCCGTCACCGTAACCTCCTGTCAGGGGAGACTTCGCCGCCACCACGGTTTTTCCGGTGTTTGGTGCCGGCACACCGGCGATCGGACCGACGGCCACGATCAGCTTGTTTTCAGGCCCGAGCGGGTCGATGCCGGGCTTCAGCTCATCCCAGAGAATTTTTAAGGCAAAACCGCGCCCGCCAACCCATTTCCTGGCAAATTCTTCGTCAAAGTGCTCGACTTTATGAGTCCTGTTCGTCAGATTAATCCTGAGTATGTTTCCGGTCCAGCCGTACATAATTTTACCTCCTGTTAATTATTAAGAATTACCGATAACATAATCGCCGATTTTAGTCAATCAAAAAACTCAGGCTTGAGGTTGTAAAAATAAGTGTTTTGAGTAAAATAAACTCAGGTTTAGCCAATTAATGAGGAGAGGGAGAATGGCAAAAAGATTGTACAGGTCGGTGCAGCAAAAAATGATCGGAGGAGTCTGCGCCGGTCTGGCTGATTATTTTGACCTTGATGTTTCACTCATCCGGCTGATCTTTGTGGGAGCAGCGCTGCTGACGGCCATCCTGCCGATGGTCCTGTTTTACCTTATCGCCTGGCTGGTTATTCCGGCGCCACCGAAGGAATAGAACCAGCCGGACCAGGGCTGACTCCGGAGCGCAATGAGAGTGAACACAGAAATCGGCTTCCGGCATATTGCCATTGAAGGAGTTTTCAAATCGAGAAAGACTCTTCTCGCTCATCATCTGGCTCAGAAAATCGGCGGCCAGCTGGTGCTGGATCAGACGGCCAATCCATATCTTCGGGATTTCTACAATGAAAGAGAAGGAGCCGCCTTCCTGGCCCAGCTGGTGTTTCTGGTGAACCGCTATCAACAGCAGTCGCGGCTTCTCCAGCGAGATCTTTTTGTCGACCGGATAATCTGCGATTATCTTTTTGAGAAAGATAAAATCTACGCTTATCAGACTCTCAATGACGATGAGCTGATGGTATATGACCGCATCTACAGCATCCTGGCTGAAAGGGTACCGAGGCCGGATCTGGTGATTTATCTGCAGATTTCGGTCAATACTCTGATCAGGAGGATTGAAAAAGAAGGAGACCCTCTGGAGAAAGAAATTTCAAAGAAATACCTTGAAGATATTGTCGAAGCCTTCGATTATTTCTTTTTTAATTACAAGGCGGGCCCGCTGCTGGTGGTCAAAGCCGATGATCTGGATCTGTCCCGCGAGGAGGAAATCTGGGACCTGATTGACCAGATAAAAAATATGAGCCGGGGAACTCTTTATTACGTGCCGCAGAGTTTCCGGGCAAAAAAATAAAAAAAGTGGTAAAATCGGTTAGGGCTCAGAGGCCCGGGGCGGGCACTGAGACCCGCGGCCAGCCACCAGGATAAGGTCTTTACCTCGAGCTGGAGAGCCAGCCGGGGATAAAGAAAGGAGATAAAAATGGCAAAATTCTCAACGGAGAGGGTAACTGTATGCTATCTTCAGGAGCTTAAGAAGCAGAAGCAGAAAATAACCGCTCTGACCGCCTACGATTATCCTACTGCCCGCCTGCTGGATGAAGCTGGAGTGGACATTATTCTCGTGGGCGATTCTCTCGGCATGGTCGTTCTCGGTTATGAGACCACCCTTTCGGTCACCATGGAGGAGATGATTCACCACACAAAAGCCGTCACCAGAGCCAGGAAGAGAGCGATGGTCATCGGCGACATGCCCTATCTTTCCTTCCATCTTTCCAAAGAGAATTCGATAGCCAATGCGGCCCGGTTCATAAAGGAAGGCGGAGCCGACGGGGTCAAGCTCGAAGGCGCCACGCCCGCCCGGCTGGAGCTGGTGAAAGCCCTGGTGGAGGCTGAGATACCGGTGATGGGTCATGTTGGTCTGACCCCGCAGTCAGTTCGCAAAATTGGCGGGTTCAAGGTTCAGGGGAAGGAAGAGGAGCAGGCGGAAGCCATTTTCCGGGGAGCGCTCGAACTGGAAAAGGCCGGCGCCTTTGCCGTGGTGCTGGAGTCAGTGCCGGCTGAACTGGCGGCAGAAATAACCTCAGCCCTGAAAATTCCGACCATCGGCATCGGGGCCGGACCTCACTGTGACGGCCAGATTCTTGTGGTCAACGACATGCTGGGTTTAACCTCCGACTACCTCCCGCGCTTTGTAAAGAAATACGCCGAGCTTTCTGAGATCATTTCCGGAGCGGTTAAGAATTACATTGCTGAGGTCAGGGGAGGGCGCTATCCGGAAGATCAGCACTGTTACCATATGAAAGAGGATAGATTAGCCGCGCTCAGGAAAATCCGTCGAAAATTGCTCCCGGAAAGAAAGCCGGAAAAGAAACGGTAATGATGTTATCAACCTCCGGACATTTTTTATTTAATAAAAAAATTGTGGTGAGGGAAAAGGAAAATGGAAATCGTAACCACCGCAGACGAGCTTAAAGAAAGGGTTCGTTCCTGGAAAAAAGAGGGACGCCGGATAGGTTTTGTGCCGACGATGGGTTATCTGCACGAAGGCCATCTGAGTCTGGTAAGAGAATCGAAGAAGCGTTCCGACGTGACCGTCGTCTCCATTTTCGTTAACCCGAAGCAGTTTGGACCGGCAGAGGATTATCAGATTTATCCTCGCGACCTTGAAAGGGACCGGCGGCTGCTGGAAAAGGAGGGAGTGGACCTGATTTTTTATCCCTCGGTGGAGCAAATGTATCCTGAAGGTTACCGGACATATGTGGAAGTCGAGGGTCTTCAGGATAAACTCTGCGGTCGGTCGCGGCCGGGACATTTCCGCGGAGTTTGCACGGTGGTCCTCAAGCTGTTCAACCTGGTTGAACCTGATGAAGCCTATTTTGGCTGGAAGGATGCCCAGCAGGTAATAATAATCAAAAAGATGGTGGAGGACCTGAACCTTCCGGTTAAAATTGTGCCGCTGCCGCTCGTGCGCGACCATGACGGACTGGCTCTGAGCTCGAGGAACACGTATCTTAATCCCCAGGAAAGGCAGGCGGCGCTGGTGCTGAAAAAAAGCCTGGACTTGGCTGAACAGCTTATAAAATCAGGCGAGAGGGAGGCGGGCGCCATCAGACAAAAAATGGTAGAATTGATCTTGTCCGAGCCGCTCGCCCGGATAGATTACGTGGAGATTGTCGACCTGAAAAATCTTGAGCCGCTGGAAAAGATTGAAGGAGAGGTGCTGGTGGCGCTGGCCGTTTACATCGGACGGACCAGGCTCATCGACAATCTGAGAATTATTTCAGGAGGAATCGAAAAATGATTATGCTTTATCTTAAATCCAAACTTCACCGGGCCCGGGTTACTTACAGCGACCTCGACTATGAAGGCAGCCTGGGCATAGACGAAAACCTGATGAAGGCTGCCGGGATCAGGGAATACGAAAGGGTTGAAGTCTACAACGTAACCAATGGAGAAAGGTTCACCACCTACGTGATCAAAGAACAGCCGGGTTCCGGTCGAATCGGCGTTTACGGAGCGGCCGCCCACAAAGCCAGGGAAGGGGACGTCATCATCATTACCTCATACTGTCACCTGAGCGAGGAAGAGGTGGAGTTTCATCTGCCGAAAATCGTTCTGCTCGACGAGAATAACCGCATCAAACAGGTAAAAAATTAAGAGCCGGCTGCAGCAGAGATTAGATTAATCACCGCCTCGCTCATTCGAGGTGGTAGTTGGGAGCCTCTTTGGTGATGATCACATCGTGCACGTGGCTTTCTCTCAAAGCCGCCTGAGTTATCTTGATGAATCTGGCTTTTTTCTGCAGCTCCTCTATCGTCCGGCAGCCGGCGTAACCCATTCCGGCCTTAAGACTACCAACCAGCATCTGAATGATCGATACCGCGCTGCCCTTGTAGGGAACACGTCCTTCAATCCCTTCGGGAACCAGCTTTCCGGTTTCGGTGACGTTGTCCTGGAAATAGCGATCGCGGCTTCCTTCTTTCATGGCTTCGAGAGAGCCCATGCCCCGGTAAGTTTTGTAAGCTCGTCCCTGATAGATAACCACCTCGCCCGGAGATTCGTCGGTTCCGGCCAGAAGGTTACCGAGCATGACGGTGGAAGCGCCGGCGGCGATGGCCTTGGTGATGTCGCCCGAATATTTTATTCCGCCGTCGGCTATAAGCGGGATGTTGTACTTGCTGGTCACCCGGTAGACGTCAGCTATCGCCGTGATCTGGGGCACGCCGACACCGGCCACCACTCTGGTGGTGCAGATTGACCCGGGGCCGATTCCCACTTTCACCGCGTCGACTCCCAGTTTGATCAGGTCCTCGGCCGCCTCAGCCGTGGCGATGTTTCCAGCTATCAGGTTGATATCAGGATATTCTTTCCGGATCAACTTAATGGTTTCCATCACCCGGCGGGAATGCCCGTGGGCGGTGTCCACCACGATCACGTCGCAGCCGGCTTTCACCAGAGCGGCTACCCGGTCGAGAGCATCGGAGCCAACGCCCACGGCGGCTCCGACTCGCAGGCGGCCCAGCTTATCCTTCGAAGCCAGAGGATACTGAATTCTCTTCAGAATATCTTTGTAAGTGATGAGCCCTTTCAGATGGTAATGTTCGTCGACGATCAGGATCTTTTCCACTTTGTGCTTGTGGAAGAGCTTTTCCGCTTCCTCCAGGGGAGTGCCGACCGGAACCGTCACCAGTTCTTTGGTCATCACTTCTGACACCGGCAGATTGAGTCTGGTCTCAAACCTGATGTCACGGTTGGTCAGGATACCCACCAGTTTGTTGTTTTCATCGGTGACGGGGAGACCGGAGATTTTGTACCTTCTCATCAGTTCTATCGCCTGGCTGATGGTATCGGTCGGCCTGAGGGTAATCGGCTCGACAATCATTCCGCTCTCATGTCTTTTGACTTTATCCACTTCTTCAGCCTGGGCTTCGATCGGCATATTCCGGTGGATTATGCCGATTCCTCCCTGCTGGGCCATGGTGATGGCCATGCGGGAAGTGGTTACCGTATCCATCGCCGAGCTCAGTATGGGAATCTTAAGCGGAATGTTTTTCGTCAACCAGGTGGAAACATCAGCTTCCGCCGGAACCACATCTGATTTAGCCGGCATTATGAGCACATCGTCAAAGGTTAAACCTTCTTTAAGTTTTTCATCTAACATAAAAACCCTCCTGGGGGTTAGTTAACGCCTTTTTTTGCCCGGTATTAACGGCCGGGCCTGTCTGGCTTTCGGGCCGCCTGCGGCCGCTTCTTCTTTTGGCCGCTGGTAATAGACCGGCTGCGGTCGCCTTTCCACTCTTCTTTCTGCTTCGGCCACCGGCTGTATCAGGAACAGGTAGCGTACGGCATCCTCTTCGATGCGGTCGAGCATCTGCTGGAACATGGCGAAGCTTTCTTTTTTATATTCAATTAGCGGGTCGCGCTGTCCGTAACCCCTCAGGCCGATTCCTTCCCGCAGATAATCCATTTCCAGCAGGTGGTCTTTCCAGTGGGTGTCGATTACCTGAAGGAGAATCAGGCGTTCGAATTGCCGCATGTTTTCCGGCCCTAGAAGCTTTTCCTTCTGTTCGTAAATTTCTTTCAGGGTGGAGATAAGTTTTTCGCGAAGTTCTTCGTAGGTTATCTCTTCCCAGTTGAGGTTGAGCTGGTTGAGGTCGAAGCCGAATTGCGAATATATGGCCTGTCTTAAGGCTTCCCGGTCCCAGTCGTCCGGATGCTTTTCTTTGCCTGCATGCTCTTCCAGATACCAGTCGACCAGAGTTTCGATCAGGTTGAGATAATAATCGTGGAGGTCCTTGCCCTCAAGGATCTCCCGGCGCTGCCTGTAGATGGTTTCCCTCTGTTTGTTCATCACGTCGTCGTATTCCAGCAGGTGCTTTCTGATCGAGAAGTTCTGTGCTTCCACCTGTTTCTGGGCGCGCTCGATCGCTCTGGTCACCATCGGATGCTCGATCGGCACGCCCTCGGCCATGCCGATTCTGGCCATCAGTCCCGACAGACGGTCGGAACCGAAGATGCGCATCAGGTCGTCCTCAAGCGACAGGTAGAACCGAGAGGAGCCAGGATCTCCCTGACGTCCGGCTCGGCCTCGCAACTGGTTGTCTATCCGGCGGGATTCATGACGTTCGGTGCCGATGATGTGCAGGCCGCCCAGCGCCACCACCTTTTCGTGTTCTTCGCTGGTGATCTTCAGGGCTTCTTCGTAGGCTTTCTGATACTGCTCCGGAGTGGCTTTTTGCGGATCTATCCCGGATTTTTTTAGGAATTCCTTTGCCAGATAATCTGGATTGCCGCCGAGGAGAATGTCGACACCGCGGCCGGCCATGTTGGTGGCTATGGTCACCGCCCCGAGGCGTCCGGCCTGGGCGATGATCTGGGCTTCCAGTTCGTGGTACTTGGCGTTAAGCACCACGTGCTTGATGCCCCGCCGGTGGAGCATCTCAGAAAGCTTTTCTGATTTTTCTATGGAGATCGTGCCGACCAGCACCGGTCGTCCGATTTTGTTCAGCTGGACTATTTCTTCCACCACGGCGTTCCATTTTTCCCTGGCTGTCCGGTAAATCACGTCGGGATATTCAGTGCGTCGCAGCGGTTTGTTGGTCGGGATCTCCACCACATCCAGCTTGTAGATGTGCATGAATTCGGCGGCTTCGGTGGCCGCTGTTCCGGTCATGCCGGCCAGCTTTCTGTACATGCGGAAATAATTCTGGAAGGTGATCGAGGCTAAGGTCTGGTATTCTTCCTGGACTCTGACGCCCTCTTTGGCTTCAAGAGCCTGGTGGAGGCCATCGCTGTAACGACGACCGGGCATCAACCGGCCGGTGAATTCGTCAACGATGATCACCTGCCCGTCTTTGACCACATAATCGACATCTCGTTTGAACAGATGGTGAGCCTTGAGGGCCTGATTTATGGCATGGACCAGGTTGATGTAATTCAAATCATAGAGGTTGGGAATGTTAAAAAACTTTTCGGCTTCAGCCACCCCGTTTTCATTCAGGGCGACCGTTCTGGTTTTCTCATCCAGGATAAAATGTTTATCTTTCTGCAGCCGGCGGACGAACCGGTCGGCTTTGTAGTAAAGCTCGGTTGATTCCTGGGTCGGTCCGGAAATGATCAGCGGCGTCCGGGCTTCGTCGATCAGGATGCTGTCGACCTCGTCCACGATGGCGTAGTTGAACTCGCGCTGAACCAGGTCTTCCAGGCGGAATTTCATGTTATCGCGCAGGTAATCGAAACCGAATTCGTTATTGGTCCCGTAGGTAATATCCGCCTGGTAGGCTTTCTTGCGGTCGGCGTCGCTCATGTCATGCTGGATAACACCGACGCTCAGGCCGAGAAATTTATAGATCGGGCCCATCCATTCAGCGTCGCGCCGGGCCAGGTAATCGTTGACGGTGACGATGTGCACGCCCCTGCCCTCAAGAGCGTTGAGGTAGGCGGGCAGAGTGGCCACCAGGGTTTTACCCTCGCCGGTCTTCATCTCGGCGATTTTGCCCTGATGGAGGACTATTCCGCCCATCAGCTGGACGTCGAAGTGACGCATGCGGACGGTGCGGCGGGCGACTTCCCGGACGACGGCAAAGGCTTCAATCAGGATGTCATCTAAGGTGGCTCCCTGGCGGAGTTTTTCTTTGAATTCGGCGGTTTTCGCTTGAAGCTGGGCGTCGGTCAGCGCGCTGATCTGCGGCTCAAGAGCGTTTATGGCCGCGACATAAGGCTGGAGCTTTTTCAGGTCCCGTTCGTTCTTGGTCCCGAAGATTTTGGTGAGAATCCATTTCAACATTTATTAATTTTTAACAGAAACCCGCCTGAAAGTCAATTAACGCCCCGGGGCGTATGCGGCCATTCAGTGGCTGAATATCTGAAGGTTTAATTCATTTCTTATAATTAATCAGCCCTGCCGGGGAAAGAAAGAATTAATATTTCCAGAAATAACGGATAGGTTTTTAAAAACAGGCTTGTTTCCGGATTGCCTCCAGTTATAAAATGCAGTCAGAAAGGAGGGCAAAGAATGAAAACCGCCAGACTGATAATTTTGATCATTGTGGTTATCCTGCTGGCCATTATCGTCATCCAGAATCGAGAGCCGGTCAAAACCCATTTTCTTCTGGCCACGGTGGAAATGCCGCATATACTTCTGCTGTTGCTTACCGCGGCGGCTGGCTTTGTGGCCGGTCTGATGGTGGCTCTGCTGTCCGAAAGAAAAAAGGCTAAACAGGAAAAACCAGAACAGCAACAGTCGCAATAAATACCATAAACATCAACCATCTGCGGGGAAAATCAAAAAAGCGGATTTTTGTTGACTGTTTTGATTTCTACTATATTGGATGCCTTAAAGACGGGGATCATCAGTCACATCAGGACAGCAGGGTGCGTCTGCCTGCTCTGGTTTTCCCGAATACACCGGAAAATATCACTGTTCTGGTGGAGTGGCCTGGTTTTTTCTCCTTCCTGTCAGCAGATGGTTCCAGCCGGCCAGGAACTCCTGAATCTGCACTTTCAAGCGATGTCGTTTGAAGAAAATTACTCCGGCCACCCAGATGAGGAAGAAACGTCGCCAGAAAATCGATTCCAGCCAGACGGTTCTGAAGCCGAGCAGGATGTAGAGAAAATGAAAGGCCTGATTCACATGGATTGACCTGCTCAACCAGAACGACAGGATGTTAACCGTCACGAAGATTCCGAAAAAGGTCCAGGAATACCGGCCGAGCACCGTGCCGTACAGAAGAGAGATTATGTAAACAGCCCAGTCCACCCAGCCATCAGCTTCAGCCAGATGTCCCTCACGGCCGCTCTTGCGAGCGAAATAACCATCGAGACAGTCGCTGAGCCAGGCAGCGAAAATAAGCACCATAAAAGAATCAAGAGCGGCCTTTCCCTGCCAGAGGATGTAAGCCAGACGGAGCGCAATAAGCGCACGAAGAGCTGTGAGGGAATCAGCGATTAAATAACCCTTCTTTTCAATCTGTTCAGCCAGCATGGCTGAAGACCTGGAAATATCGTATCAGGGAGATTAATTTTTTGCAATACTGTTACGGTGTTAAGATTATTCACCGATTATTTTGATCAGAACTCGCTTCCGGCGCTGGCCGTCAAATTCACCGTAGAAGATCTGTTCCCAGGGACCCAGGTCCAGCTTTCCGTTGGTGATGGCCACCATCACCTCTCTGCCCATGACGGTTCTCTTGAGATGAGCGTCGGCGTTGGACTCCCCGGTGAGGTTGTGCTGGTAGGAATCGGGAGAGTAGGGAGCCAGCTTTTCCAGCCAGCGGAAGAAATCCTGATGGAGCCCGCTTTCATCGTCGTTGATAAAGACTGAAGCGGTAATATGCATGGCATTAACCAGGCATAAACCTTCCCTGACGCCGCTTTTTCGAACGGCTTCTTCCACCTTCCTGGTTATGTTGATAAGTTCCTGTCTTTTTTCTGTCTGGAACCAGAGATATTCAGTATAGCTCTTCATTTTTGCCCCCTTAAGAAATCAGAGTCAGGCTGACTGTTTCCAGCCAGCCTGACCCTGAGATTGTTGACTGCTGAATTTATTTGCCGGTTTTTCCCAAAAGCTCATCAACCAGAGGTCTGGCGTTATACACCTTCAACAGGGCTTCGATGATGCCGTCGGCATGCACCATGACTGACCGGGCAATTTTATCTTCATAAACGAACCTGGTCGGCAGCGACTGAATGTTGCCGTCAAAAAGAACACCAACCAGTTCACCTTTTCTGTTGACCACCGGAGAGCCGGAATTCCCTCCGATCGAATCAACGGTGGCCACAAAGTTTAACGGAGTATTCAGGTTCAGTAATTGTTTCTTCTGCAGCCATTGTTCAGGTAAGGACCAGGGTGCCTGGAAGTTTTTCTCCTGCGCTTTTCTGTAGAGCCCGGCGAAGGTTGTCTGGTAAGGTATTTTCTTTCCGTCTTCCACATATCCTTTGACCACACCGAAGCTCAGCCTGAGGGTGCCGGTAGCGTCGGGAGGAATGGATGTGCCTTTCAGCTTGAATATTGCCCTGGCGATAAGCGTGCCATTCTTGGTTTCCACTGCCTGGACTTTTTTCTGATAAATTTCCCGCAATCCCTGAGAAATCGGTTCAACCAGCAGAGCCAGTTTGATCATCGGGTCGTTGCAGGTGTAGATGGCTTCAGCTCCACCCTCGGTCAGCTTCTTCCTGAATTCCGGATCTTTGAGTCTGGTGCCGGTAATCAGGGATTTAGCCACTTCTTCCGGAGATTGACAGCCGAGAATCCATTTTGTCTCCTGATGGTCTGGAAGTTGTTCTTTAAGGAACTGAAGCGAGTTCGTCAGCTTGAAGATTTCAAAATCGTCATTAATGTCAGCCGGCATCCTTCCGGGCATTTCCGCCGGAGCCTGCTGGTCTCTGCGGGAGGCAGTTCTGACGATGGCCCGTGCCAGGTTGAAATATACTGTGTCGAAGGCATTGCCCCTTTCAAACAGCATGTATTCCTTGTAAATGGCGGCGTATTCCTTCTGTGCCTGAGCGATCTCATCCCAGGCCTGACCGAACTCTTTTGCCAGTTCCGGGCTGGCCGCGATCGCCTGCCTGATGGCCTTTTCTTCCGCCTGTTTTCTTTCCATCAGGTTTCTGTCAAGCAGACCGGACTGATAGCCAATCGTGGCTTTCAGGCTGTTTTCTACCCCGAACAGCGTATTGAGGGCAATTCGAGCCTGCTCGGGTCCTTTCCTTGAGTATTCATGAAGCATTGCCTGGCGTCTTTTAAGGTTGGCGATGTTGAACGGATAAGCTACGTCCCGCAAGAATATCAGCTGATCGTAGGTCAGCAATCTGCCGGTGGAACCGGGGTTTCCGGAGCAGAAGACCAGGTCTCCTTCCTTCAGCGGGCTGCTTTTCCATTTCAGGTAATGCGGAGTTTTCAGAGGTTGACCGTTCTCGTAGACGCGAAAGATAGCGATATCCAGGTCATAGCGTGGATAGGTGAAATTGTCAGGGTCTCCTCCGAAGAAAGCGACTTCTTCTTCCGGAGCAAACACCAGACGTACATCACTGTAAACCTTATACTTATACAAATTATACATGGCGCCGGAATAAAGGGAAACCACCTGGCAGCGCAGACCTGAGGTTTTGCTGGCCTCTTTTTCGATCTCGCTGATGACTTTCTGTCTGGCCGCCAGCACTTCCTGCGCACTCATCCCTGGCTTTTCGGAACCCAGTACCTTATCGGTGACATCTTCAATTTCCTGAAGCACCCAGAGCTGGACTCCCGGACATTTGAGCTCTTCGTCGCGAGTTCTGGCGTAGAATCCGGTCTTGATCAGATTGCGTTCAGCGGTCGACAGATTCTGAATCGCCCCTCTTCCCACATGATGATTGGTGAGAACCAGACCATCCGGGGAAACAAAAGAAGCCGAAGCTCCACCAAACCTGATCGAAGAGAGCCTCAGATGGTTCAGCCACTCGTCTGTCACCTTAAAATTGTATTTTTTTGCCAGATAGTCCTTTGGCACCAGGTTGTAGGGCCATAGACCTTCGTCGGCTGCCAGCGGTAATAGCAGCCAGAGAAAGAGAATAAGAAGGGTAAATGATAGCTTGAATGAAAGTTTTAAGCGGTCAGAAAGAAATCCGTTCATGATAACCTCCTGTCTGAATGATTATTGCAGATTATTGGATAAAATTAAAGCAGGAAAGTCTTAAAGGTCTCAATTAAAGTTTTGCCTCACTCTAAAAATATTTCCCCGATTGGCATATAATGTATCTTAAAAATAAAAGTTCAGCGATTTTTCCTGGATGAGAAAAGGAACGAGAGGAATGTCTGAAGCAGAAAAACAGCGGATAAAGGAAGCCGGTTCTGAGTTGAGGGCAGGGGTCTGCTCGTTGCTGGAAGTGCCTCAGGGAGAAGTTTTCCGGATTCTGGAAATAAAAGGAGGACCGGGCTTGCACCGCCGGTTGCTGGCACTCGGATTCCATCGCGGGGACCTGGTTACGCTCGACGGGGAAGCTTTGATGGGCGGACCTGTCCTGGTCAGAAACCTGACCACCGATACCAGGCTGGCTCTGGGCAGAGGAATTGCCGGAAAGATTATAGTAGAACCGATTAAAGATGTCGGGGAATAAAATTCCTGAAATTGTCTTTATCGGCCAGCCGAATTGCGGCAAAAGCACCCTTTTTAATGCCATTGCCGGTTTTAAGGCACAGACTTCAAACTTTCCGGGAACGACTGTGGCTCATCTGCACAGCCAGGTGCTCTGGAAGGGGAAGGTTTATTCGATAGTCGACCTTCCCGGAACCTATTCTTTGACTCCTCAGGAACCCCAGGAAAAAGTCGTTCTCACGCACATATTTAAGGAAAAGCCCGACCTGATCGTCAACGTGATAGACGCTTCTTTGCTCTGCCGCAGCCTGGAACTTACGGTCGAGCTGCTGGAACTCGAGTATCCGATGGTGGTTGTCCTGAACATGGTGGACCTGGCTGAGAAAAAGGGCATGAAAATAGATATCCGGGCGCTTGAGGAGAAACTGGGCGTTCCGGTGGTAAAGACGGTGGCCACCAGGGGAGAGGGAATATCAGAATTGATGGACCGGATCGAGAGAACGCTCGGCCAGCGCCATCTTCCGCGGCATCTCAGTTATTCCAGAGAGGTAGAAAACAGAATAAAAAAACTTATTGAACTGCTGCCTGAAGACTTTCCGGTCGTGGCCAATCCCAGGTTTACGGCCATCAGGGCGATTGAAGCTGAAACTCTGTCTGTCGATAAATTTATCGCTGAAAATAATCCGCAGCTTAAATCAGCGCTGGAAAAAATTCGCGAGGAACTTTCAGCTCTCAGGAATGCTCCGGCCTATGAGGTGCTGGCAGCCGAGCGCCATCATCTGGCGCTGAAGATATTTGAAGACTGCTGCCGGGTTCGTCATGCCCGGGTGAGCAGCCTGGAGAAACTTGACGATTTCATCATGCATCCGGTGCTCGGACTTTTTCTGCTGCTGCTGATTTTTGCTGGAATGTTCTATTTGATTTTCCGCGTCGGCAGCCCTCTGGAATCCTGGCTGCTTCAGCCCTGGGAATCTCTCCGCACCGGCATTCACCAGCGTTACGGACAGAGTCTGCTGGCTGAATTGCTGGTCGGTCTGGTTCAGGGAATCGGCGGGGGAGTGGCCATAGTTTTCCCTTATTTTATTCCGCTCCTTCTTTTGATGGGCTTTCTGGAGGATATCGGCTATCTGGCCAGGGCCGGTTTTTTGATGGACGCCTTCATGCACCGGATAGGGCTCCACGGTAAATCAGTGCCGCTCTTCATCCTGGGGTTTGGCTGCAACGTTCCTGCCATCATGGCCACAAGGATTCTGGAATCGAGGAGAGACCGCATCATAACGGCTTTGCTCATTCCCTTTATCCCCTGCGCTGCCAGAACGACGATCATCCTGGCGCTGGTGGCTTTTCTCCTTGGACCGTGGTGGGCGCTTGGCTTTTATCTGGTGAACATTATTGTTGTGGCCGTTCTCGGAGCTGTGCTCACTAGGATCTTCCGTTATTCTTCGCCCGGTTTGATCCTGGAAATACCGGAGCTGAGATGGCCTTCCTTGAAGAATATCCTGCAGAAGACTTTTTACAATCTGAAGGAGTTCATTCGGTTCGCCTGGCCGATCCTGATTGCCGGGAGCGTTTTCCTGAGCCTTTTGAGCTACTTGAATTTCGACCGGCTGGTGAATTCAATCCTCGCTCCTCTGGTCAGCGGTCTGCTCGGGCTGCCCCGGGAACTCGGCGTTACCCTGATTTTCGGTTTTTTAAGAAAGGAGCTTTCGCTCCTTATGATGTTTCAGGCGCTCGGAGTGAATTTTGATAACCTTCTTCAGGCCATCAGCCGGGCGCAGCTGCTGACTTTTGTCACTTTTGTCAATTTTTTCATTCCCTGCCTGGCCACCCTGGCCATTCTCTGGAAAGAACTCGGGAGAAGAATAGCCATGATTTCGCTGGCGCTCAACCTCACTCTGGCTGTCCTCATGAGCTGGCTGGTGCGTCTGGTGTTTTCTGTCTTGTGACCCCCTGAACATCTGTTCTGCCATAATCCCTGAGAAACATTCGCAAGGATGATATTCAATGTGCGGGATGATTAATCTCATTTTGCCTGGCGGTGCCGGGCGGACGATGGTGGAAGGTTTCAACAGCAGGGTCGGGTGAGTTATTCAGCTTAATTTCTGTTTTATGACCCGGGCCAGTTCTCGGCCGACGACACTGGCCAGCTGTTCTTCCGAAGCTTCCCTGATGGCCGAAACGTTTCCAAAAGTGAGGAGCAATTTTTTCTTCCTGGCGGGACCCAGGCCGGCAATTCCGTCCAGCTCTGAGGTCAGGCTGGCTTTCATCCGACGCTGGCGGTGGAAGCTGATGGCAAAGCGGTGCGCTTCATCTCTTATATGCTGAAGAAGTTTCAGTGCCGGGGAGGTGGGATCGAGGCGAAGACCTTCTGGATGGGCAATAGAGAAGATCACCTCTTCTTTTTTTGCCAGGGAGCAAACCGGAATCTTCGACAGGTTGAGTGAGCTGAGGACTTCAAGAGCGAGGTTCAACTGGCCCTTTCCGCCATCGACAAAAATCAGGTTGGGAAGGGGGCGGTTCTCCGACAGCAGCCTGGTCAGCCTCCGCGTTATAACCTCTTTGAGTGAAGCGTAATCATCCGGTCCGGTAACAGTCTTGATTCTGTATTTTCTGTATTCTGAACGAGCCGGCTGCCCGTCGATAAAAACCACCAAGGAGCCCACCGGCTCGGTGCCGGAAGTGGTGGAAATGTCGAAGCCTTCTATTCTTCGGGGAAGAGAGTTGAGTCCAAGCTGTTTTTGCAGTTCCGTCAGCGGACTTTCCGGCTTAATTTTTTCAAAAAGCAGGGCGGCATTCTGAGCGGCCAGGTCGAGCAGAACCCGGTGTTTCCGGGATTGAGGATGAAGAATTGTCAGTTTTCTACCGCCGGCGGCCAGAGCCTGCTGAAGTTCTGATTGAAGGGTGGAAGATAACTTAAACGGGGGTAGTATTTTTTCGGCTGGCTCGGTGCTGGAGTACAGTTGTTTTAAGAAACGGACGAGCAGCTGCTCATCATTTTCGCCGGCGTTGGCTTCGAGAATGCGCCCGGTGGAGTGCCGGATGCGGCCTTCTCTCATGTGGAAAACCAGAAATCCAGCTTCTGTCTGCTGTCGGTGATAACCGACTATATCCAGATTCTCCTTCCCGGTGGAAATGACCCTCTGGGTTTCTTTAAGACCTTCCAGAGCTTTAAGCGCGTCCCGCCAGCGGGCAGCCTCTTCAAACCTCAATTCTTCGGCAGCCTGTTCCATTTTCTTTTTCAGCTCACGGTAAAGCTCGAGTTTTTTCCCCTCCAGCAGCAGCAGCGCCCGGGAGACATTTTCGCGGTACTCGGCGGCGGAAATGAGACCGGTGCACGGGGCGGTGCAGAGTTTCAGGTCATATTCCAGGCAGGGTCTCTTGCGGTGGCGGAAGACAGTGTTCTCGCAGGTGCGAAGCTTGAAAATTTTAGTCAGGAAACTTATCAATTTCCGGGCTTCATCGGCCGGGCTGAACGGACCGAAGTATCTGGCTCCATCATCTTCCACCCGGCGGCACAGATAAACTCCTGGAAACTCTTCGTTCAGCGATATTTTGATAAAAGGGAAGCTTTTGTCATCTTTCAGCCGCAGGTTGAAGCGCGGCTGGTAAAATTGAATGTAATTGTTTTCGATGAAACTGGCTTCTTTTTCCGAGCTCACCAGAAGATAATCAACGTCGGCGGTTTCGCTCAAAATATTCTGAACTTTAACGTCAGGGGAGGGGAGAAAATAGCTTTTAACTCTGTCCCGCAGCGATCTGGCTTTTCCGATGTAGATGATTTCTCCCTGCCGGTTTTTGAAGAAATAAATTCCCGGTCTGGCTGGAAATTTTTTGACTTTCTCCTTCAGCTTTTCCAGGTTCATTTTTCCAGGTTCATCGATTTTCTCTATTTTCTATATTTTCATTCAATAAGCTCCAGCTCGAGCTTCTTCAGGCGGTTAAGCTCATCACGGTAACGGGCAGCTTTCTCAAATTCTAAGTTGCGGGCGGCTTCTTTCATCAACCTTTCCAGCTCTTTCATCCGTTTCTGGCGTTTTTCAGGAGAGAGATAGACGGCCTTTTCCTCAGCCACCCTCGTCAGGTCTACATAATCGCGTTCATAGACGCTGGCCAGAACTTCGTCGATGTTCTTACGGATAGACTGGGGAGTAATTCCATGCTGTTCGTTGTACTGCTGCTGGATCTGTCGGCGGCGGTTGGTTTCCTCGATGGCTCTTTTCATCGAATCGGTTATGGTGTCTGCATACATTATAACCTTGCCGGCCACATTCCGAGCGGCCCGGCCAAAGGTCTGGATCAGGCTGGTGGTAGACCGCAGAAAACCCTCCTTGTCGGCGTCCAGAATGGCCACCAGAGAAACTTCCGGCAGGTCCAGCCCTTCCCTGAGCAGGTTGATGCCGACGAGTGCGTCAAATTCTCCTTTCCTCAGGTCGCGCAGGATTTTAACCCGTTCGAGAGTTTCTATGTCAGAGTGCAGGTACCTTACTCTAAGGCCAAGTTCGTGGTAATAACGGGTTAGGTCTTCAGCCATTTTTTTGGTGAGAGTGGTGATTAGAGTTCTTTCGTTTCTGGCGGCCCTTTCCTGGATTTCCTTTAACAGGTCATCTATCTGACCCTTTACCGGACGCACTTCAACTTCCGGGTCAACCAGACCGGTCGGTCTTATGATCTGTTCGACCACCCGGCCGCCAGCCTTCTTCAATTCATAAGGACCGGGCGTGGCTGAAACATAGATAACCTGCCGCACGCGCTCTTCAAATTCCCGGAAGTTAAGCGGCCGGTTGTCCAGAGCAGAAGGCAGCCGGAATCCGTGTTCGATCAGCGTCAGCTTTCTCGAACGGTCCCCGTGGTACATTCCGCCAATCTGGGGGACGGCCACATGCGATTCGTCGATGATCACCAGGTAGTCTTCAGGAAAATAATCGAGCAGGGTGTACGGGGGCTGGCCGGGCTGTCGGCGGCTTAAATAGAGAGAATAATTTTCGATGCCCGGGCAGTAACCGAATTCCCGCAGAAGTTCCAGGTCGTAAAGGGTTCTTTCCTCGATTCTCTGCGCTTCTATATATTTGCCCTGACTGTGGAAAAATTCCACCTGACGTTTGAGTTCCTGTTCGATGCCGGCGATGGCTTCCTCCAGAATATCCCGCGGGGTGGAGAAGAAAGTTCTCGGATAGATTACCACCCGGTCGAGAAGCTGAAGTTTCTGTCCCAGGAGCGGGTCGAACACGGCGATTTCCTTCAGCCGCCCGTCCTCAAGTTCCAGGCGGTAGCAAAAATCCTCATAGGAGGGGAAGATGTCAATTATGTCCCCACGCACGCGGAACCGTCCCCGCCTGAGGTCATCATCCGAACGCTCGTACTGGATGCCGACGAGTCTGTCGAGCAGCTGAAGGCGGGTGAACGGCTGTCCGACTTCCAGAGGAAAACTCTGAAAATAATAGGTGTCCGGAGCACCAATACCGTAGATGCAGGAGACGGAAGCCACTATGATCACATCCCGACGCGAAAAGAGGGCATTGGTGGCAGCCAGGCGTAACCGGTCGATTTCTTCGTTGATGGTGGCTTCTTTGGCGATGTAAGTGTTCGTGGCCGGGATGTAAGCTTCCGGCTGGTAATAATCATAATAACTTACGAAATATTCCACCGCATTTTCCGGAAAGAAACGTCTGAATTCCTGGTAGAGCTGGGCAGCCAGGGTTTTATTCGGGCTGATCACCAGAACCGGACGGTTCAGGTTGGCTATGACATTGGCCATGGTGAAGGTTTTTCCGGAACCGGTCACACCGAGGAGAACCTGGTGCTGCTTTCCGGAGAGCACTCCCTCGGTAAGCTGCTCGATAGCTTTTGTCTGATCTCCCCTTGGCTCGAATTCTGAATATAGCTTGAACCTTCTCATTTCGGGTCGTTAAAAACTGCCTGGCCTTTCGCCGGGGCTCTCCTCAGGTTTTTTTCAGGGAAAGCCGTGTGCATGCAGGCTTTTTTATTAATTATAGCAGAAAAAACTGCGGGAAGGCGGCAGATTAAGGCTGGTATTCCTTGCTGACCTTGATCGTCCCGCGGAATCTGGCGCCGTTCTGAACAGATATTTTGCAGGTGATTATGTCCCCGATGAAATTTCCGGTCTCGCTGATCAGAACTCTTTCTGCAGTGACTTTCCCCTCCAGCTGCCCGTGAAGAATGAGGCTCTTTGCTTTTATGTCGGCTTTCACCCTTGAGGTTTTCTGAATGATTAAATCGTGAAGCGCTAAGTTGATCTGGCCGGTGAAGGTTCCCTGGATTTCCAGGTCCTCGTGTCCGGTTAAATTACCCTCGAGTGTTATAGTCTGGCCGAGACGGCTGGAAGTGCGAATTATTTGATTTTCTGGCAGGTTCTTTCTTTCATCGGGGCTCATCTTATTTACTCCAGATTTCCAGATTATATATTTTCAGAAGTCAGAGTCAACGGGGATTTTTCAGTTCGGAAGGGTTCCGTTGACAGAAAGAGTTGATTTGATAAAATTCTATTGAACCGGCCACCGGCCGGTTCGCTTAAGAAGCTGGTAGCTCTCTTAAGTCGAGCGGGCATAACTCAACGGTAGAGTGCGAGCTTCCCAAGCTCGGAGTTGCGGGTTCGAATCCCGTTGCCCGCTCTTTTTTTTATTATCGACGTAATGTCGGGAGCGGCTGATGTCTGAATGGGAATTGATTTACCATCGGGAGCCACTGCCGGGTTCGTGGAATATGGCCGTGGATGAATTTTTGTTCCATGAGGCCCGGAAAAGCGGGAAGACCTTTCTTCGCTTTTACACCTGGCTCCGCCCGACGGCCTCCCTCGGCTGCAGCCAGGAAATCAGCCGGGTGCTGAACCTGGAGGAATGCCGGAAGAGGGGAGTGGATGTTGTCAGGAGGATGACCGGAGGGAAGCTGGTGCTTCACCATTTTGAAGTCACCTATTCGGTGGCTTCATTCCGGACTGACATTTTTGGTGCAACCCTGGAAGATTCCTACCGTCTTATCTCAGAAGCTCTGGTACAGGGGCTGCGGCTGATGGGACTGCCAGCTGAGCTGGCTTCGAGCACTCCGTCCGGCTACGCCCGCAGTCATCTGCCGTGCTTCAGTTATCCGGCCAGGAATGAAGTGGTGGTAAACGGGAGGAAAGCCATAGGAAGCGCTCAGAAGCGCAGCGGGTCAGGTTTTCTCCAGCACGGTTCGATCCCGCTGGTGAAGGAGCTTGAGCTTCTGGCGGCCATCTCTCCGGGTTTCGACCCCGCCCGGGCTGAAAGCATAACCTCTCTTTCGGATGAACTCGGCCGTACAGTTGAATACCATCAGGCGGTGGATTTTCTGGTTGATGGTTTCAGAAACAGCTTCCGATGCCGGCTGGAGGAGCGAAAGCTTCTTCCGGAAGAACTGGAGAAAATCAAGAAGATCGAGCAGCTTAAATATGCCAGCTGGAAATGGACAGGCGAAAAGGTGGAGCCGGAAGGGTTTGATTTTTAACGGTGCGGATGTTAACATTAAAATTGCAGATGAAGGAAGGAGCCGGTTATGAACGAAATTGAAGAATTGATGAAGGTTGAGGTTAACAACCTGCCGCCCCTTCAGCCCATGCTTTATGACGACCTCTACCAGAATGTGCTGAAAAATCTTCACCTGGAGCTCGGAAGCGGTCCGGTTCTTTACCTGATTTCCCCCTCATATTCAGTCCTGAACACAGTTCCCTCGGATACGGTGATAGATTTTCTCAACCGGAAAGAAAACCTGCTCAATTATCTGAAAGAATACATCATTCAGAATCTGGCCATCTACACCGTGATTCTGGAGATGAGCAGCTATTTCATAGAGCAGAACAGCTATCTGGTGCTGGCCAGGTTGATGGACAGAGGCGGCGACGGCAGGAAGTTTGAAATCAAATTTTACACACATGCACCTAAGGAACTGCTGAGCAATTACAAGGATAAAATCTACATCGGCCGGGATTTTATCGACCTGTTGAATTTCAAGAGGAAGTACTGGGGTCTCAAAGATTTCATCATCTCGGTCAAGGAACAATACGACCGGCTGCTCGACCGGGCGGAAGCCAGATTGAAGAATCCTGTCGAATACAGTTCTTTCTTTCAGGAGATCAAGGAATCAGTCAACGAAGCCTACAACGAAAGCCTGCTGATTCTGCAATCGCTTCCACCATACCCCGAACTCGACAGACTGAGCGCCAGGGAGCTTATTGACCTGAACAATCAATTCCGGGAAATCACTCACTTTCTGGTCGAATTGAGGGACGAGGTGGATGAGTTTGAAAACCTCCTTCGCTATAATAAAGAAAACGACTTTGTCCGCTACGTGACCAAATACAAGAAGGATCTGACCAACCTCATTTCCTATCTGAACATCAAGGTTAACGGAGTGCTGGGTCACCGGATATTTACTTACAAGTTCAAACATTCCTGAACTTCAGGATGGAGAACCTCAGGCCTTTTCCTTCAGCCCAGAATAGTTATCGGTCGGGCTGTTGTTTATTTTTAGTTTATTCCTTCTTGAGAATTTTTATATCTCCGTAGGAAGTTTCCAGCTTTATTTCAGGACGATCGAGGGCTGAAGAGAAGGCTTTGAGCAAAGCCGTGCCGTTGGAAGTGTTTTCGTCCGGGGAAAGAGGGAGCTTCCAGAAAATGCTGCCTCCGCGAGTGAAAGCCTGAAACCTGGCAGTCTGGTTTTCCGGCCAGAAAAAGGTGATATCGCCATACTCGGTTCTGGCGAAAATCCGAAAATCAAGACTGGATGGAGTTAACCTTATGTCTCCATGTTTCGAGATGAGCTGGAGCTGACCGCTGAAATTTTCCAGAATGACCGGTTCATAGCTGGTTTCGATGTTAAAATTTCCTCCTGAAGCCTTGACTATCTCTATCCTGGAACTTTTTGCTCTAACCATCAGATCACCTTCGACCTCAGAGATCTTAATTTTTTCGTAGGATGTTTCCAGGTCGAGTTTTCCCTTCAGGCGGGTTATCTCCACCGGAGAATGATGTCCCCGGACAACGGCCGCTCCTGTTTCCATCAGGCTGATCGGTTCGTATGTCCCTTTAATTTCCAGCGGGCCCGAAATGCGCAGGGCTTTTATCCGGGTATGCTTGGACTGGATGTTAAGAGAATTTTTCAGGTCGAAGAGCTCCAGAGTTTCGTGAGCACAATCTATTCTCACAGGTCCGCCGATCCGGCTTAAGAGGGCGGAGGAGTGTTTGGTTTCGAGCTGACACTCACCCCCGGCGTCGATGATGGAAACTTTTTCGTGCGAGTTTTTAACGCGGACAGCGCCGGAAATTTCGATAATATCCACCTTACCCCCGGGGTTTTCCAGGTCAACTTCTTTTGCGCCGGAAATACGAACCGGGCCGTAGGAATTGCGGACGATTAAGGCCGTGGTCGGGGGGACTTTTAGCCTGAAACTGGTGGCAAAGTTTTTCCTTCTGAAGCTGTCTCGATTGGTGGTCAGGACCAGTTGCTGGCCTTCTACTGTCATCAACGGTTTTATCTTTTCAGCAATTTTTCTGGCCTCCTCCTCGTTTTTGCCCCAGACCCTTTTTTCCAGGATTATCTGTATTCTCTCAGTATCGCCTCCCTCAATCTGAAGGCTGCCGTGATTGTTGATCACTTTCAGGATTTCAGCCGGTTCCCGGGAGAAACTGTCTTCAAAAAGATATGGTTCACCCCGGAGCTTGAGGATAAAATCCAGGTCTTCTATCCCGGTTTTAATCCGGTCGAGATAGTGAAAACCGACTCCAATCAGGATGATCAACAGCAGGAGAAGAACTTCCTTAGCTTTCATCTTTTTTATCTCCAGGAACTATCTCCACCCGGGGGAGGTCGGCTTCAGTTCGCTCAGCCTGGCGGCGGGGTTTAAGACCATAGTAAAGTTTTGAAGCACCCCAGAAAATCAGAATCAAAGGCCAGAGCTTGAAAAGAATTCTCCAGACGTCATAGCCGATGTTCTCCAGCAGGAAGAGGACTCCGAGAGTTATCAGTATCAATCCCCAGACTAAGTTGTGTTTATTCTTTCGGGTCATCTTGGTTCTCCTTTTTCCTGATTTTTATGTTTTTTCTGGCTGGTAAAGTAATCGGCCAGAAGTTTCAGCCCGAGACCGATCAGAAGAAGCGGCCAGTAGTCGAGAAGCGAGTCATAACTGATGAGGTCAAAATTGGCCAGCAGGAACAGGCCTCCGAGCAGGATGAGAATAATCCCCCAAGATATCGAACCAGAAGGACGGTATAATTCCAGCTCGGCTTCCATCGAAACTCGGGTTGAGGCTTTTTCTGTCATTTCTTCACCGGCTGAGGCGGCCGAGATTCTTCGGGCTTCGTGGACCGAGTCGATGATCTGAAAGAAGTAGAAGCCGGCCAGAAGCAGGGCAACGAATGGCTGGGGGCCCCTTGATTGCATCGTTACCAGGCCGGCGAAAATGACGATGAACATCAGCCCTTTCAGGTAACTTCCGTTGTAGATGGCTCCGGTCCCGGGAAAGATGGCTGAAAAGATTCCAGCCAGTGCTGGCGAACGGGCCGGTTTTTTTTCGATTTTAATTTTTTCTTCCACCTTAAACCTCCATGTTTTTATTTTTTCGGATTATCATAAGGATTAACATTTTTCTTTTCCAGAGTGGCCATCAGGCTTTCACGGTATCCGTCGAGTCTGTCTTTGAGGACTCCGGCTTTAACCATGGTTTTCTGAACTCCGCTGTAAAGCCGGCGAAATTCCAGTGCGGCAGATTTCTGGAGGCTTTTACCCGGAGCGGTGAAGGTCAGCAGTGAGAATAAAACCAGAATCACCGATATAGAAACCAGAACCGGCTGGAGAGCCGGATTCAGCCAGAACTGCCAGAAGCGTATTTTTTTCGCAGCGGTGGGTTCTGGCTTGATCCGGTCGGCCTGTCGGGGAATCTGATAAAGTTTCTCCCTCAATTCAGCCGGAGGCTCGATTTCTGGCAGCTTTGACCACGCCTCAGCCAGACTTCTCGTGGCTTCCAGGAGACGAGAGCAGTCGGGGCAGCTGGTCAGGTGAGCCTCAAACTCTGAGCGAAGATTGGCCGGGAGTTCGCCTTCAAGACAGGCAGAAAACAGAGATCTGGCTCTCTTACAGTTCATAATTCACCTCCTGTTTTTTCCAGGATGGCCCGGGCAATCTGTATCCGACCGCGGTTTACCCGGCTTTTAACCGTACCCAGCGGCAGTTTCAGCTGGCTGGCTATTTCTTCATAGCTGAATCCCTCTAATTCTCTCAGGATAAGCACCATTCTTAACTCTGGAGAGAGACTGAGAAGCGCCTGCCTGACCAGTTCGGCTTTCTCCTGGCCGAGCAATCTGTTTTCGGGCGAATCAACCGCGCTGGCGGAAGCGGTGAGTTCCTCAAAATCTGACCTGAGCGAGTTTTCCACCCTGTGTTTACGGTATTCATCTATCAGAAAATTCCTGGCCAGTGTGAAAAACCAGGTGCTGAAATCCTTCTCGAAATCGTATTTATCCAGGGAATTGTACAGCTTGAGAAAAATTTCCTGGGTTAGATCCTCGGCTTCCTGGGGTGTACCGGCGAACCGGTAGGCTAAGTTGAAAATTTTTCGGGAATAAAGGTCAACCAGCATTTTCCAGGCTTCCGCCTCTCCTTTCAGGCATTTTCTGACTATCTCTTTCACTTCCACGCAATTCACCTTGATAGACGGAATTTAAGGCTAAAAAGTTCCTTCATTGGCCGGTAATCTGAGAGGAAGAATCTGGCCACTGAACTTCAGGGTTGGAAAATCTCAGTGCCGGCTATATTATTAAAGAAAAATGACAGGGATGCAACACTTTTAGCGAAAGTCAGGTTAATGAATAACTGGATGGACGAGCAGGCTCTTATGGAAAGAGTAAAAAGGGGGGATGAGTCTGCTTTCGCCCGGCTGATGACCATTTACAAAGACCGGATAGTGAATTTTCTTTACCAGGTAACCGGAGATTACCAGCTGGCTGTGGACCTGGCCCAGGAAACCTTTCTTCGGGTGTATTTCAAGGCTAAAAAGTACCGGCCGATCGCGCCGGTTTCAGCCTGGATTTATTCGATCGCGGCCAACCTGGCCAGAACCGAAAAGAAAAAATTGAGCCGCCAGCAGACGATTTCTCTGGAGGAAATTGACAACGATTATTCTTCCGGGAGCTATTCCGTCGACCATGCCGACCCGGGCTTGATGAGGAACGTGCGTCAGGCACTGAAACGCCTTCACCCGAGGTACCGCATTCCGTTAATACTGAAAGACGTTGAAGGCTTTTCTCAGGAGGAGATTGCCGAAGTGCTTAAACTTCCTCTGGGCACGGTCAAAGCCCGGATCAGCCGGGGACGGGAGTACATCAGGCGCTGGCTGGAAGAGGGGCAAGAGATAAAAAGCAGGAAAGATAAGAACGAAAATGAAACCGAAAATGATTTTTATGAATTATAAATATACGGAGAGCTGAGATGGATGTCGGAAGTTATTTTAAGAATCTCGACCGCGTATCTGCCCCGCCCGGATTTGAAGCGTCAGTTCTGGCCCGGCTGCGGGAAAGAAATGAAGCCCGGCTGCGCTTGAGAAGGCTGAGCTTCAGCCTGGCCGGTGCCACGGCGGTCGTTCTGGCAGCGGTGATTCTCCTCCTTCCGATTTTTAGAAAAACTCACCCGGAAAAGGCAGATTTTTCGTTCGCCGGCCAGCCGGAAAAAGTTATTGCCATTGTAGAACCGCTTAACCTTAAGAACGAAATGCGCCGGTCTGAGGGCGATTATCGAACGGTATTCATCCTGGAGCAGGTTTCCGACAGCATGATTCAGCAAATCAGTTATTAAGGAGGTTGAGATGAAAGGAAAAGCTTCAGGACGATGGCTGGTATCGACGATCATCCTGGTGGGTCTCTTCTTTTTGGTCAATTCTGCTCATTCGAAACCGCTTCCGGCGGCCGATCGAGACGCCAGCGAAATTGTTAAAAAGGTCGCACCCTCTGTGGTCAGAGTTGAGGTCCGGAATGGTCTCAGGAGGGTGGCCACAGGCGTGGTCATAGATAAAGATGGTTATATAGCCACCACCGCTCTGGTTTCGCCGAAAGACGATAAACTCACTGTGGTCGATAGCAGCGGTAAAAGTTATGAAGCCGTGTTCCTCGGTTTTGACCCGGAAACCAGGATAGCCTTCCTTCAGGTAAAGGATAAAAAGCTTACCCCGGTGAACCAGGGCTCCACCAGAAATCTCTCGCCCGGTTCCTGGGTCTGCGCTCTGGGCATTTCTCCGGACGCAGGCATTTCAGTGACCCAGGGAATAGTGAGCAGCCTTTCGGCTGACCGGATGAGGCTTAACATCTGGTTAGCGCCCGGGATGAGCGGAGGTCCGGTTCTGGACGAAAGAGGCAACTTTGTCGGCCTTCTCCGCGGTGTCTATTCTGAAGACCGCCCGATTGTTTTCCGGTTCAGGGATCGGGAAGCTACAGGAACCGGATTGGTCTACAGTCAGGCGGAGGCTCCTTCAGCTGGCATGGCTATGGCAATCCCGGTTGAAATGGTTATGGAAATTTTCAAGGAGATAAAAACCAGAGGCAGAGTGGAAAGAGGCTGGCTTGGAATTTCCATCGCCGAGGACCGACAGGGGAAAGTGCTCATCACTCAGGTGGAGGAAAAAAGTCCGGCTGAGCAGGCCAGGCTTAAACCCGGCGACCGGATATTAAAAATTGATGGACGGGAAATCGTTTCCAGCGATCAGCTGGTGGCGGAAATAAGAAGCCGACGGCCAGGGCAGGAAGTAAGCCTGAGCATCGAAAGGGATGGAGAAACTCGCGAAGTTAAGGTTAAACTCGGCTCGGTACCGGAGGAACAGGCCCGGAGGGAACTCGAACTGAGGTTTCCGGAACTCTTCAGAAGCCTGCCTGAATTCCCGGAAAAACCTGTGTTGCCGGAGTTCCCGGGATGGGAAAAATTCGAGTTTGGCTTCGAACATTACAGGTATATTGGAGTCTATATTGAACAACTGAATCCTGAACTTTCAAAGTATTTTGGCGTTCCTGAAGGGCGGGGACTTCTGATTGCCAGGGTAAATCCCGGGAGTCCGGCCGAAAAAGCAGGACTGAGGGTTGGGGATGTGATTGTAGCTGCTGACGGAAAGAGAGTGGAAACTCTGGAAGCGCTGACCGATGAGATTCAGAAGAAAAAGAAGGGAGAAAAAATCGTCCTGGAAATTATAAGGGATAAGAAAAGAATGAAAATCGAAGTGGAAGTGGCGGAGGAGAGAAGGCCGGGCTGGCCCGGGACAGCCAGGATTTATGGAAAACCGGGGGAATGGCCGGAGGCTCTGGAGCAGTACAGGGACCGGATAAAAAAATCTATGGAAAAGGTGATAAAAGAAAATAAGGAGCAGCTGATGAAAATTCAGGAAGAGCTGGAAAGGATAAAACCGGAGGTCGAAAAGAATTTACAGAAGTTGCAGGAAGAGACCGGAAAGTTGAAGCTGGAAATCTTTTTTCCGGATTCTATCAGAAAAATATAGGGAACCTGCTCCACTTCCATTCAGGGCGGGATTTTTCCCGCCCTTTTTATTTTTTCTCGCAGAATGGCCGGCGTGGTCTGGGATTCGACAGCCAGTGCTGCAGCCAGTGTTCGTATTCTTCAGGGGAGAGGCGGCGCTGCGAGTAAAATCCCCGGGCCTGACGCTGACGGAAAGCTTCGTACAGAATGACACCGACTGAAACGGATAGATTCAGACTCTGAACCATTCCGACCATCGGTATCTGAATGCGGTAATCAGCCAGCTCCAGAGCCTGGCGGGAGACTCCTTCCGATTCATTGCCGAAGACGATCGCTACTGGTTGACAGTAGTCAATCTGATCGTAGGGAATGGTCTCGCCCTCGAGAGTGGTCACCGCAATGCGGTGCCCCAGTTGTTTGAGCAATTTCAAGCATTCCTCAGTTGTTTTATGAAAATGGATGTTCAGCCATTTTTCCGCCCTGGTGGAGATGGCTTCATTAAAGACAATCTGTTCCGGGTGCGGGGTGATTATATGAAGGTTGAAAACACCGGTGGCTTCGCAGGTCCGGGCCACAGCACTGGCGTTGTGGGCGATGATGACTTCTTCCAGCACTACCCTTAAGTCAGGCTGTCGTCTGGAAAGAACATTTTCTATTCTTTCTCTTCTTCTATCGGTGGCCATACAAAATTTATAACATTAAGATGAATAATTGACAATGCCGGTGGATTCCGGAAATCCTCTCTGTGACGAAAATTAGAAATATGAAAATTCTCGTTAGCTCAGGCCGTGCCCCTCAAAAAAGATTTATTAAAAACTGGTGAATGTCATTTTCAGCAATATGGAGAAAGCCGGAGAGAAGATGATCTTCATTCAGCATGATTTTTATCATTAGCCGTCGGGAGAATCAGTTTTTTCCGATGAATACTGTGGTTTGGGCTTCCCTTGAAAAAAACAGAGGATTTTTCTATAGTTTATTAGCCAGAAGTTGCCGGAGTGGCGGAACTGGCAGACGCGCTGGACTCAAAATCCAGTCCGATTCACATCGGGTGTGGGTTCGACTCCCTCCTCCGGCACCATCACCTTATTTAGATCCTGATTCCTTTAATCAAGCGATTGCTTTTTCCAGTCATGTTTTCCTTTTAGCTAAATGAGAAAGTAACTTTTTTAATTTTTGACATTCTGTCTGCCTGGACTGCTTTCGCTCTCAATTTCTTTAAAAAATTAAATGCTTGGCGAAATGCCTGGAGACAGTGCCCGAAAGAATTTTGGCTCTTGACATTTTTTGAAATAAGCTTCAATAATTTTAACAGGAGGGGAAAATAATATGCCCGAATGGGCTGTTTAATCCTATTAAGGAGGTGCAATGACCGGGTAGCAGTAATATTTGTTTCGGTGGGGAAATGTTCCCCGGGTTAATAATTTTCTATAAAAAGGAGGGCGTAAATTGAGAAAGGGAATTTTGATAAGCTTTATAATCTGGTTGCTGGCAGCGGGAACAGCCTTTGCTCAGATCAACCCAGAAGGTATGATTATGGGAAAGGTTCTGGACGAGCAGGGCAATCCTCTGCCGGGTGTTTCGGTTGAAGCTACCAGCCCCAGGCTGGTGGGAAAAGCCACGGCCATTACCGATGCCTCCGGCACTTATCGTCTTATGGCTTTGCCTTCCGGAACTTATGAAATCACCTTTACGCTTCCCGGGTTCAAGAAACTGGTAAGGAAAGATATCTACCTGGCACTTTCCCAGAATCTGGTGTTGAATGTGACGCTGGAACCGGCAGCCATCGAGGAAGAAGTGACCGTGGTCGGACAGGCGCCCCTGATCGACGTCAAAAGCACGGTCAAAGGAATGGTTATGACCAGGGACATCTTTATGTCGCTGCCGCGCGGACGGAGTTTTGATTCTTTGATAAACACAGTTCCGGGAGTTCATTATGAGAGCAAGGTTGGCGGCTTCACCATGGATGGGGCTTCCGGCGCTGAAAACGTCTGGCATGTAGACGGCACAGATGTAACCAGCATTCATGTTGGAACAAGAGCCCAGAACGTCGTTCTGGAGCTGGTGGACGAAGTAAAGGTGGTGGCCTCAGGGTATAACGCAGAGTTCGGCGGCTCGATGGGCGGAGTGGTCAACGTGATTACCAGGTCCGGAGGCAACACTTTCCATATGGATATCATCGGTTTCTATGAAAACAACAAAAGATACATGCAGGGTAAAGCTCGAGATTATCTGCGGCAGAATCCTTATGACGTTGATCTTTATGAATACGTAAATAATGACGACCTCTATTTTGACGGCGGCAGAAATCGGGACAAATACTACCGGCTGGAAGGCGCTTTCACCCTCGGAGGATATATCATAAAGGACAGGTTGTGGTTTTTCGGTTCCTACAATCCGATCTTTGCTCAGACGCTGGCTCTTCGTGATTTTAATTCCAGACAGGGACCTTTTTATCAATTTCCAAGCCGGGACTACTACTACAACGGTTCTTTAAAGTTAACCGCTGCGCCGGTAAAGGGGCTCAGACTTTCTGCCAGTTTTGTCAACAACTTTTATAAATACAGGGGAGCCATACCGAGCATCGGCGGCACTTCTTCTTCCTCTTATGAATGGTACAAAGAAGGTTATGATTATCCGGATTATTCAACTTCATTCATGGCTGATTATTCCACCAGCAATAATTTCCTGGTAAGCCTCAGAGGTGGCTGGCACCGGCAGAATACCACCAACCAGCAGATTAAACCCCCGGCTCATACCACTTATTATTTCTATACTTCAAATTATGTTTTTCAGGATGATCCTTTCTTCCAGGCTCATCCGGAACTTCTCCATTATGCTTACTGGACGGATTCCAGTATATATATGGAGACAAAGAAAAGGCTGTACGAAAAGATCAGCGCCAACCTGGACTTCACCTACTATCTGACCATGGCCGGAGAGCATGCCTGGAAAGCCGGACTACAGTTTATCCAGTTGCACGAAGACGTGCTGGATTATTCGCCTTATCCAAGAGTGTATCTCTACTGGAACAGGACTTCATACGCGCTTGGTTTTCCGGTTGGCGTTGGCGCACCCCCCGATAGCCCCTATTATGGTCGTTACGGTTACTATTACATCAGAAGCGGCTGGACCTCACCTTATGGCGGCGTCTGGAACGCCAGAAGCAACAACTGGGCGATTTACCTGCAGGATTCCTGGACCATCAAAGATCGTTTAACCATTAATTTTGGTGTCAGGGCAGAGAGCGAA
Organism: Candidatus Saccharicenans sp.; assembly: GCA_049659625.1. GTDB lineage: Bacteria > Acidobacteriota > Aminicenantia > Aminicenantales > Saccharicenantaceae > Saccharicenans. The sequence goes on along the minus strand of JBASPX010000029.1, from coordinate 3,930 downwards.
TACATTCCATCATTCACTGACGACCCGATTTACGCTCATATCAAGAAACCGGTCAATTTCACCTTTACCGACAAAATCGCTCCGAGAATCGGTGTCGTCTATGACGTTTTCGGAGATTCCAGCCTGAAGATTTTCGGTAGCTACGGCATTTATTATGACGTGATGAAGCTCTACATTGCCGTCCTGAGCTTCGGAGGCTGGAAACACAAACGCGATTTTTACGCGCTCAAGGATCCTGACTGGACGAAAATTGCGGCCAGCGGGTTGCTTGATGACAGAGCCAGCCAGGAGTACAACAACACCTATGCCGGCACGCTGGATTATCTGCCACCTTCTTTCGACCGGGTGGACCCGGCGCTGAAACCGGCAGCCCAGAGCGAAATTTCACTGGGAGCCGAGAAAAAATTGATGGAAGATCTCTCCCTCTCGCTGAGACTCGTTCATAAACACCTGATCCGGACGATTGAGGATGTTGGTGCTCTCGAATGGGTTGACGATACACTGCAGGAAATCTTCTACATCTGCAATCCTGGATACGGGTATTCGCTGCCGGTGTCCAAGGGAGGTAAGTTTGCTGATGAATACTGGCCATGCCCCAAAGCCAGGAGAGATTATTACGCTCTAAATCTTTCTCTGGAAAAGAGATTCAGCAATAACTGGCAGGGCGGAATCAATTACACGCTGAGCCGGGTTCAGGGCAACTATTCCGGACTGAGCAGCGCGGATGAGGACGGCCGCAACGCGCCCAACGTCACGCTTTATTATGATGACTGGTTCCTGGCCTACGATGCCTACGGTAATGTTCTGAGAGGTCCGCTGCCTCACGACCGCACCCATTACATCAAAGCCTATGGTTCTTACGTGTTTCCGTTCGGGTTGACCATCGGTGTAACTGCTTACGGACGGAGCGGCTTGCCCCTGACCACAAGACTCTATATGAATAACCGCTACATTTATCCGGAAAACAGAGCTGACCTTGGCCGCCTGCCCTTCACCGTCTGGGCTGATGTTTTTATGGAATATACCTTCAGGTTCGCTCAGAAATATTCGGTGGCAGTTAACCTCCAGGTAAATAATGTCTTTAACACCAAAACCATTCAGAGCAAGATTACTGACCTGAACAGGAACTCCATCTGGGTGGATGATGAGGATATACTGAACGGCAATCTGGCTGCTCATTACCGCGAATGGGCCAACACCATGGGCAATCCGCATCCAGCTTTCGGTCAGTGGTCAACCAGATTCGGAACCTGGTCAGCCCGGGCAGGCTTCAAATTCTCCTTCTAAGCTCAGCCAGAAGAGTGAAATAATTCAGGGCTTCTCCCCGTGAGGGGAGAAGCCCTTTTTATTCTTAATTTCGATGAAAAAAAATATTTTTTATTTTATGTTTTAAATTAAAATTATCAGCAGAGATTCTGGCTCAGCCTGTTTTTGCTCATGACAATCTGGCTGTTTTACCTGCCTGAAAAGGAAACTTTAAAAAAGTTCTTACTGGCGTATTTCTTCAGGTCCTGTTTCCCCTTAAAATCATTCATTGTTCTTGACAAAAAAGATAATGGGTAATAAAAAATAATAAACATAATGGAATATGGAAAAGAGGAAAGGAGGGCGAAATGCCTAAAATATTAAAAAGTTTTTTGTGGCTTTCTGTTCTTCTGGTTTTGCTTGCCTCACTGACCGTGGCTCAGGAAAGAGGATCTGTCCGCGGGGTGGTTAAAAACCCTGACGGCCAGGTAATTGAAGGTGCCACGGTAATCATTTCGGGCAAGCCGTTGCCGCTCGGCCGGGAATTTATCACCGGCAGGGACGGAAACTTCCTGTTCCAGGCGCTGCCGCCGGGAAAATACACCCTGGTGGTAACCCATCCTGAGTACATCGACTTCACAGCGGAGGTAGTGGTGTCCATCGACCGCCAGACCTTTGTTAACGCTGTTCTCCAGCCAATGGGAAAAATTACCGAAGAGGTGACAGTGGTGGCCGCCACCCCGATGGTTGACATCAAGTCAACAGAAATTTCCTCCAACTGGGTATCCGAAGTTGTGCACAAGCTGCCGCTCGGACGTTCTTACGCTTCGCTTTTCCAGCTGGCTCCGGGCGTGGCTGACAACCGCGATTTCGCTCCTCAGGCCGGAGGAAACAAACAGGATAATGTTTATCTTTATGATGGTTCCAACATAACGAACCCCTTCTTCGGCTATCTCGGCTCTAATTTTTCCGAGATGGACATTCAGGAAGTGAATATCAAAAGGGGAGGGATCAGCGCTGAATTCGGTCGGGCAGCCGGTATGGTCACCAACGCCATAACCAGGTCCGGATCAAATGAGATCAGCGGTACTTTCCGTTTCGTTTTCGAACCTTCGGAGTTCACCTGGAAAAGCAAGGATCCAAACCTGGTGACCAAGTACGATAGATACGTTCCGTCCATCGGCCTGGGTGGACCGATTCTGAAAAACCGGCTGTGGTGGTATGTCTCGGCCAACCTGCCATATTCCAGGACCACCGGCCGCATTAACAATCTTGGACCGGTGCCGGACGCCAAGAGCACCGGCAACGAATTCTTTGTGAAACTTACGGCTAATCCCTGGAGAGCTCATCTGTTTTCTGTAAGCTTAAGAAACAACGACTATGTCGACAGAAATGCCGGCATCGGAGTGAATGATGCTCCCAGTGTGGCTGTGAACGCTAACGGCCTTTCGAGAATAATTTATGCTTCCTGGGTGTGGACCATAAATCAATCGACTCTCCTTGAAGTCAAGTACGACCACGTGAACGAAAACCACGATAGCGTGCCCATTACCGAGCTCGGATATCTGCCGCTTCCTTTTGATTACCAGCATCCGGAAAGAATGGGATATTTCCGGACAGCTACCGGATATGTCTTTCCTCCTGCCACCACCACCGGGCAGTACATCGGAGCTGCTTCTGAATACAACACTCAGAATTTCTTCCGGGACGAATTTAAGGTGGTCTTCACCAAATATTTAGATTTCGCCAGACATTCACACGTGATAAAAGCCGGTTTCAGTTATGATGACGGCGGCGAATACCTGAGGAGGCTGGCCAACGGCTGGGGCAGCATAATTCTGACCACCTATGCCGGTCAGCCGGCTTTCAGGTGCCGGTACTACTCCGAGCAACCAGCTCAGGATTCCCGCGGCCGCACCTACGGAATTTTTGTTCAGGATAACATCACCATCGGCGAACAGTTCACTCTGACCCTGGGCGTTCTTCTTAACCGCGACGAATTCAGCGTAAAGACAGATCAGAAGATAAGGTTCCTGGTGTTCAACTTTGACAAAGAAATTCAACCCCGGGTTGGGTTTACCTATGTTCTAAACCCGAAAGTAGGGGACAAGTTTTACGCCACTTTCGGGCGGTACAACAACATGGACAACCGCTCACTGTCGAGAGCGGCTGCTCCTGTTCGTATCTATCGCACGGATACCTATTTTGCTGCCGCCGACGGGACCCGTCTGGCGGACGTGGTCCAGGGCAACGAAACCGGAAAAATCATTCATCCCGACGTCAAGCCGACCTACACCGACGAAGTGGTGGCTGGCTACAGCCGGCCGATCGCCAGGCACTGGAGCATAGACATCTGGGGTCAGTACCGCTACGTAAGAAATGTCATCGAGGATTTCCCCACCAGAAATCGAGAGACTTCCCCTTCGAGCTATATTTACGACAATCTGAACGGTCAGCTTTATTCCTGGGATTTCCTGCCTCCTGATATTCAGGCGAGAATCCCGCAAACCGGATTCACCCCGTTCTTTGTTTCCAGGGCCCAGAGAATTTATAAAGCCCTGAGCGTTGAGGTGAAGAAGCAATATTCCGACAGGTGGTCGCTAAATGTCATGTACACTCTCAGCCGGATGAGCGGCAACTGGGATCTGGACTACGCTCCCGGAACCGCTCTGTTTTACGCCTCAT
>JBASPX010000028.1:0-28137 GCA_049659625.1 Candidatus Saccharicenans sp. | reverse complement strand
ATTGCCTTATAATCTCTTTGAGCCATCGTAATGAAATACCTCCTTTCTTTAGTTTGATTACTGTAAAAGGAGAGTTTACGATGGCTCACTCCTTAACGCAATTTGCGAACTATTTTGTACACCAGCCAGATGCACCTCTGACTGACATCCCTTTCCCGGTAATGTCTGTTAAGAACTCCCGTCACATCGGACGGCAGCAGAATAAGCTGATCTTCATCCTGAATCAAAATACATATTCAAATGAGAAATAGATAAAAAGAACGCCGTCTTTTTTACATCGGCTTCCGGGCAAATAAAAAACCAGAAGCGCACATGATATATTTTTACCTTAAGGCCGTAAGCTTCAATCTAACTGACTTTCAGTTTATCGACAGACTAAATTTTATTATTGATTAAAAATTTCTCCTTTGTTTAAAATTGATAAAAAGGGAGGTATAAGATGAAAAACCCGCTGCTTAAGACAATCACAGGCTTCTTATTTCTCTTCCTGCTGCTTTCAAGCGGCCTCCGGCTTAATGCTCAACCTCTTTCCCCGTATGCCATGCCCGTTGGAAGCCGCAATCAACTCGGCGTTTACTCTCCGCTGGCTACAGCCGCCGGAGAGACCATCCTGAGCCAGCCCGGACCTCAATCTTATCTGCTGAATCCCGGGTTGCTCGGCTTTGCGGACAATTTTCAGATAGCGGTTTCCGGCAGGCTCGTGGCCGCTTCGACCGGAAACTCTGACAATAATGAGAACATCTGGACCACTTACAGCCGCCAGACGCTGAACCCGGATTTTATCGGCCTAAATTTTAAGACCGGCGCATGGAGGATTGCGCTTGGCTATTCTCTGATGGAAGAATACAACCGGCCTGAAATATTTTTCTATTATGATGCTGTCACTCAGGAAGGCAAACTGCATGGGTTTCAGTTTGGAATTTCCCGCCGCCTCAATGAGCATCTTTCGTTCGGTCTTTCGTTCAACTATCGAACTGGAAAAATAAAGCATTCAGATCACAACGACTATCATTCAATATATTTTGATAGACAGGCAGATATAAATGGTTTTAACCTGCAATTCGGACTGGTTTGGAAGCTGAACGATACTCTGACGCTGGCTCTGGTTTTCAGGCCTGCCTACAGGATGAAGGTGGAAGGCACAGGCGAAGAAAGGTATCCTGATTCAGGCTATGTTTATTTCAATCAATTTGATGCTATTCTCAGGTTTCCGCTGGCTATAACTTTTAGCAGCCGGGTGAAGATTTCAGAAAATCTCAACCTTTACTCCGACATTTCCTACTGGAACTGGAAGCAGTTTTCCGGAGGGAGTATGCACGACTGGGACCTGGAGCGGTTTTACAATTGGCCACAGAGTCATGATGACATTAAATTTTCTGCCGGCTTTGATTATGCCTTGAAACTTCGCTCCGAATCCAGAACTCTCCGCCTGGCTGCCGGTTATATTCATGATCCTTATACTGGCAGCGGAAGAATAAATGATTATCTTACCTGCGGGCTATGTTTTAGCCTGAACAGGCTGAGCCTGGAAGGTTCGGTTAAACTGCCCCTGGCAAAGGTCAGAGATCAGGAATATATCGATTCAAATTCCTATCAGCTCGGACTTAGTTTTAGATTTTAAGTCAGCGATCGCCGCCGGCAGAACAGAAAGCCGATCCAGGCAAAAACCTGACTGATTTTTCTATTTAAGTTCCCTGAAATTATACTCGGCCCGACGCCGCGGCGGCATCCGGTAGGTCGAAACTAAGCTCTCCAGACCATTTACCCCCAGGACAGAAACGCCAAAGGTCAGGTCGTCGATGGAAACGTTTTCCAGCAGAAAAGAATCTCCCTTGCCGGCAAAATAGCATCTTTCCCAGAACGGCGCTTTGGTATCGCGGACATAAACCTTAAAACCGGCAATCTTCTCCCGGTCGCCGTCCCAGTTCCAGCGAAGTTCCGCATCGTAGCCCCGGCCCCGGCCGATAAGCGGTGCTCCCCGTTCGCTGGTTACGGCAGGAGCTTCCGGCGCGCAGGCCAGAGACAGCACCGAAGCCAGCACCACCCGGGTGACGTCCATAACATAGTTTACCGATAGATTTTCTATAGTATCCTGAGGCGTATGCTGGATGGAATAATTCTCCCTGGCTTCGGTGAAACGGATGCCGGCAAAACCTTCCTGAACAAACGGCGTATGGTCGCCGCCCCGCCCGAAACGGTCGGCCCGGAAAATCAGGCTCACTTCGAATGAAGGAACCACCTGTTCGGCCACTCTTCTGACATACCGGGCAAGCTCACGGCTGGGAGAATCGGATGGGTCATCGCTGAACACCCGGACCCGGGTTGAATCTATGTAGCCGTTGCCGGCTTTGATGTTTCCGATCATATCCATCGTCAGGACAGCCTCGACCTTCCGCCCCTGTTCCTTCATCTTCCGGGCGTACAGCGTGCTGCCGACCAGTCCCTGTTCCTCGCCGGAGAATGCAATGAAATGTATGGTGGCTTCAGTTTCCAGAGGAGCTACAATCCTGGCCATTTCCAGAAGCGCGGCAATGCCGGAAGCGTCGTCGTTGGCTCCGGGCGCTTCGGTGTTCAGGTCATCATAATGAAAACGACCGTCCCGGCTGACGGCAATGGTGTCATAATGAGCGTTGACGATGATGATTCTTTCCCTGGCCGCTTTTCCTTTTTTTATGGCCACTATGTTATGCAACTCGGTATCCCTGACTATCCGCTGCCCCTGAGCCGGCAAAAAATAACTGTCGTCAACGATTTGAAGTCCCGGCATCTTCTGAAATTCTTTACTCAACCAGCGCCTGGCCGCTCCGATGCCGAAAGTGTCAGATTTTTGTTCGGAAAGCAGATTTCTCGTTTTGAAATCCTGAAGACTTTTTATCGTTCGGGTTATATTCTCCGCGGAAATCTGAGCCACCGCCTTTTTTAAGAACTCATATCCCCTGGCTTCGATTTCCTGGGCTTTAAGAGAAGAATTGCTAAAAATAAAGGCGGCAAGAAAAATCAGCGCCGGAAAAGAAAAACCTTTTTTCATTTCGCTCCTCCATAAAGCTTTCTGGCAATTTGATTTTACCGGTGAAATCCCCGGAATCATAAATTCGCCTCTGAAGGCCAGAAATATAAACGGATCGCTTAATATCAATTGAAATAAACGAGCCGCCAATCTGCCGATTTATTTTTCTGGCAGTCGAACTCTTTCTGCCCATCGGATTCTGGAAAGACTGATCAATTGAGTTTTTGCGATGAATCAGGCACTGGATACCTGAAATCGTTTCTTAATTCTTTATTTCCGTTCATCTCACCGGCCAACCAGCAGGCAACCTGTGCCCTTTTCCGGCAGGAACAAATCAAAAAATTCTCCGGAGCATGTCCGCCGCGATCACTTCTTCGGATATGGGGGCACCGGCGGAAGTTTCGGCTCTTTCGTCTTTAATTCTTCAAGAATCAGCTCGATGGCTTTGTTCAACTGCTCATCGACGCCTTCAAATTCTTTCGCCGGGTCGTTATCAACATAGATGTCCGGTTCAACACCCTCGCCTTCAATTATCCACTCTCCCTCAAGGCTGTAGGTGGCAAATTCCGGTTTATTAAGATAGCCGCCATCAACCAGCGGCAGCGTGCCTCTGATGCCGACCACTCCACCCCAGGTTCTTTTGCCGATCAGTTTGCCCAGCTGCATCCTTTTGAAGCGATAAGGGAATATATCCCCGTCTGAGGCCGAGAATTCATTGATCAAACAGACTTTCGGTCCCATGATAAGAGCTTCGGGATCCGGTCTGGGCACAGAACCGCGGGCTATGTCCACCATAACCGCCTGTCTGGCCAGCCTTTCTATCAACATCGGCGAAACATTCCCGCCGCCGTTGCCCCGGACATCGATGATCAGCGCTTTCTTATCAACCTGCGGATAGAAATGCTTGACGAATTCGTTAAGCCCGGTCACACCCATGTCAGGCACATGGATGTAAGCCACTTTGCCGCCGGTGGCTTCAGCCACATATTCCATGTTCTTCTTGACCCAGTTGTAATAATAGAGGCTGTTTTCGGTCTCGATCGGAACGACCACCACCTCTCTTGCGCCCTTTTCTGCGGGCTGGCTGTTGACCTTGAGAGTTACCTGTTTCCCGGCCGTGTTCACCAGAAGTTCATAGATGTCCTTTACCTGATTGACCGGCTTTCCGTTGACGGCAATGATGTATTCGCCTTCCTTCACGTTTACCCCGACTTCCGTAAGAGGAGAGCGCAGGTTGCGGTCCCAGTTCTGCCCGGCCAGAATCTTCCTGACCTGATAATAACCGGACTTATCCCGCTCGAGTTTTGCCCCGAGACGCCCGACGTTAATCTTTTCCACTCCTGGCAGATCGCCTCCGCCCACATAGGTGTGGCCGCAATTGAGCTCTCCGATCATCTCGCCGATCACATAGGTCAGGTCGGCCCGATGGTTGACTGCTCTGGCCAGCGGCTCGTACTGAGCTTTCACTTTTTCCCAGTCGACTCCATGCATGTTGGGAGCGTAGAAGAAATCCTTCATCTGCCTCCAGCATTCTTCAAAAATCTGAGCCCACTCCGCTTTCCGGTCAAGCCACATTTCAAGTCCGGAGAGATTCAATTTTTCTTCTATTTTGACCGGAGCTGCAGGCAGATCTATGATGGCGAAATCTCTCCCCTGCTGCACCAGCATCTTCTTCCGGTCGGCAGAAATTACGTAACCGTTTATGCTGCCGAGATCCTTTTCTTCGAGTTTGCTCAGGTCGTAGACTTTAAGCGAAGTCTGCCTGTCTCCGAACGACCTTTTCATGTAATAGAGTTTGTCTCCGACCGAAGTCAGTCTGAAATAACCTGAAACTTCCACCGGCAGCGCCACAATTCTGTCCTTAATTCCTTCTTTATCCACTTTGACCACAACCCGGTCCGCTTTCTCTCCTGCCGCCGGTGCCGTCTTTTTTTCCTCTCCTGATTTAGCCGGTTTTCCTGCTTCGGCGCTCGCCACCTTAACCTCATCGCTCTTTGGCTCAAAGGGAGATTTAACCTCCCGGGTCAGAGTAACCAGATAAATTCTCGACATGTTCAGATAGGCGTGATTCCACTCGGTCCGGCTGTAAACCGGGTTAAAGTCGCGGTCGGAGACAAAGAACAGATACTTCCCGTCTGAACTGAAGCAGGGAGAATAGGAAGAATACCAGCCGTCAGTGACCTCAATCGTTTCCCTGGTATTTAAATCATACAGGAAGACCTTTTCCATTCCATTCTCGGCCTGGTCGGTGTAGGCAATCCAGCTGGAATCGGGCGACCAGGCAAAATCTCTTATCTCCCAGTACCTGCTCCTGGCCACCTCCACCACCTGCTTTTTCTCGATATCCACATAACGGAGCCGGAACATCCGGTCTGACCAGAGAAGTTTCTTGCTATCCGGCGACCAGGCCGGAGCGTATTTATAGCATTCTCCGTCAGACGTCAGCTGAACGGCCGGACCCGAACCATCCTGGGGGATGATGTAGATTTCTTCCCGGCCGGTTTTATCGGAAACGAAGGCAATCCAGCGACCATCGGGAGACCAGGCCACATCTCTTTCATGCACACCGGAAGTCTGGGTCAGATTTCTGGTGTTTCCAAATCTGGCCGGAACTGTGAATATTTCTCCCCGGGCTCCAAAAACCGCCCTGGCGCCATCGGGAGAAATGTCCCAGGTGCTTATTCTGTCGGCAACCTTAACCAGCTCCTCTCTGACCTTTACCTGATCATCAGCGATGAACACCGGGATGCGGCTGACCTTTTCGCTCTCAAGGTCAAGCCTGTAAAGATAACCGCCATTCTCAAACACAATGGCTCCTGGCCCGAGCGAGGGGAATTTAACGTCGTAATCTTTGAAATCGGTAATCTTTCTTGTGCTTTTTGTTTCCAGGTCATAACAGTAGATGTTGAATCTTTTATTCTCATCGCGGTCGGAAAGGAAGTAGATTCTGTTTCCGCTCCACATCGGGATGATGTCAGAAGCTTCATGGCTGGTGATGTTTTCGGTCTTTTTCGTTTTGAAATCATAAATCCAGATATCATCCACCATGCCGCCGCGGTATCTTTTCCAGGTCCGGAATTCCCGGAAAATTCGGTTGAAGGCCAATTTCTGCCCGTCAGGAGAAAACGAACAGAACCCCCCACGGGGCAGCGGCAGTTGCTCGGGCGTTCCTCCCTCCTTCGGTACCAGATAAAGCTGGCCGTTGAAATCGTTCCATTCAGCCATGCGCGAGCGAAAAACGATATTCTTCCCGTCCGGAGTCCAGCCCATGACGATGTTATTCGGACCCATTCTGTCGGAAATATCATCCCGGCTCAGAACGGGCGTATAGGTAAGCCGAACCGGAACTCCGCCCTCAGCCGGCATCAGATAAACTTCCCGATTTCCATCATACTCTGCGGTAAAGGCAATATATTTGCCGTCAGGAGAAAATCGGGCAAAGGCTTCATACCCGGGATGAGATGTAAGCCTCCTGGCCACACCGCCCGTCACCGGCACAGAGTAAAGGTCTCCGGCATAGGAAAAAACCACCAGATCTTTGTAGGTGGCCGGAAAGCGCAGAACTCTGGCTTCTTCCGCTCCCTGAAGCGGAGACGCGGTTTGAATAAGCAGAATGACCATTACTATAACAAAAATAATTGCCGCGGGAATTCTTAAGATTTTTTTGAGCATTTTATTCCTCCTTCCACACGAAAGATTTTATATTTTTCATCATAAAGATATCAAGGATAGTTTCCTCATCCCCTGTGTTACTTTCTTTTTCTTTTTTGACCGGGATGAGGAACTGAAAGTCAGCTTCCGCTCAATTTCTTCAGGCCAGGCCGCCGCCGTCAACCACCAGGCTCGTTCCGGTAACCCAGTCAGCCAGCGGACTCACTAAGAAAAGAACCGCTCCGGCCACATCATCGGGAATTCCCAGACGCTGAAGAGGTCTGGCCGCGGCTTCCCGCAAAAATTCTTCCTGGTCCAGGCCAAGCTCCCGGGCTTCTTTCCGGAGCATCGGTGTGTCAACATCTCCCGGGCAGACGCAGTTAACCCTGACTCCGTATTTTCCGCAATCTATGGCCAGCGCTCTGGTGAAATTCAGAACACCAGCTTTTGAGGCGCAATAGGCTGCGGCCTTCGGACCACCTTTTAACGACCAGCCGGAGCCGATGTTTACGACAGCGCCTTTTGTTTCTATCAGATGAGGCAGGGCTGCCCGGCACATCAAGAAAACTCCTTTAAGATTTACATCGAGCACGAGATCCCATTCTTCTTCTGACATCTCGAGAACATCTTTTCTGATTATGACGCCTGCGCTGTTCACCAGAATATCAAGCCTGCCGAACTTTTTTACTGTCTCCGCCACCGCTTTCTCGCAGTCTTTCTCCCTCCGCACGTCGGCCCGGGAAAATTCAACTTCAAATCCCGCCCGTTTTAACCTGTCTCTCTCCAGCCGAACCTGCGCCTCATCGACATCGACCATCATCACCGCGGCCCCCGCCTCAGCCAGTGCCCGAACAACCCCCAGGCCAATTCCTGAGGCGGCGCCGGTAACCGCAGCCACCTTCCCTCTGAAATCCAGAGCCTCTGAAAATCTCTTCATCTTTTCCTCCCGTCAGATTATTCGCTTAATTTTTTCGCTGTTACTGATTTAAAATTCGTCATAATCTTTAACATATTTTAGATTTATCTGCAGTATAACCCGCCCTTTTTTAATTTAATTGTTGACTCCACCCGGGTCATGGTCTATTTTGAAATCTCAATAAAAAGAGAAATCCAGATGGCTTCTTTATCCCCGTTGATTCAGGTGCTTCTGGCCACGGGTTTCACCTATCTGATGACGGCTGCCGGTGCGGCTTCTGTTTTTCTCTTTAAGAAAGTGAGCCGGCGCCTGTTAGACCTGATGTTAGGCTTTGCCGGCGGGGTGATGATCGCTGCCAGCTTCTGGTCTCTTCTGGCACCGGCCATAGAGATGTCCAAGGAACGTCAGCTTCCAGTGTGGTTTCCACCGGCTGCCGGCTTTTTAGCCGGGGCGGGATTTCTTTTTTTGCTGGACAGAATTCTCCCCCATCTCCATCTATTTCTGCCGGAAGAACTGGCCGAAGGGCTCAAAACCCACTGGAGAAAAACGACGCTTCTGGTGCTGGCCATAACTCTCCACAATATCCCGGAAGGGCTGGCTGTCGGGGTGGCCATCGGGGCAGCTGCACTGAATGTTCCCGGCACTTCACTGGGCGGAGCAGTCGCTCTGGCCATCGGACTCGGTTTGCAGAACCTGCCCGAAGGACTGGCCGTTTCAGGGCCGCTGAGAGCAGCCGGACTCAGCCGGGGCAAAAGCTTTTTTCTCGGACAGCTTTCGGGACTGGTAGAACCGATGGCCGGGGTTCTGGGAGTGGTGGCTGTTACCAGGATGATCTCCATCCTGCCTTATGCCCTGTCCTTCGCTGCCGGAGCCATGATCTTCGTGGTGGTGGAAGAGGTCATTCCGGAATCCCAGCAGAGCGGAAAATCAGACCTGGCCACCATCGGACTGATCCTGGGCTTTCTTCTGATGATGATTTTGGACGTGGCCCTCGGCTAAAATAAACCATTTAGCACTCGAACTTTAATCGCCTTTATTTTTTAACCTTTTTTCTTAATTCTTCCACCAGATTCGGGTCAACACGCACGCCACTCTGCAGGGCTTTCAGACAGAAATCCCAGCTCTTTTCGTATTGCCCGCGGCGGTAATACAGAACGGCCAGATTGTTGTAAACCGGGCCATTTCCCGGATGATCTGGATTAAGCGCGATGACTTTCAAGAACAGTTCGAGAGCCCGATCTTCCTTTCCGGAAGAATATTCCACCGCCGCCAGGTTCAAAACGGCGTCTCTATCGAGCGGGGCGAGTTCCACCGCCCTGACAAGAACTTCCCTGGCTTCAGCCAGCCTGTTCTGCTGGGCCAGAGCGATTCCGAGATTGTTGTAGGCTGTCGGAAGATCCGGCTGCTCTTTTATGGCCTCCCTGGCTTCTTTTTCTGCCGCCACCCAGTCCTTTTTTGCCAGGTAGGCGAAGCTTATGTTGACACGGAGAACCGGACTCCGGTAACCGAGTTCCTCAGCCCGACGAAAATATCTCAGGGCTTCATCCCAGCTTCTTTCCTGAAGACAGAGAAGTCCGAGTCCGGCATAAGGTTCGGCAAAATATCGGTCGGCTTCGACCGCCTGGAGAAAGTATTTCCGTGCTTCCTCCCATCTTTTTAAATCATAATTGATCAGGCCCAGATTATAGAGAGCCTTTTCGTTTTTCGGGTTCAGCTCGACCGCCCTGCGGTAATGCTTCAGCGCCTCTTCCTGTTCTCCCATCTGACGCAGGACGTTCCCTTTAATGTTGTGAGCAGCGGTCATGCGAGGATCAATCTCAAGAGCTCGGTCGACGTACTCTCTCGCCCTTGCCAGATCCCTTTTCTTGATATAAAGCTCGGCCAGGTTGGCATAGGCCAGAGCGAACCCCGGATGAAGCTCAACCGCTCGCCGGAATTCTTTTTCCGCTTCCGCCAGCCGGTTCTGTCTGAGATATATTTCTCCAAGATTATTGTGGGCTTCAATAAAATCGGGCTTGAGCTCAAGCACCTTAAGGTAAATTTCTTCAGCCTGTTCCAGACGATTAATCCGCCCGTAAGCGATTCCCAGATTATAAAGAACTCTTACCTGATTCGGATTCACCTTGAGAATTGACTTATAGATTTCAATCGCTCTATCAACCTCGCCCGATCTCCTCAGGGCAATCGCCTGAAGGTTGAGTGCTTCCAGATTGCCAGGGCTTAACTTCAGAGCCTCCTGACAGAAGTCAACGGCTCGCTGATACTGGCCTTTTTCCAGCTGAAGCTGCGCCAGCATCAATGAACAGTCGGCCAGGCAGATAAACCTTTTTTGACCGACCGCCGGTACAGAGGCGGCAGCAACCTGCCCGGCAAAGATTTTTTTTATTTCCCGGTCATTTATTATTTTTTCTCTGATTCTCAGATAAGCCTCTTCCAGCTCTTCCCTTACTTCTTCCGGGAAAGGAAAGCCAAACGGTTTAAAATGACGATTCCGGCCCAGGCGGATAATTCTGAGGTTGTCGGGGTCAAAACCCTGCCCCTCTCCGCCGCAGCTCATAATCGAATTTGTGAAAGGAACATGAACCGCGCCAAAAACATGGCCGAGTTCATGAATCAGAAGCTTCTTCAACTTCAATCGATCAGGAGTGTAGATTATTACCACGGTGGCTGTTCGGAAAAGCGAAAATCCGGTATACTCAAGTTCCAGGCCGGGCTGACCGGTAAAAGCTATCAAAATGTCTGCCTCTCTCTTCAACTCAATCCGATCGAGCTGTTCAGACAGTTCTTCGAGATTGCGGGCGGTATCGGGAGATTTCCAATGATGCCACCCCTGCCAGCGAAAACTGATTCCAGAAAACGTTTGAAACTCTCTGCTTATTTCCCTTAGAAGCCCTTCTATTCTTTCACGGTAAGCAAAACTCTGCTGCAGTTCTTCATCCGCAGCCAGACTGACGGTTATTTCCTTGATTTCTTCAGGCTCGATTTTAGAAGAAAATTTAACCTGGAATGACTTATTTATTTCAGATAGACTGTCCGAGCATAGAAGCAGGGCGGCAACCACTAAAAAAAGAGATAAGACCCGTCTTTGCCCGAGCATCAAGCAAATAATACCTGAATTATTCCTTTCAATAAAGAAAGCTCAGGCCCTTTTTCTTCTCCTCTGCTCGAAGATGGAATAAACGACGGGGATAACCACCAGGGTGATAAAAGTGGAGCTTATAAGCCCTCCGATAACCGTTCTGGCCAGCGGGGACTGGACTTCGCTGCCCTCTCCCAGCCCGATGGCCATCGGAACCATGGCAATGATGGTGGTGAGCGCGGTCATCAGAATCGGGCGCAGCCTTCTGCGGCCGGCCTCTTTGATAGCTTCCATCAGTTCGAGGCCGTCTCGCCTGCGGAGCAAATTCGTATAATCCACCAGCAGAATGGCGTTGTTAACGACGATTCCGCCCAGCATGATAAGACCGATGTAACTCTGAACGTTAAGAGTGGTGTTGGTGAGAATGAGCATCAGAACGACTCCGATGATGGCCAGAGGCACAGAGAACATAACGATCAACGGGTCACGCAGCGATTCATAGAGCATGGCCATGACCATGTAGACGAGCAGAAGAGCCAGAATGATGGCCATCATCAATTCCCGGTTGGCTTTCTGCTGTTCTTCATAATCGCCGGTAAAATTGATGGCAAAATCACGAGGAATCGGAATTGACTTCAACGCCTGGCGGGCATCTCTGATGACAGAGCCGAGATCCCGACCGGCGATCTCGCCGGAAACAGTTATCACTCTTTCCCGGTCACGTCTTTCAATCTGTTGCGGTCCTCTTTCTTCTTTGACTTCAACCACGTTCCTGAGGCTTATGGGTTCCCCGAGAGCATTGGTTATCGTCAGGTCAAGCAGGTCATTAACGTCCAGTCTTTCAGAGTCCTTAATTCTAACGAGTATCCGGTATTGCCTGCCTCCTTCACGAAAATATCCCGCCTGAGAACCTGAAAGTACCGTCTGGATAAAATTACCTATCTGATTGACGGAAAGCCTCATGTCGGAGGCCTTTTGCCTGTCAACCACCAGATGCCTTTCTGGAGTGCCCTCAATCCGGCTGATGCGGACATCGGTCACCCCCCGGATGTTCTTGACCACATCTCTCACCTGTTGAGCCAGGGTCTGAGCCACCTTCATATCATAACCGCGAACCTCGATCTGCAGCCTTTCAGTTCCTCCTCCTCCCCGCATCCCGAACATCATCTGACCGCCTGAAGCTCTGACTCGTATGAGTGCGCCCGGAACATTTGAAAGTTTTCGGCTGAGGTCAGCTGCTATCTCCATGCTTGACCTGGTTCTCTTTGATTTCGGAACCAGTTTAAGGGTTATGTTGCCCTGATTGGCGCCGCCCCTCCAGCCACCGCTTCCAGCCCGCTCTTCTATCGATTCAATCTCGGGAACATACATCTTTGCCAGATTAACCACTTCCCGGAGCTTCTGGTCCATAACAGAAAGTCTGGTCCCGACTTCCATCTCAACAGTAATAGAAACTTCTCCTTCATCAGTCTGAGGCATGTACTCACGTCCGACATACCTTAGCAAAAAAATGCTGATGATGAGAACCACACCCGTGACTATCAGAATTCTCGGCCGGTGATGCAGGCTGTATTCCAGAATATTTTTGTAAGAATTTTCAATTCTGGAAAAAAACTTCTTTGCTTTCAACCCCAGGCTGCTACCGGGATTGTGTTTTCCGATTTCATCTTCCCTGAGGATTCTGCTGGAAAGCATCGGCACGAGCGTCAGAGCCACGATCAGCGAGCAGGCCAGAGAAAAAGCCACCACATAGGCCAGCTGCTTGAACATGATTCCCGAAGCGCCCCTCACGAAAAGCATGGGCATAAAAACGATAAGGGTGGTAGCCGTGCTGGCGATGATGGCGGCCGTCACCTCTCTGGCTCCGTTCACCGCCGCTTGAAGAAGCGGCTGTCCGTTTTCTTCCCTCAAACGGAATATATTCTCCAGAACGACTATCGAGCTGTCGACCATCATGCCGATGCCCAGAGCCAGTCCTCCCAGACTCATAACATTAAGTGTGAATCCGTTGAAATAGATCAGAGTAAATGTGGCGATGATCGAAATCGGAATCGAAAGGGCAATAACCAGCGTGCTCCTGATGTTTACCAGGAAAAACAGAAGAACAAAAATGGCCAGCATGCCGCCATAAAGAGCAGCATTGCCGACATTGTTTATGGCGTCTCTGATATAGCGGGCACCATCTCTCAGAGTGATAAACTTAAACTGAGGATAATCTTCCTGAAGCTTTTTTATCTCCTTCAGCACGCCATCCACGACCTTAACGGTATTTGTCCCGGATTGCTTGTAGACCGCCAGCCTTATTCCCTCAAGGTCGTTAATCCGGGCTATTCTGGTCACCCGGCGGAAGGTATCTTCAACGCTGGCGATGTCCTTCATTCTGATGGCCGCACCGTCTCTTATGGCCACGATCGTTTCTCTGATCTGATCGATATTCGTGTACACTCCCGGAATTCTGATGGTGATCTCGTAATTTCCTTTCTCAATTGTGCCGGCGGGAATATCTACGTTCTCCTGACGCAGCCGGCTGATGATCGTGTCCAGAGGCAACCCCAGCGCCTTTATTTTTTCCGGCAGAAGGTTGATTTGAATCTCTCTCTCTCGACCGCCCCAGACATCGACAGAAGCCACTCCGGGAGCCCTCTCCAGCCGGTAA
Organism: Candidatus Saccharicenans sp.; assembly: GCA_049659625.1. Lineage (GTDB taxonomy): Bacteria > Acidobacteriota > Aminicenantia > Aminicenantales > Saccharicenantaceae > Saccharicenans. Next base: position 14,828 of record JBASPX010000028.1, on the reverse strand, counting down.
AGCATCTGCTCATCTATAATTTTTCTGGCCTGGATCGGGTCAAGCTCGGTAAGGACCCCGAGCATCAACACCGGCATCTGCGCCGGGTCGAATTTTCTCAGGGTCGGTCTCTGTACTTCTTCAGGAAATCTGCCTATTATCCGGTCAAGTCTTTCTCTAATTTCATTGGCGGCTTCTTCCAGATTTGTCCCCCAGGAAAACATCACCCGGACCGTGCTCGAGCCCTGAGAAGAAACTGAATAAATCTCCTCCACTCCGGGAACGGAACTGAGTGCCTCCTCTATCGGTCGGGTAATAATTTGCTCCATTTCTTCCGGAGCAGTGTTTCCGTAAGAAGTGGACACGTTTAGAGTGGGATAAGTTATATCCGGCATCAGGTCAATCGGCAGACGGCTCAGGGAGATAAAGCCCAGCACGATGACCACCAGGGTCAACATGGTGACAAAAATAGGCCGTTTTATCGAAAATTCAGATAAGCTCATTCTTCCCTCCAGCTTTTATATAAAAACTTTGACTTCATCTACCAGCCCCGGCTGGCCGCTGGGGTTTCTGTTCTCCTTCGGCGGGTTTTCTGGTCTCCGGAAGAATTATGCCCATTCCATCCTGCAGCAGGTGCTGTCCGAGAGTTACCACAAACCCCTGAAGGTTCGCCGGCTCGAGGATTTCAGCCTTCTCACCTTCAACTATTCCCACCTTAACCGGCTGGAAAATAGCCTTTCTGTTTTCCAGGTCGGCCAGGAATACTCCCTGCTGGTCCATTCGCGAGACCACCGCCCCGAAAGGAACCAGAGTGGCATTTTCCCTTCTGGCAAACTCGATTTCAGCGTTTATAAACATTCCCGGCTTCAAAAGTCCCTCTTCGTTGGGAATATCTATTTCCACCCTGGCCTGCCGTGAAGTTTCTTTAAGGAGCGGAGCCACCCGGACCACCCTGCCGGAGAATTTTCTTCCAGGAAATACGGAGGAGCTTATCTCCACCGGCTGTCCGACCTGAATTCTGAAATACTCTTTTTCGGTGGCATAGATGACAGCTGTTATAGGATGCAGTTCAACTATGGAAATAATCGGAGTATTGACGGAAAGCAGCGCGCCCTCATCCACAAATCTCTCCCCCACATAACGTATGTCAGACCCGGTTTCCCAGGTAGCGATAATCCTGGTGTAGGAAAGCCTGACCCGGGCGGTTTCCAGAGCTGCCTCTCTGTTGGCCACCTGGGCCTCGGCCACTTTATAAGCAGCTTCTCTTGATTGATACTGGGCTCTGGCCACATCAAGCTGACTGTCGGAATAAATGCCCCTCTGATGAAGCGTCTGTGCTCTCTCGAAATCTTTCCTGGCCAGCTCCAGAGCATTCCTGGCTTCCTCAAAATTCGCCCTGGCCACTTTCAGGTCGGCTTCTGCCTGAAGAACCTGCTGACGGTATTCTTCATCATCAAGCTGGGCCACCACCTGTCCCCGGGTAACCCGATCACCGATGTTCACGTATAGCTTTTTCAATTTTCCTGATATCTTGGGAGCCACCAAAAATTGAGACTTCGGAATCAGCGTGCCGGAAAACTGTCCCAGGTCCCGGATCAGACCTTTCTCCACCGGACTGATCATCACCGCCACCGCCGGCTGTCTCATGCCGCCTCTATTGTCTTTACTGAACATTACTTTTCCGACTCTCCACAGCAGCAACGCTACCAGCAGGACCACCACCAACCAGGCAATCTTTCCAGTAAGGCTGAGGCTTTTGAATTTTCTAAGAAGTTTCATCTTCGTTTTTCTCTCCTCTATCTCCGATTTATCAGATCACCCGATCTGGATTTTAATCTCCTGAAACTACAGATACCTGTCTTCTTTCCCGGCCGACTCCCATCACCCGGTCGAGATTCGCCAGGGAAATGTTGTAATCGATCAAAGCTTTAAGTTCCATGGTCATGGCATTGGCCAGGTCTCGCTGATATTGAAGGACAAGATAGTTGGTGCTCATGCCAACCTTAAACTTTTCCTGCTCGGCTTCAAGCTTTTTCTGAGCCAGTTCCCTGGCCGCCCGGTAAGCCAGAGCTCTCTGGTAGTTGGTCTCCACCGCTCTGACCGTATTGCCGATTTCCAGGTCAAGCTGCAGCTGCTGGTTTTTGAGCTTCAACTTAGCCTGCTCCAGGCTCAGTTTTGCCTGGGCATATGCGGCCCGCGTGGCCACCGTGCTGACCGGGAGGTTGAGAGTCAGACCGATCGCCCAGTTCTTGTACTTGAAATCCAGGGCATCACGTAGAGCATCAGACTTCTTGCCTGGAATTTTGCCTATGATGATTCCAGTAAGAGGATTATTATCCTGATAGAGAATCTGGTCTCCAGAAATGCCGGGACTCCAGTAGGAAAGCTGGAATTGCAGGTCAGGCAGCAATTGATTCCTGGCGTAGCCAAAGTTAAATTCTTTCGATTTCAAATCCATGCGGATGGCTTCCAGGTCGGGCCTTTTCTGGAGGGCCACCGCCAGCGCTTCCTCATAAGTTATTTCTCTTTTCTCCATGGTAGGAGAATCCACAGGCACAATCCTGACCTGTTTGAAATTTTCCATCTCCTGAGCCAGGTTGATTATTACTTTAAGCTGGTCCTCGTAGTTTCTGACCATGGCCTCGGCTTCGAGAATGTCTGCCTGGCGGGTGCTCACCTCGCTTTCGGCCGTCAGAAGTTCAATCGGCGGAAGAGTGCCGGCCTCGATTTCTATCCTGTTTTTTTCCAGAAGCTCCTGGGCCAGCCTGAGCGACTGCTGCCGAACCTTGAGGTTCTCTCTGGCATAGACCAGATTCCAGTAAGCCACTTCCACCGCATAGATGGTGTCCTCTAAGATTTTCTGAAAATTTTCCTGTGAGATTTCCCGGTTATAACTGGCGATGATGATTTCCCGCCGACCGTATTTCCAGCCGAAACCCCGCAGCAGCGGCTGGTTGAAATTCAAACGCAGGGTCGTGCCGTAACGGGGATTTATCGTCTGAAACCTACGGTTGCTGTCGTTTATGTAATTATAAAGACTGGCCGAGAAAGATCCACCTATAGGTATGTTCTGGGTGAGCTGCACGGTATAATCATCCTGCTTCGTCATCACCACATCGGAAGCGTCAAGGAAAGAATAAGAGGCTGTCCTCGTATTCTGCTTGTTAAAGTTCACTGAAAAAGAGGGCAGAAATTTCTCTATCGCCTGGGTAACCGCTTCTTCCGCTATCTGTGGCGTCAGCATTTCCGCTTTAAGGTTGAGATTGTTCTTTATCGCGCGATAAATACAGTCATCAAGCGACAGTTCGAGAACCGGCGCCTGTCCTCTGTTCTCTCTGGCCTCTTCGGTTGCCTGGCTAACACCTGTTTGCCCTGAAACTCGCCCCGGATGTAAGGCAAACATCACCATAAACAGAAACCCGATCGCGTATATAAAAACTTTCTTTTTCCTGTCCATAACTATCTCTCCTGGTTTAAGTTTTGCCTTTGATTTATGTTTGCTATAAAAAATATAAACTGCTATCTCTCATATTTTGGACGCAACTTTCTGCCTTTTCTTCCATTTTTTCCTGCTGTACAGATAAAACTCACCATGTATCCATCAACACAGGACTTTTTCAGGCACGGTACCTTCGGCACCTGAATTAACCAGATATATTTTATCAGAAGCGGCTGTCTTAGCCGGTTGCCCGGAGTTTTCGAGCGGCCAGCACAAGAGGTGGATGCCTGTGCGTTTTTCCGGCCTCCGGTTGCTTCCAGATGGTGCAAAGATGTCCGAGCATCCTCTCGGCAGGAAATCTCAGGGAAAAATCTATCAGAGCTTCGGCCGCCCGCACGTTCTTGAAGCTGGTCGGAAGAACACGAAATCCCTTCTCTATAAAGATCGGAATCGAAGGATACACACCCCCGGGCATTTCCTCGTAATGCCAGTCGCAGATGATTATATCCTTCGGAATCAGGTCGATTGCCCGGTGGGTGTCATTCATCGAACCTTCCCATTCTCCGTAACCTGTTGCCCGACCGTCAAGCAGTCTGTCTCCCCACATGAACATCTCCTTTCCCCTGCTGATGACTATGTGCTCATAAGCGGTCCGGACAGCATGAGCGAAAAGTTCCGCCGGATCCTTTCCGGCGCACCTCGGGCAGTCGGGGTCGGCAATTATAAAGACCTCATCCATACCAACATGAAGTGCGTCAGCTTCAAAAGCCTCAAGAAGTTCATCATAAAGAGCGTTTATTATCTCCGGAAGGTCTGGATGGAGCGGGCACCAGCTGCGGCAGTAGATACCCTGATTATCCGGGTACTTGCCAGGGGTTTCATCAAACTCGGGATACACGGTCAACAGGCTGAAAGTTTTTTTCTCCCAGCTCTGATGTCCGAAAGACTGAAATTCTGGAATCAGCCTGATACCATGCTGCCGGCAGAGCTGAACGATTTTCCTGGCCTGTTCTCTGGTTACCGGCTCCGGGCCGCGAAGTTCCGGATGCGATCGATATTCAAAATTGTAGTCCACCTCAACCACCAGCAGGTTGACTCCGCGACGAGCCAGAGCTGGAATTTCCGCTATCAACTCCCGGGCCGCGTGGTGGCTCTCGACCAGCACGTGCAGACCGAGATATTTAACCGGTCTCACGACTGGATGAGATATCTCAGACGGGGGAAGGCGGCACCCGGCCAGCACTGATACTACGAACAAACACAGAACCAGAAGAGCAGAAGGATCAATTTTCCTCTTCTTCATTCTTCCCTCATAAAAAAATTTTCCCGCAGGGTTTATTGATCAATAATCGGTTGATTTGCCGGCATCCCTGTTTTCTGGAGGTTCTTTCTTTTTACCGGGTCAGTCGCTTTTATTTCTGTCAAGTTTCCTCAGAATTTCATCTTTTAATGGCGAACTCGATGAAGCTATTTCGTTAGAAACGGCTATCACCTGGTTAAAACAGTTCAGAGCATCCACCTTATATACATAACTCTTGCCCTTTTCCAGGTACTTATCCAGATAAACCAGCCGTCCGTAGTTGAAATCTCCTTCCTGGAACTCCTTCCTCAATTCGAACTCCCCGCCGGTGACCTTTCTCCAGAGCCGGTATCTGGAGACATTATAAGGTGACTCCTTGTTCACGCTTATCGTTATCCGGCCGTAATCTCTCCTTATAATCCAGGCTCGTTCGCTGGCTTTCTGAACTTCAAGATTGATGGTAATAACGGGAACGAAACCTGTGCCGCTGACGATGAAATCGGCAGCCGGATGGTCAGGGTCATTCGAGTTCAGGGTAAACACCGCGCCGCTCGCACCAGTGCTTGACGGGGCATAACTTAAAATAATCGTTCTTGAACTGAACGGAGGAACCACAAGAGGAAGAGCGGGAGATTTGTAGCTGAAATCAGAAGAACCTGAGCTCCTGGTCACAGCCCTCACCACCAGGTCCGCCCCGCCGTCGTTGTATACAATCGTGCCCATCTCTTTTGATTCGCACACGTTGACGCTGCCGAAATCAATGCCGGCGACGGGCACCCGGAGCTTTGGTTTGTTTTCAGGGGTGGTTACTGAAGCCTCGTTCGAATAACCGGATTCACCCGCGTTGTTAAAAGCTTTCACCCGATAATAATAGGTGGTAAGCTCGGAAAGTCCGGTATCAGTGTAACCGGTGGCATCTTCCTCAGCTGTACCTACCTGTGCCCAGGTTCCAGCCGCGCCTGTTTTCCTTTCTATCTTAAAACCCGCTTCGTTATAAGCGTTATCGACCCAGGTGAGCCTGACGCTGGTGGAGGAAAGGGCAACCGCCTGCAGGTTTGAAGGCGCTGCCGGAGGGGTCAGGTCATGAGTGGTAACGACAGCTTCATTCGAAGGAGCTGAATCGCCGCTGGCGTTAAAAGCGAACACTCGATAAGTATAGGTGGTATTTTCAACCACCCCGGTGTCAGGATATGAGGTCACGTTGGCCGCCACCGTGGTCAGAGTGGTCCAGTTGCCGCTGCCAGTTTTTCTCTCAATCCGGAACCCGCTTTCACCTCCAGAGTTGTCCGTCCAGCTCAGGTTGACCCTTCTTTCATGAACCGCTGTGGCCGTCAGGTTTGTAGGCGCCCCGGGCAGAGTTAAAACCGGCAACTCGTTGGAATAACCGGAATCTCCCGCCTGATTGTAGGCTTTTACCCGGTAATAGTAGAGTGTGGCCTCGTTCAGACCGGTGTTCTGAAAGGTGGTGACATTTGCACCGACCGTGGCTATCTGCGACCAGCTGCCTGAGGCTCCGGTTTTTCTTTCTATCTTAAAACCATCCTCATTATTCGACTTATCATCCCAGAGAAGCGTCGCGCTGTTGACAGTTACGGCGGCTAACCTGAGATTGGAAGGGGTGGCAGGAGGCACCAGGGCGTAAATCCTGGCGACAAAAGCATCCTCAGCCAGCTGACCGACTCCCCCGCCGGGCTGAAGATAGGGCCCGACCTGCACCGGGAAATCTGACGAAGTGGTAAAGCCAGCGACATAACAATTGCCATAACCGTCGGCAGCCACAGCGTTGGCTTCTTCCCGGCCCGAACCGCCGAGAAAACTTGAAAAGAAGAAGCCGCTGGCATCAGGTTTCAAGGCCAGCACAAAGGCATCGCGAATACCCGAAAATGAACTGTAAGGACCGCCGGCTACCGGAAAATTGGAAGAATCAGTGGCGCCGGCCACATAGGCTATATTCTGAGAATCGACAGCCACAGCCAGAGCGAAATCATCAACCGACCCACCGATGTATCCTGAATAAACGACTGCGCTTCCTGTTTGATTAACCCTGGTGATGAAAGCGTCGAACCCGCCGTTGTAAGTCAGGTCCGGACCTGCCACCAGCGGAAATCCGCTCTGGGAATTGGTCGCTCCAACCACGTAAGCTTCGCCATTGGAATTGACAGCAACTCCAGCTCCATAATCGTCGCCGGCGCCTCCGATATAGCCGCAGTAAACGATGTTATTTCCCGCTGAGGCGACCTTTGCTACAAAAGCGTCAAGTCCCCCTTTATGAGTCAAATAAGGACCCGTCTTGACCGGAAACATATTTCCGGGTGTGGAGGCAGTATGACCCGTAATGTACACACTGGCCCCGGGGTCAAGGGCGACGGCAGTTCCGATGTCGTCCTCGGTGCCCCCGATAAACCCCGACCAGTCGAGAGACGAACCCGAAGCTGCCACCCGGCAGACGAAAACATCTTTCTTCCCGCGGTAATTCAAACCCGGTCCCGCTTTAACCGGAAAATCAGAAGATTCGGTTGTCCCGCAAACATAGGCCCGGCCGTTTCCGTCCACGGCTACGGCGCTGGCGATATCCGTCGAGCTGCCGCCGATATATCCGCTGTAGAGTATGGACGTTCCTGAAGGGCTAATCTTGGTTATGAAAGCATCACTGTACAGGCCAATGTTCGCCGCGTGGTTAACATAAGGACCGACTGATTTTGGAAAATCAGTGGATTTTGTATAGCCGCAAACATAGACATTTCCGTTGCTGTCGACAGCAATGCCGGTTCCGGCGTCGTCGTTGCTTCCACCCAGATATCCGCAGAAAATCAGTGAGCTTCCTGATGGATCAATTTTAGCCACAAAAGCGTCCGTGCCGAGCGAAGGCCCGTGGAAATCAAGGAAAGGACCAACCCTGGTGGGGAAATCCAGCGAACCGGTCCAGCCGGCAAGATAAACGTATCCGTTTTCATCAACAGCGATGGCCAGCGCCCGGTCGTTGTACGAACCACCCAGGTAACCGCTGTAAACTAAGATGGCCGGATCTATGTGCAGGGGAAGAGATCGGTCATACTCGCCCGGGCGAAATGAATAGACGCAATTCATCAGACCGTTGTCGCCGGCACTTTTTTCGATAATTTCAAAACTAACTTCGACCGGAACTTTAAGGCCGTTGACATACTGAAAGGCTTTCGGAGCTTCATCCACAAATGAACCGACCGGATTTTTGACCTCGAGCTCTCCTCTCTCATTTAATTTAATTTCGCTAGCCCCGCGATATCTCAATCTGATGACAGAGGGGTCGGCGCCGGGACTCACCACAAACTCGCTTTTTAACTGGCGCGCATAACCTTTAATATAAAGATCGACGCCGGGCCAGAGTTCCCGATAGACAAAAGAATTGTAGGCAGGAAGCGCGGAAAACCAGCCGTCGGGGCCACCACGGAAATAGGATATCCTGGTCTCGATTCTCTGAAGGGGTTTGATCTCCACTTCTGGATTGTAATTGAGAAAATCGAGTTTTACCGTCCAGCGTCTGATACCGGCCGCCCGCTGGCTTTCTGCCACAGAACCGGAAATCGAAGCGGTCAGCACGCCAGGGCCGTCTTTTCGGCCGGCAGCTTCTCTGACGCCCTTTCCGGCAGAGCTGTTTTCTTCCTCTCTGATCGATAAGCTTATGGTCATTCCATCCCTGCTGAAATAAACATTCTTATCGCTTCCCTGGAGATAAAAGGCTACCCGAGGATCAACCTGACCCCTGTTCAGGATAAAAAAAAGCGGCCAGTTTAATTCTGCTCCCCTTAGGTCTTTGATATTGCCGGTGACTGGAGGCTCTTCGAGCGGCCGGGCTATTTCGGTGATAAAGGTTGGTCCAGAACCTGACTTCCAGAGTAGGATTATAATTGCAGACAATAAAACCAGCAAAGCGATTATAACCCAGGATTTTGCCCTCATGTTTCCCTTCTTTTTGATTTAATTTTAATTCATTTATTAGAAAAGATTAACTCTGGCTGTCTCCGTTACTCCCTTTTTATCATCCTTTGTTATTAACTTAACAATTGCTTCCCGGGCTGTCAATCAGAATTAAAAAGGCCGCGTATCATTCTTTGCTTCACCTTACGAAATCACATATTAAGTGCTTTCCGTGACTGTACTTATGCTTAAAAATGCAATCTTCCGCTTTTTCGCCGGGAGAATCTTCCGGGGAAAACCTTCAAATCAGCCTGAGGACTTTTCTCCACCTGAGACTATTTACCTTTCTACGAACGCTCTCTCCAGACAGAAGTATTTCTCTCCCAGAAAACTCCGTCTTCGTAACCCTGAATCGAGCGATCGCTCTCCGCCAGTTCCAGACGCTTCTCGGCCAGGCAGCAGTAATATTCATCAATCTCTACGCCAACATAACGCCGGCCGAGCTTTTTGGCCACGACCGAAGTCGTTCCGGAGCCAGCAAACGGGTCAAAAACCAGGTCGCCCGGACGTGAACTTGCCAGAATAATTCTGGCCAGGAGTTTCTCCGGCTTCTGGGTCGGATGGTCGGTATTCTCCCTCATCGACCAGAAAGGCACGGTGAGGTCAAACCAGATGTTCGATGGATAGGTCACCCGGAAACGTCCTTTTTCTTCCTGCTGCCAGTCCTTCGGCCTGCCGTTCTCATCCCGGTAAGGAGCCAGAACCCGGCGTTTGATCCTGACAGCTTCTGCGTTGAAATAGTAATCGCCAGAGACGGTGCAGAACCAGATATCCTCGGAACAATTCTTCCAGTTTCTCCTGGAGCCGCGTCCTTTCTCTCTTTCCCAGGTAATGCGGTTCTGAATACGGAAATATTTCCGGACGACGTTGAAAATCGCCCCCGATGATTTCCAGTCTCCGCAGAAATAAACAGAAGCCTGCGGCTTCAGAAGCGGTATCAGTTTCTTCACCCAGGCTTCCAGCCACTGTTCATAGCGGTCTGAGTCCATCGCTCTGAAGGTGGTCAGGTTGAATCTTTTATGAAGGTTGTAGGGAGGGTCAACAAAAACCAGGTCAACGAACGAAGGTGGCAGATAATCGAGAGCCTCAAAAACATCCTGACAGATCGTCCTGTTCTCCACCTCGGCCACAGAAACCGTCCTCTCCAGGCGCAGCAATCTTTCTCTGTATTTTTGTATTTCTTCTTCGCTCAGAGTCAGAGTTCTGTTTCTCGGAGCCCTTGCTTTCATTTCCCGTCTCCTGTAACTGGAATCCAGACCAAGGTCCTGATGGCCGGGCGAATTTAATCTGTCTCCGGTTTCCATTTAAGCCTGACCGCGATCGGATTGTGGTCAGAATAATAGGTCCCGTTAATTTCTCTGAATATGCTGTTATACTCAAGAACGGAAAAATGGCGACTGACGAAAATAAAATCAATAAGAGGTCTCCTCTCTTCCGGTACCCGTCCAAAACCATGAAAGCTCCAGGCCGGTCCGATGAGACTTACCGCTTCCGCCCGGCTATCCAGCAGCCATCCGCTTTCAAGAATAATTTTTACCGGTTCCGAGCCGGGAGGAGCGTTGAAATCTCCGGTCAGGATTACCGGAAGTTTACCGGCCAGTTCCTTTATCTTTTTTACCAGAAGCCGGGCGCTTTCCCTCCTGGCTGTTTCGCCCAGATGGTCAAAATGCGTGTTGAAAACGGCCAGGTGCTTTCCGCTCGACGGCAGCCGGAAAATCCCCCAGGTGACAATCCGCTCGCAGGCGGCATCCCAGCCCTTTGAGCCGGGAATTTCAGGAGATTGACTCAGCCAGAAGGTTCCAGAAGTTTCGGGTGTAAATCTATCCCGCCGGTAGAAAATCGCGCTGAATTCTCCGGCTTCTTTTCCGTCTTCCCGACCGACACCAACATAATTGTATTCAGGCAATCGAAGCAAAAGGTCCGCCAGCTGATTTTTAAGAACCTCCTGGGTGCCGCAAAGGTCAACCGCCTGAGTTTTTATCAACTCGACCACCGCCCGGAGACGATGCGGCCAGCCATGAGGACCGTCAGCCGGGTTGTCAAATCGTAGGTTAAAGGTCATAACTTTAAGTTCGGAATCGATCTCACCTGCGGTTCCGGCAAAAAGAAAATAAACCAGGAGCACAAAAATCAAAGAGAAAAAGAAAACAGATGCTGGCAAAACCAGAGAATAATTTTTACGGTATGCGGGAGAATCCCGCTTCTCGGGCCTGGATACGGGCCTGGATCCGGGAAAAGTCGTCAATTTCTTACTGGCTGCAGGTAAAGCCATCTTACGAATCCATAAATGATTTAACAATAGTTTCCATTCTGAAATTTTTTTCCGATCAGCCCTTTCTTCTGCCATTTCAGCTCCTTCCGGTTCTGAGTTTTGAAAAAAACATCTGAAAAATTCAGCTTTGATTTCTTTTTTACTTATATCATATTTTTTCCTGGTTTTGGCCAGGATTTCCAGCATAAAAAATTCATGCTTTTTTGCCAGTTTTAACTGTGATAGACTTATGAAGTGAATCAGAAAAAATTCCAGAAAATCTCAATCTTACTTCTGCTATCATTTAACGTTATTCTTCTGTCAGTAACCTGGATAATGATGCTCCAGGCCTATCCCGGGCTGCCCGGTGAAATCCCTTACTGGCTCAACCTGGCCGGGCAGGAGGTCATGCGTTTTCCGAAAAGCCCGATAATCTTCGTATATCCAGTCGTCCAGAGCTTTTTTCTGCCGCTGTTCTGGTTGCTCTCCAGCCGCTGGATAAAAAAACCCGACAGTCCCGGCGTCGGAACAGAACTTATGGAAATTTTGACCGGACTTAAAAAAGAACTGGTCCTTCTGCTGTTGATTTTCTTCAACCTTATCTTCATCCACATCCAGCGAAGTTTAATCTGGCTGGCTCATGGACTCGGGCCGGGAGTGAATAAAATTTACTTTTTTTCGCTGATAATCATAATATTTCTTTTAATTCCATATTATCGCTTCAGGCGATCGCTGATCCTCAGAACGAACTGAGCCATCCCGGCCTGCTGTAAACAAACTATAACCTTCCAGCAAATACAGTTGAACCTGGTTGAGCTTCAACTCCTGTTCATAATAAAATTTGAAGAGAGGGAAGATCATGAAAAATAAAAGGCAAAAAGAATTTTTAAGAATTTGCCGCTTCCTGGTTAATCTTAAAAAGATCGATAGCCGTAAGTTGCTTGGCGCCGGCCGCGTTCATTTCTGGTCCTGGCTGCTGATTTTCTGTTTTTTCTTCTCCTGTTTATCGTGCGCTGTCAACCCTGTTACCCAGAAAAGAGAGCTTATGCTCCTGAGCCGATCCGAGGAAATCGCTCTCGGCCAGCGGACTGACGCTGAAATCACCAGCAATTACGGTCTTTACTTGGACCCTCACCTGAATCAATACATCTCGGACCTCGGTAAAAAAATCGCGGCCGTAAGCCATCAACCCGACCTTGATTTCAAGTTCAAGGTTCTGGACAGCCCGGTGGTAAACGCTTTTGCCGTACCTGGCGGTTACATCTATCTCACCAGAGGAATTCTGGCTTACCTTAATGACGAGGCCGAGCTGGCCGGAGTCATCGGTCATGAAATAGGTCATGTGACTGCCCGTCACAGCGCCCAGCTGTACAGCAAAGCTCAGGTGGCGCAAATCGGGCTGGCCCTCGGAGCGGCCCTTTCCAGGACGTTTCAAAAATTTGCCGGACTGGCCGAAGCCGGAATTACCATAATGTTTCTGAGCTTCAGCCGGGAACATGAAAGACAGGCTGATGACCTGGGCGTGCTCTATGCTTCGAGAGCCGGATACGACGGAAGCCGGATGGCCAATATGTTTGTTACTCTGCAAAGATTGAATCCGGTCTCGGGAAGAGATGGTCTCCCCTCATGGCTTTCCACCCATCCCGACCCGCCGGACAGAATAGAAGCCATCAAAAGAGCGGCAGCTGACTGGCAGGCCAGCAACCCGGGCGTGAAACTGGCGATAAACCGGGAGGAGTATTTAAGTCATCTGGACGGGCTGATCTTCGGGGAAGATCCCAGACAGGGTTATCTGGCCGATCAGATTTTCTACCATCCGCTGCTTTCCTTTGAGTTCCCTGTTCCGGCAGGCTGGAAGGTAAACAACACCGCATCCAGAGTGCAGCTGATCTCCCCACAGCAGGATGCTGCCATGGTCCTGACATTTGCCGCGGAAAGCACTCCCGAGGAAGCGGCTCAGGCTTTCATCAATAAAAACAGGGTGACGGAGATATCCAGGGACCGACAGACTATCAACGGCCTGCAGACCAGCCGGCTGCAATTCGCGCTGAAAACAGAAGAAGCCGAACTGACCGGCCTGGCTCATTTCATTCAGAAGAATGACAGAGTCTTTATGTTTCTTGGTTACACGGAAAGCAGTAAGTTCAGCCAGTACGCCAGAGTTCTCTCCGATACTCTGGGGGGCTTCAAGCCGCTCACCGACCGTGCCCGGCTCACCGTCATTCCCGAAAAAATAAAAATCATTAAAGTGGCCAGAACCGATACGCTGGGCAATATATTGAAAGGATATGGATATGACGAGAGCCAGCAGAAACAGCTGGCCATCATCAACGGCCTGGAACTTTCCGACCGCCTGCCTGCGGGAAGCCTTCTTAAGATCCTCATCAGATAAATCAGAATTTATAAAGATAGGGTAATCTATGAAAAGACGGCGCTTCATCAAGAGCCTGATGGCGGCCGCCGCCCCGGTGGCCGGGACTTTCAGGCTTGTGGGAATGGAAAAAACCACAGGCCTCAAAAAAACCACAAAAATTGGCCGGAACAGGATATAAAACTGTTCGGCCTGATCCTGAAATAAGCAGCTCGGAACTCAAGCCCGTTGAACTTCCTCCACCTGAAAAGACCGGCGGTAAAAGCGTGATGGAAGCTCTTTGGTTGAGAAAAACCATCAGAAACCTTAAACCCGATCCACTGAGCCCCCAGCAGCTATCGAACCTTTTATGGGCAGCTTTCGGCATCAATCGCCGTGAAGGTGAATTAATCAGAGGTAAGCCAGGCAGGACAGCTGCTTCTGCCAGCAATTCACAGGAAATTGATCTCTATGTAGCCAGACCGGAGGGAGTTTTTCTTGTTGAATAAATCCCGAACAATTTCCATCCACTTCTGACCTCAGGCAGAAAGCTGCCCTCATCACCAATTGGTCCGGTCTCCTTTATAAGTCTTTTTCCTGGAACAACAGGCATCCTCAAGTACAGTCAGCTCAAATCCCAGGTCGAAACCATCACAGGCAGAAGCCAGAAGGCATTTATCAGTCTGCACACCGCAAAGAACCAACCGGGTAACCCCGGAAATTTTAATCTGTGCCACCAGGCCTGGAATCTTAAATATTGAATAGGTGGATTTATCGAAAACAGAAATTTTCTGGTCATTGGTTAAAGGGTATGCCAGCTCAAAAAATTTACTTCCTTTCTGAATCACCCGACCATAAAAACGGAAAAAAGGATCATCCGGAGAAATACGGTTATAATGTCTGGTAGCTATGATTGGAACCTTTAAAGGGGGAGTTCTTCCACCAATTTAACAATGCTCGGAAGAATAATCCTGGTGGAAGCTATACAACCGGGGGAATCAGGATCCACAAAGAAGTTCTGCCAGTCAACAATAGCTAAGATTAGCTGATTAACTTCTCTTTCTGGCTTTTTTGTTACAGAGCCCACGAGTTCCTTCCCTCAATAAACTGAGACCGGGATGGCCTCGTGGGCCTGACATAGTCTCGAAGTTATTCTATTTCGAATAAAGGCATTGTCAAGATCTCAGATAGCCTCACCAGAAAGCCGCCATTATGAACCGCTGTCTTAAGCTGAAAGACCTGCTAAATTAGATAAAAAATCAAGACCCTGCGCACAACTTTTCTTTCGGGCACAGACATAGTATCCAGGGTAAGGGTGGTATATGGAGGCGGCGTGGTGGTAGGCCAGCTATTGGGATAGGGGTTGAAGAGGCAAAGGGATTTATCAGGCTTGCACTTGAAAAAGCAGGGCTTCCTCCGGTAAAAGTTTTGTTAAAACTTTTAACTGAAAGGAGGAAGCCCAAACAGAAATGACGAGATATATATACCCCGGATACCATGAGCTTTGCAAGAGTGCTCCTGTGCTGGCGAGGAAGGTATTAGTCAGGGCGTATGA
>JBASPX010000027.1:0-48958 GCA_049659625.1 Candidatus Saccharicenans sp. | reverse complement strand
CCTTACAGGAAGCTCAGGACACAGATGCAGATTTCAAAACAAGTGGCACTCTTTCCAGTAATCCAGTTGGAAAAGCTCACCGACCTGTATCAAAAACTTTTCCCTCTGCCTGGATACCATGTGTCTGCCTATGACCATTTTTACCCGCCACAGAGGACGGACCCGCCGTTGACGTTGAGTATTTCACCTGTAACGTGGAGGGCCAGATCCGAAACCAGGAACAGAATAGGTCCGGCTATATCTTCCGGAGGAGGTATCCTTTTAAGCGGAATGGACTGTCTGACTTTTTCCCTGAACTCCGGGTCGGAGAACACTTCCGCGCACATATCGGTATCTACCCAGCCCGGCGCAACGCAATTTACTCTTATATTACAGGGCGCCAGTTCTACCGCCAGGGATTTTGTCAGCGCCAGAAGAGCTCCTTTGCTGGCAGCATAATGAGAGTGAAAGGCCTCTCCCCTTACGGCCGCTGTCGAAGCCACGTTGACTATCCAGCCTGCGTTCTGCTTCTTCATCCAGGGCACCACCGCATTGGTCACATAATAAACCCCATCGAGGTTAACAGCCATCGTCTCGCGCCACACCTCTTCAGGCATATTGCCCATTTCCCCGTAGGTCCATATGCCGGCATTGTTCACCAGGATGTCGATCCTTCCCCAGATCTTGATTATGGAGTCCACCATGCGCTCCACTTCCGCCCTGATGGAAATCTCCGCCGGGCAGAGAAGACACTGCCGGCCGATCGCCTCTATTTTCTCCCTGACCTCTCTGGCCGCAGCTTCATTCTTCTGATAGTGAACGGCAACATCCGCCCCCGCCTGAGCCAGCATGATAGCGGTAGCTCTTCCTATACCCCGCGAAGCGCCGGTTACCAGAGCTTTCCTTCCGTTGAGTTTTATCATTTCCTTATTCCCCCGCGACCATCTATTCCAGATAATCCAGCGAAAAATCCGGCATCCGGTGAAATTCTAAGTAACGATAAATTTTATCCGCCTGAGGCAGTATTTTTTCTTCCATGACCGCAAAATATTTATCTACAGAAGGCAATTTCCCTTCGATTGCCGCCACCGCCGCCAGTTCTGCCGAACCCAGGTATACCCTGGCGTTGTCGCCCATGCGATTGTCAAAATTCCTGGTTGAAGTGGAGATGACTGTCGCTCCGGGTCTTACCCTGGCCTGATTGCCCATGCACAGCGAGCATCCCGGTATCTCCACCCGGGCACCAACCTGGGAAAAGGCAGCGAACAGACCTTCCTTCATCAACTGCACGTAATCCATCCTGGTGGGTGGAGCCAGCCAGATGCGGGTGGGAGGATAGCAGCTGTTTTCAAATATTTTAGCGGCTGCCCGGAAATGACCGATGTTAGTCATACAGGACCCGATAAACACTTCATCGATGCGATCGCCGGCCACCTCGCTCAGCAATCTGACGTCATCCGGGTCGTTCGGACAGGCCAGGATCGGTTCCTTGATTTCAGAAAGGTCGATTTCCAGCACAGCTGCATATTTGGCGTTTTCGTCCCTCTTGAGAAGCACCGGATTTTTCAGCCATTCCTCGCAGGCCCTTATCCTTCTCTCAAGCGTTCCGGCATCCTGGTAACCTGCTTCGATCATCTTTTTCATAAGGGCGATGTTGCTCTTTATAAATTCGATTACCCTTTCTTCTTTGAGGGAAATGACGGCGGCAGCAGCCGACCTTTCGGCCGAAGCATCCGTCAGCTCGTAAGCCTGGTCAACCGTGAGGTCCTCAAGGCCTTCCATCTCGAGAATCCGGCCGTTAAACACGTTTTTCTTGCCTTTTTTTGCCACCGTCAGAAGCCCCTGCTTGATGGCAAAGTAAGGTATGGCGTTCACCACATCCCTGAGCGTAATTCCTGGATTAAGCCTTCCGGAAAACCTCACCAGAACCGACTCGGGCATGTCGAGCGGCATGAACCCGAGAGCTCCGGCAAAAGCCACCAGACCCGAACCTGCCGGGAAGCTGATGCCTATCGGAAATCTCGTATGGGAATCGCCTCCGGTTCCCACGGTGTCAGGCAAAAGAAGCCGGTTCAACCAGGAATGAATCACGCCATCTCCGGGTTTAAGAGCGACCCCTTTCCTTTCAATCACAAATTTCCTTAAATTCCGGTGCATCCTGACATCGGTCGGCTTTGGATAGGCAGCCGTGTGGCAGAACGACTGCATAAAAAGCTCCGTCTGAAACTCAAGACAGGCCAGCTCGGTCAGCTCATCAGCCGTCATCGGTCCGGTGGTATCCTGGGAACCGACGGTGGTCATTTTCGGTTCGCAGGATGTGCCCGGAAGAACTCCTGGCAGGCCGCAGGCCCGTCCGACAATTTTCTGGGCGAGTGTAAAGCCCTGACCTTCTGCGGGAACAGGATTTTCCACTCTGGCAAAAAAGTCTGCTTCCGGCCAGCCAAGGTCCTTTCTGGCTCTGGCCGTAAGCTGTCTTCCGATGATCAGGTTCAGGCGGCCGCCGGCCCGGTATTCATCCTTGATGGTTACCGGTTTCCATTCGAACCTGGCCAGGACTTCTCCCTTTTCGCTGGTTATTACTCCTTCTTTTGTTTTAATTATTATCACATCTCCGGTTTTAAGGCGGCTGACATCAGCCTGAATCGGCAGGCCTCCTGAATCTTCAGTGGTGTTGAAGAAAATCGGGGCGATCAAACCACCGATAACTACCCCACCGCGTCTCTTATTCGGGACGTACGGTATATCCTCTCCGATATGCCACATAAGAGAATTACAGGCAGATTTGCGGGAAGACCCGGTGCCGACGACATCTCCGACGAAAGCCACTTTATATCCTTCTTCCCGGAACTTTCGGATGATTTCCAGTCCTCCCGGAAACCTGGTCTCACCCATGCTCAGAGCATGAAGCGGGATATCGGGGCGGCTCCAGGCGTGTTTGGCCGGAGAAAGGTCGTCGGTGTTGATTTCTCCGTCAACCTTAAAAACCTTCAGCACGATCTCTTCAGGCAACTCCGGGCGAGACAGGAACCATTCTCCTCTGGCCCAGGACTCCAGAACCTCCAGCGCATACTTGTTGGTTTTTGCCAGAGAAGCCACCCTGTCGTAGGCGCCGTAAACCAGGATTATGTTTTTCAGAGCACCGGCCGCCGCCGGAGCCAGCTCAGGCATCTCCAGGAAAGAGACCAGTGGATCCACGTTATATCCGCCAATCATCGTCCCGAGCAGAAACACGGCTCTTTCAGGAGTGACCAGCGGGGATTTCCGTCTGCCCAGCGCAATATCTGTTAACCATCCGGCTTTGACTTTTGCCGCCGGATCCACTCCAGGTGAAATCCTCTGTTCCAGAAGGTAAATCAGCTCGTTTTCTTTGCCGGCGGGAGGATTTTCCAGCAGCTGGCACAGCTCCGCAGCTTCATCGGCGGTTAAGGGCTGCGGCGGGATTCCGAGTTTTTCCCTTTCTTTTGCTTTCTGATAATAGCTCTCCAGCATGATTTTTTCTCCTTTTATGTTTTGTAAGAAAGAACAGGGAATAATATCTTATGAATAAATGGAGTCTTTGTCAAAAACCTGCTTTCTCTGCTCAAAAAATTGATTGATTTCTATTTACAGAAAATATAAAATTTAATCTCAAAATTTCATTAAACTAAAATCAGGAGGTAAAATGATCGACCGGACTGCTATCGAAAGAGCCAAAGAGCATTTTGGAAAGCTTCTTGAAGCTCAGATGGAAAGGGTGGCCAGGATAAAAGCCGCGCCCGACTGGATTGATTACAGCAAAATTTCGCCCATCAAAATTGGAATTCTTCCGGGCGACGGCATAGGACCCTACATCGCAGCTGAAGCGGAAAGAGTGCTCAGACATATGCTCGACGAAGAAATCAAAAACGGCAAAATCTACATCAACACCATCGAAGGTCTGACCATAGAAAACAGGGCTGCCCACAATAAAGCAATCCCTGATGACGTGCTTGAAGAAATCAAAAAATACCACGTAACTTTGAAGGGACCCACCACCACTCCCAGAAAAGGTGACCCCTGGCCGAACATCGAAAGCTGCAACGTGGCGATGAGAAAGGAGCTCGACCTTTTTGCCAACGTCAGACCGGTGCGTGTGCCCAAACAGGGCATTGACTGGATATTCTTCAGAGAAAACACGGAAGACCTCTATGCTCTTGGCCCCTACGGCATTGAAGTTGACCAGGACATTGCCATCGATTTCAAGTTGATCACCACACCGGGATCAGAAAGAATCTGCCGGATGGCTTTTGAGTACGCCAGGAAAAACAAAAGAACTAAAGTTACCTGCGTGACCAAAGCCAACGTTGTTAAGACCACCGACGGCAAATTCCTGGAAGTCTTCTATCAGATCGCCAAGGAATACCCGGAAATTCAGGCAGATGACTGGTACATCGACATCATGACGGCCAAGCTGGTCGATGAAAAGCGGCGCCGCGAATTTCAGGTAATGGTTCTGCCGAATCTTTACGGAGATATCCTGACTGATGAAGCGGCTGAATTTCAGGGTGGCGTCGGAACCGCCGGCGCAGCCAACATCGGAAAGCAGTATGCGATGTTCGAAGCCATCCATGGTTCGGCTCCGAGAATGGTGCAGGAAGGCAGAGCCATTTATGCTGATCCTTCCAGCATGATCCGGGCAGCCGCCATGCTGCTGAACCACATTGGCTATCCGGAAAAAGCCCGCAAGGTGGACCTGGCTCTGGACATTTGCGGCCAGTATGAAAAGAAACTGGTAATCACCGGGCGTCCGAATGGCGCCACCGGCAAAGCTTTCACCGATTATCTGCTCGAGTGGATCAACAACCCGAAGCTCGAGGAGACCTGGGAGAATTACACAAAAAGCTGAGCTGATTTTATTTTTACCTAAATAAACTGAAAAATTTTTTCCAGAAAGGAGTTAAAGATGCGCAAAAAAATAGCTCTGATCGGCGGCGGACAGATCGGTCAGATACTGGCCATGTTGGCCGCTCAGAAAGAACTCGGGGATATCGTCATCCTTGATGTCCCGGACTATGTTAATGTGTGCAAGGGAAAAGCTCTCGACCTGATGGAAATGGCTCCCCACGGCAACTATGATGCCAACATCACCGCCACTTCCGATTACAAAGACATCGAAGGTGCCGACGTGGTGATCGTCACTGCCGGAAAGCCCAGGGAAGCCGGAATGACCAGAGAAGACCTGCTCAACGTCAACATCAAAATAATCACTGAAGTGGCCAACGGTGTTAAAAAGTACGCTCCAAAGGCTTTCTGCATTATAGTTACCAATCCCCTGGACGCCATGGTCTATGTTTTCCACAAGGTAACCGGTTTCCCGAAAAATCAGGTGGTGGGTATGGCCGGCACGCTGGACACCGCCCGCTGGAGAGCTTTCATCGCCATGGAGCTCGGAGTTTCAGTGGCTGATGTCGCCGGCACGGTGCTGGGAGGACATGGTCCAGACATGGTGCCGCTGCCTCGACTGACCACGGTGGGCGGAGTGCCTCTCACGGAAATCGCCACTCCGGAACAGATTGAGCGACTGGTCACCCGGACAAGAGAGGCTGGCACCGAGATCGTCAAGCTGTTTGGCAAGGGTTCCGCTTTCTTCAGCCCGGCCTGGAGCGCCATCGTCATCGCCGAATCCTACCTTAAAGACAAACGTCGCATTCTCCCCTGCGCTGCTCTGTGTGAGGGCGAATACGGAGTCAACGGTCTGTTCATCGGAGTCCCCTGCCTGATCAGCGCTAAAGGGATGGAAAAGATTTTTGAAATCAAACTTACCCCTGAAGAAAAAGCCCAGTTCGAAAAAACCGTGGCCTCGGTCTCCCGGACAGTGGCTGAGTGCAAGATCTGAAGAAAAATTTTATCATTCCGATGAAGGTGAAAGAGAAAGCGGGGCTTGAAAAAGCCCCGCTTTTTTTCTAAAGCCAAGATGCTCATTCATGAATATCAGGCAAAAGAATTCTTAAAACAGCTCGGAATAAACATCCCGGAAGGAAGGATAGTTTCAACTCCAGCCGAAGCAAGAGAAGCAGCCAGCGAACTCTCCTGTCCGGTGGTTCTTAAAGCCCAGGTGCTGGCCGGGGGTAGAGGCCGGGCAGGAGGCGTGCTTGAAGCTCTGAGTCCGGAGGAAGCCGAAAAACTGGCGGCAAAATTGCTCGGCTCCCGTCTGGTCACTTCCCAGAGCGGCCCTCCCGGACTTCCGGTCGACAAAATTCTCGTGGAAAAACTCATTAAAGTGAGAAGGGAATTCTATGCCGGGATTGGAATCGACCGGACAAATGAAGCGCTTGTGGCCATAGTCGGCCGGCAGGGCGGTATGGAAATTGAGAGACTGGCCGCCGCTCAGCCAGACTCTATCAGAAAAATCCATTTCCACCCTGATGAAGGATTAAAGCTTTTCCAGGCCAGGCAGCTGGCATATTTTCTCGAGCTGGAAGAAGATCGGATAAAAAATTTTGTCTTCCTTATCAAAAAGCTATCCGGGTTTTTCATCGAGCGCGATCTCAAACTGGCGGAGATCAACCCCCTGGCTCTCGATGAAGAAGGAAAACTGGTGGCTCTCGATGCCAGATTCGAATTTGACGACAGCAGTCTGCCGCGTCATCCGGAAATTGCCTCCCTCAGGGATGAATCTCAGGAAAATGAGCTCGAAAGAGAAGCCCGTAAGCATGGATTGAACTACATAAAAATGGACGGTGAGATAGGCTGCCTGGTGAACGGCGCGGGTCTCGCTATGGCCACGATGGATATAATTAAATATTTTGGTGGACAGCCGGCGAACTTCCTCGATATCGGCGGAGGCGTCACCGAGGAAGCGGTCAGCCGGGCTTTTGAAATTCTCATGGCTGATTCACAGGTAAAATCGGCTCTCATCAACATATTTGGAGGGATTGTCCGGTGCGACCTGGTGGCCAGAGGCGTGGTCAAAGCAGCTCAGAACTTTTCGCTCAATAAGCCG
Source organism: Candidatus Saccharicenans sp. (assembly GCA_049659625.1). Classification (GTDB taxonomy): domain Bacteria; phylum Acidobacteriota; class Aminicenantia; order Aminicenantales; family Saccharicenantaceae; genus Saccharicenans. Next base: position 42,018 of record JBASPX010000027.1, on the reverse strand, counting down.
GTGGTGGTCAGGCTCGAAGGCACCAACGTGGCCGAAGGCAGAAGAATTCTGGAAGAATCTGGATTGCCGTTCAGCTTCGCCCCGGACTTTGAACAGGCAGCGAGGCTGGCGGTAATCCTGAGCAGGAAAACAGAATGAGCGTTTTGATAGACGAAAATTCAAGGGTTCTGGTGCAGGGTTTAACCGGAAGGGAGGCCACCTTCCATACTCAGAGAATGCTGGAGTATGGAACCAGAGTGGTGGCCGGCGTCACTCCTGGAAAAGGCGGGCAGAAACATCTCGGTCTTCCGGTATTCAATACGGTTGAACAGGCGGTAAATGCCGAACAACCTGATGTTTCGGTCATCTTCGTTCCTCCCCTTGCCGGCGCTGAAGCTATCATGGAAGCGGCGGCGGCTGGAATTCGGCTGATCGTCTGCATCACTGAAGGAATACCGGTCCAGGACATGATCAGGGTTAAAAGCTGGCTGAGAAAATACCGCGCGGACCTGATCGGACCGAACACTCCGGGTATAATATCCCCGGGAAAGAGCAAAGTGGGCATAATGCCCGGGCATATTCATAAGCCCGGTCCAGTTGGAATCATTTCCCGCTCCGGTACCCTGACCTATGAGGCGGTGCACCAGCTGACCTTAAACGGGCTCGGTCAGTCAACTGCTGTTGGTGTGGGCGGAGACCCTGTTGTCGGGTTGAAATTTGTCGAGCTTCTTGAGCTCTTCAGGCACGACCCGCAGACGGAAGCTGTGGTTCTGATCGGAGAAATTGGCGGCAGCGCCGAGGAAGAAGCCGCGGATTATCTTAAGACCTCCCCCTACCCTAAACCGGTTCTGGCCTATGTGGCCGGAATCACAGCCCCGGCCGGAAAACGCCTCGGCCATGCCGGAGCCATCATCGAAGGCGGAAAAGGTTCTGCCCGGGAGAAAATCGAAAGTCTCAAAGCAGCCGGAGTCAGAATAATAGATAACCCGGCCAGAATCGGGCTGATGACCGCGGAAGCGCTGTGTTCAAAAAAATAATTAAACTCACCGGCAGGAAATTCATACGTTCAGACCAATCCATCAAGAAGCAACGGCTGACTTCATTACAATCCGGAAGTTCTTTTATGTTCTGGAGAATTTAATTTTCCAGACGACCTCTGCCCTGGCTTCAGACTTAAGATTTATTATTCGGAGCGGTCCCTCTTTCCTCATCCTTTCAGGCTGAATCCCGTCAACCACAACTTTCTTTCGGGCACAGACATAGTATCCAGGGTAAGGGTAGTATATGGAGGCGGCGTCGGATTTAACGGCCACATTTGCTTATAAAGGCTTAAATGCTGATGCCTCAAAAAGACAGCTGACCGCAGTACCGGCCTCTGGCAGTCATGTTCAGAGGTCAGGGTGTTATTTTAATTTAGCCTGTGGTATAAAAATAATAAGAATCAATGAAGGAGGTTCCATGGTAATTTCAATCTTAAAGAGCCTAACTTTCAGGTTTAAGGCCAGATTGGTTCTGATACCCACAGTATTCATCATCTGTCTGGTTCTGAAACCGGTGATCAGTTTTTCTCAGCAGACTTTTTCTCCCCCTCCTATCTCCATAGATAGGGTTAAAGATAACATATACCTTATCAAAGGAGGTTCAGGGGCAAACTGCTTTTTCATAGCGGGTAAAAAAAGCAATCTTCTGGTCGACGCAAAAATGACGGCGGATTCTTTCCGCCAGATGCTGGGGGAAATCCAGAAAATATCGCCGCTTCCGCTAGGAATGATCGTCCTGACTCATAGCGATGGCGACCATATCAACGGTCTGCGAGGACTTGAAGGAAAGGTAAAAATCCTGGCTCACCGGAAAACTTACGAAGAAATGCTGCCTCTGGTGGAACAGACTCCGGAACTTAAAGACATTCTTCCGACTGAAACTTATGAGAATAGCAGAATCATCGATTTTGAAGGAACCAGGCTCGAACTGAAAAATTTCGGTCCGGCTCATACCAGCGGGGATACGATAATTTTCATCCCTGAAGCCAGGGTGGCCATAACAGGCGACCTGATGTTCTTCGGCCGCGACCCGCTCATTCACAAACACAAAAACGGAACCTTTTTCGGTTACCTGAAAACACTCCAGGCCATGCTGGACTATAAGCCGGAAATAGAAATTTTCCTTTCAGGACACGCTGATCCGGCTGGAAGACAGCAGGTATCAGAACTTATATCCAGTATGAAGGAAAAAGAAGCCCGTGTCCGCGAGTTGATCAACCAGGGAAAAACTCTGGAAGAGATCAAAGAAGCCTTTGGTGTTCAAGCTCCGGCAGCCGGCACCCCTGTTCGTCGTCCGTCTCTGGTGGAAATCATCTATCAGGAAATAATGGATAAAAAATAGATTTCAACCGCAGAACAGCCGCCTTCAAATAAGCATATTTAACCGTTTTCCTGCAGAAGCGGCCGATTTTCCGGAGGAATAAGATGAAGAAAAACAAACTGTCTGGAATCGGAACAGCCTTTTTCCTTTTATTTCTCATAATTTTCCTCCTGACCGGATGTGAATCCGGTCGACGGGCGTATTTCTCCGTAGAAGAAGAAACCATCACCACCTACCCTTTTTATGATCCCGACCCGATTCCGGTTTTTGCTCGATCCTCCCTCTGGGGTTCGGGTTCGAAAATTTATCCTTACTATGTCTTTAACGGCTTCAGCCACACCTCTCGTCCTCAAAACTGGACGGTTGTTCAGTTGAAAAACCGATACCTCGAAGTTTCAGTCCTACCGGAAGTTGGCGGAAAAATCTGGGGGGCAAAGGACTTTATCACCGGAAAGAATTTTCTTTACACCAACCGGGTGCTTAAATTCAGAGAAATCGGCCTGCGGGGACCATGGACTTCCGGCGGGATAGAATTTAACTTCGGTATAATCGGTCATTCCCCGGCCACAGCTACCCCGGTTGATTATCTGGTGGAGAAGAATCCTGACGGGAGTGTTTCCTGCGTTGTCGGCAATTACGACTGGCCATCCCGTAGCCGCTGGCAGGTCAGAATCACCCTGCATCCGGACCGGGCTTATTTTGAAACCTGCAGCCGCTGGACCAATCCCACTCCCTACCGTCAATCATACTATTCCTGGATGTGCGCGGCCGTCCCGGCCACTACCGACCTTAAATACCTTTTCCCCGGAAAATATTTCATCGGACATGATTATTCTGTGCCGCTCGAAAGCTGGCCGGTGGACAGAGAGGGTCGGGATCTTTCCTGGTACCGTCACAACGACTTTGGCGGCTCAAAAAGTTATTTTGTTGTCGGAACCTATGACCACTTTTATGGCGGTTATTACGAAAATTCAGATTTCGGCTTCGGCCATCAGGCTCATTACCTGGATATGCCGGGTAAAAAAATATGGATCTGGGAATTGAGCCGGGCCGGAGAAATCTGGGTTGACCTGCTGACCGATGCTGACGGACAGTACACCGAGCCCCAGGCCGGAAGACTTCTGAATCAATCCGATCACAGCACCTTTCACCCGGGAGTTTCCGACAGCTGGAGCGAAATCTGGTTTTCCTACAGCGGGATAGGCCCGATCACTTCAGCCGATCGGATGGCCGCGATAAGCCTCAGGCCAGTCGATGAAGGTCACGAGCTCGGAATCTACGCACTTCAACCTCTAAAAGAAAAACTGGTGGTGAAGGAGCTCGACCGGGAAATTATCAATCAGGAAATAATTCTTCGTCCCACAGAGAAGATTAAAATCCAGCTGAAGGGCGTGAAGAATCCGGACAATCTTCAGGTTTATCTCGGGCAGAAAGTAATCCGCGAAACGGCTGCCGCCAGGGACCTTATCCGTCCTTTCAAATTTCAGCGACCGTCCGGCGATTCAGTCGAAGGTCTTTTCCTGGCGGCTCAAACGCTGGAAAATGAAAGGGATTATAGCGGAGCTCTCGATCTTTATCTGAGGGTAATTGAAAAAGAGCCAGGCCACCTGAGAGCTCTCTGCCGCCTTTCCGAGCTTTACTGCCGCCGGCATGAAACCCGGAAAGCTCTGGATTATGGGCGCCGGGCTCTGGAAATTTCCATGTATGACCCGGAAGCTAATTACGTCTACGGGCTGGCTTCGCTTCAGCTCAATCTTCTGACTGAAGCAAGGGAAGCTTTCGGCTGGGCTGCCCGCTCCCCTGCCCTGGCTGTTCCCGCTTACCTTCGTCTGGCGGAAATATCCCTACTGGAAAGAAATTTATTTACAGCTGAAGAATTCGCCAGACGAGCAGCCCGTTACGACAGCCAGAACCCCCTTCCGCTGGAAATTCTGGCTTCAGCCCTCAGGCTTCAGGGCAGAAAGGAGGAAGCGGCCAGAACCTGCGGTTTGATTCTTTCGCTCGACCCTCTGAACCATTTAGCCCGTTACGAACTCTATCTGCTTGAACCGCGGAAAAAACAGCTCGAGAATTTTCGGCGGATGATTCGCAATGAGTTTCCGTCAGAAACATATCTTGAACTCGCTCTTTATTATTTCCGGACCGGCCAGCTGGAAACCTGTCTGAACCTGCTCGAGCTTTCCCCCTCCCATCCGGAATTAATCACCTGGAAAGCTTTCATCCTGGATAAACTTAACCGGAAAGATGACAGCCTGGAGGCATTAAACCAGGCGGCTGAAGCCTCACCCTGGCTGGTTTTTCCGTTCCGCGAAGAATCCATCCCGGTGTTTCAATGGGCTTCGGCTCAAAAGCCAGATTGCTGGAAATTCCGTTACTATCTTGGGCTGATTTTCTGGCATAAGGGGCGATTGGATGAGGCCAGAGAAATCTTTTCCAAACTGGACCAGGCAGATTATTATCCGGTTTTTATCGCCAGAGCTTACCTCAATTCTGAAAATCCAGAAGCCGCATACCTCGACTTAAAGAAAGCCCGCGAACTTTCTCCGGAGTCCTGGAGAACCTGGCATCATCTTTTAAACCACGAGCTTTCGCGCGGTTTTTATCATCTTGCTCTTTCAGGTTCACTCGAAGCCCTGGAAAGATTCCCGGATAACGTCTATCTCCAGTCGGATGCGGTCAAAGCCTTACTGGCCTGCGGCCGCTACCGGGAGGCAGCCGGGCTGCTTGATAGAATGATGGTTCTTCCTTATGAAGGGGCGAGCGAAATCCATCAGCTTTTCGTCCGTGCTCATCTTCATTCAGCGCTCGAACTCATGCTGGAGAAAAAATGGGAAGAAGCCCTTTCTGAAATCTCCAGGTCGAGAGAATATCCCGAGACTCTGGGAACAGGCCGGCCGTTCGACCCGGACCAGAGAATCCAGGACTATCTTGAGGGTCTCTGCCTGGAAAAACTTGGACGGAAAGAAGAAGCACTGAGGAAATACCAGGAGATAATTGATTACACCCGTAATTTCCCGGCAGGACCTTACGCCGGCTTTTATCAGCTGGCGCTTAAAAAGACAGGAAAACTCAATATTTCATCACCGGTCGAACTAAACCTGGCACCTGAATTCAGAGATAAACTTAAGAAGCTTCTGGACTTTTAGCCGGTTAATTTACTTCCACGGCTTGAAATCAACCAGAGACCAGGAGGGTGTGGTTTCCACCCGGTAGATTGAGAAACAGTCCCCGGCTTCAGGGACGAGCTGGAACCTGAAGTACCGAATCAGGCCGTACTCGGATTGCGGTTCGAGCAAACAGGGGATGAGGTTGGCTGCCGGTTGTTCGCAGGAAACAAAAAAATCCCCCCTTTTCAAAGGAACTTTCAATTTTTCTGCTTCCACTTCGATTTTCTGAGGAGCCAGATAATCAGCTCTGGCTGGAATAATTTCTTTCACTCTATAAGCGGTCACTTCTGCCGTGACTGCCTTTTCCACCATCTGCACTCTGATCCCGTGCAGCACCAGAACCTCAGCGATATCGACTCTTTCGCCCGGTATGACATAGCCAGCCGGACGTGACACCGTAAGCCTGGATTCCACCAGCGGGAACCAGTTTTTCTCGGTTACAGTGATAACTTTCTGATTCTGAGGACCAGAGTAAGGAATTATATCTTCAACCAGAAGGTAATCGCCTGCTTTTTTATCGACCTTAAGAATTCCTCTGATGCTGGAGGTGGTTCTTTCGAAAGTCTTTATCACCAGCTCCGGTTGCTGCGGGTCGCGAACATAAGCCATTCTCAAATGCACCGGGTCGTCAACAGCTCTTATCTGCGCCTTTTTCAGGAGACTGGATCTGAGTTCTCTGACCATCTTCAGGATTTCCATGGAACGGTCGGCGACTGTTTCCAGAAAAGCGCGCAATCCTTCATACTGCCATCCGGTTCTTTCCCCGAGCGTGGCCAGGTCATGGCGGGAAGCACCTTCCTGAATAAATGACAGGGTTTCGTATATTCCGAAGCTGTTGCGGCCGTCATTCAGGTCGGTTGTGCTGAAACGAAGCATCCTTTCCCCGCTAGCCGGTTCGCTGATCCTGGCTCCGGAGGAAGTGTCGAGACCGATAACATCGCTCACCAGGTATTCGTGAAAAGGAATTCCTTTCTTCTGGAGTTTTTTCTCGACCGTTTTCAGGATTACGTTTCTTGAATAATCCTGAAGCGATCTGTGTATGTTGAGGTTAGAAACGCAGCCGATCGATACCCGGTAATAATCGTCTCCTTTCTCATGAACATCCATGGTGACTTCGGGCTGATAGATGGAAAAAACCCGGTGAATCGCCCGGGTGCTTTCAGCTTCGAGTTTCACATGATCCCGGTTGAGGTCAAGGCCATCCTCGTTCTGCCTGAGGTCAAAATAATTGCCGAAGGGATTGGCCTGAGGAATGACCAGAAGGTTTATCTTTTTCAGCAACGGTCTGAGCTCACCCACGGCCACATCCCTGACCAATCTCAGGGCAGCCTCCTTGGCTGATTGTTCGTTGCCGTGCTGGGAAGCGATGATCAAAACAGTGGGTTTGTTTTTATCGAAGGCAGCCGGCTCGCTCACCCCCTCCCCGGTTAAAACACACAGCAGAAGGTCGCGAGCAGGATATTTTTCCGTTTCCCGCGTGCGTCCGACAATTTTCACCTTCACCACCGGCGACCTGGCTTCGAGCATCGAGAGAAATCTGGCCACATCCTCATACTGGCTGTACCTGGTGTATCTGGTTTCCTCGGCCGGAGTTTTGAGCTGCGAAAATGAAGCTGTAACTGAGATGAAAAAAGTAATCGCCAGAATTAAAAGGGCAAAAAATTTTCTCCAGAGAGTCATTACCTCCTCCCGTTCACTATCATTTTATGCTTTTATTATTGTTTCTTTCTGTCCTTTTTGACAAGCTCGGGATCCATTTTAACGGTCAGATTCAATACCTCGCCGTTTCTCAACACCCTGAGCGGAACTACCTCCCCCCAGCCAAAGCCGGCAATAATCATCCTGAATTCATTGAGATCAAAAACCGGTCTGCCTCCAGCATAAAGGATAACATCGCCTTTCTGGATTCCGGCAGCTTTAGCCAGAGCCTCCTGGGGAGTCGCAGCCACCACCAGATTCTGCAGCCCTTCCACCTTCTTCAACGGAACGTTGACCGCCGGAAAGGCCGGATAATCCCTCTCTGTAACTCCATAAACATAATCAGCCAGACCGCGGGAAACTTTTATCCGGCTGCCTTCAGCCACCTGAACGCCGATCACCGTGGCCTGAGGCAACCGGCTTAGCTTCCAGGCTCTGTAGTTCAACCCGAGACCGTAGAGCATATGGCCGGAACCGGCCAGCACCACCACTCTTCGTCCGGTGGTTTCAGCCGCCCGGACAGCATTTTTCCCCATGGTCTCGTCCCAGGCAACCTGAGCTCGATAAAGCGCCTGAAACATTTCCTGAAGATTCGTTCCCTTCATCTGCGGCGGAATCTCTTCTGATTCAAAAATGGTCCTGATCAGAAGCTGGTGTTCCTGGTTCTCCAGGTCGAGCGGCGGGATGATCTTCTTTTCCTCCTCAGTTAGCGCCTCATATCCCTGAAAGCGGACTTTGCTGATAAGATTTCTCGGGGCATTAAGGGCAAAGATGGGAATCCGGTTTTCTCTGGCAAAATCAAATATTTTTCTGTAGTAATTGTAGTTAAAATTCCAGGTCACATACCATTTTATTTCTCTGAGGAAACTTTCCTCGTCGAGTTCGCCGGAAACCCAGCGGTCAAGCACCGGCTGCAGGTCCACCGTCACCTGCTCCAGACCGATGGCCAGCTCCGGAGATTGCCGGTAAAGCGCCTGAATAATCCTGAACTGCCAGTCGTGCATTTCCAGGTTGTCGTGGGTTTCACCCAGATGAATAAGGCGCGCTTTTTTCATTTCAGCTATCATCTTCTGGAACTCGATCGGTCTGCCGCTTCGAGCAGAATAAAGCTGACCGGGCTCAACCTCCATATATTTTCCCCGGTATGGTTCCGGACCGAGAGGCAGGGATAAACTTCGATCCTCAGCCACGCCGGCCTGCGCCATCAGGATGAACATCAGAGCTGAAAGCAGACAGAAAACTGGCTTTTTCCTGGCTTTTTTGAACAGCCCGGTAACATTTTTTTCCATTTTTTATTACTCCTGAATATTAATTCCGGACTTAAAAAGATATTTATATGAGCTGGAGAACAGAGATGAATTGAATTTCTCAGGCCTGCGCCCGGCCTCGGACTTCTTCCCTCCATCATAATCAATCCTGGCTGCCTCATCCGGCTGTTTTCAAGATTCTCTTCCCTATCTTATATCCGGAAATTCAGCCAGCAGACTCTGCAGGACGAAATCAGCCATGGCTTCCTGAAACGAGGACACCCTGGATGGCGATTCTTTCCGGCTTTCCCAGGCTTTCATCTGTACGGCAGTCTTATCCAGCACCTGATTTTCAATCCGCAGGATTTTGCTCAGCACTCCCTCACCGCCGTAAGTGCGCAATCTGTTTACGTTAAGATACTGAGGCATCCTGCCCCTCTGGTCGGGGTAAAGAAAAGCCACGAGTTTTCTGGAGAAGGCGTTCAGGGCACAGGTTTCCCTGCCCGGAGCTGAAGCCACAGCCGGGACTTTTCCAGAAACCGGCCAGACCGGAATGGCTACTGCAGCAACCGGCTGTCCAAGCAGAACCCACATCGTGGCCAGGTCTGCTCTTTCCGCTGAAGGAGCTCCATGGAACACCACGGCTGAGGCGGTGCTGTTTCTGTTTATGGTATCGTTGGTGTGCACATAAAGAGGTCGTGCCGGATCCTCAGGGAGAGGCCGGCTCAACGGAAAAGAATGAAGCTTCTCATGATTCAGGTCACGAGCGGCTTCCTGCAGAATAAAGCGAACATCAAGCCGACCGCTGGCCCTGGCCATTTCAGCCAGATGAGACATCCGCTCAAACCTGATGAATCCCCCGCCCTGCAGATAATCAGGCGAGGTGTAGGAAAAATTCGTTCGCACTATGTAGCCGAAAGGAGCCACTTTTTTATCGTCAGCGTCAAAACGGGTATAGTATTCGGAAGAAGTCTCAAAAAAACAGGCTCGCCCCTCAGCATCAATCAGCCCGAAATTAGCTGCCAGGTCCCATTTTCCCCTTTCTCTCTGCAGCAGCTTTTCAAAATCTTCGATGGTGGCGCATTCACCCAGAGCCAGCTTCATGAAAGCCCCGTTGTCCGTCCCGTCAAAATTTTTTTGTTTCAGGGCCAGGTCATCAGCCTGGGAATTCATGATGGCCAGTCCCCGCTCATTAAGTCCGGCCCAGATTTCCCGGCCTTCGGCATCGTCAGCGTCAATCAACCCGATAAAGCTGTACCTGCTTCCCCTGAAAAACATCAACTTATTTAAGAGTTGTGAGGTGTCTCGATTTTTCCACATAAGCGGTCGCCCGTCGGGGGTGGCTTTTCCGGAGACCACAATCAGGGTGCAGGGACGAGCCAGATCGCCGGCAAGTTGAAATACCAGAAGAAAAAAAAGAAAGGATAAAACCACGCTGGAGAGTCTTTTTTGTTTTTCCAAATGCCCCTCCTGATGTAAGAAAATATAAATAAACTCCCGCAGCCCTAATTAGAATGCCACGCTGGCAATTTCCCGGTCTATTCCTTCTGCACCGGGCAATCAATCATCTTTACCGAAGATTCCCTGTTAATCCTCTTCGGGCTTTACCCGGCCTTCTTTTATGGCCTCGGCAATGATTTTCTGCTGCAGCTGGGCCGGAACTTCTTCATAGTGCGAGAATTCCATGATGAAAGAACCGCGGCCGCCGGTAATAGAAGTCAGAACAGGTTCAAAATCGAGCATTTCAGCCATCGGCACGAGAGCTTTCAGAATTCTCATGTTTCCTTTCTGTTCCATCCCCTGTATTTTCCCGCGGCGACCGTTAAGAGCGCCCATGATATCGCCCATGTAAGCTTCCGGGGTATAAATTTCCACACTCATTATCGGTTCGAGAAGCGTCGGTTTGGCTTCCTTCATGGCTTTCTTGAAAGCCATGGAAGCCGCTATCTTGAAGGCGATATCGGAGGAATCAACTTCGTGGTAAGAACCGTCGTAGAGAATAACTTTGAAATCAACCACCGGATAGCCAGCCAGCACTCCTTTCTTCCTGGCCTCCTGGATTCCCTTTTCGATAGAAGGAATGAAGTTTTTCGGGATGGCTCCGCCAAAGATTTTATCCTCAAACTCAAAATCCCGGCCGCGGGGCAGCGGCTCCATCTTGATTTTGCAGTCGCCGTACTGTCCGCGCCCGCCAGTCTGTTTCTTGTACTTGCCCTGAGCGTCAGCTTTTCCCTTGATAGTCTCCCGATAAGGTATCTTCGGTGGCTTCAGCTCGACATCGACGTTGTAGCGCTTTTTGAGTTTTTCGGTGATAATCCGGACGTGAAGTTCTCCGTTGCCGGAAATCAGCAGCTGATTGGTTTCCGGGTCTCTTTCGATTCTCACCGTCGGGTCTTCCTCGGTGATGCGATGAGTCGCCTGTGAAATCTTATCTTCGTCAGCCCTGGTCTTGGGCTCTATGGCGAAAGAAATTGAAGGCTCGGGGAACTTGATCGGTTCGAACTGAATCTCGGCACCCTTGGCACAGAGAGTATCTCCGGTCAGGGTGGCTTTCAATTTAGAAGTGGCCACAATGTCTCCGGCTTTAGCCTGTCCGGCCGGAATCTGTTCCTTGCCCTGGAGGTAGAAAAGTCCGCCGAGTTTTTCATCAGTATCCTTGGTGGTGTTGCTGACTGTGGCATCAGGCGAGACTTTGCCGGAAAAAACCCTCATGATGGAGATGCGTCCGGCATAAGGGTCAGAAATCGTTTTGAACACCAGGGCGGCAAAGGGTCCGTCCGGGCTCAGCGGCAGATCCTGTTCTTCTCCCTTTACTCTGGCCTTAACGCTTCCCCTTTCCACCGGAGAGGGCATGAAATCGACTATTGCATCCAGAATGGGCTGGGCGCCAATATTCAGCAGAGCTGAAGCTGCCAGAACGGGAAACACCTGGTGACCGAGGATGCTCTTCTTCAATCCCTGAAGGAGTTCTTCCGGACTCAGCTCTCCCTGCTCAAAATATTTTTCCAGCAACTTTTCGTCGCTCTCGGCCACCGCTTCCACCAGCTGGGTGTATCTTTTTTCCACTTCTTCCTGGAGTTCTGCTGGAATCTCAGTTTCCTGAAATTTTCCGCTTTCGTCCTTCTCAAACAGATAAGCTTTCTTTTTGATCAGGTCCACCACGCCGGAAAAATTTTTTTCTTCCCCGATCGGGATCTGAATGGGGATAGCCTGGCGGCCAAAAAACTGCTGGATTGACTCGACCGTCCGGCTGAAGCTGGCGTTTTCCCGGTCAAGCTTATTCACCACGATGATTCTCGGAAGCTTGAGATCCTCCATCATTTCCCAGACTTTTTCGGTGCCCACTTCCACTCCGGCCACTCCGCAAACCACCACCAGAGCCGAGTCGACCGCCCTCAGGCTGGCTTTGGTGTCCCAGAGAAAGCTGCCATAACCGGGGGTATCTATGATATTAATTCTGTTGCCCTTCCATTCGACAAAACACGGTGCTGAATTTATCGAAATCTTTCTTTCAATTTCTTCCGGGTCGTAGTCGGTAACCGTGTTACCTTTGTCAACCTTAGTCAACCGGCTGGTCACTCCGCAATCAAACAGAACGGCAGCCGTCAGGGTAGTTTTTCCCGACGAACCATGTCCGACAAAAGCGATGTTTCTTATCTTTTCCTGGCTGTAATCGGCCATTTCTATTCCTCCAGTCAGATTATTTCACTCCAAGAAAGCGATTCTTGGCACAAAAATGAGTATATATAATAATAAAAAACCGGCTGTTACTCAATATCCAGAGCGTTAATTCTGCCACCGGACTCTTTTTCCAGGATTTTCTTCAATTCTTCAGGCAGAGGGCTGACAAACTCAACTTCCGCTCCGGAAACAGGATGTCTGAACTTCAGCTTCCAGGCATGTAGGAAAAGCCGGTTAATCCCGGATTTCAAACGGCCACCGCCCCCGTACCTGGTATCGCCAGCCAGAGGATGACCGGTGGCTGACATATGAACGCGGAGCTGGTGTGTCCGGCCGGTCACCGGGCGAAGCGCCAGCAAAGTGGTGTTTTTGAACTCCTTCAAAACTTCATAATGGGTGATAGCCACCCTGGGTTTTCTCGTGCGCACGGAAATTTTATCTCTCTTACGGACATGACGCCCGATTGGCAGGTCTATGATGCCTTTTTTCTCTTTGAACCGCCCGAGGGCCAGTGCCAGGTAGGTTTTGTGAACTGACCTTTCTTCAAATTGTTCCCGGAGTGAACGATAGGCTGCCCCGGTCCGGGCTACCACCATAACTCCGGAAGTATCCTTGTCCAGCCGATGCACAATTCCCGGACGCGCCGGTGAGCCGACGTTAGAGATTTCCGGATAGCGGTAAAGAAGGCCATGAACCAGTGTGCCGCTTTTCACGCCGGCACCCGGATGGACCACCAGCCCGGCCGGTTTATCCACCACGAGTATTTGATCATCTTCATAGATGATCCTGAATTCTACCGGCTCCGGTATAAGCATCTCTCCAGCTTCCGGTTCAGCCAAAGAGACCTCAACCGTATCACCCTTTTTCAACTTCTGACCTGGCCTGGCTTTCTGACCGTTAACCAGAACCTTGCCGTCCCTGATGGCTTTCTGCAGACGCGACCGGCTCAGCTCCGGCAGACAGGATTTTAGAAATAGATCCAGCCTCTGGTTTTCGCTCGATTCAACCTGAAATTTTTTTTCAATCACCTTTCCTCTGTCTGAGCAGACGGTAAAGAATCGACCCGGCCGCCAGTCCCAGCAAGCAGTAGAGCTGCGGCAGCGACAGACTGCTAAAAGCCGTTTCCCCTCTGAATATATAGCTTTTATCCTCGTGGTCGCCGCGGAAATACTCGGTGAAGAAACGAATTATTGAATAATTGATTATGTAAAGGCTGAAAACCTGACCGTGAAATTTCTTCCTTTTGAGAAAAGCCAGCAGGATGAAAAAATTTATAAAATTCAAGATGGCTTCATAAAGCTGAACCGGATGCAACGGAGTGCTCAGGGGAATCCCGGTAAGCTCATGAGCGTATTCACTCCTGAAAACCGCAGCCCAGGGAAGTGAACATTCCCGGCCGTAACAGCAACCGGCGGAAAAACATCCGATCCGGCCGAAACCGTGCCCGAGAGCCACGGCCGGTCCAACCAGGTCGGCTGTCGGCCAGAGGGGTATTTTCTTTTTTCTGAAATAAATAACGGCAAAAATCAATCCGAAGGTCAGTCCCCCCTGAAATACGCCGCCCGACCTCGCCAGCGAGAGAAGTTCCCCGGGATTTTCCATATAGTAGGAGAAATGACCAAAAAAAAGAATTAACTTCGCTCCGAGCAACGAAACCAGGATGATCCAGAAGGCGGCATCCAGCAACCGGTTGGTATCATAGCCGACCTTTTTTGCCTGGACATATACAAACCATAATCCGGCGGCAACCCCGACGGCCATAAAAAAACCGTAGGTATGAACGGTTATCGGACCTATTCTGAGAAGGATCGGGAACATTTTTTTTCGCTCCTTAATAGGTTAACGATCATCAGGATAGCTCCGACGGTGATGCAGCTGTCAGCAAGGTTGAAAAAGGGCCAGTGGAAGTTACCCGCATAAAAATCGAGGAAATCGATCACGTATCCTCTGAATATCCGGTCTATGATGTTACCCAGGGCCCCGCTGACGATCAGGGCGAAAGAAATTTTTGTCAGAACCATCTCCGGCGGAGTTTTCAGAAAGTAATAAGTCACCACCGAGAAAGCCAGCAGAGCGCCGGCATTCAGGAATATAAGCGCCAGCGTGCTGCCGGAATTCCCGAGAAAACCAAAAATGGCTCCCCTGTTGTGTACTCTGGTCAGGTTAAAAAAACCCGGAATCACCTCCACCACCTGATAAAGATTCAGGTTTCTGGCCACCAGGAATTTGCTCAGCTGGTCGAGAACCAGCCAGAAGAGAATGAAGGCCAGATAAAAAAGATTCTTTCCGCGGATGGTCATCTTTTACCCGGCTTCTCCCCTTAAAACAGTCGCGCACCTCTGGCAAACATCGGGAAATTCCGGATCCTGGCCGACAGTGACCGAAAAATTCCAGCAGCGCTCGCATTTCTGACCGCTGGCCTGAGCCACTGAAATTACCAGCTCCTCTCCATCTGCAGGTTGAACCTCAACTTCAGAAACTATGAACAGAGTGGGAAGGTCCTTCCTGAATTCTTCCAGAAGGTCATAGACGCTGGCCGGCGCCTTAAACACCAGCTTAGCTTCAAGAGAATTGCCGATCAGCTTAGAGGCCCTGGCTTTTTCCATCTCTTTCTGAACCTGTTCTCTTATGTCCAGCAATCTGTCCACTTTCTTCATCATTTCTTCATCGAGCCACATCTTCCCCTCTTCAGGAAAAGAGCACAGATGGATCGATTCGGCCTTGTCCTTGAAGGACGGCGTGGCTTCCCAGGCTTCTTCGGTGGTAAAGGGCAGAATCGGAGCCATCAGCTTGAGGGTTTTTTCCAGCACCTGAAAAATCGCGGTCTGACCCGAACGACGAAGTTCCGAGGCGGCCGCTGAACAGTACATCCGGTCCTTTATCACATCAAGATAAAAAGCGCTCAGGTCAACAGTAAAGAAATTGTAAATCGTGTGGAACACCACATGGAATTCATAATCTTCATATGCTTTTATTACTTTCTGAATCACCTGTCTTGTTCTTTCGAGTATCCAGCGGTCAAGCCAGAGGAGTTTTTCCTCAGGCAGACGATCCAGATCAGGGTTGAAATCATAAAGATTGCCTAGAAGGAAGCGCCAGGTGTTCCTGATCTTGCGGTATGCTTCGATCAGCCGCTGCAGGATTTCCTGGCCGAACCGGGCGTCTTCTTTATAATTCAGCATCGCCACCCAGAGCCTCAACACTTCCGCTCCGTGTCTGGATATTATTTCGTTCGGCTCGATGTAGTTGCCCAGGGATTTGGACATGGCCCTTCCCTGCTCGTCCAGCACAAAACCATGAGTGAGGCAGGTGCGGTAGGGCGACCCGTTTTTCGCGCCGACGCCAATCACCAGCGAACTGTTAAACCAGCCCCGGTACTGGTCATGCCCCTCCACGTAGAGGTCAGCCGGCCAGGGCAGCTCGGGCTTCTTTCCCAGGATGCTGTGGCTGGCGCCCGATTCAAACCATACGTCCAGGATGTTATTTTCCTTCCTGAATTTTTCCCCGCCGCAGGAAGGGCATTTCTGTCCGGGAGGCAGAAGCTCCGCGGCCGGCTTTTCAAACCAGACGTTAGAACCGTGTTTTTCAAAAATATCGGCCACATGCCTGGTTATCTGTTCATCGGCTAAAATAGAGCCGCAATTTTCGCAGTAGAAGGCGGGAATCGGAACTCCCCAGGACCTCTGGCGGGAAATGCACCAGTCAGGCCGGGCTTTCATCATGTTGGCGATTCTCTCTTCTCCCCAGTAAGGAATCCAGCGAATCTTCCCTATTTCTTCCAGAACTCTTTCTCTCAGACGATTCCGGTCCATCGAAATGAACCACTGCTCGGTGGCTCTGAAAATAACCGGCTGTTTACAGCGCCAGCAGTGGGGGTAGGAATGGCTGACTTCAGATTTTTTCAGCAGCGTGCCATCCTTTTCCATGTCGGAGACGATTTTCGGGTTGGCTTCAAAAACATTCAACCCGCCGTAACGCTCGACCTGGGGCAGAAATTTTCCCTCTTCATCGACCGGCGTGTAAATATCAAGACCATAGGCCAGACCGGTAAGATAATCTTCATAACCGTGCCCGGGAGCCGTGTGCACGCAGCCGGTGCCGTCATCCAGGGTGACATAATCAGCCAGCACAAAAAGAGATTCGCGCTCTATGAACGGATGTCTGGCTTTCATCCCTTCCAGCTCCCGCCCGCTCATGGTCACCAGCACGCGGTAACTTTCCCAGCCAAGCTCTTCCGCCACCACCGGAAGCAGCCTTCGGGCAAGAATGTAAACTTCTTCTCCGACTCCGGCCGCCACGTACTCGTAATCGGGATGAAAAGCTATGGCTAAGTTGGCCGGGAGCGTCCAGGGAGTGGTGGTCCAGATGATTACCGAAACCTTTTTACCCTTGAGCTCCGGAAAACGTTCCGACAGATCGGAGATCAGCGGAAACTTCACGTAAATCGAAGGAGATTTCTTTTCCTTATACTCAATCTCGGCTTCGGCCAGAGCCGTCTGGCAGTGAAAGCACCAGTGAACCGGCCTCTTTCCTTTGTATATGTTGCCCGACGCAAAAAACTCCGCCAGAAACCTCAGAATGTCCGCTTCATAATCAGGGTTCATCGTCAGGTAAGGATTCTTCCAGTCGCCAAAAACTCCGAGCCTGATGAACTCTTCGCGTTGAATGTCAATGTATTTAAGGGCGTATTTCCGGCATTCTTCTCTGATTTCGCTAACCGCCAGGTGTTTTTTCTTCTCACCCAGGAGCTGGTCCACCCTGATCTCTATCGGCAGCCCGTGACAATCCCAGCCCGGCACAAAGGGAGAAAGGTATCCCATCATCGTCCGGGATTTAACTATGAAATCCTTGAGAATCTTGTTCAGCGCAGTGCCCAGATGAATGTGACCGTTGGCGTAAGGAGGACCGTCGTGGAGAATAAAGGTCGGGCTTCCGCGGCGGCTGGCGATTATTTTTTCGTAAAGCCCCATACGTTCCCATTTTTTGATTATCTCCGGCTCCTTCTGGGCCAGCTGTGCCTTCATGGCAAAGGAGGTCTGGGGCAGGTTCAAACTTTTTTTGTAATCCTTCTGTTCGGACATCTGAAATTCTCCACCCGATAAATCAATTTTTCCTATTATAGAACAGCTGTTTTTAATCTGCCACTGTCGAGGCCAATTTCGGGCGTTTTCAATCCTGCCGGAAATGGCAGCCACGACTTTCCGGATTGGCCAGAGCCGCCCGGGTAATCATCAGGGCCACCTGAATTCCGTGACGCAGTTCGACAATTTCCGGGTCCATCGGCGCTTCCCGGTAAAAGCGGTCGATGCGGTGTTTCAGGTATTCAAGGTCGGCCAGGGCTCGCTCGAGCCTTTTTCTGGTTCTGATGATGCCGGCATAATTCCACATGGTGCTCCTGATGGTCATCCAGTCCTGATGGATTAAAGCCGGGTCTATTTCCTCTTCCCTTTCGGAGTAATACCAGGGATGAATCTTTGCCGGGTCGTATGGAAATCCGGGCTGGAAATTTTCGCTGATATGTCTGATCGCCCTCACGCCCCAGACCAGACCTTCGAGAAGAGAAGTTGAAGCCAGACGGTTGGCTCCGTGAAGCCCGGTACAGGCCACCTCGCCCACCGCGTAGAGCCCTTCCAGAGAGGTTTTTCCCCAGGCATCCACAAGCACTCCGCCGCAGCAGAAATGAGCTGCCGGAACCACCGGAATCGGCTGCCTGGTGATATCGAGACCTCGCTGCCGGCAGGATTCATAAATGTGAGGAAATCTTTTTCTTATATCCAGCCTGACGTAATTCGCCAGGTCCAGCAGGACATAGTTAGAATTGGTGTTGATCATTTCCTGATAGATGGCTCTGGTTACCTCGTCCCTCGGAGCCAGCTCGCCGAGCGGGCTGTATTTCTCCATGAAGGTCCGGCCGTCCCTGGTTTTCAGCCGGGCTCCTTCTCCTCTTACCGCTTCCGATATCAAGAAGCCGTCAGCATCCCGGTTATAAAAATAAGTCGGATGAAACTGAATGTATTCCATGTTAACAATCCGGGCACCAGCTCTGAGAGCCATGGCATAGCCCGATCCGGTGGAAGTTCTCGGGTTCGAGCTGTAAAGATAAACAGCGCTGCAGCCGCCGGTGGCCAGAATTGTGTAAGGCGCGAGGAATTTCTTCACCCGCCGGGTTTTATTGTCGAGCACGTAAGCGCCAAGACAGCGGGGTGACCGATAATAACTCAAAGGATCCCTGGAATGGTGGGGAACGGTCAGCAGGTCGACGGCGGTGTGGTCAAAATAAATGTGCACGTTCGGAAATTGCTTGAGTTTTTCCATAAAAGCCAGCGCTATTCTCTGGCCGGTAGCATCTTCCACATGTAAAATGCGCCGGCGCGAGTGACCGCCTTCAAGAGCGAAATCGAGCTTTTCCGGGGATGATCTGGCAAACGGAATTTTAAGTTCGTTGATCAGAATCCGGTCTACCGCTTCTTTGCCTTCTCTTACCAGTATCTCGACAGCCTCCGGATTGTTTATCCGGTCACCGGCTCTGAAAATGTCTTCCTTCAGCAATTCCGGGTCGTCATCCTCGCCGTAAGAAACAATCCCTCCCTGAGCCCAGTAAGTATTGGAGCTTTCCGGCCCGGAAGACTTAACGATAAGATTTATCTGCAGACCCTGGCGGGCGCCTTCGAGCGCGGCTGTGGCTCCGGCTATGCCCGCTCCGATGATCAGGATATCGGAGAAGTATTCCTCCTGGTCAGTTTTCCTTTTCATGTCCGTACTCATTCGAATTCAAGAGAAATATCTGCCGACTTAAAAGAATGGGTCAGGGATCCAACCGAAATGTAATCGACACCGGTCAGGGCCACTTCTCTCACTCTCTGCAAATCCATCTTCCCCGAAGCTTCCAGGGGCACGCGCCCGGCCACCATTTCGACCGCGGCTCTCATCTCCTCCAGACTCATGTTATCGAGCATGATCCAGTCAGCTCCGTTTTCAAGAGCTTCACGCACTTCTTCCAGATTCGTGGTCTCCACCTCAACCTTGATACCGGGAAGGTTGCGGCTCCGGAGGAATTCTCTGGCTGAGCGCAGCGCAGGGACAATGCCGCCGGCAATACGGATGTGGTTATCCTTTATCAGCATCATTTCAGAAAGATTCATCCGGTGGTTCTGTCCGCCGCCTATCCTTACAGCATATTTTTCCAGGTAGCGCCACCCGGGAGTCGTTTTCCGGGTGTCCAGGATTATCGCTTTCGTTCCGACCACCGCTCTGACATAAGCGCTGGTGGTAGTGGCTATACCTGTGAGACGCTGCAGAAAATTCAGGGCGGTTCTCTCGGCTTTTAAGAGGATTGAGGCTTTTCCCCTGACTTCAGCCAGAATTTGCCCTGAGAAAAATTCCTGTCCGTCTTCAAGATTTTTTATGAATTTCGTCTTTTCGTCCAGCCGGTAAAAAACCCTGGCCGCCAGGTCTATTCCTGCCAGAACTCCCTCCTGTTTCGCCAGAAAAACGGCTCTCCCCGGAAGATCATCCGGAACAATCGCATCGGTGGTAATGTCTCCGCCCGGCAGGTCTTCTTCCAGAGCCAGGTCTATCAGATGATCTATTTTTTTCCAGTCCATGGGATTTGATTATATGGTTTAACCTTATGAGCGTCAACCTTTGCCACCTGCCCCTTTTCGCCTGTTCTCCCCGCTCCTGACCAGGTCATTTTCTGAATCCACTCTCAGCCCGGACATTCAGGCCTTCTTGCCTGAGATAGCTTTTTATGTCAAAATTCATCCTATTTTCCCGCCAGAAAGGTCTTGAGGGAAAAAAATGAATTACAAGGCAGTATGAAGATGCCTGGAACAAAACCCGGTGAATTTCTGTTGTCCCTGTCCGATCTGAAAAGGACTCTTCAGCTGGCTCTGGCCAGAGGAGGAGATTTTGCCGATATTTTTCTTGAATACCGAACCTCACTTTCCATCCTGATGGAAGAAGGCATCATTAAAGAATCGGCAGAGAGTCTGAGCTCTGGCCTGGGTCTCAGAGTGATCAGGAAGGACATAACAGGTTACGCCTACACCAACGATTTCTCTCCTGAAAAGCTGAAATCCGTAGCGCTGAGCGCATCCGCCATCTGCACTTCCTCTGCCGCCTCCCGAAAATTGCCCGGACGCTTTCGTCATTACCTTCCTCGACATGATATTACCCGCTTCAGAATGCAGGCGGTCAACCGGCCGCTGGAAGAAAAACTTGAGCTCGTCCGCAGGGCTTACAGCGCAGCCATGAATTTCGACCCGTCGATAAAAAAGGTGCAGGTAGCTTACGGAGAAAGCCGGCAGGATATCTGGGTGGTCAATTCAGAAGGGTTATCTGTCCGGGATAGCCGTCCGGCCGTCAGACTGGTAGTCATGACCGTGGCTGAAAAAGACGGTCGGAAAGAATCTGGATTCTGCGGTGGCGGCGGCCGGGTGGGCCTGGAGTATTTCCGGCGGGAGATGACCCCGGAATTCATCGGTGAAGAAGCCGCCCGGGAAGCCTGCCTCCTGCTGGAAGCGGTGGAAGCTCCCGCGGGAGAAATGACGGTTGTTCTCGGACCCGGGCACAGCGGCGTGCTAATCCATGAGGCGGTCGGGCATCTTCTGGAAGCGGACTTCGTTCGCAAAAAGACCTCCATTCTCTGGAACAAACTTGGTAAACTGGTGGGCTCGGAGCAACTCAGCGTATACGACGACCCGACGATTCCCGGCTTTCGGGGTTCGTATAATTTTGACGATGAGGGGCAGAAACCGGGAAAAACTGCGCTCATCGAAAAGGGCGTGGTCACCGGTTTTCTCCAGGACTGGCTTTCTTCCAGGCTGATGAAAAAGGAATCCACCGGACACGGACGGCGTCAGGATTACACCTGCTGGCCACTCCCGAGAATGTCCAACACTTACATTGACCGCGGAGAGTATGATCCGGAAGAAATCATCCGCAGCGTGTCAAAAGGTCTGTACGTAAGCCGTCTTTCCGGAGGACAGGTGGAGGACTCAGGCGAGTTTACCTTTCCCGTCACTCTGGGATATCTGATCGAAAATGGCCGGCTTGGCCGTCCGGTGAAACAGGCAACTCTCATCGGCCACAACCTGGATATCCTGAAAAAAATTGAAATGGTCGGCTCGGACCTGGAACTCGGCTGGCAGACTGGAACCTGTTCGAAAGAAGGTCAGGACGTTCCGGTGGCAGATGGCTGTCCGACGATAAAGATATCCGCTATGACCGTCGGGGGCGTACGATGAAAATCGAAGAAAACAACAACCTCAGACAGCTGGCTGAAAGGTTGATCGACTATGGCCTCGCTCAGGGAGCTGATGAGATAGAGATAACCTTTTACGAAGGAAGAGAATTCGACGTTGAGGTCAGGTTCGGACGCATCGAAAATCTGGTAGAGGCCAGTTCCAGGTACTGCTTCATCAGGATATTTAAGGAGAGAAGAGCCGCCTCGGCCAGCTCCTCCGACCTGAACCTCCCGGCACTCCGGACGCTCATTCGAAAAACAATAAAGAGAGCCAGTTTGAGTCAGCCGGATGCCTTCGCCGGCCTTCCGGCTCCTGCCCCGTTCAAAATTGCCGTTGATTCGCTCAAGCTGTACGACCCGGAAGTAACCAGGATGAGCTCACGGGAGAAGATAAAACTCGCTCTGGAAACTGAAAGAATTGCCCTTCAGGATAAACGGATCAGCAATTCCTTTGGAGCCAGCTTCGTAACCAACGAACTTAAAACCGTCCTGGTCAATTCCAGAGGCTTTAGCGGCGAATATCTTCAGACCTACTGCAGTCTGAGCCTCGGGCTCCAGGCCGGTCAGGGTGACCGGCTGGTTGAAGACTACTGGTTCAGCTCGAAGCGTCATCTTGGAGAACTGGACAGTCCGGAAGAGGTGGCCCGGAAAGCAGTTGAAAGAACTGTCCGGCAACTGAATCCGAGGAAGGTAAAAACCAGCAAGGTGCCGGTTATCTTTGAACCGACGATGACCTCCTGGCTTCTGGCTTTTCTTTTCACCTGCGTTTCTGGAACGGCCGTCTACCAGCAGACAACCTTTCTGGCAAACAGACTCGGCGAAAAAATCGGTAATGATAACATCTCGGTCATCGATGACGGTCTGCTGCCCGGCAGGCTCGGCTCCCGCCCTTTTGATTCCGAAGGTGTCCCCACCCAGAGAACACTGGTTCTAGAAAAAGGAATACTGAGAAATTTTCTCTGCAACACTTATGCCTCCAGAAAATTAAACCTGCCGCCCACCGGAAACGGAAATGGCCACGGGGTTGTGCCGAACAATTTCTATCTGGAAGCCGGTCAATTCACGCCCGAGCAAATAATAAAATCAACTCGCGAAGGATTTCTTCTGACCAAAGTAATCGGACACGGGCTCAACCCGGTTACCGGCGATATCTCTCGAGGTGCCTCCGGTCTGTGGATAAAAGACGGAGAAATCGCTTTTCCCGTCTCCGAAGTGACCATTGCCGGCAACCTGGGAAAGATTCTTCAGGAGATCGACCTGGTTGGCAATGACCTGCAGTTTGAAAGTTCCATCTGCGGCCCGACCATCAGGGTGGCAGAAATGACCGTGGCCGGAATCTGAAGGCGAAAGAATTTTCTTCAGATTCTGTTTCCGAAGCGGTTCAGGTGGATCACTTCGCTCGCTTTTCTTTTCGGAACATGGAGCGTCCCGTTTTCGTCCTTCCAGTATTTAACCGAACCCTGGAATTCTTCGACCACCGGACTTTCTGCCGGATAGCCGAGAGCGATGACCGAATCAACCTGATAGCCTTCAGGAATCCCCAGATTAAGTTTAACCCGTTCGCGGTCAACCGAGATCAACCAGCAGCTCCCGATCCCGAGAGATAGCGCACCCAGGATGATGTTTTCCGCCGCCGCCCCTACATCATATTCATAGCCTTTTTCTCTTATAGCCTTGTTGACCAGAATGATTATGTAAGCCCGGGGCTCCTGACCGGGCTTCGGGTTGCCGGCGGGATGTATGTAGGCAGCCCAGCGCAGCAGCGGAAAAATTCTATTCCTTACTTCAGGGTCGCTGACGACGATAAACTCAAGCGGCTGGAGATTGGCCGCAGACGGAGCCAGACGTCCGAGGTCAGCCAGTTTGAGCAGGAGATTTTCAGGAATCTCTTCTGCCCTGAACTGACGGATTGTTCTTCTTTTCCTGATTAACTCGAGAAAGTTTTCCATTTTACCTTCCCCCTTTGCTTAAAGAGGCCAGAGTTGCTGTTTCCGGCGCTTTCAGCATAAAAAGTGCGTTGACGAAGATGAAGATCATTCCGGCTATAAGGTACATCGGTTGCAATCCAGCCATTTCATAAACCCAGCCATAAAACATCGAACCCAGCCCCATGCCGGCATCGAAAAGAGAATTGTAAAGACTTATGGCCTGGCCTTTGTTCTGATGACCGAGAAAATCTATCAGATAGGTGCTCAGCGCGGGAAAAATAAGTCCCTGACCGACCCCCCCGATGAAGCCGGCCAGCCAGAGGACCGGTGTCGATTTCAGTTGAGAGATCAGAATAAGATTAAGAGCGATAATAAGAGCTGAAAGCAACACTATTTTTTTCCGGCCGTGGCGATCGGCCAGGCCTCCAAGCCTGAACCTGGTCAGGATGGCAGCCGCGGAAAAAATGATAAAAAACGGTCCAACCCGTCCGAGATTAAGGCTTTTCACCAGAAGTGGCATAAAATATATCACCGCTCCCCTGACCGAACCATGAATTAACGGCATGATGCCTACCACCAGAATAACCAGAGGCGAATAAGAAATCAAAATTTTCGACAGCGAGGAAGATCTTCCCTCTTCCCTTTCTTCCCGCGGCATTTCCCTGGTGATAATTATCAGAACAAAGGACAGCAAAAGAAAGCCCAGACTGCAGTTGAAAAGCCCCCGAAAGCCATAATGTTTTATTATTTCTTCTCCGAGAGAAGGACCTACAGCGTTAGCGATCAACCCGGCCACGCCAACAATGCCGATCGAGCGGGCCATGCTCTGCACCGGAGCCAGGTCGGTACACATGGCAATGGTGGCTGTCATGCTTATTCCCCAGCCGATGCCGGTAACCGCTCTAAGGGCCACCGGAAAAAACCCGGAGTCTCTGACCAGGTGAAATAGAGGCACGCTGACCATCAATATTAGTATGCCGAGAAGGGATAACCTTTTTCCGCCCTGAAGGTCGATCATCCGGCCAAAAATCGGTCTTATGGCGATGGCAGTCAGGCTGTGAATGCCCATGATCAGACCGACCTGCTGGCCGTTCGGTTGAAACTGGCGCAAAAAAAGCGGGAGCAGAAAGAACAGACTTATCGAAAGAAAAAGGAAGAAGTACGCTGTCAGCCCGAGCAAAAAATCCCGGCTCCACAGTCGCTCCTGATTTCTGTTTTCGCTTTCAGTATAAATCATTTTTCAGCATCGCAACTGTCTTGCTTCTTTGAAAAAGACGGAGTAGAAAATATATCAAATCAGGTTTTTTGTAAACAAGGGTGCTGGCTGTTTGGGGGTTAGGGGAAAATGTCTTAGGGGGATGATTGAAGGAGGGTATCCAATCAGGCTCTGCCCAGCCAGCACAACAGAGCCGCTAAAATGTTAGCACAATCTGGCAAAAAATCAACGTCCTGAAATTAAACTTCCGGGAACAGTGCTTTTCTATTGACAGCTTAAAAATTTTGGTGTTAGATTAACAAAAATTTTCCTCAGGGGTTCACCATGAGCGGCAAACTTTTTTTGTCCGGGATTTCTCTCAATAAAGAATCGATAAAAAAGCTCATCCGCAATCTGCTTTTTGTCCTGGCCGGTTCAACCATCATGGGGCTGGGATATGCTCTCTTCCTTATCCCCTACCATCTGGTGCCCGGAGGAGTTTCCGGTGTTTCCATAATCCTTAATTATTTATTCAAGTTGCCTGTTGGTTTGCTGATAATTGCCCTGAACATTCCCATTTTCATGCTCAGCTACAGGTATCTCGGGAAAAAATATCTGATTACCACTCTGCTTGGTATGCTGACCTCCTCCCTTTTAATCGACTTTTTTAACGAAATACTGAAGTTGCCGCGGGGAACCGACAACCCGGTTCTGGCTTCGATATACGGTGGCCTGCTGCTCGGACTTGGTCTCGGGCTGGTTTTCCGGGGTGAGGCTTCCACCGGAGGGTCTGATGTTATAGGCCTGATATTGAACAGACTCACCGGGATGACCGTGGGCATCAGTATCATGCTGACGGACTTCGTGATAATCTCTGCCTCCGGGCTGGTGTTTAAAAATCTTGAGGCACCTCTTTATGGCTATATCGTGCTTTTTATATCCTCAAAGGTAATCGACCTGGTGCTCGAAGGCTGGAGCTTTTCCAAAATGGTGATAATCACCTCGACCGCCAGCGACCAAATTGAAGATTTTATCATCAACAAACTCGACCGCAGCGGCAGTGCTCTAAAATCTCGTTCTCTTTACCTGAAAAGAGAGGGAGAAATCATCATCACCGTCATCCACCGCAAACAGCTGGCTGAACTGAAGTCCTTCATCAAAAAAGTTGACCCTGGAGCTTTCGTTATCATCAACGACACCTCCGAAGTCCTGGGAAAAGGTTTCAAGCCGATTCAATCCAGCTGAACAGAAACACCCCTAGAAAACTCCAGGAAGGGAATAGCGAAAAATTCGTTTGAATTCCCTCCCTCGATGTGATAATTAAAAAACTATTAATCTCAAGGAAGGGATATCGAATGATAAATTTTGAAATCACCTTTATGGACTTTCTCCTGGAACACCAGGAACGGCACGGGCGCACCTACCACTTTCTGATTCTGATGAATTCTATCCTGAACGCGGCGAAAAGAATTCAGCATTACTACCTGACGGGAGCTCTCAAAGGATATCTCGGCCTGAGCGGTCTGGTGAACATTCAGGGAGAAAAAGTCATGAAGCTCGACCAGATCGCCAACGAAGTGGTCAAACATTACCTGGCAAGATCCGGACGCGTTATTTATGCCATCAGCGAGGAGGAAGAAGAAATCGTCCCGATGAATGCCGCCGGTCGTTATTTTGTTTATTATGATCCGATGGATGGCTCTTCTAACATCCCTCATAATCTACCGGTGGGTTTTCTGTTTGGAATTGCCAAGAGAAATCTGGAAGGGCCTGAAGACGGCCATCTGAGAGCAGGCAAAGAATTTATCGCGGCCGGTATGTTCGTCATCCCCACCGGTACCTTTACCATCGCTCTGAGGGAAGCTGGCTGCTGGAGGTTTCATATAGACGAGACGATGAATTTCGTCAAACCTACCAGGGTGGAGCTTCCGTCAGACAGAAAAAACTGGGAACTTTCGTTCAATTCAGCCCACAGAGAATACTTTAATCCGGTTGTGCGGAATTGGCTCGACCGGAACGAAAAAAAATACCAGTTCCGTTACCTCGGAGCTCTGGCCGGAGATTTTCACCGTATCCTGAGCAACGGCGGGATGTTCCTTTACCCGGCCATCGTCAACCATCCGGACCCGCGAAAAAATTATCCTCAGGGGAAGCTTCGTCTGATGTATGAAGCGGCTGTGGTCAGCTTTATGTGTCATGAAGCCGGAGGTCTCGCCGTGGACGAAGATGGCCGATCCATCCTGGAGATAAAACCGGAGCACCCCCATCAGAGAACGGCCCTCTACCTTGGATCAGCCGAACTCGTCCAGGAAATTAGAGAAGTGCTGGGGAAAAAGTAAATATTTGAATTTTTTCTTCTTCAGCCTTCAGAACCCCAGCGCCTTGATCCGTTCCACGGTCTTTTGAAAAACTTCCAGCTGATTCTGGCCGAAAGCTTCTTCCAGACGGGTAAGCAACCTGGCCAGTTCCCAGGCACGGTCGGATTTAAGCGGTTGAATAACCTGTCGTGGGTCAGTCAGAACACGGGGATGAAGATCTCCTGCCGGCAGTCGATCCGGTCCGACTGAAAGCTCCTGAAACAGAACCTGATTGGCCATCGTAAGAAAATGATCTCTGAGGTTAATGAAATAAAGAAGGCAGTAAATTTCCTGAAGAAAAGCTCTCTCACCCGGCGTTGCTTTTTCCAGGGCGGAATCAAGCTCGGGCGGTTGTTCATAGGAATATATCTTTTTCATCGCTCCGAGAAAAGCTTCGACCACAGCAACCCGTTTCGGAAGGGCCTCCTTAAGATAAATCTCAGAAATGAGGTTTAAGTCAAAAGGAATCTTTTTTACTCTGTCCTGATTCAGAGGGAGCACCAGAACCGGCCTGGTGCTGTTCACCAGATAAACCTCCCGGCGGTCGAAATAGCCGTTTCTGTCGCTGTCAAAATAGCGAATCTCCAGAAGACGGGGCAGGCCAGCCAGATTGCCTGCTGGAAGCCAGCCCTCTTCTGCCCGGAAAAGATGAAGGCGAAAATCACCCTCGCTGTAATAAAACTCAACCGGTCCTTCAGCAGTGGCAATTTCCCGGCGAACATTCCATTTCTGGACGACCGGCACGGCTGAAGACAGCCGGTATCTCTCCTGGATCCAGCCAATCCCCTGCCCCTCCAGCTCTTTCCATCTAAGGTTCTTTTCCAGGTTTTCGTCGGGGTACTCCCGCCAGGAAAAACCTGTGCTTCCAGGCTCAGCTTCCTTGATCAAATCCATAACTTCACCAAAGGGTACAGCGAAAGCTTCCTGCGGGGGCCTTCTTTTCGGAGAAAATATCCGGAATTCATTCAGGTCGAAAGGAAGACGAAGTTCAAGAACCAGGCTGAGATCGTAGTGAAAGGGCCGGGCCAGAGTGCTGGACCGGTCAACATCATGACTGATTTCCAGGCTGGCTATCAACGGCTCAGTTTTATCCCGGTTCAGGTTTGCCCTCACCACCATATCGCTCAGGCCATCACCGTCAAAGTCAAAGCTGGCCAGATGAGAGACTTCGGCCGGCCTCCAGCTCCGGTTTTCTCTGGCATAAACATTTTTGAAATACAATTTTCTTCCGGCCAGATTGAACGAAAAAACTTCAGCCATCAGCTCCACCGGATTCCTGAATTTAATCATTTCTCCCGTGCCGTCGAAATCGTAACCGAACCAGGCTCTGGTCAGATATCCACGCTCAAAATACCTTACCTCCATAAAATCAGCCTGACCGTCTCCATCCTCATCGGCATAATCCACCATGAGGTCAACCCAGCCGTCCCGGTTCAGGTCGTACAAATAGCAATCATCATGGTAATCACCGCCAGCTTTCAGGCTGCCGTCGGTATCGTCATCGATGATCATCACCAGGACTTCAGCCTTTTCCCCGCCATCCAGTTCATAACTTTCCACCCTGACCGCGATGCGGTCTCTGGCTTCTCCGCTTTCCTCAGGAATGAGAGATTCCCCGGGTTTAAGTTCCAGGCTCTTCTTCCACCATTTTCTTGTTCTGAGGCTCGGCAGGCGTCCTTCGGTGTTCAGGGCGGTGGCTTTCATCCACCACGGGCCGCGAGATTCATCACCCGCTCTAAGTGGTCGGGTTGAAGTTTTCTGCGACCTCAGCCCGGCGGCCGCAATGAGAATCAAACAACTGATTAAAAATAATTTTAAAAGATGTTTTCTGGTTTTTTTATTCATTGTCCTCTCTGGCGTCATTCGTAAATTACATTTCTTTCTAAATGCTATTTTATGGCTGTGAAGGTGTCAACCTTTCAATACGTATGATCATTTTTTTTCTGCCATGACCTTACACTTCCGGATTGCTGACCGTATTTCAGCTCCTGGCTTTCCGGTGAGAACAGCTACTTGAAGCAGGCTGGTAATTCTGGCTCCACCTTTTATTCTTCTCTCCTCAACCGGGAAAATTCTGATATAATTTTTTTCGAGGTGTTAGCATGAGTGTCATAATGCCTGAGTCGATAAAAAAAGAAATCAGCCCGGCCATTAAACCTGCCTACGACCCTGATTTTCTCCCTTTCGGAAAGTTTATTTCCTGGTATGAAAAAGCCGCCGGCAAAAGCACCGAAGAAATCAGCCTGGCCATAGAAAGGGAGAATCAGTTCATCTCCACCTGGAGGGCAAAGATTTTACCGCTTTCTGCGGAAAATCTTTCTCTGACCGAGCTTTACGTGGAAAAGCTGGCCAAATTTCTCCTCTGGCAGAAAGGCGGCTGGAAAATATACTTTCTCGGACCGGAAGTTCTTTACCAGCATCTCAAAGAAACCTTTTCGGAAACAGGAGAAAGGCAATTTGACGTCAACCTGATGAGCACCGTTTACGAAAAGCCCTTTCAGGTGGTTAAGGTTTCGGCCGGAGAATTTCCGGAAGACCGCGACAACCCGCTGCGCCTCGGAGGTCATCTCGATGGCTGCCGTCTCGGTTTCGACCTGGGAGCGAGTGATTTTAAGGTGGCCGCGCTGAAGGATGGACAGGTGGTCTTCAGCGAGGAGATTCCCTGGAATCCGCAGGAACAACCCGACCCGGAATACCACCGCCATCACATCCAGTCCGGGCTGAAACTGGCCGCTGCTCATCTTCCAAAGGTGGAGGCGATCGGCGGAAGCGCCGCCGGAATTTACATCAACAATCAGGTGCGAATCGCTTCCCTCTTTCGCGCCGTTCCAAGGGAAATTTTCGAACAGCGAGTGAAAAATCTTTTTCTGGATTTACAGAAAGAATGGCAGGTTCCGTTTGAAGTGATCAACGACGGAGAGGTTACGGCTCTGGCCGGTTATCTCAGCCTCAACCGGACTGCCATTCTCGGAATTGCCATGGGCTCAAGTGAAGCCGGAGGTTACCTGAATGCTGAAGGACATCTGCCGGGCTGGCTGGATGAGCTGGCCTTCGCTCCGGTCGACCTGAACCCGGAAGCGGCGGTGGATGAATGGTCCGGAGACCGCGGCGTTGGCGCCCTCTATTTTTCCCAGCAGGCAGTCAACAAGCTGGCTTTGGCCGCCGGCTTCGAATTCCCGTCAGACATGCGCCTTCCGGAAAGGCTGAAAGAAATTCAGAGACTGGCCGAAAAGAACGAGCCGCGAGCAGTCAGAATTTTCAAAGACATAGGGATTTATCTCGGATACACCGCCCAGCTCTATTCGCACTTTTATGACTACCGGACTTTGATGATCCTCGGACGGGTTACCTCAGGTTGCGGTGGAGAGATCATCAAACAGGAAGCAGAAAAAGTCCTGGCGGCGGAATTTCCGGAACTCAGGGAGAAAATAGAAATATATCTGACCGACGAAAAGAGCCGGCGGGTAGGTCAGGCCGTAGCCGCCGCCACCCTGCCGGAAATCAAAAGAAAGGATTGACTGCGATGGAAGTAATCATTCAGCCTGACAGTCAGCAGGCCAGCTGGCTGGCAGCTAAGTTGATAAAAAAAATTATCCAGGAAAAACCGAACGCGGTGCTCGGACTGGCCACCGGCAACACGCCGCTCCAGCTTTATAAATTTCTCATCAAAATGCATCGGGAGGAAGGTCTCGATTTCAGTCAGGTCCGCACATTCAACCTTGACGAATACGTCGGACTGTCTCCTGACCATCCGGCCTCCTTTCATCACTATATGTGGACCAATCTTTTTCAGCATATAAACATCAAACCTGAAAACGTCCATATTCCGGATGGACTGGCCAGGGATATCCCGACCTACTGCCAGAAATATGAGGAGGAAATCAAAGCTGCGGGCGGAATAGACATTCAGATTCTCGGGCTGGGAACTAACGGGCACATCGGTTTCAACGAACCTTCTTCTTCACTGAGCTCCAGAACCAGAATCAAAACACTCACCGACCAGACGAGAAAAAACAACGCGGTTTTCTTCGGCGGGGAAGAGAACGTGCCCTATCATGCCATCACCATGGGCATCGGCACCATCCTGGAAGCGCGAATCTGTCTGCTTATGGCTTTCGGACGGAAAAAGGCCAGAGCCATTGCCATGGCCGTGGAAGGTCCGGTAACGGCCATGGTTCCGGCTTCAGCCCTGCAACTTCACCCGAAAGCCATCATCCTTCTCGACCGTGAAGCAGCTTCCGAGCTGAAAAATGTAGATTACTATCAGTGGGTCTACGAGCACAAGCCAGACTGGCAGAAATTCTGAATTGAGTTGATTTTCTGAACCACATCGTATCCTTTCTCTTCATACCTGAAAAGAAAAACTCGATGCAGTAAAATTCTCAACTGATTACCTTCTCTGATTTTTTTCTTTTTCCTTCATAACTTTTTGACTTATTTTTCCCGCCTGTGATATAAGATTTTAACCTGAATTCAGATAAAAGGATGATGAGATGCATCTGACGACGCTCGACTGGTTAATCGTCATAATCTCAATCAGCATTTGCTTCCTTCCGCCCCTGATCCTCAGCCGGAGGGCCGGGAAAAATACGGCTGAGTTTTTCACTTCCGGACGCGCCGCCCCCTGGTGGCTGATCGGGATTTCCATGGTGGCCACCACTTTCAGCACGGACACCCCGAACCTGGTGACCAACATTGTCCGCAACAGTGGAGTGGCTGGCAACTGGGCCTGGTGGGCTTTTCTGCTGACGGGCATGATGACCGTCTTTTTCTACGCCAGGCTCTGGCGGCGTTCGCGCGTTCTGACCGACCTGGAATTCTACGAACTCAGGTATTCAGGCTGGCCGGCAAGTTTCGTTCGGGGCTTCCGGGCGATTTACCTGGGACTTTTTTTCAACTGCGTGATCATGGCTTCAGTCAACCTGGCCGCGGCCAAAATTGCCAATGTCATCCTTGGCTGGCCGATGGCCAGGACGCTCATCATCTGCAGCATCATAAATGTGACCTTCGCCGCCCTGGCCGGTCTCTGGGGAGTCCTGGTGGTCGACCTGATCCAGTTCGGCATCGCCATGACCGGAGCGGTTTCAGCTGCGGTCTTCGCCCTGAAACAACCGGAAATCGGAGGGCTGACCGGGCTTTTTTCCAAACTTGACGCCAGAACCATAGGGCTTCTGCCTGATTTCGGTAACTGGACTATTGCCCTTTCCATCTTTATCATCCCGATAACCATTCAGTGGTGGTCAGTCTGGTATCCAGGAGCCGAACCGGGTGGAGGAAGTTACATAGCCCAGAGAATGTTAGCCGCCCGGAGCGAAAAAGACGCCCTCTCGGGAACACTCTTCTTCAACTTTGCCCACTATGCGCTCCGACCCTGGCCCTGGATTCTGGTAGCTCTCTGCTCTTTCATCATCTATCCGGAACTTTCAGACATTCAAAAGGCATTTCCCGGTGTCGACCCAAGACTTATACAGAATGATATGGCTTACCCGGCGATGCTCAGATTCCTGCCGCCGGGCTTTCTCGGGATCATGGTGGCCGGTTTGCTGGCCGCCTACGTTTCCACTCTGGTTACCCATCTGAACTGGGGAAGTTCCTACTTAGTGCATGATTTTTACCGCCGTTTTCTCAAGCCTGGAGCAGATGAAAAACACTACGTCCGCGCCGGACGGATAACGACCGTGGTTCTGATGATTCTGGCCAGCCTGCTGACGTTTGTGCTGGAATCGGCCAAAGCCAGTTTCGACCTGATGCTCTCGATCGGAGCCGGCACCGGTTTGATTTATCTTCTGCGCTGGTTCTGGTGGCGGATAAACGCCTGGTCAGAAATAGCGGCGATGGCCAGTTCTTTTTCAGTGGCTGTGTACTTCTTCGTCCGCGGGAAAACGGGACATCCGGTGCCCCAGCATGTTTCGCTCCTCATCACCATCGCCTTTACCACCGTGGCCTGGCTTCTGGTCACCTACCTGACCAGACCTGTTGACCGCGAAAAACTCATTTCGTTTTACCGGCTTGTCCGGCCGGCAGGTCCCGGCTGGAAAAAGATCCGGCTGGAAGCAGGTCTTGAAGGCTCGCCGGACAGTCTGACCCTGTCCTTTGCCGGCTGGGTGGTCGGATGCCTTCTGGTCTATTCGGCGCTTTTCGGAACAGGAGCTTATCTTTACGGACGCTGGTCGCTGGCCATCTTCTGGACGGTGCTTTTTATCGTCAGCACGATTTTGCTTATAAAGATTATCGGAAAAATCTGGCAGGGCGCCGGCCAGGAAAAAACAGCCTGACGGGGAAGCTTCCATGCTGGCGCTGGGCATCGATTCCGGAACCCAGGGAACCAAAGCCCTGGTGGTGGACACCGAAACCGGAAAAGTTTGTGGAAGAGGTTACGCCCGTCACCGGATGATTCCCGGGCTGAAGCCCGGAGAGTCCGAACAGGATCCGCACGAGTGGATCCAGGCAATGGAACAGGCGATCTCTCAGGCTTTGCAGTCTCCAGGAGTGGACCGAAGAAAAATCGCCTGCCTTGGCGTCTCCGGTCAGCAGCACGGGTTCGTACCGCTCGACGAAAATTATCAGCCGGTTCGACCGGCAAAACTCTGGAATGACACTTCCACCGTCGAAGAGGCGGAAGAAATCGTCAGGGCGCTCGGCGGTCAGAAATCTTATATCGAAAAGCTCGGCATAAATCTGGCCGTCGGGTACACCGCTTCGAAAATCCTCTGGTTAAAAAAACACGAGCCGGGAAATTATGCCCGGACGCGTCTGGTGCTCCTTCCCCACAATTTCCTGAATCTTTACCTCACCGGAATTCCTCACATGGAATACGGCGATGCCTCCGGCACCGGGCTTATGGACATTCGCAAACGCTGCTGGCATCCTGAAGCCATAGGGGCGATCGACCCGGAGCTGGAAAAGAAACTCCCGCCGATCTCGCATCCGGCAGAACCGGTTGGGTATGTGAGAAAAGAAGTGTCCGAAAAACTCGGCCTTGGCCGGGTTCTGGTCTCAGCCGGCGGCGGAGACAACATGATGGCGGCTATCGGCACCGGGAATGTCATCCCTGGAATTTTTACTGTAAGTCTCGGCACTTCGGGCACAATTTTCTCATACTCCGGAGAACCCTTTACTGACGCGGAGGGAGAGATCGCCGCTTTTTGCGACAGCACCGGCGGCTGGCTTCCGCTTCTATGCACCATGAACGTGACGAACACCACCGAGTTGCTGAAGGATCTGCTGGAGATCGACAATGATGAACTCGAGCGACTGGCGGGAGAAGCAGGAGCCGGAGCGGCCGGTCTGCTTTTCCTGCCGTTTATTGACGGAGAAAGAGTCCCGGTGCTTCCGGAGTCTTCTGGAGTCCTCTTCGGTTTGACCCGGCAGAATTTCACCCGATCGCATCTGGCCCGAGCGGTGATCGAAGGAACCATTCTCAACCTGAATTATGGATTTTCCAGGATGAAAGAACTTGGCCTGAAGCCTGCTGAAATAAGAGCTACCGGCGGGGGCGCCAGAAGCCGCACCTGGCTCAGAGTGGTGGCTGACATCTTTGAAACTCCCGTCCTCACCTTAAAAGAACCTGAGTCGGCCGCCCTGGGCGCGGCGCTTCAGGCCGCCTGGTGCTACCTGAGGCAGGACCATCCCGGATTACAGATTAAGGAAATAACTGAAAAACTGGTTGAAAAAGACACGCTGGCCTTTCAGCCTGAGCCCGAACGTTCTGCTGTTTACCGGGAACTTCAGACTAGATTTAATTCTCTCTGGAAAAGCCTGAAATCAGAATTTTCAGAACACCGCCGGCTGGTGAGGTCCAGGTTTTAATGCCGGTGAAGGTCCCGGTGCATTATCCTTCTCATTTCTCTCTTCCGCTCCTCGTCTGACATGGCCGCCAGCCGCTGGCTCAAATCTCTGTCGTTTTCCTTTTCCAGAAGGCTGATCACATATTCGATGATGCTTTTCGGGAAAACATGGTCACGTTCGTAGAGATATCTTTTTTCGCGCAGAATGGCAGCCGATTCCTGACAGCTGGCCGGGAGGGACTGCAGACTCTCCAACAGTTTTTTGTCCTGAAATATGTTTCCGCTCACATAAAGTTTTTCCGCCAGCTCAGCCGCCTTCAGCCCGCTCTCTCCGGCAGCGGCCGGATTCAGAGCCCAGTCAGCGGCCATGGTCATGCCGGCTAAAAAGAGATGGATCAAAGCGCTGCCGTCGGCGGTTCTCATTTCCACTGTCTGACGTCCTTCAGTCGATTCCTTCCACTGCTTCTCTTCCGGATTAACCACGGCGGCCAGATTTCTGGCTCTGGTCCAGCCGAGGGGAACTCTGATCATGGCGCTGCGGTTAAGGTCGCTCCAGCAGATTCTGGTCGGAGCTTCATGATGCGGCACCAGCCGGAAATAGGAGGAAGCAACCGTATTGCCGAAAGCGGTCAGAGAGTCAGCATAATGACAGAGACCTCCGATCAGCGACCTGGCTTCGCGGCTGAGATTGCCGTCAGCACCGGTCATTATGTTTTTGCCATCTTTCCTGAGTTCCAGGTGAAAGTGAAGCCCGTTGCCGGCTACGCCTTCTTCCAGTTTCGGCACAAAGGTGGCCACCATGCGGTGTCTGTAAGCTACGTTTCTGATTATCCAGCGAGCCAGAACCAGATGCTCGGCGCAGGCTTCCACCGGCTCCGGCAGAAATTCGATTTCCACCTGCTCGGCGGATTTTCCGGCAATCTCTTCCACCTCGCTTTCAATCCTCTCTATGTAACCGACCTCACTGTGGGCGTACTTCACCGCTCCTGAAAGCTGGGCAATCAACCTGACCATTTCATCCAGAACCGGTCCCGTCTTGAAAAAAGGAGATGAGCTGTGATAGCCGCGCTGTCTCTCTGCCGGATACATGTTCGGTTGTTCGCTGATCAGGAAAAATTCCAGCTCCCCCAGAGCTCTCAGTTCCAGCCCGGTATGTTCCTTGAACAACTGATGCGCTCTGAGAAGAATGTTATCGAAGGTGAAGGGCACCGGCAGCCCGTCTCTGTCCAGATAACGGCAGATGAAATCAAGACTTTTTTCATCGAACGGGTTGAAAAAAGCTGTCCGGTAAACCGGGACGACGTATAGGTCAGAAAGCCCCATATCCACAAGTCCCCTGTACAGAGAGGAACCGTCAACTCTTTCCCCTTCTGTCAATATGGTTTCAACCTGAAAAGAGTCCATGACCGGGATTTTGAGCTCTTTTTACCGGCCATCAAGACCGAAATAATGAAAGGTTATTTTTTCGATGCCTCTTTCTTCTATTACCCTGAGAAAGTCAGCCCGACGGAAATCCCGGGGATCCCTGTCCAGGATGGAGGCCAGAGGACTGGAGAGAGCCAGACCTTTTTTTGCTGTCATTCTTTCCTTCCTGTATATTTTTTTCCGATAAAAATACCGGCCATTTCGGCCGGGAAAGATATTTTAAGCTAAATCTATAATTTCAGGCAAGTGATATTCCAGCAGTTTCCTGGCCTTCCACCGCACTGCGGAAAAGACATAGCCGGAGGCCGATTCAAAAGACAGGAGGCTCAATACAGCAGGTAAGGTTTTCTCAGCCGCTCAAACTCTTCCAGCTGGAGCTGCAGTTCCCTGACGATTTCTGCCGGCGATTTTCCGGCCTCCAGTTCCTGGCGGACTCGGGAATTGCCCATAATCCGATCGAAATAATCTGGATAAAAGGCGAATTTCTCCGGATACATATTTCTGATGGTGGCGATTATCCACAGGCTGGTCAGAAACGGGCGAAAACTCTGACGGTCGGTCACGTGCAGCTGGCAGCCGCCGCAGAGCTGACCCTGATATTTGGAGAAATAGGGTGTAAACCAGGCTTCACGGAATCTGACGCCGGGAAGCTCGAGAGCGTTCAGCCGGTTGCTTAACTCGTTGCCGTCAATCCAGGGAGCGCCAAACAGCTCAAACGGCCTGGTGGTGCCGCGTCCCTCCGATACGTTGGTGCCTTCCAGGTAAACCTGACCGGGATAAACCACCGCCGTCTCCAGCGTGGGCATATTGGGCGAAGGCATCACCCAGGGCAGGCCGGTTTGATCGAACCACATATCCCTCCTCCAGCCTTCCATCGGCACCACCGTAAGTCTGGCTTTTTTCTTCAGAAAACGTTCGTTGAACAGAATGGCCAGCTCGCCGACAGTCAGGCCATGCCGCTGGGGAATCGGGTAAAGACCGACAAACGAACTGAATTCCGGATACTGCAGCACGGCTCCTTCGATAATTGTCCCGGTGATAGGATTCGGCCGGTCAAGAACTATGAACTCTATACCCTGTTCAGCGCAGGCTTCCATGGCGTAGGCCATGGTGGCGATGTAGGTGTAAACCCTGGTCCCCACATCCTGGATGTCAAAAATCATGACTTCCACATCCTCGATCATGCCCTTTTCAGGAATTTTACCGGTTTCCTGAATATCGAACGACCTCATGTACTCGTCGATGTTCTTCAGCATCCCGGGTGCCGGCCGGAATGATTGACCGTAAAGGCTGAACACCGGAAGCTGGAATTTCTCGTCGAAATAAAAAGGAACGTATTCGCCCGCCTGAGCATTACCCCTCACTCCGTGCTCCGGGCCGTAAAGAGCTACCAGATGGACTTCAGGATTTTCTTTGAGCAACCAGGCTGTGGAACGCAGGTCCCGGTCAACTCCGGAAGGATTGGTAATCAGCCCCACCCTCTTTCCGCGCACCAGGTCAAGTTTCTTCTCAAGAAAAACCTCCACTCCGGGCCGAACCAGGGGCATCCCTGACCCCGCTGACGCTGTCTGATTTTTAGTTTCTTCCAGCCGGCAGCAAACCACCGGAAGAAAAAAAGTCGATAGAATGGCGAAAGCCAGCAGCCGGCATTTAATCCGGATTGTTTTCCTGAGAAACAGTTTTAACAGGGCCATAATTTTTTCTCCGTTTCGCTTTTTTGTCAGCAATTAAAGATTATAATCGCCGGAGGAAAATATAGAAAGAAAAATTAATTCTCCGGTTGCCAGGATCTGCCGGCAAAGACAATCCGAATCAGCCGTCTGTTTTCATCCGGTTCAAAGGAATGCCGTTTTTTTCAAAATCGCGGTGGAGATAAGTTTTAATTTCTTGATATAAGGAACAGCGGAGATTAAAATCAGAATTAAGAATGATTAAACTTAATCATAAAGCCAGAGGTTTGAGATGAAAAAGATGAACGTCCTGGCTCTCCTTTTAATATTGACCTTTGCCGCCTGCCTGCTGTTTCCCGCCTGCAGTCGGGAGGAGCATTTCCTAAAAGACCCGGCCTACAGAAAACTGGTTCATCGCCAGTTTCTCAAAAGAGCTGAACTGGCCCGCGGAAGACAGCAGGAACTTTTCTCCGTGATGAACGGACTCAAAACCGAAGAACGGGAAGCGCTGGAGTTTCTTTATGCTTTTATGCCGCTCAGCGACCTGGCCAATCTCGACGGAAATTATTTTCTGCAGCAGGTCAGAACAGCGCTCGAAGCCAGGAGCTATTTTCCCTGGGGAAAATCCATCCCGGATGAAATCTTCCGTCACTTCGTTCTCCCCTATCGCGTGAACAACGAAAATCCAGACCCGGCCCGGCAGATATTCTTTGAAGAGCTGAAAAACAGGATCAAGGACCTTGATATGTACCGGGCAGCTTTAGAAGTCAACCACTGGTGTCATGAGAAGGTAACCTACCGCCCGACCGATGAACGAACCTCCGCTCCGCTGGCCACGGTCAGGACTGCCTTCGGCCGCTGCGGCGAGGAATCGACCTTTACCGTGGCCGCTCTCCGGGCTGTTTCCATTCCCGCTCGTCAGGTATACACACCGCGCTGGGCTCACACCGATGACAACCATGCCTGGGTTGAAGTCTGGGTTAACGGCCGCTGGTATTACCTCGGCGCCTGCGAACCTGAACCCGAACTCAATATGGGATGGTTCACCGGCCCGGCTAAAAGAGCGATGCTGGTCCACACCACCGTCTTCGGGCAGTACACCGGACCGGAAGAAGTACTGGAGCGAACAGAACTTTACACCAAAATCAATCAGCTTCCGATGTACGCCCCGACCGCCCGTTTGCTGGTGGAAGTTAACGATACTTCTGGAAAGCCGGTCCCGGAAGCCACAGTAGAGTTCTGCCTTTACAACTATGCGGAATTCTACCCGATAGCGGTCAAACTAACCGATAAAAAAGGTCGGGCTTCGTTGATCACCGGCTTCGGCGACCTCATGGTCATTGCCCGCAAGAATGGACTTATTGCCCGGGAAAAGGTTTCAGCCGGCAAAAGTGACCAGGTAAAATTAACCCTCAGCGAACCCGACTTAACTGAAAGAGAAGAAGACCTCGATATAATTCCCCCGGCGGAACGCCCGGTTGAGCCGCCGGATCCGGTGAAAGCTCAAGAAAATAACAGAAGGTTAAGACTTGAGGACATAAAAAGAGCAGCTTACGAATCCACTTTTATCAGACGGGAAATTGCGGCCATCTTCGCCCGGGAAAAAGGACTGCCCGAAGAACCGGTGTGGAAATATCTCGAGCTCAGCCGCGGCAACTGGCCGGAAATTCTCGATTATCTCTACCAGCTCAAACCCGAAGAATTTCAGGAAGGTCTCGCTCTGCTCGGAGCGATCACCGAAAAAGACCTGCGTGACACCCCGGCCAGCATCCTTCTCCATCACCTGCGTGAAAGCCAGCCGCGCCCGGCTGAAATGGATGAAGAAACTTACATCAGGTATGTCCTCTCCCCCCGCATCGGCCGTGAACTTCTGAGTCCCTGGCGGCGGTATCTGCAGGAGAAATTCCCAGAAAACCTCAAAAATGAATTCATAACCGATCCTGAAAAAATTGCCGGCTGGATAAAAAACAACATCATGCTGGACAGCACCAATTATTACGGAGTGCCGCTGCTGCCCCGGGGAATGGTCGAGCTCGGACGCGGTGATGTTTATTCAATGAAAATACTTTTTGTGGCGATGGCCAGGTCGCTGGGCATTCCCGCCCGGCTTGACCGGGCTACCGGCCGGCCCTGTTATCTCAAAAATGGCGACTGGAAAGAAATATATTTCGGCCAGGAAAAACCCGAAAGCGGAACGGCTGAAAAATCCACGCTGATTATCGATTATGAACCGGCTCCGGGACTGCCGCAGCCGACTTATTACAGTCATTTCACCCTGGCTCAATTCAGCCAGGGCTGGTACCGCACTCTGGACTATGAGAACGACCCGGCCGTTAAATCTTTTCCCTTCACCCTCCGTGTTGACCCGGGACATTATCTTTTGATAAGCGGCAACCGTCAGCCGGACGGCAGTGTTCTCTGCCGGCTTAAGTTCTTTGACGTTCTGCCTGGACGAGAAAACAGAGTGAAATTTACCCTGAGGACCGGATTCCAGGAACCGGAAGTTATCGGCTACCTCGACCCGGAAGTCGAAGTTTTTGACTTAAAAGATCAACTCCCGGTTACTCTTTCCAGCTTTATTAAAGGAAGAAGTTACATCCTTCTGTTGATAGAGCCTGACCGGGAACCGACAAAGCATCTTATGGAGGAGTTGCAATCGCTGGCTCATTACTTTTCTTCCTGGTCCGGGCAGCTGGCGATTGTGGTGGCCCGGGATACCCTGCCTCCCGGCTTCGGAGCCGAAGCCTACCGGCAACTGCCCGCAGCCGTTCGATTACTTTACGACCGTGAAAATCGTTTGCGGGAATCGTTTTCCAGGACTTTTAACAGACAGAGTTTTTCCCTGCCGCTGGCGGTGGCCTGCCGGGCAGGAAATCAGGTCATCTTCTTTTCTGAGGGTTACCGGATTGGCACAGGAGATCAGCTGGTAAGAACTCTTATCTGGCTAAAATAAAAAATGGACTTTAATAATAGTTTTAAGGTGAACCGGACAGCCGATGAAAAATAATCTGAAAATCGACTTCCTCCAGAAATTTTTGCCTGAAAGGCTTTCCAGCTCCCTTCCAGGTTTGGCCGCTCAATTGAAACTCAGTCCGCTCCCGCCTCCATCGTCACTGACCTGGCTCGAGGCCCGGGAAAGATGCCTGAAAGCGGCCGTGCTGATTCTGATTTACCCCAGAGATTCTCAACCCCATATCGTTTTTATTCTCAGAACCGGCCTGGGCAACCACCACCAGAACCAGATTTCCTTTCCGGGGGGCGGGTTGAAAGAAGGCGAAAGTTTCGTCGAGGC
Organism: Candidatus Saccharicenans sp.; assembly: GCA_049659625.1. Lineage (GTDB taxonomy): Bacteria > Acidobacteriota > Aminicenantia > Aminicenantales > Saccharicenantaceae > Saccharicenans. Next base: position 984 of record JBASPX010000027.1, on the reverse strand, counting down.
GGCCCTGCGAGAGGCCAGGGAAGAAATCGGACTGGAAGAAAAACAGCTGAAGATTGCCGGTTTGCTCACTCCGCTCTATGTCGAACGCAGCAATTATTGCATTCATCCGGTGGTGGCCATCACCAGCCGCGAAATCAATTTTCAGCCCTGTCAGCTGGAAGTGGCGGAAATCATCGAAGTCCCGCTGTCGCACCTTCTTGACCGAAAAAATCTCAAGCAGGAATACTGGAGTCTCCGCGGTCAGAAATATCTGGTTCCATTCTATGAGTTCGGTCAGCACAAAATCTGGGGAGCGACGGCCATGATTCTCAGCGAGCTGCTGGAAATAATCAGCAAGATGGAGGACTTTACAGAAAAAATGTAAACCGCCGTTTCCCGCTCAACATGAAGCTCGCTTTTTCAGGGAGCCAGGCAATAGATATTTTCAAACAGCGCTCGCCGGATAAAATTCATTAAATAAAAAAAACGGGAGGAAAAAATGCCGCTGATAGAAATTCATCTTTTAGAAGGACGGAGCAAGGAACAGAAAAAAGCCCTGCTGGAGGCGGTAACCCGGGCGGTGCAGGAGTCAATTCAGGCTCCTCTGGAAACCATAAGAGTGTGGATTCAGGAAATTCCTCTGGATGAATTCATGACGGCCGGCGTGCTGGCCTCTGAAAAATACGGCAAAAAGACCGAAAAATAAGGCAGGGAGGGGAATTTTACCTCCCCTCCCCGCTCGCTAAAGGCAGCGGAAGCGTTCGTTTCCGGCTTTAATAGTTAAGATAAAATGTCAGGGCGAAGGTTCGCGGCGGCGCATAGGAAGTGGGGTTCATAAATGTCGGCTGATCGCCTCTGACGTCGATCCTCAAAACTGTCTGAGCGTTGAGGTGAAGAAGCAATATTCCGACAGGTGGTCGCTAAATGTCATGTACACTCTCAGCCGGATGAGCGGCAACTGGGATCTGGACTACGCTCCCGGAACCGCTCTGTTTTACGCCTCAT
>JBASPX010000026.1:0-18607 GCA_049659625.1 Candidatus Saccharicenans sp. | reverse complement strand
GCGGCTTTTAATCTATCCGCTCAGGAAAGAATCCCCCGGGTGGTTCAGGAGCCGCCGCGGGTTTTTATCGACTGCCATCAGTGCGATATGAATTATATACGGTCAGAACTGAGTTTTGTCAGTTTTGTTCGAGATCGAGCTGAGGCCGATGTTCACGTGCTGATCACCACCCAGAGCACAGCCGACGGCGGAAGGGAGTACACTCTGAACTTTATCGGCCGTAATAATTTTTATGACATTCATCACACCCTGAAACATGTCTCCCCCCGAACAGCTTCGGCTGATACCGAAAGGAAAGGTCTGGTGCGCATGCTCAAGGTCGGGCTCGTGCCCTATCTGGCCAAAACAGACCTGGGAGATTACCTCCGGGTGGATTTTGAAAAACGTCTTCCTCCAGCTGAAGTCGAAGATCCCTGGAATTTCTGGGTTTTTAACCTGGGGCTTTCGGGAAGCATGTCGGGTGAACAGACCAAGAATTTCTTTTCGCTCCACAGCAATCTGAGCGCCAGCCGGGTGACCGAAAAAGTTAAGTTTCGCTCAGGGCTCTCAGGTCATTTCAACAGCAGCCGGTTTAAGGTGACTCAGGACGATGTCACCACCATCATAACTTCCCGCCAGAGCAGCTTCAGTCTGTCCAGCCTTCTGGTTTATTCCATCAGCGACCACTGGTCGGTCGGGACCTGGTTTGGTGTTTCCTCTTCAACCTACAACAACATTAACCTTAACATCAACCCGGCGCCAGCAATAGAGTACAACTATTTCCCTTATTCTGAATCCACCCGGCGGCAGCTGCGGTTTCTCTACCGGGTAGGTTTTAACCTGAATTTTTACCGCGAGGAAACAATTTACGATAAGATGCGAGAAGCGCTTCTCGGAGAAACTCTTGCCGTAACCCTGGAGATTAAAGAGCCATGGGGCAACGTTTACGCTTCGCTCGAAGGATTCCACTATTTTCATGATTTCAGCAAGAATCACCTGGTGTTCAACACCAGCCTGAATCTCCGGCTGTATCGAGGTTTTTCAGTGGGGATTTCCGGCAGGTTTGCGAAAATAAACGATCAGATATACCTGCCCAAGGGCAATTTGAGTCTCGAAGACATTCTTCTTCAGAGAAAAGCCCTGGCCACGGCTTACAGCTACGGAATTTCCCTGGGTGTGAACTATACCTTCGGTTCGATCTATGCCGGGGTGGTCAACCCGCGGTTCGGAAATTAGCCTGCGGGAAACAGCGCACATTTTCAGGCTTTGCCGCGCGGAAGAGTCCTGTCACGGCACGCTTGATAATATAAAGCGGCGTCTTAAGCTATCAGGCCGTCAGTTATCTTTCTGCTTTTCCCGGGCGAGAAGCCGGTCAATGATCGTCCGGTAAAACATGAATCGTCGAAGGTAAAGGCGGGCTCTTATCATCGGAAAGGATGATTATTATAAGAGGTAATAATCTTCGGCCAGAAACTCGCAGCCTGAGATTTTCTTCCATTCTATTGCTTTTCAGGCAGACCGAGGTTAAGGAGGATGCGCCAGGAAGTAGAGGTGCTGAGTCCGGCATAGGCCCAGGGCCCGAGTTCACCGATGTCGCTGAGCCTGCCGTCAGCTTCAAAAACCAGATAAAGCGGCCGGCTGCCGGAGGTTTCTGGCGGATAGAGATGAACCGTTGAGATAAAAGGTTTGCCGGCCGGCCTCAGTTCGGGCAGCGGAGGAGAGGCGGAGAATATAATCCGGTCCGGCCGGAAGCGGAAGGTCAGCTTCGGGTCCTCGTAATCTATGCTTATCGCCGATGAAGGGTCGTACAGCGAGATTATCGGCTCGGCCCTGGTCTCAGGTTCGAGCGGAAGTGGCGGCAGACAATCCTTGAAAGCCGGCTGCGGGAGTTTGGTCAGCAGCAGGAAGCTTTTTTCCCAGAGTCTTTCATACAGTCGCCAGAACCGGAGTTCAGCCTCCAGCCTTTTTCTCGTGCGCGGTTCTTCCGGAAGGTACCTTAACCAGAAATAAAAGCGGCTGGCAAAATCTTTTAAGTAAGGGTCAGCCTGCCGGATAAAATTTAACACCACCTTCCGGCAGGATTGATAAAAATATTCCGCCTGCTCACGGTAGCGGAGGCAGTATTCTTCCTGAGCCTTTTTGACGCACTCGATCCGTTCTTCTCGCGGCAGCCCCAGGCAGGCTCTTTCTTTTTTCTGATAGTCCTTCCAGAGGGATTCAAGCTGGCTGTTTGCCCGGGCGACTATTTCCGAAAGCTTCATATCGGCGGGCCTTTCTATTTCTCTTTCGAGATAGTCGAGTTTGCCTTCAAGCGCCGTGATATACATATAAGCGCGGGGGGAACTGAGCGCCAGCCCCCCGGTTACAGAAAACTCTGTTTCCGGAAATCTCAGGCCGGCCGCGAGAATTTTTTCGAAATTCTCCCGCAGCTCAATTTCTTTTCCTTCCATCCTCAAAAAAGCGCTCTGATAATAAGGAGTCTGGCGGTAGTAGGATTCAAAGTCTTCGGGCATCTCCGGCCAGGTGGAATAGATTTCCTGCTGAAAGGAAAGAGGTACCGGCGGATTCTCCATAAGCCTGGCCAGAGATTCCCGGTAGGCGCCCAGGAGCGAATTTTTTAGGTAGGGAGTAAGGCGCTCGGCTGGATTTTCCTGGAGCCTCAGCAGATGGAGTGCCCGGTTGGCTTCAGGTTGATAATTATCAAAGCTGGTCGCTTTAAGGAAATATTTTCTGGCTTCACCCGGTTGCCCGAGGAGATAATTCACCACGCCGGTATTACTCAGGATGACCGCATTGTCAGGAAGAATGGCTCGGGCTTCTGCCAGGGCTTCTGAAGCCAGTTCTGGCTCTCCCGCAGCCTGCAGAAAAGCAGCCGCGTTGTTCAGGAGAATCGGGTCGGAGGGAGTGATCCTCAGCTGAAGACGACAGAGGCAGAGACCTTCAACCGGCTGACCCTTCAGCCAGTAGTAGAGAAGATAAAGATCGAAAACTTCGGTGTTTACCAGTGGTTTTAATTCCTGCTCGAGCTTATCGATTGGTTCGAGCCCGAATTTCTTAACCAGAAATTCCTGGATTCTCAGATGGAGCGGCAGGGCTGGTTTTTTCTGGGGTTCAGCGCCGGGAGACAGGAAAAACAGAGTCTCCGAAAGGTTCTCAACTTTCAGGCCGGCTGAGGATTTTTCAGGAAGTTGCGCTGCTGTCAGCCCGGCTGCGCTAAAAAAAGTAAAAAGTGTCAGCAGAATGAAAAACGCCAGAATGGAAATAAAGTCTCTATCCAGTTGTGGTCTGCTTTTTGTTTTGTCCTGAGGATGGTGCTCAAGATTTTTGCTTGTTGATTTCAGGAATCTTAAGTTTAACATTTTATTTTTTATTCCCCCGCTGGCCTGGCAGAAAATAAAGCCAGAGACTACCATAAAATTTCCGTTTCTTATATAAATCTATAACAGGTTGACCCGCAGGGCAACCGTTAAGATGAAGGAGTCGCAGATGAATGTGCCGAACTAGATGGAAGAATTTCCCGGCGCCATAACCATAACGGATGAAAACGGAATAATTCTCTGGATGAACCGTCAGGCAATCCTGACTTTTGAAAAAGAAGGCGGGGCGGAGCTTATCGGCAGAAATGTTTTCGACTGCCATCGCCCGGAATCTCAGAAAAAAATAAGGCGCATCCTCGAAACCGGGCAGCCGAATATCTATACTGTAGAAAAACAGGGCCGGAAAAAATTAATCTACCAGACGGTCTGGACTGAAAACGGAAAAACCCGCGGGCTGGTCGAACTCAGTCTGGAAATTCCTCGCGAACTTCCTCATTTTGTGAGAGATTGAGGGAAAACAGGAAGTTGCCTTCATTGTGGGTCTGAGAAAAACCTCCTGAGCCGGAAATTTTTTTTTGACTCAAATGCGGTTAATTTGCCAGAGCCTGATGATCAGGGCTGTTATCGAGTTCCGGGGTCAGCTGCCGGCTTTAAGAAAATCCTGAAGTCTCTGGTATTCTTTTTGCAGGAGACTCAAAGCTTCTCTGGCAGCTTCCAGGTCGCTGTTCGCCCCGGCCATTTCCATTTTCCAGGAAGCTTCCCTCAGGGCGGGAAGGCTCAGGTTGGCGGATGCCCCTTTCAGGTAATGGCCCGCCTCCCTGATCGTCCTGAAATCTTTGGCTTCAACGGCCTGTTTCAGTTCGGCGAATTTTTTTTCGAATTCTTCGGAGTAGATGTTCAGCAGTTCCTGCAGAAACGATTCATCCCCGCCGATTCTTTCAAGAGCTTCCTTCCTGTCGATCGGAAGTTCGGTTTTTACCTCTCCAGTCATTCTGTTTACCCCTTTTTTTATTTGTTTTCTTCTTCAAAAGGAATCACCACCGTCCGATCCCTTCCTTCTTTTTTTGCCCGATAAAGCGCCCGGTCGGCCGTTGCTACCAGTTTTGCCGGGTCGCTCTCCTTTCCCGATTCCGGGCAGAAAACCGTTCCTCCCAGCGAGAGCCTGACGGAGGTGGTGCTCCCGGTGCCTGTCTTAAATTTTTTCTGACGGATGATTTCCAGTAATCTCCTGGCCACGGATGCAGTTCCACGGAGGTCGCACCCTGGAAGCAGAATCATGAACTCGTCACCGCCGTAGCGGGCTATGCGGTCATAATTTCTCAGATTCTTTTTGAGGAGTTGAGCTACCTGTTTAAGAACGTTGTCTCCGGCCGGATGACCGAAGGTATCATTAATTTCCTTGAAGTTATCAACATCTACCATCAATAAGCCGAAAGGTTGAGCCGATCTCCGGGAACGATTGAATTCTTCCTTGAGAAATTGCTGGAATCTGAAACGGTTCCAGATCCCTGTAAGGCTGTCGGTCAGGGCCAGCCGGGCCAGTCTTTTCTTTGCTTTGATCAGGCTGTCTTCAAGTTCGATGATTCGTCCGGCGGTTTTCAGGCGCGCCCTGAGCTCTGTCAGGTTGATCGGTTTGGTCATGTAATCGTCGGCGCCGGCTTCAAGGCCTTCTATCAGGTCTGCGTCAGAATCTCTGGAAGTAAGGAGGATAAGATAGGTGTATCTGGGCTTTTTCAAAAGCCTCAGCCGGCGGCAGAGTTCGGGCCCTTCCGGTCCCGGTATCATCCAGTCGAGAATGGCAATTCTGACCTCCGGTTTTTTAAGAATCTCCAGGGCCTGATGACCGACAGCTGCAGTCTGAACACAGTATCCCCACTGGCTTAGTTTATTTTCAAGAAGGCTTGTGGTGACACGGTCATCTTCTGCCACCAGCACCAAAACCTTAGCTTTATCGTTCAAATCTCCGGATTCCATCTTTCTCACAGCTTTGCTGCTTTGTTTCATCTCTGTCCTTCGTTGCTTCGGTTGTTCGCTTTTTGCTCAACGCTCAGGCGAGCTTTCCTGGCGGCATTTTCCACCACCTTATAAAATTCTTCAGGATAAAGCGGTTTTGAGACGTAATCGTCCATGCCTGCTTCAAGGCACTTTTCCCGGTCTCCTTTCATCGCATGAGCGGTCATGGCCACAATCGGAATATGTTCGCCGGTAAGTTTCTCACGCTCGCGGATCTGTCTGGTAGCTTCAAACCCGTCCATCTCTGGCATCTGCACGTCCATCAGTACCAGGTCAAATTTTTCTTTTTCCAGCATCTCGAGCGCCTGGCGGCCGTTTTCCACCACGGTCACCCGGTGACCTTTTTTCTGCAGCAGATTCACAGCCACTTTCTGATTGATCAAATTATCTTCAGCCAGCAGGATGTTCAGCGAAACCGGGATTTCCGGCCCTGCTGATTCTTTTTCGCCTTCTTCCAATTTTTGCTCTCTGGAGGAAGAAGCCCTGATATTCATTATGGTATCGAGCAATTCTGAGGGCCGCACCGGTTTTACCATATAAGCTGCGGCTCCGAGTTCCTTCGCCAGCTGAAGGTCTCCCATCCGGTCAGCGGAAGTGAGAATGATGACGGGCACCTCTCTCGCGCCCTCTATTTCTTTTATTTTTCTCATCAGGGTGAAGCCGTCCATTTCTGGCATCGAGATGTCGAGCAAAAAAAGCTCGTAGATTCTGTTCCTGCTTAAAGCTTCTTTGATCATTTCCAGCGCCTGGAATCCACTCGAAGCGAGCTCCGGCTTCATCCGCCAGCTCCGGAGCATTTCCTCCAGAATTAGCTGATTCGTCCGGTTGTCGTCGACCACCAGCACCCGGATGCCGTGAACAGCTGCCAGAGTTTGCGGAAAAACGCTTTTTTTCTTTTTTTCTGGCAGCCCGAGCTTTACCGTAAAATGGAAGGTGCTTCCGCGGCCTACCTCGCTTTCCGCCCAGATTCTGCCGCCCATGAGCCTGACCAGCTGCGAGGAAATGGCCAGCCCCAGCCCGGTGCCGCCGTATTTACGACTGAGTGAAGCGTCGGCCTGGACAAAAGGTTCAAAAATTTTTTCGAGCTTCTCCGGCGGGATGCCAATTCCGGTGTCCCGGACGGTAAAATGCAGGACGATTTCTTTTTCATCTCTTGATTCCTCGCGTACCTCCACGGCCACCTCTCCCTTTTCGGTGAACTTGATAGCGTTGCTGACCAGGTTGAGCAGCACCTGACGCAACCGGCTGAGGTCACCGATGACAAATTCCGGCAGGGTGGGGGGCACGTGGCAGAGCAGCTCAAGCCCCTTCTTATGAGCCGGTAGGGCCATGGTCGACACAATTTCCGTTATGGAGTCATGGAGCTTGAATTCCACCGGGACCAGCTCGATCATCCTGGCTTCAATCTTGGAAAAATCGAGAATGTCGTTAAGGATTGTCAGCAGTGCTTCAGCTGAAGCTTTGGCCGCTTTGAGGTATTGAAGCTGTTCTTCGTTGAGCTCTGTCTGCAGCGCCAGCTCGATCATCCCGATGACGCCGTTCATCGGCGTCCGGATCTCGTGGCTCATGTTGGCTAAAAACTCGCTCTTGGCTTTGCTCGCCTGCAGGGCTTCTTCCCGGGAAATTCTGAGTTCTTCTTCTATTTTTTTGAGATGTGAAATGTCAGTGATGGCTGAAACCACACCGGCGAACGTATCTTTTTCAAACACCGCATGAGCGGAAATCAAAACTGGAATCACCCGGCCATCACGGGTTTTCAGTCCGGTTTCGTATTTTTCCAGAGTCCGGGACTTTCTCTGGCGGCTGCGGCGCTCAACTTCCGGCAATTCTTCTTCAGGGATCAAGACACTCCAGTGCTGACCGAGAAGCTCTCCCGGTTCGTACTCCAGCATCTTTTCCAGCGCCGGGTTGACGTAGGTTATTAAACCGCTCTCGTTTTCCACCACCACTCCTTCAGCCAGACTGGTCAGGATTTTTTCCTGAAACTGCTGCAGTCTTATTAGCTCTCGTTCTACCTTCTGCTTTTCTTTCTCTTTTTTTATTGAATACAGCGCAAACCCCAGGTCTCCTGCCACCTCCTCCAGCATCTTTATCTCGCCGGCCTGGTCGAATAACTCCCCGGAGTAGCCCACCTGCATCACTCCGAAAATTTCCCGGTCATGCTGGAGAAGGAAGCTGGCGGTCCAGCCTCCAGATGACTTACTGGGACAGTTCTGGCAGACCGGGCTTTTGCTGACGTCAGGTATGAAAAGCGATCGTTTGTTCTTCAGGACTCTTTCCAGACAGGGGGTGGATTTAAGCTTTTTTCCCCGTACGCCGGATTCCACGTATTTAAACGGCCTGAGATTTTCATCCACCAGGACAATCCGGACCAGGCTGTATTTGCCGATCTCCTTCAGGCTTCTGACAGCCTGCTCCAGCAGTCTGGCTGGATTTTTTATCTGCAGGATCATCTGGTTGATGTCGCTGATTGCCCGCAACAGCTTGTTGGCGTGAGCCAGCTGGTGGTCCTTCTCCACCATTTATCCGACATCTTTATAAACGGCCACACCGCCGATGAGGTAATTTTTGTATATCACCGGCGAAGCGGAAATGCTTACGATTACCGGCTTTCCATCCTTGCGGTAGCGAGTGGCTATAAAATTGGAGACGCGCCGGTTCAGGATGTTCCGGGTGATTTTTTTGGCTGCCTTTTCTTCAGGCCCGCCGATCAGTTCATCGATCTGCTGGCCGATGGCTTCCTTCCTTTTATATCCGAAGATTTTTTCCGCTCCGGGATTCCAGAGGATGACCTTTCCCGAAGAATCTGTGGCCACGACAGCATCGCTGATGCTGTCTATTAAAGTCTGAAGGTGCAACTCCATCTGTTGCCTCCATTTAGCTTTTAAGTCAGATATTTAATAAATATTTTCTTTAAAAATCAATCACCTCTGCCGGTGATTCTGCGTTGCTCCGTTTAGATCAAAGGACGCTCAGGGTGAGCGCTAAAAGTGCCAGGTAGAAGGTGCTCAGGATCGCGGGCTGAGCCGCCCGGAACGGTCGGTAAAAGCGGTTGAGAGCCAGCAGAGCGTCGGAAATAAGAAAGAGGATGCTGCCGGCTGCCGCCAGCCAGGGACCTGCCCCCGGGCTTTGATGGGGCTGTTCTAAACCCAGGCGGACCATCGTCAGGAGGGCCAGAAGGTAAAAAATAACGGGAAGCCTTTCGTTTTTAAGCCCGGGCCAGATGAAGAAAAGGATAACCGCGGCCACTGCCAGCAGCGGAATTACCGGCCAGCCCAGAAAAGGTTTTTCCACCCGGCTCCAGAAGGCCACGATCAGGACTCCCAGGGCTCCAAGGAAGAAGGCGAGTCCGGTGAGAAATTTTTTCTTTTTGAGCATCATCATGGTGTCGCCCAGGAGGCAGAGGACAAGGGCGGCCGCCATGGCATTCCTGTAAAAGGAGTTAGGAACGGCTTCAAGCAAATAACCGATCATCAGCATGATGGTGAAAGGACGGAAAAAGAAGGCTGCTATCTTCTGCACGCGGCTGTCAGTGATGACCGCGGTTGCTGCCGAAATCAAAATGCAGAAAACAAAAGCGGCACTCTTCAGGTCCATCTTTCGCCTCCTTAAACGACGGGTGTCTTAAGGTTTATCTCCTCTGTCATCTTCCCCGTTTTGATAATTCTATAAAATATGTGTAATAATATGAAAAGTAATGTGTTAAATCAATTTTCCAGGAGTCAGGATGATAGAAAGTTTTGGTGATGAAAAGAACCGTAAAATTGCTCTGCTGATAGATGGCGACAACGCCCAGCCTTCGCTCATCGGTGATATTCTGGCGGAGGTGGGCAAGTACGGCCTGATCACCATCCGCAGGATATACGGCGACTGGACGACGGTCAACATGGCCGGCTGGAAAAAGGTTCTTCACGAAAATGCCATTCAGCCGGTGCAGCAATTTCGCTACACCGTCGGGAAAAACGCCACCGACAGCGCGCTGATTATCGACGCGATGGACATTCTTCACAGCCGTCTGGTAGACGGGTTCTGCATCGTTTCGAGCGATTCTGATTACACCCGGCTGGCCACGAGAATCAGGGAAGCCGGATATTTCGTCATGGGCATCGGCAAAAGAAGCACTCCGAAAGCCTTTGTCAACGCCTGCAACGTTTTCATCTACACGGAAAACCTCCGCCCGAGAGAAAGAGAGAAGGAAAGGAGGAGAAGAGCAGGCGGGGAGAAAGCTGGAGAGGAGCAGCGCTCGCGTTCCTACGACCCGCTCCCGCTTCTTAAGGCGGCCGTAGACATGGCCACCGACGAGGACGGCTGGGCGAAGCTGAGCACCATCGGTTTTTATCTGCGCCAGCTGGACCCGGGCTTTGACCCCAGAACCTACGGTTACCGTCAGCTCTCCCAGCTTTTTAAGGCCTATCCGGAAGTGTTCGAGCTGAGGTTTGAGAACGAGCGCGGGCTTACCCGGATCTGGGTGAGAATCAAAGAAAAAGAGAAAGATTAAAACTCGTGCGGAGTGCCGCTTGAAGCTGTATTACCATTCTCCGATCGGAATAATAGAGATTGAGGGAGACGAAAAGGGAATAAGCGCCTGCCGCTTCCGAAGAGAAAAAGCGGATTGCCGGCAGGAACTGGCTGATAATCAGAATCTGACGGCCGATGTGCCTGCTCCTCTTAAAGAAGCCTGGCAGCAGCTGGACGAATATTTTCACGGGCTCCGGCAGGAATTCTCTGTCAGGCTGATCCTTTCTGGCACGGAATTCCAGAAGAAAGTCTGGACTGAACTCCAGCACATTCCTTTTGGAGAGACGCGGAGCTACGGTGAGATAGCTGCGGCCTGCGGACGCCCGGGAGCGGCACGAGCGGTGGGCGGAGCGAACAACAGAAATCCAGCGGTCATTTTCGTGCCCTGCCACCGGGTGATTGGTGCCGACGGGAGTCTCGTGGGTTTTGGAGCCGGACTCTGGCGCAAAAAATGGCTCCTCCAGCATGAGAAAAAAATTCTGGACTCAAACAGATAATATGCGGTAAAAAAATTAGCTGATAGGAAATCAAGGAAAGGAGACGTGATGATTGACACCCTGGCCAGAATTTTCCTCAACACTGAAAAGACTTACCGCGGGAAACCGCTGATGCTGGTAAAAAAGGAAGGGAAGTATGTCCCGATTCCTACCGAAGAATTTTCCCGCCGGGTAAGAAACATTTCCGCCGGTCTGAGAGCTCTCGGGCTGAGAAGCGGCGACAGACTGATCATTCTTTCTGAAAACAGACCAGAGTGGGTAATGGTGGATATGGCTGTTGTCTGCATGGGAGCTGTCACCGTGCCCATCTATACTTCGCTGACTCCGGAGCAGATTAAATACATCATCACCGATTCTGAAGCCAGGTTCGTCGTCTGTTCGAACCAGGAGATGTGGGCAAAGATCGCGGCCATCAAGAATGAGCTGCCGCGCGTTGATAAGTACATCATCATTGACGGTCCGGCGCCCGAAGGCGTTATGACCCTGGAAGAAGTCGAAAAGGAAGGAGAAAAACTCAACCAGCTTGATCCGGCTGAGTTTGATCGCATCGCCGAGTCGATCGGTCCTGATGATTTAGCCACCATCATCTACACTTCCGGGACCACCGGGATTCCGAAGGGAGCGATGCTCAGCCATTACAATCTGGTGAGCAACGTTCAGGCGCTGCGGGCGGTAATCGAATATACCGATAAGGACACCGATCTTTCTTTCCTGCCGCTTTCGCATGTGCTGGAAAGGATGTGCACGTTTGCCTGGATTTACGTCGGAGCCACGATTGCCTACGCGGAAAGCATAGATACGGTGGCGCAAAACATGGTGGAAGTCCGGCCGACCATCATGGTGAGTGTTCCGCGGCTGTTTGATAAATTCTATGCCAGGGTAATAGATAACGTCCTGTCTTCTCCGCCGCTCAAAAAAAAGATTTTCTTCTGGGCGCTTAAGGTAGGGCGAAAATACGCCCGGAAAAAAATTGACGGGGGAAAGATCTCTCCCTGGCTCCGGTTTCGATACCGTCTGGCTTACCGGCTGGTGTTTTCAAAGATCGTGGAAAGAACAGGAGGTCGCATCCGGTTTTTTGTCTCCGGAGGAGCCCCGCTTTCCAGAGATATCGCCGAGTTTTTCTACGCGATGGGCATCCTCATCATAGAGGGCTACGGCCTGACCGAAACCTCGCCGGTGATTGCCGTCAACCGCCTGAATGATTTTCGCTTCGGCACGGTCGGCAAGGTTATTCCCGGAGTTGAAGTAAAGATCGCTCCTGACGGTGAAATTTGGGCTCGCGGTCCGAACATCATGAAGGGCTATTTCAAGAAGGAAACCGAAACCAGAGAAGCTTTTGAGGACGGCTGGTTCAAAACCGGAGACATCGGCTATCTTGACAGAGACGGTTATCTGGTGATCACCGACCGGAAAAAGGACATCATTGTCACCGCCGGCGGCAAGAACGTCGCTCCCCAGCCGATTGAGAATACGCTGAAGACCTCTCCATACATCGCCAATGCCGTGGTGGTCGGGAACAACCGGAAATTCGTTTCAGCTCTGATCGTTCCTGATTTCGACAAACTCGAAGTCTATGCCCGGGAAAACGGCATAGCTTTCGGCGATCGCCATGAGCTCGTCAGCCGTCCGGAAATCTACGATTTTTACATGAAGGAAATAGAGCGTCTGACGCCGCACCTGGCAAACTACGAGAAGATCAAGAAAATCACTTTGATGGAAAAAGATTTTGAAATAGAAGCCGGCGAGCTGACGCCAACCCTGAAGGTGCGCCGGAAGATCGTCGAAGAAAAATACAGAGATTTAATCGACCGGATGTATCAGGAATAGTTTCTTCCCGGAAAGCTGAATTTTTAAGCAGCCGGTGGGAAAAAAAGAGTTCGCTCTCCGTCTTTTTCAGTGAACACTTTCCCGCTGACGTTTCTCGTCAAACTGAATTTTTCCGGGGAGAGCGCTTATGTCCGGAACTCAACAGGAAATCAGGATAAGCCCCGAGGGGCACCGTCAGCGGCTGCGGGAAAAATTTATGAAAGGCGGCCTGGCTGGCTTTCTCGATTATGAGATAGTTGAACTCCTCCTGACTCTCGGCACTCCGCGCAAGGACTGCCGGGAAGCCGCCCGACTGGCCATCAAGGAGTTCCGCACGTTCCGGGCGGTGATGGAAGCCGACCCGCTCGAGCTGCAGAAAATAAAGGGCATCGGGCCGAAAAACATCTTCGGCCTGAAGCTGGTGCACGAGGTGGCCCGCCGCTACCTTAAAGACTGTATCATCAAAAGACCCGTCTGCAAATCCTCGCGCGAGGTCTTCGATTACCTTTATTACAGCCTGAGAGATCTGAAAATCGAGGTGTTCAAGGTGCTTTTTCTGAACACCAAAAATCACATTCTGGAAGAGAAAACACTTTTTGAAGGGACGGTGGACTCAAGCGCCGTCTATCCGCGCGAGGTCATCAAACAGGCTCTTAAGTATGAAGCCTCCAGTCTGATTTTCGTCCACAACCATCCTTCTGGTGACCCGGAACCTTCGAGCTGCGACCGCGACATCACCCGCGACCTGGTCTTTGCCTGTTCCATCATGCAGATCCGGGTTCTTGACCACATCATCATCGGAAATAACTGCTATTTCAGCTTTGCCGATGAGGGCCTGATTGAAAAATATCAATCTCATTTTTACAGCGTGAATTTCTGCCGCGGGGATGGCAAAAAGTAGTTGCAGAAAAAATAAAGTTCTGGTTAAATGCTGGCGAAGGAGGAAAACTGGATGAGGCCCATTACCGAAATCGCTGCCCGGCTGGGCATACCTGAGGACAGGCTTGAGCTTTATGGTCGGTACAAGGCAAAAATCGATTACCAGCCTCTTCTGTCGGAAAAGAAGGGGAAATTGATCATGGTCACGGCCATGACCCCGACTCCGGCGGGAGAGGGGAAAACCACCACGGCCATCGGACTGGCTGACGCGCTGAACCGTCTCGGAAAAAAGGCCTGCGTCACGCTGCGTGAGCCCTCGCTCGGACCGGTGTTCGGAATAAAGGGGGGTGCCACCGGCGGGGGAAAGGCGATGGTCGTGCCCCGCGAGGAAATTAACCTTCACTTTACCGGAGATATCCACGCGGTCACCGCAGCTCACAACCTGCTGGCGGCGATGGTCGACAACCGGGTTCATTTTGACGGACCTAATGGCCTTATAGATGGGCGTACGGTCACCTGGAAGAGAGTTCTCGATATGAACGACCGCTCGCTGCGGCAGGTGGTCATCGGGCTTGACGAAACCTTCCAGGGTTTTGCCCGGGAAACCGGATTTGACATTACGGCTGCCTCGGAAATTATGGCGATTCTCTGCCTTTCGAGCGACCTTCAGGATTTAAAGCGGCGGGTCGGCAGCGTTCTGGTGGGCTTCAGTCCGGACGGACGTCCGGTTTTTGCTCGTGACATAAAAGCAGACGGCGCGATGACCGCGCTGCTGAAAGATGCCATCAAGCCGAACCTGGTTCAGACGCTGGAAGGAACGCCGGCGATCATTCACGGGGGTCCCTTTGCCAACATCGCTCACGGCACCAATTCGGTCGTGGCCACCAGCCTGGCGCTGAGTCTGGCTGAGTATGTGGTCACCGAAACCGGTTTTGCTTCCGACCTCGGAGCGGAAAAATTCTTCGATATCGTCGTGCGCACCGGTCAGGTGCCGCCGCCGGCAGCCGTGGTGCTGGTTTCCACCCTCAGGGCGCTCAAGTATCACGGTGGGGTGAAGCTCGATGAGCTCGGCAAAGAAAATCCGCAGGCGGTCGAAGCCGGTTTTGACAACCTGCGCAAGCACATCGAAAACATGAGAATTTTCGGCGTGCCCTTCGTGGTGGTGCTGAACCTTTTCCCGGCTGATCACCGGTCAGAAATCGACACCTGGATCAGACTGACGGAGCAGGAGGGAGTCCGTTACGCTCTGAGCGATGTTTACAATAAGGGCGGTGAGGGCGGACTTGAGCTGGCTAAAGAGGTGATGGCGGCTATCGATCAGGATAAAAATAATTTTGATTTTCTCTATCCTCTGGATATTCCGATTGCTCAAAAAGTGGAAATCATCGCCAGGAAAATATACGGTGCCGACGGAATCAGGATAGAGCCGGCCGCCAGGAAAAAAATAGAACTTTTTGAAAGGATCGGGTTCGGTGGCACGCCCGTTTGCGTGGCCAAGACCCAGTCTTCGCTTTCTGACGACTCAAAGAAACTCGGCCGGCCGAGAGGCTGGACCTTGACGGTAACCGGAGCTTCGCTGAGTTCCGGCGCCGGCTTTGTCGTTATTCTCTGTGGTGATATAATGACCATGCCGGGACTGCCAAAAGCTCCTCAGGCTGAGAAAATAGACGTTGATGACCGGGGCAATATCATCGGAATGATTTAAGCTGAGGAATGGAGCTCTGAGCAGCTGCCCGGAAGTTTGACGAAAGCGGCCCGGCGACATGGTTCGTATACTGGAGGCATATGATGAAACCGGATGAAACCGAACAGAAACAGGCATCCAGAGGAAAAGCTCTGGAAGTGGCCCTTTCCCAGATTGAGAAGCAATTCGGCAAGGGTGCCATCATGAAGCTCGGCCAGAAGGAGGCGGCCGTCAAGGTGGATGTCATCCCGACCGGTTCTATCTCTTTCGACCTGAGCCTGGGAATCGGCGGTTTTCCTCGGGGCAGGGTGGTCGAGATATTCGGTCCGGAAGCCACCGGCAAGACCACCCTGGCGCTCCATGTTATCGCCGAAGCTCAGAGAAGGGGTGGCCAGGCGGCTTTCATAGACGCCGAACATGCGCTCGACCCGCAGTATGCGGCCAGGCTCGGGATTAACGTTGACGAACTGCTGATTTCTCAGCCGGACTACGGAGAGCAGGCGCTGGAAATTGCCGAGGTGCTGGTGAGAAGCGGCGCGGTCGACGTCATCGTGGTCGACTCGGTGGCCGCGCTCGTGCCTAAAGCCGAACTTGAAGGTGAAATGGGAGATGCCCACATGGGACTTCAGGCCAGGTTGATGAGCCAGGCGCTGCGGAAACTCACGGCGATCGTCAGCAAGTCAAAAACCTGCTTTATTTTCATCAACCAGATAAGAGAGAAAATAGGAGTGTTCGTTGGCTCTCCCGAAACCACCACCGGAGGTCGGGCGCTTAAATTTTACGCTTCCCTGCGGATCGATGTGAGGAAACTCGCAGCCATCAAAGAAGGAGAAGAAGTTATCGGCAGCCGGGTTAAGGTGAAGGTGGTGAAAAACAAACTGGCACCGCCGTTCCGGGAAGCTCAATTCGATATTATTTTTGGTGAAGGAATCTCGCGCGAAGGTGACCTGGTGGACTGCGGAATTCAATATGGAGTGCTGGAAAAAACCGGAACCTGGTATTCCTACCGGGGAGAAAGGCTTGGCCAGGGACGTGAAAATGTTAAGAAGCTGTTGAAAGAAAATAAAGAGCTGGCAGACCAGATCGATATGGAAATAAGGCAAAAGGTAGGATTGCTGCCTCTGCTAGAGGAAGAAAAAAAGAAATAAGCTTGGGAATTTTAAGACCGGGGTATAATAGAAAGGAGGAGTCATTTGATGAGAAGGAGGGCTTTTCTTGGCCTGGTCGGGATGCTGGGCGCCATGCTGAAGCATCCATTACGACTCCCCGGAATTCAAAAAGAAGGAGGTAATCCTATGGTTTATCAGGCGAAAGATTATTCAGGATTGATAGGAATGCCCGGTTTCAGTGAAACCCTGTTGAAAAACCACTTCACCCTGTATCAGGGATATGTCAACAACACCAACAAACTTCTTGAGATTATTTCGGGCATGGTTAAGGAAGGGAAAACGGCCACCCCTGAATTTTCCGAGCTGAAAAGGCGGCTCGGCTGGGAGTGGAATGGTATGCGGCTGCACGAGTATTACTTTGAAAACCTGGGCGGGAAAGAACCTCTATCAACCGGCAGCGCTCTTTATCGCAAAATCACCGAGAATTTTGGAAGCTATGAGCTTTGGGAGAAGGAATTCAAAGCTGTCGGGACAATGAGGGGTATCGGCTGGGTTGGACTTTATCAGGACCTGCACACCGGAAGGCTGATGAATTTCTGGATAAACGAGCACGATGTCGGGCATCCGGCTGGCTGTGAACCGCTGCTGATCATGGATGTTTTTGAGCATGCTTTCATCACTGATTACGGGCTGAAGCGAGCCGATTACATTGAAGCCTTTTTCAAGAACCTGAACTGGAAGGCGGTTGAAGCGCGGCTGAAATAAATTTCTTATTTATTGCATATTCAGTGTTTTTGTTTTCTCGGGGGAAAAGGAGAATTATGTATGGAAGCCGGGAGTCTTTTTAAAAAAATTAAAAGGCAAATTTTCCGCGGCTTTCTGGCTCTTGTGCCGCTTTATCTCAGCTACCTTGTGATTAAATTTCTTTATCTGAATGTCGACCAGCAATTTGCCTCTCTGATTGAGGAATATCTGGGATTCAGGCTGCCCGGGCTCGGGTTGCTGCTGGTTCTGATCCTTCTGTACCTGCTCGGACTTCTGGCTTCTCACTGGACGGGGCGCCGGCTGCTGCGGCTGGTGGAGACCGTTATGGAAAAAATTCCTCTGATCAAGACAGTCTACAGTCTCGGCAAGCAGCTCGGAGTGGCCCTGGCTCTTCCCGGCAAACAGATTTTTCAGCAGGTGGTCATGATCGAGCAGTTTCGCCCCGGTCTCTGGTCGATCGGGTTTGTCACCGGAAGAATCGGGGACACCAGGACGGGGGAAGATCTGGTGAAAATTTTTATCCCGACGGCTCCGAACGTGACTACCGGTTTCACAGTCATTGCCCGGGAAAAAGACCTGAGATTTCTTGAATGGACGGTGGAACAGGCGATGCAGACGATCATTTCCGGAGGAATAGTCGGGGCGGCGGAACTTGAGTATAAAATTCTGGAAGAAGAAACTTCCCGGTAACCTGATTCTCATACCTTTGTTCGACCTTATTTTCGATTTATAACCGTAATCTGTATAATTCGTATAAAAAGTAGAGCATTTTTCTAACGCTCTAAGACCATAAAAAGGAGGTCTTGATGGCTGCAGTTCTTGAAGTTGAAGGCCTTAAGAAACGTTACGGCAGCCTTGAAGCTCTGAAAGGTGTGAGCTTTAAGGTGGAAGAGGGAGAGATATTTGGTTTGATAGGACCGAACGGCGCCGGCAAAACCACCACCCTGCGGATAATCGCCACGCTGCTGACCCCGACCGACGGCCGGGTAACCTTCCTGGGGTATGACCTGAGAAAGAACCCGGAAAAGTTCAGGGAAAAGATAAGCTATCTGCCGGAGGAGGCTGGCGCTTACCGTAACATGAGAGGTATCGATTATCTTAATTTCATGGCCAGGTTTTACGCCCGAAACGAGGCAGAGGCCAAGGAGTTTGTGGAAAGGGCGGTGGCCATCAGCGGGCTCGGGGAAAGGCTGAAGGATAAAGCCGGTACATATAGCAAAGGTATGACCCGGAAGCTGCTGCTGGCCCGGGCGCTGATGACCAAGCCGGCTCTGGCCATCCTCGATGAGCCCACCTCCGGTCTCGACGTGATCAATTCGCTGGAAGTGCGCGAGATGATCAAGGGGTTTACCAGGGAAGGCGTTTCGGTGTTGCTGTCCTCCCACAACATGTTAGAAGTGGAATTCCTGTCCGACCGGGTGGCCCTGATTGATCGGGGAGTCATTTTAGATTCAGGCACGCCCGCCGCGCTTAAAGAAAAATACCAGGCTCCCAACCTGGAAATTGTCTTCAGGAGAGCCCTGCAATGAGAAACTTCAGCAATCTTTTGATCAAGGAAATAAAAGAGCTTATTAACAAACAGCTTATCATCTCGCTGGTTTTCATCCTGGTGATTTTTAATTTCGTCGGCAGCATCACTAAAAGCGAGATGAAAAAAGCCATGGCCAAACAGAAGGTGGCCGTGCTCGACCTCGACCGCTCGGAGATTTCCCGTAACCTCATCGGCGCGCTGAACATGGCCGGTTTCATTATCGAGGAAAAGACGGGCGAGAAGGAGAAAGTCATCGGCGAGGTGAGAGACAGCGGGCTGGACCTGCTGGTGGTGTTACCCGAAGGTTTCGGGCAGCTGGCCAGCAGTTTTCAACCGGTGACGGTGGAAACCTATTCCTTTCTTAAAGGTCTGTCCATCGCCGGCCGGACGAAACCCGAGGTGGTCAAAGCCCTTATCAATTCCACCAACGATTATCTGTCGAACGAATTCCTGAAAAAGAAAATACCGGATGCCGACCCGAAACTTCTGAAGGCGCCGATTAAAAACCG